>NZ_NPDU01000044.1 GCF_002811985.1 Leptospira adleri
CTCTTCCACTTGGATCGGCATCAAAACCACCACAAGACGAATCCCTTGAGAACGAGTGTATTCCACCATTTCGTCTGCGACGGCGCACGCTGAGATTCCCCTTTGCCAATATGTATCTTCTCCGTTAACATGCATTCTTTTTGCGGTCGCTCCCGTAGCGATGATAACGGCTTCGGCTTCTATGAGTTCGTCGTCGGACCAGAGTTTGAAAGGATGGGAAGAAAAATCCACCTTAGTGATCGTTTGCGTGAAAATCCTGGTTCCGTATTTTACGGATTGTTCGCGGAAGAGTTGGGTCAACTTGGTTCCATCGATCCCTTCCGGAAATCCGGGAAAGTTCTCCACTTCGGTCGTAGTGGTAAGTTGACCGCCCGCGGCAATTCCCCCGGCCATAAAACCCTCGTACATTGCAGGGTTTAGGTTCGCTCTTGCGGCGTAGATTGCGGCTGTGTGACCTGCGGGTCCGGATCCAATGATGACAATTTTGTGGGCCATGATTTCCTCGAATTAGAATGATTCTAAATTTGATCTATTTTTAGACTCCCATGTTGTAAAGTAGATCCTCTTTTTGACAGAGAATTTTCTGTATTTTTCGTTCTAACGAGGAAGATCCGATCTGAGGGAGAAGAGGCAAAAAGGGAGAATTCGCTTGCCAGAGGACCCTTGTCTTCCAACCTTTCCTCTATCCATGAAAGGATTCTTCTCCTCGGCAGGACGCGTCTTTGCCTTCTTCGCAATCATCTTTTTAGGAACCGAGATTCTTCTCAACGTTCTTCAAGCTCCTTCTCTTCAATACTACCGGGATCAAAAGGTATTACACCGTTACAATCCGATCTACTATGTGGATCTTGCGCCGAATCAAGACATTTATATCCGTCACTTTGCAGGGAAGTGGGAAGGAAGGTTTCGGACCAATTCTTTGGGAATGAGGGGTTTGGAAGAGCCGGATCCTGAAAAACCGAAACTCGCTTGTCTCGGAGATAGTCTTGTGATGGGCTTCGGGGTCGGAGACGAGGATACGTTTTGCAATCAGTTAAACGGAATCGAACTCAAGGGCGGTCCCAGACAATCCATGAATTTAGCCGTGGACGCTTACGGTTCCTTGGGCGCGGTTCGAAGGTTGAAGGATATGGCTCCGAAGCTAAAGAATCTCAAAGAAGTACTCTTTTTCGTTTCGGCAAACGATTTTACGATCCCGGAAGAATTGCGAAACAAAGGAATGCTTTCCGACGACGAAGTGGACGAGATACGGGATAAGGATCCTTCCTTCAATCGGAACTTTCAGATTCAATTCGAACTTTCCAGGGCTTCTTACACCTTACAAGCGTTAAAGCTCGCGATCGAACAACTCAAGGTTCAATACGCGTTCACTACCTTTAAGCTGAAGTCGGAATGGAATTCGACCGGATTTTCTTCGGCGTCGACTCCGGATCAAACGTTGGTCCGTTATATGAAGGATTCTTTTTTCCGTACTCCGCCGAAGGAAAATTGCGATCCGAATTCTTCTTTTGAAACATTAGAAAAGAAGAATGTAGTTGTCGCAGCTCCTACGCCGGAGGTTTTGACGCAGGAAGAATACAAAAAACAATTTTGTCCGGAACCGATCCCCGATTATTTTTCTTGTCAGGATCGGGAGCCGCCCCTTTCTTCTTTGGAACCTTTGCCTCAGATCACTCAGAGGGCCTACGACGAAATGGTGGAATACACTCGTTCTCAAGGGATTCGTCTTGTGGTGGTTTTGATGCCGATCCAAGTGGAAGAGATTTTTTGCAGGAATCGGGGAAAGTATCACCCACTCGAAAACTACGCGCTTCGCGCCGCGTCCTATTTTGAAAAAAAGGGGATTCCCACGCTCAAACTTCGAAAGGAAACTTCTGAGATGTGCGGGGAGGTGATCGATACTCCGAGAGGAAAAAAATTCTCAGGGATTCGCGATTATTTTATTCCCGAAGACGGACATCTTACCGTTCCGGGAAACAACTGGGCGAAACGATCGGTCGTGAAACAACTCAAGGAACTAGATAAGAATGCTCTTTAATTCGGTTCAATACCTCGTCTTTGCCCCCGTTGTCATTCTTGTCTACTTCTGGCTTCCGTCGAGATTTCAGAGATTTTGGCTTTTGGTCGCGAGTTTGTATTTTTACGCGATCTTTAAGATTCCGTTTATTCTGCTTTTAGTATATTCGATTGTTCTAACATATTTTGCGGTAAAGGGAATGGAGTCGACGTCCTCCAAGTTTTGGAAATTGACTTATTTGAACGTGGCGGTTTGGGGAAATCTGGTTCTCTTGTATATGTTCAAATACATGGACTTTTCTTTACACGCATGGAACGTTTTTACGAATTCCGATCCTTGTGATCCGATGTATGTTTCGCTGACCGGCGCAATGCTTCCTATGGGGATTTCGTTTTTTACTCTTCAGGCGATTTCTTATGCGGTCGACGTGTATCGGGGGACGGTTCCGCAAGCGAGAAGTCTTTTTCAATTTGCGCTCTTTCTTTCCTTCTTTCCCCAGTTGGTGGCGGGGCCGATCATTCGCGCCCAGGATATGCTCCATCAGTTTTTGGAGAATTATACTTATAAAAAAGAGAATCTTCTTCCGGGTGTGAGACAACTCGCCTGGGGTCTTTTTAAAAAGACTTTCGTCGCGGATCCGATTTCTTTGACGGTGGATCCAGTTTTTACGAATCCGGGAGCTTACGATTCTCTTTCTTTGCTCATCACTTCCTTTTTGTTTTCGTTTCAGATTTACTGCGACTTCTCGGGTTATTCGGATGTTGCGATCGGAACCGGAAGAATTATGGGGTATAGAATTCCAGAGAACTTTACGAGGCCCTTTCTTTCGCAGACTGTAACCGAGTTTTGGAGAAGATGGCATATTTCTTTCTCATCATGGCTTCGAGATTATATCTACATTTCTCTCGGTGGTAACCGAGTTAGTATTCTTCGAGCGTATTTTAACGTATTTATCACTACCTTTGTGAGCGGTCTTTGGCATGGTGCGGATTGGAACTTTATCATCTGGGGCGCCTGTCATGCGAGTGTGATGGTATTTGAGCGATTTATTTTTTCGTTTTCGATTCTCAAACGTTGGTGGGATCGGATTCCGGAATGGATCAAATACGCATATCCTTTCTTTGTGTTTTCCTTTTCTATGTTTTTCTTTCGTGCAAAGGCGTCTCCAGAATACGGATATAAAACCAGCTTGGATCTTGCGTTTGCGATCGTGAAACGTAGTTTTTCTTTCGAGAGCGGTCAGAGTTTAAGAATTCCGATCGCAGTCTTGCTCGCAGTTTTGGTGTTGTTCGGTTCGGATTATCTGCAGGAGAAAAGGCAGGCCTGGATGGAAAAGATCCAAGACGAACCTTGGGTTGTATATCCTCTCGCAGGAATGATGGTTCTGGTCGGTTTTATTCTTTACAGTGTAACGGTAAGCCAACCCTTTCTTTACTTTCAATTTTGATCTTAGTTTTTGAAGAGCCTGAGGGAACGCGAATGAAGGCGAGAAATCTCTCGACCTCTTTATTTGTTTGAACCTTCGGTTGATTAATGAAACAAGGTCAATTTTTTTTTTGATGAAAATTTAAGAGGGAAACCAGTCCCGATAATCCAAGACATAGAAATATTCTTCCGGAGCACATTTGAGGGACCGTGAAATCTTATTATTTAGAAGATCGAGGTGGAGGATATAACTGTAATTCCTGTGAAACGTAGGACCTCCCTCATTCATAATTCTCACGATCGAATCCCCGACTTCGACACGGTCCAACCAAAGCATATAGTTAAACAGAAAACACCGAGAGACTCCGTGAGCTTGCGCAAGAGCACCCAAAAAAGCCCAACTCCCAGTGCTCATTCGAACGTTCATTCTTTTCATCTTTTTAGGACCTGGAGAATTCTGATACAATGTGTTGCCGGCATTTTTACTCAACCTTGAAGTCGCGGTCAGAAATTTTCCATACCGTCTCAGAAGATCAGGTATTCTTTTAGGAAGATTCTTTCTTTCCACCTCTGAGTAAAACTGCAAAGTATCTTCCGGAATCAACAGAGTAACGATGTTCATTCTATCTTCCTGAAGAGTCGACTTGATAGTATTTCCTGAATGGATCAATAATACGCCCATACTTGGAACGGTTCCAGTAAGGATTCGAAAAGTTCGGTTTTTAAAAAATATGCGAAAAAAAATTAACGAATCTGGAGTCTCTCTAAGATCCTTTTCGTGATCAGGTTCGCCGCAATCGCATTCGGATGGCCGTCGTTTTTGAGATAAAAATCAGTCTTCTTCTCATTGAATTCTTTCAAAAAGTCGGGTCTTGTGTCTAACACGGGAATTCCTTGCTTTGCCGCAATTTCCCTGATTTGATCCAAAAGAGGAGTCGAAGGAAGCGGAGTCAAAGAATGGGTTCCGTTTGGATAAAGTAAAACCGTAAGAGGAATTTTTTCCCTTTTGCAGGCTTCGAAAAAACTTCTCATTTCTTGGAAGGATGGATGATCCGCCGGATGATCGGATAACGTTTCAGGAATCACTTCGGGACCAAGCGCGCGTAACGTTTCAAGTCTTCGATTCTCGCTTCGAATCTTAGAATAATTGTAGAGCGCGCTGTATCTGGACAAAAAAACCGAACCGCGAAACAACATTCTCCCCACAAAAGAATTTCGAAGATAGAATTCTCTATGAACGTCCTGAAGATCGGAAGGATGATAGATCCAAAACGCGGCTTGGGGGCGATGACAGCCTTTTTCGAAGGAAGAATCTTTGCACGAAAGAGTCCTTTCCATTCTTCTTTGAATTCCTCCGGTGCCGAGAGAATCCACTCCGAGATTTCTCACCTGGATTTCTTTTTTCTTTAAGGCCTCCTGCAGTTTCCAGGCGATCGTTTCTTCGTCGTTCTGACCAAAACCGTAAGCGATCGAATCACCCATCAACCAGACTTCCGGCTTGGATCCGGGAATGACCCTTTCCTCCGAGACAAATCTTTCACCGTTCTCGTCCACTCTGACCCGAAACGTAAAACCCGCCGGATGCGGAAGGATCGTATCCGAATTTCGGCAAAGTAGAATCTCAGGAATTTCCCATTCTTCGATGCAATGAACTTGTTTGTCTCTCAACCGATAGATAAGTCCGAACGGGGGAAAAATTCTCATGAGAATTTCACCTAACAATATGCAGGCGATGAGAAGAATTAGGATTTTATAATACGGAAACGATTTCATGGAGAAGGATTGGAATACAGGGAAAGCTCGCATTTTAAGAACATTCTCCTTGCAGGCGGAAGCAGGGCCGGAATTCCGTTACTCCTAAAACGATTGAACTCGGAAAGATTCTTTCTTTTTTCCAAAAGACATTCTTTAAGAAAGAACGCGTAACTTTCCATATCCTTGTCTTTTGCTCTGGAAAATTTTTCGAGAATTCCCTTCACCTTATCCTTATCTTTTTCTTGTAAATGGATTTCTAAGAGATAGAGTAATAGGGAAGAATCTCCCGGAAGAACGACTTCCGCCTTTTCCAGATAAAACGCCGCCGAATTGAGCGCAAGGCCGCTGTCCGCGAGAATCATTCCTAAAGTGCGATTGGCTTCGAGGTGACTCGGATTCTTTTTTAGAACGAGTTCGTACAAGCGCATCGCCTCTGCCGTATTTCCTTTGGAAAGAGAATCTCTCGCTTCCCAGATCATATCCTCGCTGGAAGAGCAGAAAAGAAAGGAGAGCAGGAAAAAAGAGAACGAAACGTATCGGATATTTAGTCTCATAAATACAGAAGTTTTTACTCTCACGTTCAGAAAAAAATAGGGATTAGACCGGTTTTGTCCGGGGTTTCGTTTAGAATTTTCCAATAAACCCTTAAGGCAACATAAAAAAGTTTAATTCTCCTGAGAGGAAACGTCCGAAGGATTTAGTACTTGTTAAACATTTCAGACGGGACTAAAAACAGTGACATCTTCACATAACAACCTACTTCAAAATTTCCAGGAATATCTCTCCGTTGAAAAGGGATTAAGCGACAACTCGATCTACTCCTACGGTTACGATTTGAATAAGTTCAAGAACTTTCTGGAAAAGGAACATATCGATTTCCTTGAAGTCCAGGCGAACGATATCATGCGGTTTTTGAACGAGGAAAAGGATCGAAAGATCAGTTCCAAGACGATCGCAAGAGAAGTGGTCGCAATCCGACAGTTTTACAAGTTCCTAAAGGACGAAAAAAAACTCGATACCAACCCGACTGAAAAAATCGAAACTCCCGAGGTGATGCGCAGCATTCCCGATTATCTGACTCAGGAGGAAATCGAAGAACTCTTCGCTACAATCCGGGAAGACAATCTCTACGAACTTCGCGACAAGTGCATTTTCGAATTACTCTATTCTTCCGGGCTTAGAATTTCGGAAGCCTGCAATCTAAAACTTACGGACATGGATCTGGAAGGGATGACGCTCACCGTGGAAGGAAAGGGCGGTCGCCAAAGACTCGTTCCTTTCGGTGAAAAGTCCTTGGACATTCTGAATCGTTATCTGAAACAAAGCCGTCCTTTCATTCTAAAGGCCAGAAACTGCGATTATCTTTTTGTTTCCAAAAAGGGATCTTATATCAACCGTAAGTCGGTCTGGAGACTTTTGAATCACTACATCAAACGTACGACCATCGCAAAAAAAGTGACCCCTCATACGTTGAGACACTCCTTTGCGACGCACCTCCTGGAAAACCACGCGGATCTCAAATCGGTTCAGGAACTTTTGGGTCATATCGATATCTCCACCACACAGATTTATACGCACATGGCCAATAAAACCCTCAAAGAGGTTCACAAAAAATTCCATCCGAGAGGATAATGGAACAGGGTTCCGATGGATCCAAATCGGAACCCATTCTTCTTTTCGTTAAAATCAAATCGAAATGGACTCCGGTAAAAAGAAAGAATTTGAAAATCTGTTTCGACTTCAGATTCCGTCCCACCCCCGTTATCTTTCCATCATCCGAAGTATGGTTTATAATCTGGCCTTCGAGAACGGATTTACCGCGAGCGATTCAGCCGACCTCAAGCTCGCGGTCGGCGAATGTCTGCTCAACGTCATCAAACATTCTTATGGCGGAAAAAAAAATCTCCCTATCTTTTTGGAAATCGGTCTTTTCGACAATCGGATGGAAATTCGAATTCGCGATTTCGGAAGTCAGAAAAATCTTTCCGAAATCAGAGGTTACGAACCCAATGATTATCGGGAGGAAGGAATCGGTCTTTATTTAGTGAAAAAACTGACGGATCATTTTTATCTGGACCAATCCCTGCCGGAGGGAAACAGGCTGATTCTTACAAAATTAAAATGAATTCATCGCAATCAAAAATTTATTTCCTAATCGTTTTTCTTCCGTTTCTTCTTCTGAATTGTAGAAAAGGACCTTCCATATCGAAAGCGGAAGTTCAAAAACTCAGTAAGGATTATTTTACTCGTCTTTGCACCAAAACCGCGGAATGTGCGAGCCGTTATCTGGAAACGCTGCCGGCTTCCGAGAAGACCTCGGAAAATTCTGCTTACTCCGTGGATCAGTGTATGGAAGAACAAAAGGATCAGAACATTCTTCCGGACGAGTATGAGAAGGTGACGGACGCTCAAATCGCAAAGGTGAAGGTTTGTATGGAAGATCTTCTCAAGGTTCCTTGCGAAGATATGGAGGGAGGAGGAATTCCTTCCTGCCAAGAGCTCTTTCAATCCTCTAAAGACGAATAACGTTTCTACGACCGCGGAGCCGGCGCTTCCCTTTAAACGGAAATTTGCTTCCTGCTTTTCCATTCTTGAAAAACCCAAAATACAAACGTTCCGACTGCGAGCGAGATCAGAAAGTATAGATCTAAAACGCCGGCTCTCGACTCGTCTGACGTTTTTAAAATTTTCGGTAGGAAAGTCATAACAAAGACGATCCAAACATAAAGAATATATATTCTTCGAGGCCAGAGAGCCGCGCGAGATTTTATTAGAAAGGAAGTTTCAAACCAAGGTGAAACGAAAATCAAAAGATAGGCGAGGATTCCCGGAAGTAAACGCCCGATCGTGGGAGATTTTCCGGAAAGATATAAGTAAGTAAATACAAAACTCAAATGGATTCCGTGGACGATAACAAAGGCGGAATAAGGTCTGTTCGAAAGTATCTTTCCAAAGAGCCCCGGTTTATATTCTGAAATCATCAAAACCAAAAATGTGAAAAAAGAGAATCTTCCGGAGTAACGAACGAAAACCCGAAAACTTTCAACGGTGATTTCCTCAAACTGAAAGTAAGTAAGATGTGCCAAGAAGATTTCCACGCCGATCGCCAAAAATAAAAATTGAATTCGATTCATTCACTTCCTCTTTAATTTTTTTTTCGAACGCCCTTTCCGTTTTGATAAAAATCGTTTTCCATTTTTTTGAATTTTCATCGTTACTTTTGCAAACCTGATTTTTACCCTAGGAAGAAACGACAAAATAATTCACTTTTTGTAGATTCGGCTTTGTATTCTATTGACGATCAGCGAGCGTTGGTTTCAAAAAAACTCATCTCCAGTGTCTGTCTTCCGTTCCTATGTAGATCGCGTCCGGTCTTAGAATTCTTTCCTTCCTTTGTTCCAAACAATGTGCCATCCATCCTGCGGCTCTTCCGATTGCAAAGACGGGTGTGAATAAGTCGGTCGGTAAATCCAATCCGTGCAGTAAAAGCGCCGTGTAAAATTCTACGTTCGTATGGAGAGTCCGATCGGGTTTGTATTCTTTTAATAAGCGAAGCGAGGTTTTTTCAACATACATCGCGAGTTCGTAAAAATTCTTCAGCTCGGGAAGTTCGTAGAGTTCTTTTGCGGCCTCGGCCAAGACGTCCGCTCTTGGATCTCTGACCTTATAGATCCGATGTCCAAAACCCATCAGTCTTCCCCCGTTTTCGATTTTGTTTCTGAGATATTCCTCCGCTCTTTCCTGCGTTCCAATTTCGAAAACCATATCCAAGGCAGGTCCGGGAGCTCCGCCGTGCAGAGGTCCTTTCAGAGCGCCGATGGCTCCAGTCGCAGCTGAGATCAAATCGGATTGAGTGGAGGCGATCACCCTCGCGGTAAACGTAGAAGCGTTGAGTCCGTGATCGGCGACCGTATTCCAATAGGTGTTGAGAGCTTTTACCTTTTTAGGGTTCGGAGAAATTCCGAGCATATAAAGAAAATTTGCGGCGAGGCTTAGTTCCGGATTTGGAAGAATCGGATTCAGTCCTTTTTTAAGACGATATACCCACGCAACGATCAGAGGGAAGGTGGCAACCACCGCATAACTTTCCTCTCCTCCGGACGCAAAGGGATCTCCGAGAGATAACGAAGCGGCTCCGATTCTGAGACATTCTATGATGGTCGCATTTTCGGAAGCCGCGATTTCCAAAATGTTTCTTTGAGCTTTTGAAAATCTTCTCTTGGAAACGAGATCCTCTATGATTCTTTTTTTTTGATCATCGTTCGGAAGTTTGTCCTCCAAGAGTAGAAAAAAGGTTTCTTCGAATTCTAGTTTGGATGCAATTTCCTCGATCGGATATCCGGCGATTACAAGTTTGCCGTTCATTCCGTCCACCTTTGAAATCCTCGTTTTTACGGCGGGGACTCCCTCTAAACCGGGACTGTATTTACTTTCTTCGAAAAGATTCATTGTGTTCATGTTGAATTCCTTTATCGTCATTAGTTTACAAGATTGACAAAGAATGATCAATATTGATTTTATAGTCCATACATGAAGACTCCCGTAAAAAAACCGTTTTTATCCGCTTTCGAAGCGGCTCAGGAACTAAACGTCGAAGTGGAAACGATCTATGCCTATGTGAGCCGAGGTCTTCTCCATTCGGAGTCGAGCGGCTCTAAGGATCGAAGCAAACGATATCGAAGGGAAGAGATTGAACGTCTTTTGCTACAAAGGGAGGAAAAACAAAATCCCGGAAAGACTGCGAGGGCAGCTCTGAGTTTTGGTCAACCGGTTCTCGAATCTTCGGTAAGTCTGATCGAAGAAAATGCGATCTATTATCGTGGAAGAAACGTCGACGACTTGGCCGAAAATTCAAATTTTGAAACGGTCGCAAGAATTCTGTGGGACTCGGATGAGTCGTCTTGCTTCGACGAAGAGTGGCCCTGTCTAAACGAAGATTGTCTGAAAATCCTTCCGATCCTTTCCGATCGTCCTTTGATCGATTTATGTAGAATTTTACTCGGAGTTTCGGAATACGAGGATACGAATTCCCTTTTAAAGAATCCGGAAGCCCTGTGTAAGACCGGGACAAGGATCGTTCGATTGTTGGCGCTCTTTGCGTCCAAATCCAAGCGAGGAAAGGGATCGATTGCGGAAACGCTTTGGATCTCTTGGAAAGAATCCGCCGGCGGAAAAAAGGCCGCGCTTCCGGTTCGAGATACGAGTAAGAATCGGATCTTTTCGAACGAGGATAAGAAGGCGATTCGTTTGATAGACGCCTCTCTGATCCTTTCCGCGGATCACGAACTCAACGCTTCTTCCTTTACGACACGTTGTGTGGCATCGACGGACGCGAGTCTTTATCAAGCGGTGATCGGCGGACTTGCGGCGCTTTCAGGAAACCGTCACGGGCTTTTGACGGAAAAAGCGATCGAGCTCATAGAAAGCGCGAGCGCGAGAAAAAAGGAAGAGCGCCTTTTTTTAACGGAACGTTTACGCATGGGAGAGAAAATTCCCGGATTTGGACATCCGTTTTATCGTGAAGGGGATCCCAGAGGAAAAAAATTATTGGAATTATCTGAGAATTTATTTCCAAAGAACAAAGAATTGATATTTGCAAAAAATCTAATAGAGGAAGCGACTTCCCTTTTGGGAGATTATCCTACTATCGACATGGGCCTCGCCGCGGTAAGCCGTACTTTAGGACTTCCCAAAGGAGCCGGTCTCGCTCTATTTGCGATCGGAAGATGCGCGGGTTGGATCGCACACGCGATGGAACAGTATCAGACGGATCAATTGATTCGCCCAAGAGCGCGTTATGTGGGATTGGCCCCCCAGAGATAGACTAAACTTCTTCCTGAAGAATTCCGAGTCGTTTCGGTCTTACCTTTGTGATCTGAGGATTTCCGTCGTTCCCAAGAAAAACGAAAGAGGGGCCCGGGATTTCCTTCAGTCGAACTTTGAAATTTTTTCCCTTTCCGGGATAAATGTCCACTCCGGGAAAAATCTCCTGTTCGACTTCCACATACGAATCCTTGTCGGGTTCGAAACCCATAATCATCGATTGTTCCTGTCCTAGGAGGTTGTTTAGAATTCCAGAATATTTTAATTTGATAGCGGTGAGTTTGGGCAGACTTTCTTTCTCTTCGGCAGTCAATTGTCTTCTTTGGGAATCTTCGTTGAGTTTTACTAAACTTAATTCCACTTTTTTTAGAATGTCCTGATTCTTTTGAACTTCGGATCTTAACTTTTCCAGATCCTCCAAAAGTTCCGGTCGGATTCCGACGGAGACGGAAGTTTTTGTTTCGGCGATGGCGCCTAACTTCGTGCAGATGACCGCCTTTCCCGCGACACAGGTTCCGCCGATCAATTCTCCGCGTCCTCCTCGGATCACGACGGATTCTCCGGCGACGAGTTCCGAGTGCATCGACGCCTCTTCGATAAAAATTGTATTTTTGGAAATGAGTCTTCCCTGTTCCACAAATCGAGTGTAGATGTCGGCTCCGGATTCTATCAAACCTCCGTTGCGTCCCATAAAGCCGCCGGACAAAACGATGTCGCCGCCCGCTTTTAGAAATACTTTACCAACGGATTTTTTTACGATGATCGATCCTTCCGTTTCGAGAGTGAATCCGTCCGCGATCGATCCCTCCACTATGATCGTTCCGGGAAAACTAACGTTGCCGGTCGAGAAATCCACGTTTTCCAAATGACAGACTTCGTCGACGCGTATAGTTCCTTGTCGATCCAGAATCGGTCTTCCGCTGATGAGAGAATGCACCGAGGTTCCGTCCAATGAGAGTCTAACGTTTGCGCCTAATTTCCATTCGGCTTCCTTTCCCGGTTCGTAAGGAAGAATTTCTCCGAAAACATTCTTACCTTCCTTTCCGGGCGCGGGCGAAATTTTCTCCGCGAGCTTTTGATCCTTTGCGACACTTTGGATGATCTGAATGTTTTTAAAATCGACCCGGCCGAACTGGTCTTCTTCGAGATGTGGTGTCGCTGGATGTATGAATAAAATTCTAACGTCCCCGTTTTTTCCGGGAATCGGAGCCGTTCCTTCCGCTATCTGAATCTTCTTTCCGTATTCCGGTTCCGCGGATATCCGATCGATCGTTTCCTGCAAGATTCCGTACTCGATTCCTCTAAGTTGAATCGATTCCTGTATCTGCTCCGAACTCAAAATTTTGCCGCCGTATTTCGGAGGATGGAAAAGAATGAAGGCTTTCATTTTATCTTCCGAGATCTCGATTTCAATTCGAGAGCTTTCAGGTTTGCCGGGCCATTTTCCGATGAGATGGGGAAGTCCGTCCGATTTGAGAACCAATTCTTTGATGATCGTGTGCGAAATTTCCGAGATCTGAAAGAGTTCGATTCTTCTTAGGATCTCTTTTGAATCTACCGATTTCCCTTTTTTACCTGCGGGAAACACGGAGAGATAGGCGAGGCCGTCTTCATTTTCGATTTTGAAGAATGCGTTTTCATTTTCTTCCAGATCCTTGAGAAGAGAATCCGTAAAATTCTTGAGTGAGTCGCTCATCCGGGGTTTCAGTGTAGAAATCATCTTCCTTTTTACAATCGAAATCTCCCGGAAAAACTTGAATGTTTGGAAAGAAATTTCTTTTAGTGATGATGAGAATGATCCTCTTCGGGAGAAGAATGTTGTTCCGTCTGGTGAGAATTCGGAGAATGTTCGTGCTCCGAGTGAGAATGACCCAGTCTAAAGAAAATCATCGAAATTCCCACAAAGACGATGATAATTCCTCCGTATCGAATCACTCCCTGCGGTAATTTGACAAGTAGGTTTCGAAAACCGATTCCGAATAAGAAAAGTGCGGGAAAGGTTCCCAAAAAGAAAATCGACATCACGAGCCAACCGGAACTCGCGCTTCCGGTTGCCAGCGCAAGACTGAACGCAGGATACAAGACGGCACAGGGCAAAAGTCCGGTCACCATTCCGAAAGCCATCGAGGTGGTTGGAAGATTTTTACCTTGTTTGAGAGACGCAAGCAAAGGCCCGGCGAATCGATTTAGAATTTTTTGATAGAATCCGGATCGTTCCGGTGTTCCGTTTTGAATCAGACTGAGTCCGAATCCTATGATAAAAATTCCGGAGATGGCCGCGGCCAATTCGTGAAGAGAGACCAACTTCCCCGCTAGGTTTAGACCGGATCCTAAAATGCCGAAGATGGCGCCTAACGTGGAATAAGAGATCCATCTTCCCAGATTGTAAAAAAGATTCGTTTTATATTTTTGTTCCCCGTTTGCGAGATTGAGGGTTCCCGCGAAAGGGCCGCACATTCCGAGACAATGCAAAGAACTTGTGATCCCGTGAACGAAGGCGATCGAAAGAGTCGTCATAAAAAGTTCACTTTGCATGTCTTCGTTCTCCCGTTTTGGAAACCGGTTTTTTTTCGTCTTCGTCGTCGAAGAGCATCCGATATTTCGGACCTTCAATGTCTTCGTACTGACCCGATTTTAAGGACCAAAAAAATACGACCAAAGCGCCTAGGGCGATAAGCATCGCTAGCGGGATCGTGAGATAGAGTGCGTTCATAGTTTTGTTCTCCATTGCAGCGAGATTGAATTTAACACGACGGAAAGGGAGCTAAGGGTCATAAAACCTGCGCAGATCACAGGAAGCATAAAACCGAAGGCGGCAAGAGGCAGCATGATTGAATTATAAGTTAAGGAAATTAGAATATTCTGAAATACTATGTTTCTCGTCTTCTTTGATATTTTTACGGCGGAAACGATGGAATCCAGCTGATTGCTGATCAGGACAAGATCGGATTTATCGATGGAAAGATCCGACGCGATTCCCATGGAAATCCCGAGATTTGCCGCCGCCAAACAAGCCGAGTCGTTGATTCCGTCTCCGACCATGACTACGGTTTTTCCTTCTTTTTGAGCGTTTTGAATCACCTTGAGTTTTTCTTCGGGTTTGAGTTCGAAGAGGGGATGATCGATTCCGATGAAGTTTGCAAGTGACTCCACCTTGGATTTTGAATCTCCGGAAAGAATTCCGAGAAAGCCGAAAGTCTGCTTTAGTTTTTCGATCGTGTTCTTCGCTTCGGGCCGGACCGAATCTTCTAAAACGAAACTCGCGAGTAAATTTCCATCTTTGCCTAAATAAATCTTACCATCCTGTTTGAAACGACCTCGGGATACGAAGTGCAGATTTCCGATCCGATAAGAAGCGGTTTCACCGATCAATCTGCCTTCCATTCCGGAACCTGGAATTTCCGCGATTTCTTTCCAAGTATAAGCGATCGGTTCCTGGTTTTGGTTTTTTATTTTCTTTCCAATTTCTTTTTTCAGACTTTCCGCGAGCGGATGTGTGGAGCCCGACTCCAAAGAAAGAACGAGAGAATGGATTCTAAGTTTTTCGTCACCGCTTAAAAAACGTTCCTCTTGGAGTGAAAGTTTTCCGGTCGTCAAAGTCCCCGTTTTATCAAAGTAAATCCGATCGGCGCGACTGAGCAGTTCCAATGAATCCGGATTTTTAACCAATATCCCTTTCGAGCTGTGAAGCAGATTACTCACGACGTAAGCTGCGGGAACCGCAAGACCGAGCGCACAAGGACAAGCTACTATCAAAACGCTGATCGTATTGAGAACCGCCGACTCCCAGTTGTGAAAATAAAACCCATTAACGCCTAACGTCGCCAATGCGATCAATAAAACGATCTGGATAAAGTAAGTGGAAAATCGATCCGTCGTTCTTTGTATGCCGGGTTTAGCTTGCAGCGAAGATTCTATGAGCGCGGAGATTCTGGAAAGTGTGCTTTCCTTTGCGGTCGTGGTCGCGAGCAGTTCCGCGTTCGTGCTGAGACACAAAGAGCCGGAGAGAATCGTATCTCCGAGTTTGTGAGTTACCGGTTTGGATTCTCCGGTTAAAAAGGATTCGTCGAAGTAGGCGGTTGCGGATTGTAGAATTCCGTCCACGGGAACTCTGTTCCCGTTCTTGAGAAGAATTCTTTCGTCCACGCGGATCGCGCTCGGCGAGATCTGTGTTTCCGCAGAATCGCGGACGACAGTGTATTCTTGCGGAAGAGTGGATAACAATTCGCCTACCTTTCTTCCGGCTTTTAGGCGGATCGCCGATTCCAGAAATTTACCGATCAGGATGAAAAAGTAAATCGTACATACCGAATCAAAATAGACTTCGCCGATGTCGGTTAACGTTACATAGATGCTGTAAAAATACGCGAGTGAAACCCCCGAAAAAAGAAGTGTATCCATCGTCAGCATTCTTCTTTTGATCGATTCTTTGGCGCCTTTGAAAAAAGGATATCCGGAATAAAGATAAACCGGAGTCGCAAAGATCCAGGAAACGTAATGGAAGAGTCGTTTGAATTCGATTTCTATTCCCGAAAAATATCCCGCGTACAATCCTATGCTGAAAAGCATAATGTTTCCCCAGGAAAATCCGGCAAGAGCCATACGATAGAATAAATCTTTTGAAAATCGGGAGACTCCTGTTTCCGCCTTGAGAGGAGAATAGAGGGAAGGTTCGTATCCGATGCCGGATATGACGGAGAAAATTTCGTTTAGGTCGACGAGACTTCGATCGTAGACGATTTTCATTCTTCCGGTCGCGAAGTTGATCCTCGCTTCCAGGACCCCCTTGTGGTCTCCGAGAACCTTCTCGTTTAACCAGACACAGGCGGAACAGTGAATCTTTCCGATTGTTATCAGCGTTTCACAGATGTCTTCTTTTTTTTGTATTACATATTCTTGATATACTGATTCGGTTTCCAGATTATCCCGGTTTTTTATTTCAGTATTTACGGCCTCGAGTTTTTCAGAACCTCTCAGCGCGTAAAATTGGGTCAGTCCGTTGTCCACCAAAAGAGTGGCGAGGCTTCTGCATCCGCTGCAGCAAAACGTTTCGGTTTTACCGCCGATTTCTCCGAGGACCCTTTCTTTTTCGGTTCGAATCGGAGTGTTGCAGTGAAAACAGTTCGTGACTTGGAAAACGGTGTTCATAAGAATTATTGAATATTCACTTCCGCCGATTTTTGAAGAATTCTTCCCTCGGTTTCTCCCTGCAGATTCAGGATCCATAAACCGCTTTCCGGAATTTCAACCTCTCCCCGGTAAGTGCCGGAATTCTTCGGATCTTCAGTCAAGGGTATCGAACGATTCCATTCGTCGGTCGCGCCTCTTTCCAAAAGAATATTCAATTTTGCTCCCGTTACCGGTCGGTCCGCTTTTCTGAATCGAATCGAGAATAAGTTTTTTCCTTTTTTGATATTCTGCGGAGAAGAAAAGAGTTCGCTCTCGTAGGAATATCCTTCAGCGATCATTTTTCTTTGTTCGAGAATTGACTTTTCATAGTTGAGTCCTTTTTCGTAATACCCTTTTTCGATCGGTCCCGTATAACCTTCACTCGCGTAACGAATCGTTACTACGGTCGCGGCGATCAGAGCCGCGAATGCGACTCCGATCCAGACAAAGGCGAGTTTCATACTTTTGTGTAGTGCCATCCGATTTTTCCTTATTCTATCCTTATTTGATCGGGATTCTAAACGGGATTGTCTTTTTTAATTGAAAATTCGGATTCTTTAAGTCTGTGATTCGAAGGGAAATCTGATGCGTCGGCTTGGAATTGTCTTCCGGAAGAGGCGTCGTTTCGAGGATGATTCTAAAATCCTGAGAATCGTTGCCTGAAACCTGAATCGCAGGTTTTTCCGTTCCGCCTAACAAAATATGTACGGGCGATCTAAGAGTACTGTCCGCGACTTCCACTTTGAGTTCTCGTTGTTCGAAGGTTAGATTCAATAGATGTCCGTTGTAAAAATTTCTTACCAACCCGCCGGGAACTTCCATAGGTTGTATGATTCTATCCGGAAGAACGTTAGCGTAAAGCGGAACTCGATTGTAGAGAAGGGTTCCCGCCGCGATCAAAACGCAAAGCAGGAGAGTTCCGTAGACCAAACTCCTCGGACGAATCCATCGGACTTTCGTTCCCGGTTGATAGGCCTGTGTTTCGGACATATATCCGATCAGGGTTTTTTTGCCTTCCTTTCCCATGGTTTTTGTACAGGCGTCCACACATTTTCCGCAGGCGATACAACCCACATTCGTTCCTTCCCGTATGTCGATACCCGTGGGACAGACCACCAAACATAGATTACACGCAGTGCAGTCTCCTTCCTGAACTCCCGCCTTACGTCTCGGTTCGCCTCGTTTGAAGTCGTAGGTAACGTTAACCGAATTCGCGTCCATCATCACGGTTTGGAATCTTGCGTAAGGGCAGGCGTATTTGCAGAATTGTTCCCTCACGAACGCCATGTCGAGATATAGGGTAGCGGTAAAAAACGCGGTAAAGTAAGTCCATACCGGAGGGCTCGCGAGAAACGCGGAAGATTTGACTTCGTTTATCATTTCGTAGGGATCCGCGAAGTAGGAAACCCAAGCCAAGGCTCCGAGTATGCTCACGAGAATCCAGAGAAAGTGAACGAGCGCCTTGCCGGGTTTTGACGCGTCTTTTTTTCCGTATTTGGAACCGAGGATCGTTCTTCCGATCCAGTCGAAGACATCCGTAAAAACGGTCTGAGGACAGGCCCAACCGCACCAGACTCTTCCGATGAGAGTAGTAAAGAAAAACAGGGAAAGTCCCATTCCTATCAAGAATAGGTGAAGATAGTATCCTTCCTGCGGAGTAAAAATATTTCCGAGCAGATAAAACTTTCTATTCGGAATATCGAGCCTGATGAATGGATGTTCGCCCCAACGGAGCCAAGGAAGAAAAAAATAAACGGGAAGTAAGATCGCTTCTACTAAATATCTTGCCGAACGGATCTTACCGGTAATATGCCTGGAGATGACCACAAAAGTCCTCCTTAGTGGTCTCCGGAAAGAATGAGAAACAAAACTCAGTCTGCATTCTACATTCTTCCCCGAGTATAAACGATCGAACCTTGGACGAAATCGAAATCAGAATTAAGATTCCATCCAAGGATTTCATAAACTTACTTGGACGCCTTGAGACTTGCGTTTTGGGTCGCGAGCCAAGCCATCACCTGATACACTTTTTCGGAACCGAGAGAATTTTCATGCGGAGGCATCGGTCCTCTTCCCAGTTTCGTTTTGTCGACGGCGATGCCTTTCATGATCGTCGCGTAAACTTCGGAATCCAACGAACCGTGGATCCATTCCGCGTCGATCAGGCTCGGGCCGACCAAACCTTGTCCCGTTGGACCGTGGCAAGCTGCGCAAACCGTTTTGAAAGTTTTTTCACCTTCCGCGATCGCGTCCGCGTTTCCACGCAGAGGATTGCTTCCGTCATTGCTCGTTACCGCAACGGCTTTCGGGAATTTCGCTTCGTGTTCCTTCACTTCGTTTTCATAGGCGACGTCTTGTTCCCAGCTCGAAAACTTATGATAGTAAATCGAATAAACCGCCGCGACTACGATGCAGATCACGAAGATCCATTTCCACCATTCCGGCATCGGATTGTCCGATTGTTTGATACCGTCGAAATCTTTATTTGAATCATGCGTCATGGATCAGTCCTCCTCCAGCATTCTATACTTTGGATCTTCCATTTGTACCTTGCGTTTCTTGTTGTAGACGTACGCGGTGATAAGACCGATCGCCAAAACAAGAACTGGTAGTCTTGCAAACTTGTAGATTTGAATCAGTTCCAGTTCCATACTTGCCTCACTGAATCGACTTGGACAACTCTGCTGTGTCCTTTCCTAACTTGAGGAGATAGGCGATGAGCGCGTCTCCTTCCGTTTTTCCTTCCAGTTCTTTTACGGCGGAAAGATAATCGGCATCCGTATAGGGAACTCCGACTTTGGAAAGACCTTTCATGTGATTCACGATTTCTTCCGCGTTCACTTTCGCACTTTCTTCGAACAACCAAGGATAAGCGGGCATAACGGATCCGGGAGAAGTGTCTCTTGGATTGATCAAGTGAGTTTTATGCCACGCGTAAGAAGGTTGGATCTGAGATTCGTGAGCGAGATCGGGCCCGGTTCTTTTGGATCCCCAGAGAAACGGATGATCGTAGACGAATTCTCCCGCTTTGGAATAACCGTCTCTTCCGTAAGATTTGGAAGGATCAAAACGATCCACTTCCCATTTGAAAGGACGAATCATTTGTGTATGACAGTTGTTACATCCTTCTTTTTGATAGATGTCTCTTCCTGCGAGTTCCAAAGCCGAGAACGGTTTCACTCCTTGAATCGGAACCGCGGTTCTTGAGATGAAAAACGGAGGAATCAACTCGAAGATACCGCCGATCAAAACCGCGATCGTAGTATAAACGGTGAACTTAACTCCTTGTTTTTCCCACTGATCGGTAAAACCGGAAAACCAATCCAAAAGTATGTCGAATAGTTTCATGCTTTTCCTCCTTCTTTCACTCTCAGATCCACTTCTTGAAAGCCGGAACCGGAAGTTTGAATCGTTTTGATCACGTTATAGATCATAACAAAAACTCCGCTCAAATAGAGAACTCCGGCCACGCCTCTTGCGAAGCGGAAAGGTTTGAGAACCTCGGTGATTTGCACCCAGTTCGGGTATTGAAGAAATCCTTTCGAATCGATGGCTCTCCACATAGAACCTTCCGTGATTCCGGAAACCCACATCGATACGATATAAAGAAGAATTCCGAGCGTCGCCAGCCAGAAGTGAGTGTTCGCAAGTTTTTCGGAATAGAGATTGGTGTTCCACAATCTTGGAACCAGATAGTAGATCGCAGCGAAAGACATCATTCCCACCCAACCAAGAGTTCCGGAGTGAACGTGACCCACGATCCAGTCCGTGTTGTGACCGAGTGCGCTGATGGAGCGGATGGAAAGAAGAGGTCCTTCGAACGTAGACATACCGTAGAAAGTGATCCCAACGAGCATCATCTTGAGAAGAGCGTCCGTCTTGATTTTTTCCTTAGCTTGCGTCAAGGTAAGAAATCCGTTGAGCATTCCGCCCCAAGAAGGCATCCACAACATGATCGAAAACGCCATACCGGTCGTTTGAAGCCATTCCGGAAGAGGAGTGTTTAATAAGTGGTGAGGACCCGCCCAGATATAAATGAAGATCAAAGACCAGAAGTGAATGATCGACAATCTATGGCTGTAGATCGGTTGTTTGATATGTTTCGGAAAGTAGTAATACATCAAACCCAAGAACGGAGTCGTTAAAACGAACGCGACCGCGTTGTGTCCGTACCACCATTGGATGTTTGCGTCGTAAACTCCCGAGAAAACCGAATAGGACTTAGTCAGTCCGACCGGAACGGAGAGGTTGTTTACGATAAAAAGAATAGGCACGGTAACGAACGAAGCTATGTAAAACCAGATCGCCGCGTAGAGTTGTTTTTCCTCTCTCGTAAAGATCGTCGCAAAGAAGTTCACGATGAAGATCACGAACCAAACGACGATCAAAAGATCCAGAGGCCATTCCAGCTCGGCGTATTCTTTGGACTGATTGAGTCCTAAAGGAAGAGTGATCGCCGCGAGCAGGATCGTCAGATTGTATAAAACAAAATGAATCTTTGCCAGAGAGTCGCTCCAGATTCTAACTCTGCAGAGTCTTTGGATCAGGTGATACGCGGTTGCAAAGATGATACTCAGTGCAAATCCGAAGATGGCTGCGTTTGTGTGCAAGGGTCTGATTCTTCCAAAACTGAAATACTGCGTAAAATTCAGTTCCGGATAAACCATTTGAAATGCGGCGAGAACACCCACTAACATGGATGCGACTCCCCAAACCATAGCCGATATGATGAACCCTTTTACGATTGAATCGTTGTATTTGGCGTTCGTTTGGCTCATGAGATTTTGTCTCCTGATTCGATTATTCCTTCGGTCTAAACTCTCAAAGTCAAAAAATTATATACTATTTTAAGAAAATAGAATATTCCTTTTTTAATCTAGAGTTCTATTATTTTACCTTATACGAAAACCGACCTGGAAAGAAAAGAAATCCCAGCGCGGTTTCATTGATCTGCGACATGATAATTGTCAAGTTCGTCGGGATTGCTTGGAGTTGAGGGAAAAAGGGTCCGGAGGAATATGGGCTTTCCAAGATGAAAAGGTTTTGAGATTCTTTCTCAGAATTGACTTCAGTGGTGTGTGGGAGTTTCCAAATTCGAAATTCCCCGCAGAGCTTCCAGATTCAAAAAGCGAATTCTGTTTTTGTGAATTTCAATCCAATCCCGATTTTTAAAATCGGAAAGCGCCCGAACCAAAGTTTCGGTAGTCGTTCCGACCATCGAGGCCATGATTTCCCTTGTGAGATTCAATTCGATTTCGGGTTCGTTCCCCGAGGCGGTTTGGAAGGAGATGAGAAGTTCGGCGAGTTTGCTATGGACTTGTTTGGTCCCTAGGGCCACAGTCTGATCTTCCAATTCTTTCCATTCGAGAGCCATTTGTTTGAGGATTTCCAGCTGAAGTTTTGGATCTTCCTTCATCAGATCTTCTAAAATCCCTTTTTGGATATAACAGGCTTCGACGGGTTCCAGAGCTTCCGCGTTTTGAGAGAACGTTTTTCCCGCCAAAAGATCTCGAAAACCGACCCATTCTCCCGATCTTCGGATGGAGAAGGTCTGTTCTTTGCCGGAAGAAGAATTTCGAAAGATCCGCACGCAACCGGATTTGATAAAATAAAAACCGTCTGCTTTATCGCCTGAATGGATTACGATTTCACCCTTACGGAAATGTCTAAATTCTTTGCTGGAATTGATCTTATCGAGGGTGTCCATCGAAACACATTTCAAAACGGATTTGTGTCGATTTGAACAAAAAAAACAGTCAGGGGCGAGATGATCCTCGTTCACAAAACCCAGGCTCTCCGCGATTTTCGAGATTGTAAATGCATTTTGTTCTCTAAGCGATGGGACGGTAAAAAAATGAAGATCAAAAAAACCGTTCGAGATTTTTCTCTTTCTTTGTAGAATTGGGAAAACGGCCGAAACTATAAACAATGGATCTCAATTTCAAAGATAAGCTCCAATCCGGGATGTCCTCCATAGACAATCTTTCCCGGAATTTGCCGCCTCAAGTACAGAAAACGCTTTTGTATACCGGAATCTCCTTAGCCGTTTTGGGTGTTTCTTTAGCGATACTCGTTGGAGTTCAACGCGGAAAGGAAGGTGCGGCTTTTGAGGACCAGGCCAAAGAATTGGATCGTAAGGCTTTGTTTTTAGAAGATATAGAACGCAATTACAACCGAAAACGAAAATCAATCCGCTACAGCGATCCGGATCTTTCAGGAACGGGAGAATCCTCCAATCTCGAAATCGATCGATATGAAAGAGAAAAACCGAAAAGCGGACTTTTGCCGGAATCGAATTCTACGGAAGGAAAGGATCCGCTGAGGGAAGGAAGAAGGGAAGGCGGCGGAACCCCGAAACTTCCGACTGAATCCGATTCCCTTCCGAATCAAGACCGAGAAAGAACTCCGGACTCGAACCGAAGACTCGAAGATCCGGGAACCGTAACTCCGGATCGCGGGAACGGAAATACTTCGAACGGAGACAGGCCGAGTCTGATCCGTCCTCCTAAAAACAATTCAAAAGGATCGCCTGAACTGAGATGAAATGGATTCAGCTCTTGATTCTTTCCGGATTTTTTTTGGGAATTTCCTTTTCCGTCCAAGCGGATATGCCACTTCCTTTTCCGGAAGAATCCTCCAATTCTTTCCAAGAGCCGGACGTCGCCCCGGAGAACGAGACGGGCTTTCAAAAAACACAAACTGAAGAATCCAAGGCTTTGCCTTCGGAAAAAAAGGATTCTGCGGCGAGCGGCGGCGGAGCCGATTCAAAGACGAGTAACGTATCCACTTCTTCCCCTGGAAACGGAAACAACGAGATCGCTTCCAAGGATTCTTCTACGGAAGAATCCACCGGAATTCCCGAAAAGACCACGCTTCCGAATTCTTCCAAGACGAGTTTGAAAAAGAAGAAGGATAAAAAAAAGGAAGATCCTTCGGAAAGCGGATATAAGAAGGGTGTTCTTCGTCTGAGAGAAAATCAGAGAAATAACGCTAAAACCGAATTCAATCAGGCGAGCGGACAAGGAAAGACGGCTAACGCATCCAAGTTGGAAGACGCAAGACTTACCGCCGAAAGCGCGAATGACGCGAGTTCTATCACGGAACAGATCGATTCCGAAGAAGAAAAATGGAAGGCGGTTTTTGAAGTCGCTCGCGCCTTGAGAGGAAACGGAAAAATTCCCGAAGCCGAATCGCAATATCTCAAAATTATCACTGAAGCTCCTGAAAATTTCCAGTCGATTTCTCTTCTTTCACTCGGAGAAATGCTTTCTTCAACGGATCGAAAAGACTCTTCAAGGAGATATCTTCTGCAGCTCGTGAGACTTCTTCAAAAAAAACCGGAACTTGATCCGCAGAAGCAGAATTTAGAAAAGGCTGTTACGCTTATCGCGAGAATTTACGGAGATCAGGGAAGATACGAGGAAGCGGAGAATTGGGCGAAGACGTATCTCACTCGCATGAATCCGGATGCCTCCGAAGATTCTCCGTTTGTAAAAGAACTCCGAAGAATTCTAAAACGTCGATACTATTGAGTTGGAAAGAATTTTCGTTTCGAAAAGAAGAATCCTACCTTCCCCGCAAAAAGATGTTTTTTGTAAAGATGTGTCGGAACTACGACAATCTTTCGTAAAAACTGGCGCGCCCCCACCCAGAATGGGTGGAGGAGGCGGGTCCGCGGGAAAAAGTGGGAGGCTTTCTCTCTATCAGAAAATCTCGTTTTTCGCAAGTAGAATCTGATTCTTCAGCGTTGTCGGAACTACGACAAATTAAACTTTTTGAAATTGTTGTTTTCTAAGATTTTTTCTTCTAATAAGATTTAAAGGCGCGAAACCGAGTCCGGGATGTTATGTTTTCCTTATGCGTCAACTTCGTAACATCGAATGGTAATCACATCCGTCAACCATTCTCACAAAAGCGAAAACGGTCGAGGAAGCTGTAAAAAAGAAATATTAGGAAATTCTTATGTAAGAGAAACGTTTACGTCGAGTTTTCCGAACTTGGAAAATAAGCTGATTCCGAGAGAGGGTTTTTTAGGAATCTTTAATGTTTCGTTTTTGGAATCGATGATATTCGGAGCGGTTATTTCGATCGATTGACCCGACGTTGCAAAGATGTTCATCGCATTTCCCGTTGTCATGTTTGCGATTTCGCCCAAGATATCCTTGTATTCGTTTTTGATATCCTGTTCGCTCATTCCGGGCATCAAAACTCCGGCGATCTTGTAGGCCGCGTCGTAATTCAAACCGTAGACAACCTCTCCGTTAAACGTTCCGATCACACCGATGACGATCGAAAGTTCAAGATTGGTTTCAGGGCTGTCTTTGATTCCGATCTTTCCTCGAATGAGGTCCGTCTTTAAGACATCTCTAAAAACGATGGTCGCCGCTTCGAGAAAGGGATTTACCAGTTCAGCCCGGATTTGCATTATTCTTCTGCCTTTTGACCGATCCTTCGTTCAATCGGGTATTTTTCCTGAAGGGCCTGGCTGATTTCCATTACGAATCCATTCATCAGGTTTGGATTGTCTCTCAAATCGGGTCCCTGGGAAGTATTGATTTTAGACGAATTGATTTCCATGGAAGCAAATTCTACGAATACATTTTTTTCGGAATCCTTGTAAGGACCTCCGACTTTTTTTGTCCCAAATGCGACCGTTGTCAAATCTTTCAGAAATTGGGTGTTATTTCCCAAACGGATCGTCTGGTTTCCGGACTTCAATTCCCAGAGATTGAGAAGAGTTTGATCCTTGTAATCTTGGATCGAAGTCCCCAGAAGCGCGGCGATTTTTTGCAATCCGTCCGGTTCTTCTTGTAGGGTTTTTAATTTCGCCTTCCACTCGTCTTGAGATTTCGATCGATTCTCCAGAAGGATTTTGCTTTTGAGGAAATTTTTTCTTTCCTCAAAACTGACTTCCTTTCCGTCCTTATTCTTCGGAAGTTTCCCGTCTTTTTTCTCGTTTTCGTATTTGGCTCTTAGGATCTCGTCCGAAATCGGAGCTTCTTTTTCCGCGAGTTTGGAAAGCTGATCGTCGGTATAAAAAAGAATTCTCAATTGAACGCGAGCCGATGTGGATTCTTTTTGAACTCCGATTTCTCCGTCCGTTTTTTTAAGATCGGAATTGAGAAGAGAATCATAGAGAACGCTTGCATTCTTACGATCGATCCGGTACTGCATCGGTGCAGAATTTAGAATTTGTTTGTAGATGGCTTCGGGTTTGCGAACGTCTTCCTCGGAATATCCGGCTCCGCCGATGGATTCTCTGTGAATTCTTCTCGCCTCATCCGAAAGTTCTTCCCGAATTCCGGTTTCAGATACGGAAAATCCGGTCGCGTCTGCGATCTGTTTGGTGACTACGAGGCTTCGGATCGTTTGAAAAGCGCAGGATTGAAGCGTTGCAGGATCTTCCGCAAGAGAAGGTGCGATGCTTCTGTATTGAAAAAAACAATCTCTTCTCGCGGCCTGGAAATAATCCATCGGAATGGAATAATCTCCGATTTTGCCGGCGTTCACGTTGGAACGCCCCGAGATTACGTCGAAAAAGCTCTTTTCGGCGTCTCCGGGGAGAAAAGTGATGATCAAACCGCTCACAAGAAAGAAAAGAAAGATTGCGACTACGCCGCGGATGATTTTGTCTTTGAGAGAAACGTTTTCTAATTCCATGTTTGTATCTGTAAACTGAAAGGGTTTGTGAAGGAATATTTCTGTAAAGGAGAAAAGTGAGAAAAACGCTTCAGAAACCCGCTCAATCGACAGATAGATAAAATGATGCTCTTTATCGCAATCGCACTCATCCTTGTGGGACTTCTTTGTTTTATCTACGTCTCTTTGAACCCGAACGGTTCCGGGTCCGAGCGTTCCACGTCCAAATCTAGCTCGCCTCGGTCCGGGAATTCCGAAATCGACTACCTGATTTCTAGACCGAACGCCAAGAGGGCGGGAGAAATTCTCGCCTCCAATAAGAGATCTTCTCAGACGGATAATGCCGAAAAGCAGAGACATCTCGAAAATTTATTCGTGGAAGGAAGAAAGATTCCGAAACAGAGTCCGATCCCCCATCCTTCTTCCGGATCTCAATCGGAAAGTTTCCAAAACGAGGATGATGAATTTATTTCTCAAGAAACAGGTCCCTCCGGAATTCGAGTTCTGGAAGAATCGGAGTCTCCTTCGTTTTCTTTTGTTAAAGAGAAGAAGGACGAGGAAGTGAAGGAGGTTCGATTCGAAATCGAAGGACTTTTGTATTTGGATCAGAATCGGGATCTTCCGTTTGAAAAACTCGCCGATAAAAAAGAGGCTTTGACTCCGGATCTCTTGAGAGGGCTGAAAAGAATCGGTCCCGGAAAGTTGTACGAAAGTAAGGATTCCCTTTCTTTCGAAGCCTTGAACAGCAGTTATCGTTATTCTTTTTCCGAGATTGAAAAAATATTATTCTTCGACGAAGGAGTCGTCTTGATTCCTTCCAAGCCCAATTATCCGGTTCCGGTCTTTTTTACTAAAGAAACGAGTCATCTCAAATCGTATCTAGAAAGTTCTTCGAAGACGTTTCTTTCTTAGAGGGGAATTTGTAGCAGTTCCTACGCTCTTCTGAAAAAATCGGCATGCCCCACCCAGATCTTGGGTGGAGGGGTGATGAGCGACTCATAGGGAGCGATCATTGAGTTTCGGCGGCGGCAAACCTCGAGGATTTTGCTCTATCAGAAAAACATAATTTTTGCAGATAGAATTTGCTTTTCAATTTTTGCAGGAGCTCCAACGAAGCGCGATCGAAACGATCGAGTCGCTTAATCTTCGGTCGTTTCTTCCTTTTCTCAACGACCTTCCACGTGAAGGAGACGGGTCGTTTTTACGATGATTCTTACAAGAACGTAAAATATCAGACCGCCCCCGAAGAGGATGATCTGCGGAAGCCGAATCGCTTCCATGAGATTGCTCACGGGCTCGTTAAAGTAAACCGCCACCAGATCAAAGACGCTGAAGATCGCGAGAATTCCGAAAAGACTCGGATATTCCCTTTTGATCACGTTTCGGATCGAAAAAGAAAGCCCGGGTTTTTTATAACCACTCAACTTAGGAATAAAAGCGGGAACCGAATTCGCCCAGGAAAGATACGCGTCTGCGAATTTTTTTCTCAAGAATTGTTCTTCCGCGAACATTATTCTTTCGTAATATACCCAGAAAAAAAGAATAAAAACCGCCGCTATCAGAAAATTCTTCAGAAAGAGAACGGCTCCTAAATACAAAAGAAAGTTTCCGAGGTAAAGAGGATGACGCATCAGAGAATAAATTCCTTCCTGATTTACGACGTCCGCGACTTGTTCTTTTGTGTTTCTTCCCGAAGTTCTCGCCGGCGCGTAACCGATCACAAAGCTGCGAACAAAAAGACCCAATAGACTGATTCCTAAACAGATCGCTTGGTAATAGAGATGATACGTATAAGAATTTCCGGGGAACTGATAAAAAGGCAAAAGTCCAAGGCAGAGAATCAAAATGATTCCGGGGATGTAGGATCTCCAACGAAATAGAAAATTCCCCTGAGATTCAAATTCTTCGATCAAAGCCATGCTTTCGTCCTAATTTTAGATTTCTTGTGAAATGAAATTGGAAGCCTCCCGTCTGTCAATAGAGAATCGAACCTTCGGTCGAGAAGGGTTCAGAAAGAATCCGGAGAAGAATTCATCCAATCGAATCTTTCCTGAAACCGATCCAAGAATTCCGCATCAAGAACATACAAAACGGAATCCTTCCCGCTTCGAAAGATCGGTTCTTTTTGCGAAGTCTTACCGATCCATTCTATCTCGTAGATCGGTTCCGTTTTTTTTTCATTCAGGAATTGTATCTTGAGTTTTTCCGAGGAGGAAAGACTTTGAATCGTTTCGCGAAACGGTTTTTTAAGAATTCTTTCGGCCTTCGTTTTCAAAAGTTTTTCGACCCAGTCCCTGCAGTTTTCTCCCCAGCAGTGACTTTGATCAGAATTCGGAATCACCCAGCGATCGGGAGAGGTTTGTTTGATCCGGGTTTGAGAAACTTTTTTTACGGAAAAGTCTATGAGAATAGTATGAATTACTGATATATCTGTCTCTTGGGGAAACAGGAAATCGGAAAAGAAAAAGTTCTCGTTTCCCCGACCGACGACCGAGTTTAGATTTTCCTCCACAAACCAGATCTCTTCGTTTTCAGGATCTCGGACGAACGTTCCTTTTTCCTGCTTTCCGGAAACGCCGATCTCCAATTTCCCCGTATCAACTGACTCGGTCCGGATCTCCAGTTTCAGCTCGTCTCCGTTTAGGCCGAAGTTTTGATTTTTCGATCGAGAGGCAATCTTAGAGAATTTTCGGAGTTTCAAAAGTGTCGAGAGAAGAGATTCAATTTTTTGAATATCGGGTCTTGCGGTTCCGTCCTGAACGATCCAACTTCCGTTTTTTCTTTCCAGAAGAATTTCGTGTCCTTTTCTTCCGATTCGGATTGTTTCCACTTCGGAACTTTTATAGGGGAAAAAAGGTTCCGAGTTTTGATACGTCCTTTGAAAAATCGAAAACGGATCCGAGGTCAGGAAAAACACGGTTCCAAGGACGACATTGGTTAGAAACAGAAAGAGCGCTTTTTCTTTTTTGAAAAATCCGAAAACGAATGTCGCCGGAAAAGAATCGAAGTTCATTTTGTTTCTTTTTCTCCTCGAAAGGAATTTCGATATCGAATTCGCAAAAACGTATATAGACCGAGAAGAAAAGGGATTCCCAAAAGATTTAGGAAACTCAAAAAGAATTTTTCCTTTTCGGTAAACGGATTTAATTTTAACACAGCGGATTTTTTGCCGCGAATTTCGATTAGGTCCGTATCACCCGAAGAAATATCGATGGAATTTAATAAAAACGGAATATTCGATTCCTGATATATTTCTCTGGTTTCCGGGAAAACGAGCAGGTCGGAAACGATATATGGAGAACCGATCACAAGAATTCTCGAAGTTTTTCCATCTTGAGTTTTCGAAAGGAACTTTTTTTCATCCTTTGCGTCCGGCGCTTTTTTAAAACGGGAATTAAAACTTCCTTCGAGAAGAGCTCCCAAGATTTGTTTTTTCCCGGAAGGTTGATGTGGGGTTGCGAAAATCTGTTTTTCGCCCAAGGCTACGATGTCGGAGCGCACTTCGGATTCTTCTCCCGCGAAAAGGATCGGTTGTATATTTATGTTTGGTTGTTTTGCAGGATCCAAACTCAGACTCGAAGACCAGGGAACGAGAATGCTTTGTAAAGGCGCGGTGAAAGGACTTACTTCGCTTAACAATTTCCCTTTTTTGTCCGCGAGAATCCAAGGCGGATACGGAAATCTTCCGATCACTCCCGGCTCGACTTCCATAAGCGGACCGGTCGGCAGGGAATGTTCCAAGTCGAGAACGATATCTTTGTTCACTTGAAAACCGTAAGAAGAAAAGACGGAATTCAATTCTTCGATATCCTCCGTAGGTCTTGCGATCCCCGCGGCGGTAGGAGACATTCCGATTCCTTCCTCACGATTCGGAGCTTGCATCCGAAAGTCCATGGACTTAGCAAAAAGAATCAGACTTCCTCCTCTGAGCAGAAATTGATCCAATTGATACGCGCCTTTTTCCGAAAGAGATCCGGACCCGATCCACAGAAGGGTGCGGATTTCTTCGCCGATTTCTTCTTCGTTTAACAATATTTCGGTGACCGGTCCGTATTCTTCTTTGAGAACCTGATGAACGAATACTCCGACGCTGTCTTTTCCACTCGCCGGTCCGGGAGGATCCGACGATAAAACTCCGGGAACGTTTAGGATCGCGATACCGGATTCTCCCGGATTACGAATCATCTTCCGAAGCGTGGTAAGGATCTGATATTCTATCTGTTCCGCAAAGAACGCGACCGGGATCGTTTCCTTCAGAGAACCGAGCGAAAGTGTGATTCCCATGAACGCCTGTTTGATCTGAGAAGAATTTCTTTCGTTCTTTTCCAAAATCTGCGGAGCGATTCCGGATTCGATCGCCTCTTTTCGATCCTTTTCCGAAGAATCCGGATCGTGGAATCTTAGAACGACCTTGGAGTCGCCGAGCGAACCTAGTTCGATTAACAATTCTTTGGCGAGATTCAGAGCGGTTTTGTATTCTCCCGGAACTTCGGAAGAATAATATGCGTCTATAAAAAGAGGTTGATTCAAATTTTTGAATATGAATTTCGTACTTTTCGAAATCTCAAAACGTCCCGAAACCGAAAGATCCTTTCTACAAGCGAAATGTCCGACGATTCCGTTCGTAAAAAGGAAAATCAAAAAGACCTGTGAAAATAAAAACAAAGAACTGGAGTTCAACTTTAAAAAGAAGATTCTGAATTTCGAGATCATCGTTTCGACCTCAATATGAGAATATTAGCATATAATGACGTTAGGCAAAAGCTCAAGTAAAAGAAAATCTCTCTTCCGTCCAAAATTCCCATGCGGAACGTTTCAAAGTGTTTGGACAGGGAAAAAAACGAAAGAATCCTGCTCAAGTCCGGGCCGAAAAAAGGAAGAAAGGGTCTATAACCCAAAAGAAAAAACGACAAACATACGATAAGACCAAGAAGATAAGAGCTGATCTGATCTTTCGTCAAGGACGATACGACGCTTCCCAAGGCGAGATTGGCTCCTCCCAAAAGAAAAATTCCGAGATAACCGGCAAACGTGGTTCCCAAGTCCAAGTCGCCTAAATAAAAAATCGTAGTCGGAATCGGAAGCGTGAACAAAAGTACAAAGCCCAAAAAACACCAGGCGCCCAAAAATTTTCCTAGAACCAGCTCAAACTCGCGAAAAGGAAGGGTAAAAAGAATTTCTAAAGTGCCGATTCTTTCTTCTTCGGACCAAAGACGCATGGAAAGCGCCGGAATAAATACCGCATAGAGGATCGGAACCCAGAGAAAATAGGCTTCCATACTCGCCGATTTGAGATCCCAGAAGGAACTGTCTCCGAATCCAAAGAAAAAAAGAAACGAAGTCAGAAACAAAAAGAATCCGGCGAAGATCGTTCCGATCGGAGAATTCAAATAAACGGAAAATTCTTTCCAAAAGACCGTCTTAACGTTTCGAAAGGATTTCGCAAAAAGATCGAAAGGATTCATTCTTTTGTTTTTCCAGTGAGCGTTTCGAAAACCGATTCCAAAGAATTTTTTTCCGGAATCAAGGATCGGATTCGAAAGGGCGCGTGTTTTAAAATTTCAAACGCGTCTTCCGCTTGGAACTCGGAGGATACGATTCTGAATTCTTGAAAACCCTCTTCGATTTTGCCGGTTTTTTCGATTTCATAGAAATTTTCCGGGAAGAATCCGCGCATCTCTTCGATCGTAGTTTCGGCGGAAACGAACCAGCCTTGACCTTTCGAAATCGAAAAAACGGAAGCGTCGGCGATCAGTTTTCCCTCCGATAGAACCAGAATATGATCGCAGATTTCTTCGACTTCCTGCAAAACGTGCGATGAAAAAAGAATCGTTTTAGTTTTTCCTAATGTACGAATCAGATTTTTGAGTTCACCGATTTGAAGAGGGTCGAGACCGTCGCTCGGTTCGTCCAAAATGATGTATTCAGGATCTTGAATGATCGATCCCGCGAGGGAAATTCTCTGTCTAAATCCTTTTGACAAAAAGGAAATCGGTCTATAAAAAACTCCGCCGAGGTTCAGAAGTTCCGCCGCGGCTTCAACTTTGGTTTTTAAAAGATTCTTAGGAATTCCTTTCGCGGAAGCCAGAAAGGAAAGATATTCGTAAACTGTAAGATCCAAGTAGATCGGAGAGGCCTCCGGAAGATATCCGATCTTTTTTTGGATTTCGATTTTGTTTTCTAAAAAGTCCAACCCGTCAAAGCGGATCGAGCCGGAAGAGGGGACGAGATAACCCGTCAGAAGTCGGAGCGTCGTCGTCTTACCGGCTCCGTTCGGACCTAAAAGGCCCGTGATTCTTCCTTTAGGAATTTCAAAACTGAGATCGGAAACCGCGATCTTTCCCGAATACGCACGAGTGAGTTGACTGACGGAGATTGTTCCCATTGGGATATCACAAAAACTGCGGAAGCAACGAAGCGCGGCAATCGTTTTTTAAGGAACCTTACAGGCCCAGCTTACCGTCCACTTTGAATTTTCTCAAAACTTCCAGAAGATCCGGACTTAAGTTTTTGATCTTCATCTTCACTCCGAAGTTATCCATTAGATTTTTTAGAGTGAGCAGTTTTGCGATTCCGCTGGATGTGATTTTTTTTACGCTCTCTACTTGGAACTCCACTTCGGAAATGATTCCATTGGAAGCCTTTCTGGAAACCTCGTCAAAAATTTTATCATAACCGTCGATTACCGTCGTATCGATGACGACCTTTCCGGATTTTCCTTCTACGTTGAATTTTGACATACGATCTTCCTTAAATTCCCTTTATCTTTTTCAGTTTTCCGACTTGTTCGAATGTTTTGAATTTTTCTTACGGAAAATTTTCCGTAAGAAAAAGACTCGTTCTTCTATTTCTACAGTTGTAGACGCAATAAGTTGCGATCCTAAGAAGATGATATATGTCATCGATTTCGTAAATTAATTTCTGAACTTCGGCAGATATAATTTAACAAAGAGGCGTCTTCCTCTAAAAACCATCCCTTATAATCGGAACCTTCTTCCAAAAGTTCGAGTCCGCATTGCTTAAGAAGCATTCGAATCTGGTCACTTGAAAAATGAGTGTGTTCGTGAATCTCGGAAAATTCTTCTTTGGTTTGTTTGTGGGAAAAGGTAAGAACGGATTCTAAACGATTGGATTCCTCAAAAAAACGATTCTTCCAACGGATTTTGTAGTCTCCCACCCGTTCGTGAAACGTCTGTCCGTCGAAATGCGTTTTGAAATTGTATAAACTGCTCAGATCAAAAAAGAACAAACCGCGAGGAGAAAGATGTCTTCGGATCCGCAGAAAAGCCGATTTGAGTTCGGATTCGTTTTTGAGATAGTTGAGAGTATCATGCGTGGAAAGAATCAGGTCGAAAGCCTTGTTTTCCAGGTCGAAGTTGAGTAAATCCGAGTGAATAAAATCTCCGTCAATCGGCTTTTTTTGAGCGATTTCAAGCATTTCCGCACTTGAGTCTACACCGGTCCATTGGATCGATCGGGGAAATTTTTCCCAAAGTTTGCAGGTTCCGCAACCCAGATCTAAAACCGTTTTCGGAATGAAATTTTCGCTATGATTTGCGTAAGAAGAAAGGATAAATTCGGCCCAGCGATCATACTGGACATCCTTCATAACTGCATCATATACGGTCGAAAAGCCGGAATAAGGCTTTTTTTTAAGCATAATTTAATTTTTTCTTGCTCTTTTTACGATCTTTCCAATAGTCAATCGTAATTTGATGAGACATAATGTTTCCAGGGAAATTTCAACTCTTTTTAGAATTCAATCCTTCCTAGTAAGGAAGTTGACGGTAGAGTTGCCAGGTTTCCGGTCCGATACTCGAATTCTTATGTCTATGGTAAACAAAATTCAATGGGAATAGAATTACTCCTGCCGTTTATAGCCAGTGTAGGAATTACAATCCTTCTCAGAAGGTTAGATAAATCCAACTATAAACTCAGTCAAATCAAACGTTTTACCGGAAAAATTCAAGACGAGTTGAACGACATCGCTCTGGAAAAGATTCAATCCGTAAAAGACGCAGGAATCGATTTAGAAATCAGTCTCAAACAAACCCGCAAACTCGCAAACGACGTACACGGTTTAAACGAAGAATCCAGACAACTTTTAGAATCCATCAAAACCAACCGCGACTTTCTGGACAGCGTCGCAAGAGACTTGAAGGAAGTCGTTCAACTTTCCTCGGACATTCGGGAAGAATCGAACGCGATCCAACAGGGACTTCTTCGTATGGAATCCGGTAAAAAAGAAATCCAACTTTTGGATCAGAAGATTCTCGACCTTCGCTCCGAAGCGGAAGCGATCCTGGAAGTTTTTTCCGATAAGGTCAATCTTCGTTCCGACGAACTCTTACAATCCCTCGCTTCCAAGATCGTGGAACTGGAAGAATTATTAGAAATTAAAAACGATAAGATCGATCAGGGTTTGAGCGCGATCGCATCCAACTACAGAGAAACTCTCGATTCTCATACAACTTCCTTGCTCAGAGAATCCGTGGGAAGGGTAGAACAGCTTCGTTCCGAAATCACTTCTCTTTTTGAAACGATCACAAACAAAGAAGAAGATTTGGATCTTAGATCGGAAAAACTCCAGACCGTATTCTTAACCGTAAGCGATAAACTGGAAAGACTCGATTCCCGCGTGGAAGAAAAAGCGGAAGCCGCCGACCGCAAACTCGAGGACATGGCGAGACTTTCCGAAAAATCGGTCCAAGACAAACTGGATCGGATTCTCGAACAGGTCACTCATTCGAAAGAAGCGTTTATCAACGGGGTCAAACTCGAAGTGGACGCGATCCGAAGAGAGATCGAGGGAATGAGCCTCGAGACGATGACTCGAAGAGACGAAATTCTCAACGAAACAAGACGTCAGGCGGAATCGATCAACGAATCCATCCAATTCTTCCAGGAAAAATATCTGGAAGCGGAAAACAAACTTCTCAGACAAGCCGACGCGAGAAAGTCGGAGCTTTTGCGTCAGATCGACAATTTCGAAGAAGAGTTCAACCGAATCAGCAGCAATTTAAGAAGCGAGTCCGACAGTCTTAAAAAAGATATTTCCTTGGGTCTGAGAGATTTTCATTCCGCGTTGGATTCGGCGAGGGACGAGGCGAAAGAAAAAACGATCTCGGGAATTTCCTCGCTCAAAGAAAGTTTCGACGTCGAACTCGCCAAGGTTCACTCGGAAAGATCGGCTCTCATTCAACAGGATTTGGAAGCGGTTCGTCAATCGATCGTCGCTCTCGACAAACAGATTTCCACTCGGATCAAGGACGTGGATTCTTACTTAGGCGATCTTCAGTCCGCGATGGAATCGAGCGCCGGAGATCTTTTGTCCCAAGTGGAAGGAAAGATCGATCTTCTTTCCGGAACCGTCGACGACGAAGTGCGTAAGATCGATCAGAGATTCGAAAACCTCGGTCGTTATTGGGAAGAAGAATTGGGAACGATCCGCTTAAACACTCAGGATTCAGTTTCTCATCTTCAGGAAAAACTCGGCGGAGTTCATGTCGAGGGAAAACAACTCCTGGAAGAATTCAAAAACGAATACAACATTCAAAAAGATAGAATCGAAGAATTCGTTTCCCGTTATAAGTCCAATTTTCAAAAAGAAGGAGATTCCGTTTCCGATCGTCTCGGCGAATCTCTGCGCAACATCAAAGAAGAAGGAAACCATATCCTTCAAAATCTTCGGGAAGAATTTTCAGGGACCATCGATAAGATGGAACAGATCGTCAAGAAAAACGAAAAGGTTCTCGAGATCCACGCCGAAAAAGTCCGCAACAACGTGGAATCCAATCTGGAAAACGCGGGAAGAGACGCTGAACGCGTTCTCGATAAACTGAAAAGTTCCGCGGAAGATTTTTTTGAACAACAAGAAGAGAAGATCAGCCGTTTAAACGGAACGATCGACGCCAAAATTTCCAAACAACTCACTTCTCTAATGGACAAGGGACAACTTCAACTTGGACAACTCGAGGAAAGAATCAGCAAATATATCCTCGACGTAAAAAAGAATCTGGAAGAATCCCTGAGGGAGTCGCGCAAGAACAGCGACGAACAGATGAAAGGTTTTCAGAAGCAGCTTGAAAATCAACTGCGCGAGATGGAAGCCGCTTCCGAAGAATTCTTACGTTCAGGCAAAGAAGAATTCAAAGATTCCATGCAGGAATACAAAACTCTTCAGTTGGATCTCAAACGCGATCTCGAAGAAATCGCAAACGCAAAAACGAATCTTGTCAACGAGATCCGAGAAGAAGCCGAGAACTTACGTTCTCGCGTCGAAGAAATCACCGACAAAATGGAAGAGCTCGGTGAAAAAGCAGAACTCTTTCAGAAAGCGAGCGAAGTCGTGGACAGAACGGATTCTTATATACAAACGATGGAAGAACTTCTTTCGAGAGCGGACAAGAGAACTCCTTTGTTAAACGAACTCGAAGAAAAGTTAGACGAATTACAAACTCTCAAACATTCTCTCGTATCGGAAACCGAAGATCTGAAAGTCAGATTGGACTCGCTTACATCGATCAAGGAATCCTCAGATTCTCTTCGCAAAGAATTCGAAGAACTCCAAAGCCGTTCTTCCGATTGGGAAGATACTTTCACAAGACTTCTCAATGCTGGAGAGAAAGCTCTCGAGATGGAAGAGACTTTCGGGGATCTTACTGCGAGACTCGAAACTCTCGAATCCGTCCGCGAAGATGTCAAAGGGCTTTTCGACGAAACTGACGCTCACAAAGAAGCGGCGAAAGGACTTACGAACAAACTCTATTCTCTTCAAAACGACGTCGAAATTCTGGAAGCGAGAGAAAAAGAAATTGCGGAGACCGTTCGTAAAACCGACGACCGAATCGAATCTTTGTTCCGTAAAAAGGAAGAAATCCGTTCCGTCGAAGCTAAGTTTGAAAAGATTGAAGACTTGATGGTCGACTT
>NZ_NPDU01000045.1 GCF_002811985.1 Leptospira adleri
CTTCAAATCATTTTTAGGAAAGAATTTTTAAAAATTTTCCCTTTTTCCCCTGTCTTACCAAATATTCTTTTCCTCTTCGGATCGCCAATTTTTCATCTGTGATTTTATCTTCTGCCAAATAGAGTCCGCCCGCTTTGATCAGTCTTCGTCCTTCCGAAACGGAGGGAACAAAAGCCAATTTACTCAAAACCCAGACGAGCAAGGGTTCCGCGGTTTCCGCGAAAAACTCTTCTCCCAATTTGACTTCCGGGACGTCGTCCGGAACGGCTCTGGCTTTCGGATTGTGCACTTTCTTCCATTCTCCGATCGCTTCTTCGTTTTCGGACGGAGGCGAGAATTGATCCATGATCAATTTTGCAAGTTCGGTCTTCACTTCTTTCGGATGAAGTTCTTTTTTTTCGATTCCATTCTTCCGGTTTTGAATTTCAGATAGTGGAAGATCGGTGAGAAGTTCGAAATAATTCCACATGAGATCGTCGCCGATCGACATGAGTTTCCCGAACATATCGATCGGAGCTTCCGTAATTCCGACGTAGTTTCCGAGAGATTTTGACATCTTCTTACTTCCGTCGAGACCGACTAACAAAGGAAGTGTGATCACACACTGCGCTTCCTTTCCGTATTCTCTTTGTAAATCTCTTCCCACGAGGAGATTGAACTTTTGATCAGTTCCTCCGAGTTCTACGTCGCATTCCATCGCGACGGAATCGTATCCCTGCACTAAGGGATAGAGGAATTCTATCATGGAAATCGATTGTCCGGATTTATACCGTTTGCTGAAGTCGTCCCTTTCTAACATTCTCGCGACGTTGTATTTAGAGCTTAAAACAAGAACGTCCTCGAATTTCATTTCGCCGCACCAGGTCGAATTGTAGACGATCTTCGTTTTCTGCGGATCAAGGACCTTAAAGACCTGATTCTGATACGTTTTCGAATTTTTTAAAACTTCCTCTTTCGAAAGCCGCTTTCTAGTTTCCGACTTTCCGGTCGGATCTCCGATCATTGCGGTGAAGTCTCCGAGCAAAAAAGAAACTTCGTGACCTAAGTCCTGAAAGTGTTTGAGTTTTTTGAGCTGAACAAAATGTCCCAGATGAAGATCCGGAGCAGTCGGATCAAAGCCTGCCTTTATTTTAAGCGTGCCTTTTTTGTTCAGTTTGGACTTGAGCTCTTCTTCGCTGATTAGGTCCACACAGCCGCGGCGGATAATTTCGATTTGTTTTTGAATGTCCATGCAAGAAAAAATGGTTATGATTGTGAAACTTAATGCAAATTTGCAGGGGGAAAGAAACCTGTAAAGCAGGAAGAATTGTGAAAATGGAAAAACAAGGCAGAGCCGAACAAATTTCAAAATTACAAAAAGAGACCTATGACATTCTATTCATCGGCGGAGGATCGACCGGTGCAGGCGCTGCGTTTGACGCCGCAAAAAGAGGATACAAAACTGCACTCGTCGAAAAAAGAGACTTCGCGTCCGGAACTTCTTCTCGTTCCACCAAGCTCATTCACGGGGGAGTTCGTTATCTGGCTCAGTTTCATTTCAAGCTGATCCACGAGGCTCTCACGGAAAGACAAAGACTTTTGGAAAACGCGCCGCATCTCGTAAAGCCGCTCAAATTCGTTCTTCCGGCGTATCGATTTTATGAAAGACCCTATTATGGAATCGGTCTGACTCTCTATGATATTCTTGCTTCGAGAGGAAAACTTCCGTCTCACAAAACGATTTCGAAATCCGAAGCGATCTCAGAATTCTCCGCGATCAAAAAAGACGGACTTTTCGGCGGGATCACTTATTACGACGCTCAATTCAACGATTCCCGTCTGAACGTCCTTCTTGCGAGGGCTGCGGAAAAAGAAGGAGCGACCGTCGCCAATCGAGTCGAGCTCGTTTCCTTTATCAAGGAGAACGGAAAACTCAAAGGTGCGAACCTCAAAGATCTGGAAACGGGAAAGGTATTTTCAGTTTATGCAAAGGTCATCGCAAACACGACCGGAGTTTGGGTCGATCATGTTCGAAAACTGGACGATCCAAGGACGTTTAACGTGCTTTCTCCGAGTCAAGGAATCCATCTTGTCTTTTCCAAAGATAAAATTCCTTGCGAGTCGGCGATGATCATCCCGAAAACGAAGGATGGAAGGGTCGTCTTTATCATTCCTTGGGAAGATCACGTGATCCTCGGCACGACGGATACTCCCATCGAAAACCCGGGAGACGAACCTCTTCCGATCGGAAACGAAGTCCAATTCTTATTGGATACCGGAAACGATTATTTAGAATCGAAAGTCTCGCAAAAGGATATTCTTTCTGTCTTTGTAGGAATTCGCCCGCTCATTTCTCCCGAAGGAAACCAAGATACGAAGAATATCTCGAGAGAGGAAGTGATCCTCGTTTCCAATTCCGGCTTGGTTACGATGGGCGGTGGAAAATGGTCCACCTATAGAAAGATGGCCGAAGAGCTGGTGGATAAACTCATTCAGGTCGGAAACATTGAGACAAAAGAAGAATGTTCCACAAAGACTTATCCATTCCCTGGATCGAAAGGTTATTCGGAAAACCTTCATAAAGAATTGGAAAAAACGTACAGGATCGAACCAAAGTTCGCGAAACGTCTTCAGAACTATTACGGAACCGAAGTTTTCGAAGTTTTAGGAAAGAAACCGAAGCTCTTAGGAAAAGGAATTCCTTTCTTTGAAGAAGAGGTCGTTTTTGCGGTGAAAGAAGAATTTGCGTTAGGCGTCACCGATATACTTGCTAGAAGATTTCGGATTCTTTTTTTGGATTTGGAATTGTCTCAGAAAATGATCGGGCCTGTCGCGACGATTCTTGCAAAACAGCTCAAGTGGAAGGAAAAAACGAAGAAGGCGGAAGAAGCTGAGGCTCTTGAGCTGATTGAAAATTTGAGAAAGTCTTATCGTTGAAAAATTTTCCTTCGGACGGGAATGCTGAATCGAATTCAGAGAATTCCGAAATTCAAGGATTCATTCCTTAGAAAATCGGAAATTGTTCCGAAAGAACTTAGTCGGAACAACGACAACCTTTTTGTAAAATTCGCGCGCCCCACCCTGGTTTTGGGTGGTGGGGTGCGGTGGTGGGAAAATATCGGGAAATCTTTCTCTATCAGAAAAATCCCATCTCAGCAAGCAAAAATTCGTGCGAGCATTCTGTAGGAGCTCCTACAAAATCAGCCGTCGATATAATCCTTGAGTTTTTTCGAACGAGAAGGATGTCGGAGTCTTCGAAGCGCCTTCGCCTCGATCTGACGAATTCTCTCTCTCGTAACCTTAAATTGATAACCGACTTCTTCCAACGTCTGAGGATAACCGTCGTCCAAACCGAAACGCATCCGAATGACTTTTTGTTCGCGCGCAGGCAACGTATGCAGCACTTGGCGGATTTGTTCCGCGAGGATGCTGGACGCGGCTGCGTTCACCGGAGTTTCCACTTCCGTATCCGGAATAAAATCTCCCAGTTCGGAATCTTCTTCGGAACCCACAGGAATTTCCAGAGAGATCGGTTCTCTCGCGACGTTCTTGACCATCTTCACTTTTTGAACCGGCCATCCGAGTCTTTCCGCGATTTCTTCGTTGCTTGGATCTCTTCCGAACTCTTGAACGAACAATCTGGTTTCTCGGATCACTTTGTTGACTTGTTCGATCATGTGCACTGGAACTCGGATCGTTCTCGCCTGATCGGAAATCGCTCTTGTGATCGCCTGACGGATCCACCAAGTCGCGTATGTGGAGAATTTATAACCTTTCTTGTATTCGAATTTATCGACCGCTTTGATCAGACCGATGTTTCCTTCTTGAATCAAATCGAAGAAGTGCATCCCGCGATTCGCATAACGTTTTGCGATGGAAACCACAAGTCTTAGGTTCGCTTTGACAAGTTCCTTCTTAGCTTGAGAGATTTCTCTCTCTCCTTTGATGATCTTTTCGCCCCAGTCTTTGATTTCTTGAACGGTCGACCCTGCTTCCTGTTCCATACGGCGGAGTTTTCTTTCGTTGTTTCGAATGTCCTTGATTACTTCGCGGACTTCGTCAATGTTTACTCCCATCTTGACTTCGATGTCGTCTAACTTCTCGTTCTTTTCGATAAATCGGTTAAACGCCTTGATGTCGCGAACGTCTTGTCCGTATTGAGCCTTGATCTTTAGGAAATGGCGATCGATCTCCTTGATTCTGAAAACCATGGATTTGATCTTCTGAGAAATTTTCTGAATTTCCTTTTGTGAAACTCCGAGCTCTCGAATCGCGTTGTGAATGATTTCGGTGGAAGCGTCGATCTTCTCCTTGAATTCCTTGAACTTCTTGGAAGTCTCGGAATACTTTCTGATCTTAGAAACGGCTTCTTGTAAAACTTTCTCCTGTTCTTGAATCACGAGAATGTTCTTGAAGAATAATTCTTCTAATTTGTGCGCTTCTTCCGCATTGAGCGCATACATCTTGTCGACGCGGATGAGATCGTAGACTTTGATTTTTTTACTTCGAATTTTAGGAAGAAGTTTGATATAGTTCGCTCTGAGAATGGAAGAACTCAAGATCGTTTCTTCGATGATCTTTTCACCCTTTTCTATTCTTTTTGCGAGAAAGACCTCGGTTTCACCGGAAATCAAACTCACCTTTCCGATTTCTCTCAAATAAAGTTTGATCGGATCTTCGGAACCACTTGCGGACGCCGAGGATTCTTTTTTCTTTCTTACCGGTTTAGAATCATCTTTGGGAACGAGTGTGGAAGCCGGCTCCAGGGTATTTCTGGTATATTCTTCCACAATTTCGATACCCATCTCGTGCAAGAGGGTGAAGAAATCGTCGATCTTCTCTGAGTTCAGAATTTTATCCGGAAGAATCTCGTTGATATCATCATACGAAACTTCTCCGTTTGCCTTTCCAAGAGATATAATCTTCTGAACCTCAGGCATGCTTTGCAGATTTTCCATCATTTCAAATTCCCTCTAATTTGTGGTAGCTGATTGACTCCGGATATGTTCCAGAATCTTTTCCTTTTCCTTACGGTAAAAACTGAGTTCCGTAAAGATTTCAGGCGTAAAAAAACGTTCTCTTTTTTGATCGAGTTCCCGAATTCTTTCCTCGATCCGAAACTTCTTTTGCTGCAAGAGCAAAATTCTAAATACTTTCTGCAATTCTCCCGGTTCTATTCTTTCTGAATCTTCTTCCAAAAGATAAGGCGCCAGCGCCTGTTTTAGATCTTCCGGAATATCCGAGGCTAAGATCTGAACCGGAGAAATTTCCCCTTCGCCCGTATAGATCGTGTATAGGTAGTCCCAAAGAAACGAACTCGCCGTGTCCATAAATTCCATCGAAGAAATCTCTTCCGAGTAAGAGAACAATCCCGTATGTTTTACGAGCATGGAGATGATCTTTCTTTCACAATCCAACGCGGGTCCCGTAATGTTTTGGGTTTCCTTTGCGTTAGATCTATTATCGGCAGTCGAGGGTCCATTCTTTGCACCCGGTCCGCCTTTAAAATCTCGGAGAACGGCATCCATGCTGATTCCGAGTTTATTGGCCCCGAGTCCGAGAAAAAATTGTTTGTCCGTTTCTCGATTCAGGGTCTGAATAAAAGAATATAGATTTTGAAGCGCCCTTCTTTTTCTTTCGGGGAGCGCGCGAGAATCGGCCCGATCGAGCAATTCTTCCACTACGAACTCGGAACCCTGGACTCTTTGGGAAAGAAGGTCGTTCAATTCTTGTCTGTTCAAGGTTTTCGCAAGATCGAAGGGATCTTTTCCTTCGGGAAGCAATACGATGGAACATTCCATTCCTTCTTTTAGACAGATTTCAGCCGCGTGAAGGGCTCCCTTTCTGCCGGCGACGTCGCCGTCCAAAACCAAAACGACTCGCTCCGCAAACTTCTTCAAGGTCCGGATATGATTTTCATTGATCGCAGTTCCCATCGAAGCGATCACGTTTTCGAAATCCTTTCGCGCAAGACCGATCACGTCGAGATAACCTTCCACGAGCATCGCTTCCCCCGTTTTTCTTACGCCTTCTCGGGCGCGAAAGAAGTTATAAAAGGTTCGGCTCTTATCAAAAACAACGGAAGCCTGGCTATTGATGTATTTGGCTTCCTTTCCGGGACCCAGAATTCTTCCTGAAAATGCGATTACCCTTCCGGAAAGATCCAACACGGGGAACATAATCCGATCTCGAAAAAAATCATAAGGACGACCGTTTCCCGCTTCTTTTTCTCGAAGAAGTCCGAGTTGAATCGCTCCTGCGATTTCATCCTTCGTTTTTAAAACTTCCTTGGCGAGGGTGTCGAACCCTTCCGGTGCGTAACCTAAACCAAAAAGACGGATTTCCGAATCTTCGATTTCCCTTGACCTCAGATAATCCAATGCGTTTTTTCCGACGGGTGTATGTAAAAGATGCTGATAGTATTCGGAAACCTTCTGATTGATCTTATAAAGAAAATCGGAAACTTCCGCAAGTTTGGAATTCTTCTCTTCCAAAGGAATTCCGGAATATTCGGAAAGAATTTCAAGTCCTCTCGTAAAGTCCACTCTCTCGTAATCCATTACAAAACGGATTAGATCTCCGGATGCCTTACAACCGAAACAGTAGTAGAATTGTTTTTCAGCGGAAACGTTAAAAGAAGGAGATTTTTCTTGATGGAATGGACAGAGTCCTATGAAATTCTTTCCTCTTTTTTTGAGAGGAACAAAACGGGAAATGTAAGATTCGATGGGGACTTCCCGGTGAATTCGATCGATAAAATCCTTTTTGTTAGACAAAGGGTGCCCACTCAGGAAAGCCTGGATTTAACAATTGCCGAAACTTTGGTACCGTCTATGCTCTTTCCTTTGAATGCGGCCATAACACGGCCCATTACCTTTCCCATATCCTTTGCGGTCGGTTGTAATTCAGTAAAAATCTGATCAATGATAGCGATCACTTCAGACTCAGGCAGCTCCGGAGGAAGGTATTCCTTCAAAACGGAGGCTTCCCCTTCCTCTTGTGCCAAAAGATCTTTTCTCCCTGCCTTTTCATACATACCGATCGCATCCAGGCGTTTTGCATAAGCCTTTTTGATGACAGTGATTACTTGTTCGTCGGAGAGTTCTTTTGCTCCGGTTTTTGTGAGTTCATACTGTATGTCGGATTTTAAAAGGCGGAGCGTGGAAAGATGAGGTTCTTTCTTCGCTTTCATCGCCTCTTTCAGATCGTCGTTTATTTTTATCTGCAGGGACATAGGTTTTATGATTCTTTAAAGAGAGGGAATCTAATTGGATTCCGGTTTTAACAAAGCCTAAACTTAGGCTTTGTCTTTTTTAGAGAAAAGGCGTTTTTTCTTTTCAGCCTTTCTTTTTGCGGATTCGATCGCTTTTTTCTTTTTGATACTCGGTTTTTCGAAGTATTCTCTGCGTTTGATTTCGCTCATGATTCCAGCGTTCGCGCAGTCGCGTTTGAAACGTTTTAGAGCAGATTCAATCGACTCTCCGTCTTTAACAATGATTCCTACCATTCGATTTTTTGATTCCTTCGTTTTAATAGATGTCCCGAAAACGAAACATTCGGCGACAAAATTGCATGCAAAAATGGCCGCCAATTTCCGAAAGAAATGGATAGACCAGATTTACATTACCTGAAAAAGGGGGTATTATGTCAAGGGTTTTCCGACAAAATCTCAGAAAGTGAGCTGCTTTTCTAAAAATTCTTATGCAGCAAAGAATTCAGCCCTCTGAATTTCGGAGATTTCTATCTGAGCGACGATTCCTGTTTTCCCGTTTTTGATCACGACATCGCCGTTCAGTCTTCTGTTTTTATCGAGCTCGATTACGGTTCCGTTCTTTAGATGGAGGATGATATCGATTCCTCTGTAGTCAATGTATCGCGCCAAGGTATTCTTGAACTTTTCTGCTTGATCCATACTTTCCTCCGGAGCTTTTTAGCCCCGTGAAAATTTACGGTACAATCCAATATTCCCTGAAGAACTTTTTAAAAAAGGCAAATTTTGTACATCGGAATCGAAAGTAATCGCTTAACAGACGTCATGTACTTTTTGAGGAAACGAGCAGATTCTTCCAAATCGGCTCCAAACTTTCGATCGGAGAATTGAGTTCCATAAATTGAATCTCATAGTCGACGATCAGGTGATTTACCTGAAAGACAACCTCGTCGAAACGGGCCTGGACGATTTCGATCTTACAATCGGGCGAAAGCGTAAGAATCGATCTCGGATTGATTACATACAATTTGTCGTAGGGTCTGAGATGCGCTTGAATGATCGCCTTGAGTTCTTTCATGATCTCTCCCGACCTTTGCTCGCCCAATAATTTAAAATAAGAATAGAGGTCTTGAAAACGAAAATGAGTGATCACGATCTCGTTACTTAGGGAATTTCGAATGTCTCTCAAGATTTGATCCGAAAATTCTTCGAATAGATCTTCCGAAATTTTATATTTATGAGTGATCGGTTTGATTGTGGATATCACGAGACTTTCCTCTTCTTTCAGTATCGGATTTGATTTTTACGAAATTGCAAGATTCTTACTTTTACTTTCTTATTTTCCCGGAAGAACCGCTCCTTTTTTTGAAAGCGCTTTTCGCTTGAATTCGCAGGCGCTCGTAAAACTCTGTTGGAATCATTTTCCTAGAGGAATTTATGTCTGTTCATCCTACACAAACATTGAGTCTTTCCCAGTATCTGATCGAGGAACAACTCAAGTTACCGCAAGCGACCGGGGATTTTACGGCGCTCATGAGCCATTTAGTTTACGCCGCTAAAATCGTTTCCAGAGAGGTCCGTAAGGCGGGACTTTTGGAAAACATTCTCGGTTCGACGGATGTAGTCAACGTTCAAGGCGAAACTCAGATGAAATTGGACGAGTACGCGGATAAGGTTTTCAATCACACACTGACCCGTTGCGGTCACCTTTGTATCCTTGGAAGCGAAGAACACGAAGAAACCGTACCGGTTCCGAACGGCTACAAGATCGGAAAATATACGATCGCAATCGATCCGTTAGACGGGTCCTCCAATATCGACGCAAACGTTTCCATCGGAACGATCTTTTCGGTTCATCTGAGAAAAAGCCCCGGTGGAACTCCGGGAACGTTAGGTGACCTTCTTCAACAAGGTTCTAAACAAAGGGCTGCGGGTTACGTTCTTTACGGCTCTTCCACGATGCTCGTTCTTTGCACTGGAAAGGGAGTTTCCGGTTTCACTTTGGATCCTTCCTGCGGAGAATTCATTCTTTCTCATCCGGACATGCAGATGCCTGAAACCGGAGGGATCTATTCCATCAACGAGGGAAATTACAACTATTGGTCGGACGAAGTCAAAAATTACATCCGAGATATCAAATCGATCGAAGGCGGAAGAAAACCACAATCGGGAAGATACATCGGTTCCTTGGTCGCGGACTTTCACCGAAATCTTTTGAAAGGCGGAATCTTTCTCTATCCGAACGATACGAAATCCACGAAATATCCGAACGGAAAACTCAGACTTCTTTACGAAGCGGCGCCGATGGCGTTTATCGCGGAACAAGCGGGCGGCGTTGCGGTCACGGTTTATGGAGAAAGAATTCTGGATCTCACCCCGGAAGAATTACACCAGCGTACCACGTTAGTCGTCGGTAGTAAAAAAGAAGTGGAACACTTCTTAAAGTTCGCTCCCAAAAAACCGTAATAAAAATTCGACGTCTTCGGCTTCCATTCCGATCCGAAGACGTTTTTTCTCTTCTTCGGACTATCCGCCATGGGATTCGTCAGAATCTTTAAAACGATTCCGCTTTTCAAATTCGTTTTATTGTCCGGAAGTTTTAGAAAGTGGAATATTCAAAAAAAAGCAAGTAGATTCCCCGGGAACACTTTTGAAAGATAAGGATCCCCCGTGTTCTTTTGCGATCCCCAAACTTACGGATAAACCGAGACCGGTTCCTTTGTCGGCAACCTTAGTAGTAAAAAAAGTTTTAAAAATAGAATTTTGAATTTCTAACGGAATCCCCGCTCCAAAATCCTCCACTTCGAACTGCGCGAACATATTTCCCCGGATCTCTTGTAAAAATACAGAAACTCGGATCCGTTTTCTTTCGTCGTAATCCGGAAATCTTTGATTGAGACTATCGACCGAATTGTTGATCAGGTTCAAAAGGATTTGAAGAATTTGGCCCATTCGACAAAGGATAAAATTTCCAGGTTCCATGTTCTCCCAGCGCACTTCGATCTTGTTCATCTTAAAGATCTGTTGCGAAATCGATTGAATTTTTACGATGACTTCGGAGACGTCCACGGGATAAAAGTTCCCTTTTTCCTCTCTGGAAAATCGTAGAAGATCCTTCATGATCGTGGAGATTCTCGCGCTTTCGTCTCTGATTTTCGTTGCGAGCGCCTTTATCTTTTCCGCGTCCAAATTCTCCTTTGCAATCAGCGCCGCGTATTCGGAAATCGCAAATAACGGATTGTTGATTTCGTGAGCAAGGGTTCCGGCCATAAGTCCCATCGCTTCCAACTTTTGACTTTGTCTCAACTGTTCTTCGAGTTCGTATTTTTCCTTTTCGGCCTTCTTTCGCAGTTCGTGATCCTCAAGTTCGTGAAGAGCCCTTTGAACCGCAGGCAACAACTTTTCAATCCTATCCTTGAGGACGTAATCCGTCGCTCCCATGGTCAACGTCTGAATAGCGGCCTCTTCCCCGTAAGTTCCGGAAACGAAGATGAATGGAGTTTCGGGACACATTTGTTTAGCGGCCATCAGCGCCGAAAAACCGTCGTATTTCGGAAGGCTGAAATCGGAAAGAATCAGATCCGGTTTTTCTCTTAGAATAGCGTGCGAAAAACCTTCGGAATCGCTCACGTGAATCGATTCGTAATCTATCTTGGCCTTTCTCAACTGTCTTTGAATCAGCTCCAGATCCAAAAGAGAATCTTCCAAAAAAAGAATTCTCCATTTCATAAGTATGACATCCCTTTATTCGAAATTTGATATCTGCAACCCGATCCGATATATTCTAATATCATTTTATTTTAAACTATGGATCGTAATCTTAGGAAGAACAAAAGAAAAAACGGACCCTTTTTCGACCTCTCCCTCCGCGGAAACTTTTCCTCCGTGACGTTGTATGACACGAGCCACGATCGCAAGGCCTACGCCGGTCCCTTCGAATTCTTCCTGCAAATGCAACCTCTGGAATACTTTGAATAGACGATCGGCGTATCGTTTATCAAACCCGGCTCCATTGTCCTTTACGAAATACGTGTTCCATTCTTCGCCTTCCTTACATCCGATATGAACCTCGGGATTCTCGCGTTTGGAAGAATACTTGATCGCATTCGAAATCAAATTCACCCAAACCTGTTTCAGAGCCGATCCATCTCCCCAGACGTTCGGCAAAGAATCGATCCGAATCCTACATCGTTTCGAATCCGTTCCTTGTTGTAGATTTGAAACGACTTCTCGAACGAGCGCTTCCATGTCCACGGCTCGAGCGTTGAGTTCCACGACGCTAGCCTTGTGAAAATCGAGAAGATTTTGTATGAGATTGTTCATCGTATCTATACTTTTCCGTATGATGTCAACGATCCGAAGCGCTTCGGGATCTAAGTTCTTTCCGAAATCCTCCATAAAAATATTCATAAAACCTTCGATCGTTCGGATCGGCGCTCGGAGATCGTGCGAGACCGAATAACTGAACGCTTCCATATCGGCGTTCGTTGTTTCCAGGGTTTCGATCGTTTTTTTCAAACGGATGAAATTACGAACTCGGACCAAAAGTTCTTCCGGTGCGAACGGTTTGATCAAATAATCCTGAGCGCCTTCTCCCAAAAGCCGAATCCGCGCGTCCATGTCGGCTTTTGCGCTCAAGAAGATGATGGACATCGAATCCAATTCGGCATTTTCTCGAATCGCCCGGACCATTTTGTCTCCGCTCATCACGGGCATTATGATGCCCGTGATGACGATATCCGGTTTTTCTTGAATTGCTTTCTCCAATCCTTCCTTACCGTTAGTCGCGGTGATTATATGGAACTCGTGCGATAGAGTATCGAAGATATAACGTCTCATCTCGGGATTGTCTTCCACGATCAAAACGCGGCGTTTGCTCGCGGAAGGACTCTGCTCTATTTCGGAACGACCGTTCGTCCTTTTTAGATCGTAAATCGCGCTCAAAAGAGCCGGAGTGATGTCGTCGTGTTCCAAGGATTCATTGAGTTTCACTTTGGATTGATCCGGAATCGGAAGACGGACTTCGAACAAAGCTCCTCCCAACGAAGAAACGGAAGCAACCACCGTTCCGGAATGAAGATTTACGAATTCTTTTACGATTGCGAGTCCGAGTCCGGTCCCTCCGAAAGAACGCGAATCTCCCTCCTCTCCTTGTCTAAATTTTTCGAATATAACTTCGCGCAAATTTTCGGGGATTCCGGGTCCGTTGTCCTCGACTCGAATGGAAACGAAGGATTCTTCCTTTTTTAATTCGCAAAGAATTTTACCCGAATCCGGCGCGAACTTAAAGGCGTTTGCGATCAGATTCAAAATGATTCGTTCCACTTTGGATTCGTCGATCGTGACAAAACAGGATTCGGGAAGGATCGTCTGAAATTCTATGTTTCTTTCTTTGGCTATGGAATCGAAGTGAGCGGTAACGTTCGATATCGTTTTGCTGAGATCGACATTCGAATATCGAAGTTTCATCCTGTCCGCTTCCAGTTTGGAAATGTCCAGAATATCGTTTACGTGTTTGAGCAAAGTATAAGAATTTCGTTCTATCGTTTCCAGCAGACTTTTTTGAAGCGGCGGGATCGATTCCTGTTTTAATAAGGAACGAGTCGGCCCTAGGATCAAAGTGAGAGGGGTTCTGAGTTCGTGACTTACGTTGGCAAAAAAATGAGTTTTGAGCTGATCGAATTCGATCAGCTTTTGATAAACCTGTTTTAATTCTTCTTCCCGCCTCGTTAGGTCTTCGTTGAGAAGAGTAAGTTTTTTGTTGGAGTTTTGAATTTCTTGAGCTCTTTGGTAGATTTCAGTTTCCATCGAAGCAGTCAGACTTCTTAATTCCTCCGTAACCTTGTCTTGTTCGTTTCCTAAATTCTTCAATCGAACGAATTCGGTTACGTCCTCCGCTTTGTGGATGATGTAGACGATTTCCCCTTTGGAATTGAAAGCGGGGAAATTGGCGGGACTCCAAAATCTTTCTTCAAAATCCTCGGAGTCAGAACGTTTTACGTCGTATTTCTGAACGGCCATGGTATTGCTTTCTTTGTTTTGAAGGACGCTAAGAATCGAATCTCTTAGATTTTTGACGCCAGTTGCATGGGGATCGGAGGGGTTATCCGGAAATACGTCGAAAAGATCTCTTCCCACTATTTCCTCCCTTTTCGTATTCGTTGCCTGCAAATAGGAGTCGCTCGCTGCGGTTATTCTAAAATCGGGAAGTATGATGAGATAAAGGCCGGGTAATGACTCAAAAATAAGACGAAAGTCCTTGTTTTCTAACTCGTTTACATTCATTGCAACATTCAAAATTCACCGAACTATAAAATGGGAAATTCCTTGATTCGGTTGTTTCCCGCAAAAAGCAAAAACAGAAGCTATCAAATTATAAGTCGGTTTTCAATACATTTTCATACAATCTGTTCAATTGGATGGATTTTTTTGCACTTTACCACACTTTTGCTGAAATGCTTGATCTCGGCTTCTTTAGAAAATCCCGAAAGATCTCCAAAAATGGCTTAAATCGTCGGTTCTAGATTCTTATTTGGATCTTGACAAATGTCATCGCCTTGAATTCGGTTTTTACAGAAATTCGGATTTCATTCTTTTGGGATTCGGTTCAAGATAGAATTATAATATACAAGAGGAAGTTAACGTTATGAAAACAAACGAAGGCAATCTGGATAGAATCGCAAGAATCGTCGTGGGTCTCGGTCTGGTAGTTTACGGATTTATGATGCAAGGCGCGCTTGGAACCGGTATCTCCATCTTCGGCTTGATTCCGATCGCTACCGGAGTTATCGGCTGGTGCCCGCTTTACACTCTTTTGGGAATCAGCACTTGTCCCGTAAAAAAATAATTCGAAAATGAGCATCTTTAAAGATACAAAACACTGGTGGCTTCATATCCTTGTCGGATTGATTTGGATCGCCACCGGCGCTTTTACGGTTTTTTTCCCGAGGCAAAGTTATCTGGGACTCGCGCTTCTTTTCTCCGTGATTCTTGCCGTCACGGGGATTGCGCAGATTCTTTTTGCTTTTTACAATCGAAAGAGTCCCGGTATTTTGGGATGGAATCTCGTATTAGGAATCGTTGATTTAGTCGTGGGCACGATCCTGGTCTTACATCCTGAAATAACCGTGGTCACTCTTCCCTTTATCTTCGGGTTCTTACTGATCTTTCGAGCTTCTTCCCTCATTTCTTTTTCCATGGACATTCGAGTTTACAAATCTTATCCTTGGGGTTGGACGTTGGCTCTCGGAATCGCAACCTTGCTCTTCGCGATCGGAATTCTGTTTTTTCCGGTGATTGGAATTTTTACGATTTTGATTTGGACTGGAACCGGCTTTTTTATTTCCGGAATCGGAAACGTTTACTTGGGTTGGAAAGAATGGGAAGAGGAACGACTCTCCTTTAAAAAATAATTCTACTCAATCGGAATTCTTAGAGTCGCTTCGTCTGCGGCCTAAGGATTCCTTTAGACTTAAAAAATCGGAAAGAACGAAAATGATCGTGATAAAGGAAAGAATCGCTTCAAAGATAACCGCGACCTCGGCCTCCGTGCTCTCCGGAATGATCTTTATGATCCCTATGTTCGTAAAAATCATCAAACTGAAGTAGAAAAACTTAAACAACAATCCGAAAACGGCGGCTCCGCTTGGAAGTCCTGAAAACGAAGCCGGATCCACTCGATAGAGGCAAAAGAAATCCAATCCGAACGAAACGATGATTACGCTGATATTCACCGCAATGAATACAAGAAATTCGTAATATTTCAAATCCATTACGGACAATTCCGAAATCTTGCGAAAGCCCTTTATAAAAAAATAAATCGATTTTGTTCCCGCCAATAGGACGATCAAATATTTGATCTCGATTCCCGAGAATTCGATCTCATCCAAATATACGATCCCAAGTCCGAAAAGGATGATCACCGCATACTCTACGAGCGTTTTAAGGATATTTCTAACTACGAATTTATCGATTTCCATACGAACAATTTAGAATTTATATTTTGACCTTTCGGTAAAAGCGACGTTTTGCGATTTCCGCCACACTGATATAAAGAAGAATGATTCCGAACAAAAGACTCGTGAATTCCAAAGGCAGTGGAACAAGTCCGAATATTTCAGCGACCCGCGTATAAGGAATCGCTAATGTGACCGCTATCACGCTCAGTGTTCCGAACAAAAGAGGTTTGCTGGGTCGGCTTTTGTAAAACGGATTTCTCGTACGAATCACGAGGACGATCAGAGAAGCCGATACGACGGACTCTATAAACCAACCGGTCCGAAACTGCTCATGACTTACCTGCAAAACCCACTGTAAGGCGGCGAAGGTGAGATAATCAAAAAAAGAACTCACAAGACCGAATACGATCATAAACTTTCGAATCGCTACGATGTCCCATCGTTTCGGGGACGAGATCATCTCCGGATCGACTCGATCCGTTGCGATCGTCATTTCCGGAAAATCGGTAAGAAAATTAGTGAGTAGGATCTGTTTCGGTAGAAGCGGTAAAAAAGGAAGAAAGAGCGAAACCCCTGCCATGCTGAACATATTTCCGAAGTTAGCGCTCGTCGCCATAAATACGTATTTGAGAGTGTTCGCAAAAGTCACCCTACCTTCTTGAACTCCGTCCACCAAAACTTCTAGATCTTTTTCGAGTAAAACGATGTCGGCCGCGTTCTTCGCAACGTCGACGGCGGTCTCTACGGAAATTCCCACGTCCGCGGAATGAAGGGCCGATACGTCGTTGATTCCGTCCCCGATATAACCGACCACGTTACCCGCTTTTTTCAAGGCGATGATGATTCTTTCCTTAGAATTCGGTTCTATCTCGGCGAAAACGTCGACGTCTCCAACCATGCGGGTTAGCGCTTCGTCACTGATGGAATCCAAGTCGCTGCCGCAGAGGGTCCGATGCCGTTCCAGGCCAATTTGAGAGCATAAACTCGCGGCTACAAAACGATTGTCTCCCGTGATCACCTTGAGCGAAACTCCGAGCCCGTTCAATTCGGAGATGGTTCGGTTGACGTTCGGTTTAGGAGGATCGTAAAAAGAAAGAAGTCCTAGAAAAGTCATATTCTGTTCTTCTAATTTACTAATTCTGGAAGCGGTTCCCAGGTCTTTTACTGACAGCCCTAGAATCCGATAACCTTTCGCGCTCAGGTCTTCGTATTTTTTTAGAATTTGATCCCGAACCGAATCGATATCCACTTTTTTCTCGGGATCGGACTGAGCGAAACTGCAGAGCGAAAGGACGTTCGTGAGAGCGCCCTTTGTGATCATCGTAGATTCTCCGTTATGAGTAACAACTATGCTCAAACACTTTCGAACGAAATCGTAAGGAATCTCGTCCTCCTTTTTGTATCCGGAGATATCAAACTTAAGGTCGTTTCGAATCGATTCGTCGATGGCGTTGATAAAGCCGGTTTCGAATGACGCGTTTATAAACGCGTGTAACGCTACGTTTTCATTCTTATTTCCGAAGATGTCCATCGCCGATTCCATTCTAACGGTTCCTTCCGTTAGAGTTCCCGTTTTATCCGAACAGATGATGTTCATATTCCCGAAGTTTTCGATGGCGGTAAGTCGTTTCACGATCACCTTTTTTTCCGCCATTCTTTTTGCGCCGTGCGAAAGATTGATACTGATGATCGCAGGGAGAAGCTGAGGAGTAAGTCCGACCGCCAGAGCCAGAGAAAACATAAAAGAATCCAAAACGGAACGGCTGAGCAAAACGTTGACCACAAAGATGGCTATGACTAAGAGTAAAGTAATGTGAAGAAGAAAAAAACCGAACTTACGGACTCCGGCCTCGAATTCGTTTTCGAGAGGTCTTAGTTTCAAACGTTCCGATATTTTTCCGAACTCGGTATCCTTTCCGGTTTTAACGACCACCGCTTTCGCTTCTCCGCTGATAACGTGAGTTCCCATCCAAAGAGAATTCGTTCTATTTGAGAGCGCAGAATCTTTGGAAACCGTTTCGGTATTTTTTTCAGCGGGATACGTCTCGCCCGTAAGCGTCGCTTCGTTTACAAACAGATCCTTGGATTCTAAAAGAAGACAATCCGCCGGAATCACGTCTCCCGCGCTTAATCTTAAAATATCACCCGGTACCACGTTCTCTAAGGAAACGTCCCTCAAAACGTTGTCCCTGAAAACGGAAACTCTCACTTGCACCATCGCGATCAACTTCGCCACCGCATTCTTTGCTCCGAGTTCCTGCCAAAATCCGAGAACTCCGCTGATCAATACGATTCCAAGGATGATCATCGCGTCGGTTGCATCCCGAACGACTATGGATAAACCCGCTGCGAAAAACAAAAGAAGAATGATGGGACTTTTGAATTGAGAGAAGAATATACCGATCGAACCGGAATCTTTTTTTTTGCTGAGTCGGTTGGCGCCGTACTTAGAAATTCTTTCTTCCGCCTCCGTTTGGCAAAGACCGAGAGGAGTCGCATTCAAACGATCCAGACAGTCCTTAGGTGATAAATTCCAAAAAGTGAATATAGGATTCTGAGTTTCTTCTTTTTTCTGAGCCATTTTTGTTTTACTCGATCTCGGATCTTTTCTTTTTAAAAAAGAATCTATCTAAGATTTTTTGAAAGGACAAGGATTGAAAAGCTAAAAACGCGGATTATACATTGAAGTCAAACGATTGAGAAAAAGAATCCGACTAAAAATTCTTATCAAACGATTTCACCGCGGAAGTGTTTCGAACTGAGGATGGGAAAGAATGGTTTCTTCCCAGATTTTATTCTCGCTTTCATTCCAATCCGTTCGAAAACGCGCGTGACTCCTTTGTCTTCTGCCCAGCCATTCCCCGCCGAGAAGTCTGGAAAATTCTTCTTTGCTCTCCGGAGGTTTTGTATATGCGACGGTCGTCTCGGATTTGGGTCCGGTTCCCGCTCCCTTGCCCACCCAAAAACCGGCAAAGATCAAAGAGGAACGAACCGCCGTGGATGCGGAGTAAGTGATGAGCATCGTATTCTTTGGATCGCCTTGCAGAAATAGAAAGAGTTTTTTTAAAAAATCCGGCTGCCATAGTTTGGAATCGGTCTTAAAGGAGAACGGATCATAGTAGACGAGGTCCGGAATCTTCTGAGTTGAAAATGTTTTTTCAAAATCCCCTTCCACAAGATCCCATTGCAACCCGCCGGAAACCGAGGTCCAGTTTCCTTTTTCCAAGATGGATCTAGGCGCTTTGTGGAAGAGATGCGGAAAACAACCGATGTTACGCATGGCAAGCCGAAACGGATCCAAATCACATTCAAAACTGATCATATACATAGGAATTGGAGAATCGACTTCTTCGTAACAGCGAATCGCCGCCATAGAATTGGTGGCCGCTCCCAGACCCACGTCCCAAATCACGAAAGGATTTGCGGCTTTGGATTCTTTGGAATCCCGTAGACGATCCGAAAGTTTTTCGGAAAGACCGGAATGAATTACGTAGAGCGATTTTGCCTCTTCGGAAGGATCGTTCACGGAGTGCATAACTTCGCCGGAACTTCTCTGGCGTACGCTCCAATACTTTCCTTCTTTGTTTTCCCGAATTTCATAGTCTCCGAGAATTCTTTTTCTCTGAGCCCTGGGCGTTCTTCTTTTGTGCAGAGAAGGATCGACGTTGTCGCTTCGGGTAAGTTCTTCTTTTTTATGATCGTAATAAGAAGCAAAATTTCCTTCGAAGATACGCGCCCTCATCTCCGCCATGAGACGATGGTAAAAATTCAGGTTGTGCATCGCGATCAGATGCCATCCCAAAATTTCGCTCGTCTTGATCAGATGATGCAGATAGGAGCGGGAATAATTTTGACAACAAGGACATTCACAATTCTCATCCAGCTTTGAATCTTCGAACTTATAGATCGTTCTGTGAATCTGCAATTTTCCGGCGCTCGTATAAGCGACCCCGTGTTGAGCGAGCTCCGTCGGAATCGTACAATCGAACATATCCACACCGCGATGAACCGCCTCCAAAAGATCGATGGGAGTTCCCACGCCCATCAGATATCTGGGAAGATTTTTCGGAAGTAAGGAAGCGGAAAGTTCGCAGAAGTCGTTTCTTTCTTCTTTGGTTTCACCGACCGCCAAACCGCCGATCGCAAAACCGTCAAAGTGCATTTGTGTGAGAACTTTTGCGCTTTCCTTCCGAAGATCCGGGTAACAAGCCCCTTGCACGATTCCGAACATGGATTGAAAAGAATCTCCTCTTGCGTCCAGACTTCGTTTCGCCCATCGATGTGTGATTTCCATCGCGTCTTTCGCCTTCGCATAATCGGCAGTAGACGGAATACACTGGTCCAAGACCATCATGATATCCGACCCGATCGCTTTCTGCATATCGACGCTCAGTTCGGGGGAAAGAAGAATCATCTGTCCGTCCACGTAACTGCGAAAGAGCGCTCCTTCTTCGGTCATCTTTCGGGAATTCGGAAGACTGAAGATCTGAAATCCGCCCGAGTCCGTAAGCACGGGAGAATCCCAATTCATAAATTTATGGATTCCTCCGACTTTGCGAAAGACTTCCGCACCCGGTCTCAGCAAAAGATGATACGTATTCGCCAAAAGCACGCGGGATCCCATCGCTTTTAGAGAATCCACGGTTTGCGCTCTTACCGTCGCCTGAGTTCCCACCGGCATAAAGATAGGAGTTTGGACCGGCCCGTGCAAAGTCGTAAAAGTTGCGGCCCGAGCGTTTGTGTGAGGCGCCTCGGCTTCGAGGATAAAATTCAGTCGAGGCATTTTAACCGTATAAAAAAAAGAATCAAGCCTATCAAAATATTCTTAAAATTGAATATTCCAGTACCGGAAACGAATCCTTCGTCATTTTCTGCGGATCACTTCTTTTTTTAATTCTTCCTTCACAACGTCTCGATTGCTTCCCACCTTGTTTTTGAGCTCGAGAGTATAATGAATTTGGAATTTAGTAACTACGGGCTTATCTTCGGAATGTTCCATAGACCAGCGAGTAACGTCGTTTTGAACGATCTTGGCGAGGTCGTTGATCCTAGGAACCCTGGTGTTAAAACGAATCGTTTCGAAAGCTCCGGTATTTCCGTTTAACACCACTATAATGATTCCGTCGTCGATGAAGTTGATTTTATTGTAACGAACCAATTCTTCGCTGATGAGAGCGTCGCCGCCCTTGTCCACTTTGCGTTTGATGAATTTAGAACCGCGGAGTTGTCTTAGCTGATATCCGTCGCTCGAAATATGAACTCGAAAGTATTCCAGCGGATCCTTGGAAGGTTTGAGAAACGCCGGATGATCTCCGGTATTGAGCGAGACTTCCTTACCTTCCTCGTCCAAAACGGGCTCGTTTTCCCCGGCTGGATTGGGAACCGGTTCGGTTCTCACCGTTTCTCCTTCGGTGTTTTTGGTGGTCGTGGAACAGGAAAGAATTCCGAGCCCGCTCCAAGTGATCCCGACAATGATAAGAATTTTTGTGAATGTAAACTTTGACTTCATACCCGACATCGATTTTTATTCTCCGAAACTAAATTCTATTCTTAAATGACTCGTTTCCATTTTGTTTTTCTTTCGTTCTTTGATCCAAATACATTACAATAAATGAATGAAGATCGTCGCCAATCCTAAAAAGCAAAAAAATCCGAATACGTCCGTGAAGGTCGTCACAAAAATCGAAGACGCGATTGCGGGATCGATTCCGAGCACCCGAAGCAACAAGGGAATGGAAGTTCCTATCACCGCCGCGATCAAAAGATTGGCCTGCAATGCCATAAACATAACCGCGGCCAAAGCAGTGTTTCCGGTGAAAAGATAGACGATCAAGCCCGCGGTCACACCGACCATGAATCCGTTGAAGAGTCCGACCAAACCCTCTTTTCGGATCGCGGACTTCCAGTTTTCGGTAGTCAGATCTCCCGTCGCTAGATTTCGAACGATAAGAGTGATCGACTGAGTTCCGGCGTTTCCGCCCATTCCGGCGACGATCGGCATCAAAGATGCGAGCAAAACGTATTTTTCGATCGTATCTCCGAAAAAAGAAACCACGGAAGCGGCAAGAGACGCGGTTCCGAGATTGATCGTCAACCAGACGATTCTTCGCCTAACGGACGTTAAAACAGATGACGTGAGTTTTTCCTCTTCGGAAACGCCTCCCAATCGGAGAATGTCCTCGGACGCCTCTTCGTGAACGATATCCAAAATGTCGTCTACGGTGATTCTTCCCAAAATTCTTCCAAGATCGTCGACCACCGCCGCGGAAACTAAGTCGTATTTTCGGAATATCTTTGCCACCTCTTCCTGATCCGTATCGTAGTGGATGGAAGTAAAACCGGTCTTCATCAGGCGACTGACCTTTGTGTTCAAGGGAGCAAGAAATAAATTTTTTAATTTAACGTAACCCTTGAGAACGTTATTCTCATCGGTGAGATAGAGATGATAGATATCGTCGGTGTCCCTTGCGATTTTTCTGAGTTTGATGATCGCCTTTCGAACCGTGTCCGTCTCCACGGCGGAAGCGAATACGGTGTTCATCAATCGGCCCGCAGTGTATTCCCGGAAGGTGAGCTGTTTTCGGATCTGGGAAGAATCCTCTTGGTCGATGGAGTTCAGAATTTCTTCCGCTTTGTCTTTTGGAAACTCGGAAATCAAACTCGAAAGTTCGTCCGTTTCCATATTCTCGAGAATCGGAGAGATTTCCTTCATCTGAAGACGGGAAATCAGGTCCGCTTGAAATTCTTCGTCGAACTCGACTAAGATCGAACTCTGGAGTTCGGAATCGCAACGTTTGAAAACATAAAAGACCTCGTCTTCTTCCAGCTTCTCCAAAACCTCCGCGATATCCGCCGGATGATTGAGGGCGAGAAAACGATCCAAAAACGCGACGTCCGCCTCCTTGATTTTTTCCTGGAAGAATTCGATCCATTCCAAAGAAGAAGGATTCGCTTTTTCCGAGAATAGACTCTGACCGGCTCCTTTTTCTTCCATAAATTCTCCCAAGAAATGGTTTCAAAGAACAGGATTGAAAACTTTCCAGACCGATCAATGAATTTCCATTCTCCCGTCAAAAAAGGAGTTTTTCATTTGACCCGATCTCACTCTGTTCCATCGTAGAAACACAGAGTGTATCACCGATGAAATCGTTTTGGACTGATTCTTTTCTTCTATTCTTCGCATTCCTTCTTACCATCCAACCGCTCTCAGCAGATGCGTTTTATTATCCCTGGGAATACAACAAGGTTTACAACGAAAAGATCGCGCTCGAAATCGAATTGGATTCCCTGAGAACCAGATACAGAAACGAGACCGAAAATTTTAAAAAAGAAAAACTGGAGATCGAATCTAAAATCCGTTCTTTGGAAGATCTTTTAGCGAGAGAAAAAGAATTCAGATCCAAGGACAACGACTTAAGCGAAGAAAAGATCAAGGCTCTCGAAAACCAGATTGCGGTCCTAAAAGCAAAAAGTACGAACAAAGAAAAAGAACTCATCGAAGAAAACGAAAGACAGGCCAAAAAATTCCGAGAACTTCTGGAGAATCTAAAAGAGGAACTCGAGAAGGAAAGAGCCGCTTGTCAAAAAAAGACCGAAGCATTGCAGAAAGAATATGAAAAAAAAATCGGCGACCTCGAAGCGAGAATTCTTTCCCTAAACGACGAAATCTCTAAACTCAAAAATCTTTCCGAGAACCAGAAAAAAGAATTGGATCGACTTTCGGAACAGGCAAACGAACTCGAAACGAAACTCACCGATGAAATTAAAAAAGGACAGATCCGTCTCAAACGATTTCACAACCGTTTGGTGATCAATATCGACGATAAAATCTCCTTTGATTCCGGATCGGCGGATCTCAAAAAAGCGATCCTTCCGGCCTTGGATAAAATCAAAGACATCCTCGTAAATTATCCAGGAAATTTGATCATCATCGAAGGACATACGGACAACGTTCCGATCCGTACAAAAAAGTTCGCGGACAATTGGCAGTTGTCCGGAGAAAGAGCCTTATCGGTTCTGCACTACTTCTTGGAAAATAAGAACTTGGACGCAAGAAACATGTCTCTTGCGGGTTATGGAGAATTCCAACCGATCGTGTCTAACGATACTCCCGAAAACCGCGCTCTCAATCGAAGAGTCGATATCGTAGTCGTTCCCCGTTGATGGATGATTTTTTTCAACTCCATCACGTAGAAAGAAGCCAGGAGAAGGGTTTAAAACGATCCATCCTTCTTGCGATTTTTGTTTCTCTTACCATCTTCGCGGTCGAAGTCATCGGGGGAATCCGTAGCGGGAGTATCGCTCTTCTCGCCGACGCGGGGCATATCATCACGGACGCGATCGCACTTTCCCTTTCCTTGATCGCGGTGTTACTCGCTTCCAAAAAACCGAATCCGAAATATTCTTTCGGTTATTATAGAATCGAAATTCTCACTTCTCTTGTGAATTCGGTTTTGATCTTCGGAATTTCGTTTTATATTTTTTACGAGGCGATCGAACGATTTCAGAATCAAAAAGAGATTTTGAGTTTTCAGATGTTGATCTTCAGTTCCGGCGGGATCGTTTTGAATCTAATCAGCGCTTGGATTCTATTTCGTTTTAGCAACGAGAACATCAATATCAAATCCGCTTACATTCACGTACTGAGCGACCTTTTGGCGACTGCGGGAGTTTTGATCGGATCGATTTTGATCTATTTTACGCGTTGGAATTGGATCGATCCTCTTATCAGCGTTATCATTTCGATTCTGATTTTTCGTTCCGCATGGTCGATTTTCAGTGAAAGTCTATCGGTTCTTCTCGAATCCTCTCCTCCCACTTTCGATATTCCTCATATTCTCGAACACCTCCGGAAAATCTCCGGCATTCGGAAAATTGTGGATTATCATTTTTGGGCGATCACAAGAGGAGTTCACGCTTGCACTCTGCGTCTTTCGGTGGCGGATTTAAAAACTTCGGGTGAGATCGTTTATCAAACTCAGCAAATTCTAAAATCGGAATTTGGAATCGATTTTGTCACAGTTCAGTGCGAAGAATCGGAACTCACAAGAAAAATCGCCGAACTTTCGGTTCACGATTCTCACGGGCCGCACCAAGGTCATCACGGGCATCATCACCACCATTGACAATTTGAAAGTTGGAGTGGATGCCGAATCGTCGCCGACCGTACTGCAGAACGGTAGAGCATTCCTCTTTTTTACATATAACAAAAGTCGCAAGTCTTACAATATCTTCGAAAATTCTTAAAATAAAGAATAGGTCAAAATTATTTTAAGAATTTATAATAAACTAAATTTTTCGATTTTATCGTTTTCTTTGGATCCTTATTCGATTTCGATGCGATACATCCGTGTGATTTTGAATTTGTGTGAGGTACTACACTTTCCGGTCTTTTTGGAAAATTCAAGGTCACACAAAAGTCGAAGGAATCGATCTTTTTGGATATTTCCCGATTCAAAAAAAGAAAATGGAAGTCCGTTTTTCTTTGATTGAACGAATCAGAACGAGCGAGACGAACTTGGTAGAAAAAACAAATACAAAATCTAACGAAGAGCTCTGATTTTTTTTAGGATGTTTTTTTGATAGATGGGCGTTTTGCCCGGATGAATCGAATAAAAAAGACCGATATCCGGAAACATCTTTGTCAGTTCCACGCTGCTGACGCACTCAGTAAGCCAAGAGTGGATCAGATCGAGCGCGGTTTCGTATCCGTAGGGATGAACGTCCTCCATTCTAAAATCCGGATCCCGGTCCTTTTTTCCGGAGATTTCAAGAATTTTAGAATATAACAATTGTTGAATGTCTATTATCTTTCCGGCAATCCTCGGATCGACGGAATCCCTTTTTTCGCGCAAAAGAGTCCTAAGAATCAAATCCACATAACCGCAAAAAAGAGCGGAAGCGGAAAGCATTTCGGAAAGATGGATTTCGGGCGCGTATTCTTGGTAGTTTAGAAAAACTAGATTCTCCGGAGGAAAAGAAAGTCCCTCGCCTTTCAAACGACAATGAGTCGCCTCCTTCGCGTATTCCAAATCAAAAAGTTCGACCTCCAGTTTGGGAGCGTTCAATGGAACGTAGATCACATCGTAACTTTCCGCCGGAGATTTTGCGACCACGAAAAAACCGCTGCAGTTCGCGCCGTTTGTTAAAAAGGATTTCGTGAGATTCAACAAAATCCGATCTCCTTCGATCGTATAAGAACTGGTGATATTCGAAATTCTTCCCTTCCAACCGTTTTCACTCACGCCCATCGAAACGATGTCCTTTCCCGTTCCGACTCCTTGTAAAAGTTTCTTTACGATCGTTATCGTTTTATCTCGTTCGGGAAGTCGGTTCGTTTCGGTTTCATTTGCAAATCCTTCGGAAACAAATTTTAGAATTCTGCCTGCGACGTTGGTCTGAGCCATGAGCGCGATTCCGATGCCGATCCCTCTCGGATAAGAACCCAATTCAAAAATCTTTTTGTGAAAAGTTACGAAAGATCCGCCTAAGATCGCGTCAAAGTATCCTTCTTCCACCAAATAAGGAAGAGAGTTTCGAAATACGCTTCGATACTCTTCGGATGGTAAGGAAGATAAGAATTCTTTCAGTTTCATTCAAGACCTCAACCGGTTTTCTTTTTATCGGATGCAAAGATCTTCTTTAGATATTGTCCGGTATAGGAATTTTTTACCTTTGCGACATCCTTGGGAGTTCCTTCGGCGATTACGAGTCCTCCTCCGTCCCCTCCTTCGGGTCCCATATCGATCAACCAATCGGCTTGTTTGATCACGTCGAGATTGTGTTCGATGACGATCATGGAATTGCCGCGATCCACGAGAGTGTGAAGTACTACGGAAAGATGTCTAACGTCTTCGAAATGAAGTCCGGTCGTCGGCTCGTCCAAGATATACAAAGTTTTTCCGGTTGGTCGTTTGGAAAGTTCGGTCGCAAGTTTGATTCTCTGAGCTTCTCCTCCCGAAAACGTGGTCGCGGGTTGTCCGAGACGGATATAGCCGAGTCCGACTTCCATCAGAGTTTCGAGTTTTCTCTTTACGATGGGAATGTTCTCGAAGAATTGATTTGCGTCTTCGATGGTCATTTCGAGGACGTCGAAGATATTCTTTCCTTTATAACGAACTTCTAATGTTTCCTGATTGTATCGTTTACCCTTGCACACTTCGCAGGTTACGTAAACGTCCGGAAGAAAGTGCATTTCGATTTTAAGAATCCCGTCTCCTTCGCAGGTTTCACACCTTCCGCCGCTGACGTTGAAGCTGAATCTTCCCGGGCCGTAGCCTCTGAGTTTTGCGTCCTCCAGATTGGAAAACATTTCCCGGATCGGAGTAAAAAGACCCGTGTATGTCGCCGGATTGGAACGAGGAGTTCTTCCGATCGGAGACTGATCTATATTGATGATCTTGTCGATCTGTTCAAAACCCTTGATCGTCTTGTGTTTTCCGGCCAAGGTTTTCATCTTCATCACCTTGTGCGCCGCCGCGTTGTAGAGAATGTCGTTGATCAATGTCGATTTTCCGGAACCGGAAACACCCGTAATGACGACTAACTTTCCGAGGGGAATCGTGACGTCGATATTTTTGAGATTATTTTCCTTGGCTCCGATGATCTGAAGTTGAAAACCGTTTCCGTCCCTGAGTTTTTCCGGAATCGGAATCGTCATCCTTCCGGAAAGATATTTACCCGTTAGGGAATTTTTATCCTTGGCTACCTGCTCCGGAGTTCCGGCACAAACGATCTTTCCTCCGTGGACTCCTGCGCCCGGTCCCATGTCGATGAGCCAATCAGATTCTTCCATCGTTTCGTGATCGTGTTCGACCACAAGCACCGTGTTTCCTAAGTCCCTGAGATTTTTGAGAGTCGCGATGAGTTTTGTGTTATCCCTCTGGTGTAATCCGATCGAAGGTTCGTCCAGGATATAAAGAACTCCCATCAGTCTAGAACCGATCTGAGTCGCCAAACGGATTCTCTGCGCTTCTCCTCCGGACAAGGAACCGGCGCTTCTTTCGAGCGTAAGATATCCTACGCCGACGTCGTTCAAAAAAGTCAGCCTCTGATGAATTTCCTTTAAGATCGGTTTGGCGATGATTTCCTCGGCGCCCGTTACCTTTAGATTCTCCACAAAATGTAGGGCCTTTTCGATCGAAAAGGAAGTGAACTCGTCCACAGGAACGTTATGCACCTTTACTGAAAGACTTTCCCTTTTGAGACGTTTTCCTTTACAGGAAGGACAAGGATGATTGGTCATATAGGATTCGAACCACTGACGCATCGAGTCTGATTTTGTTTCCTTGTATCTTCTCTGAAGATTCGGAATCACACCCTCGTATTCTTTCGTGAACTCGTAATGGGAATTCGCGCCGCGGAAATCATATTCAATTTTTATCTTTTTATCTCCGTGGAGGATCGTCTGCCTCGTCTTTTCGGGAAGGTCCTTCCAAGGAGTGTTCATCTTAAATTTTAGAGAGTCGGATAAAGACTTGAGGGTCGCCATAAACCAAAAGCCGTTGCTCTTGGAACCGGCCCAGGCTTCGATACAACCGTCCACAAGTGAGAGTTCGGGATCGTTCACAAGAAGATCCTCGTCGAATTCCAACAAACTTCCGAGACCGTCGCAGGTTTCACAAGCTCCGTAAGGAGAATTGAAGGAGAACATTCTCGGTGTGAGTTCTGTAAAACCGATATCGTGTCCGTTCGGACAAGCCATCTTCTGGGAAAGGACGTGATCTTTGGTTCCGTCGTCCAAGATCACAAGCCCTTCGGATTGTTTGAGCGCGGTCTCAACGGAATCGGCGAGTCGACTTCGGATTCCATCCTTCATCACGATTCGATCCACTACAATTTCGATGGAGGTTTTGAAATTCTTCTTTAAGACGATTTCTTCGTCCAAGGTTCGGATTTCTCCGTTGATTCTCACGCGGTTGAACCCGTCCTTACGAACCTTCTCTAGAATGTCTTTGTGTTCTCCCTTCTTCCCGGAAACAAGGGGAGCCAGGATCTGGAGTTTGCTTCCTTGCGGAAACGCAAGAACCCGCGCCGTGATCTGATCGATCGACATCGATTGGATCGGGGTTCCGCATTCTGGACAATGGGGTTTTCCGACTCGGGCATAGAGCAAACGGAGATAATCGTAAATTTCCGTTACAGTTCCTACGGTGGATCTTGGATTTCTATGAGTCGTCTTTTGTTCGATAGAAATCGCGGGAGAAAGACCTTCGATGAGATCCAAATCCGGTTTCTCCATCTGACCCAAAAACTGTCTCGCATACGCGGACAAACTTTCCACGTATCTTCTCTGACCTTCCGCGTAGATCGTATCGAATGCGAGAGAGGATTTTCCGGAACCGGACAAACCCGTTATGACGACGAGTTTGTCTCTGGGAATGTCCACGTTGATATTTTTTAGGTTATGCTCTCTCGCACCCCGAATCCGAATTTCCTGCAATGAATTACCCTCTCACTTTTTAGGATTTATAGCTTCCGAAAATCTGAAAACTCCTTTCCTGAAACAAATTCTTCTTTTTCCGGAAGAATCCAATCCCGATACTGGCTTTCATGTTTCGAAATTTTCTTAAACTCGTCTTTTTACCGATACGTCTGATTTCCCAACTCGTTCGTTGGATCCGATTTCGATTCTTTCGAGGCAATCACTACTTTCTCGAGGTTCCTTCCGAATTTTCTAGTTATCGCAAATCTTTCTTTATGAGACTGCTTTCCTCAAAAGACGAGGATCTTTTTTTTACGGAATTCCTATCGGAATTAAAACTACTCTCTCAAATCCCGGGACTCAAAAAAGTTTCGGTTCTCATACAACAACCCGAATACGGTTTCGGAGAAACGCTTAGCATAGGAGAAAGACTTCAAATTTTGAAAGAATCCGGCGTCGAACTGGAAGGGTTCGCTCTCACGGGAGGACTCAAGTCTCTTTTTCTTTTAGGAATTTGTAATACTCGATTTTGTTCGGAGGCTTCCGAATTTTTTCCCGTCCTTCCTTCCGCGGAATCGTTTTTTTTCGGCAACGCCGGTAAAAAATGGGGAGTAAAAGTCGAAACCTTTCAGAGCGGTCCTTATAAATCCTTCGGAGAATCCTTTCAAAGGGATAAATTTTCCCCCAAGGCAAGGGAGAATCTGAATCTACTTCTCAAACAGATGACGACCGATCTGGAAAATCTGTTTCAACGTTATACAAAATTCTCCTTAAAAACGTTTTCGGAACCTTTTTTATCGGCGAAGCTTTTGAAAGAAAGAAAGTTCGTCACCGGTTTTTTGAACGAAGAGGATTTTCGGGAAAATTTTCTGTATGAAGGTTACACAAACGAGGAAGAAAAACAAAAACCTCGCACCAAGGAGCTGACTCTTTCCGGTTTATACCGTTTTTCTAAATTAAGAAATTTTAAAGTGTTTTCGAAAAAGGAACCCGTCGTAGCAATTCTTCCGCTGAAAGGGAATATTCACCACGACACTATAGGGAAAGGCGACGGAAAGACGGAAGGAATCTCGTATCATTCGGTAAAAAACGCTCTCAAAGAACTCAGGGAAGAACAGGCGGTCAAAGCGGTCATTTTGGAAGTGGATTCTCCCGGAGGTTCCGCGTTTGTGTCCGAACTTCTTTATCAGGAAATCCTAAAGTTGTCAAAAAAGAAGCTCGTCTACGCGTACGTTCAAAACGTTTCCGCAAGCGGCGGTTATTATCTCTCCTGCGGCGCGTCCAAGATCTATTCTTCGCCTTACAGTATCGTGGGAAGCATCGGAAGCATTTCCCTTAGGATGGATCTCAAAAATCTTTATTCCAAGTTAGGCGTCACTAAAGACAGAGTCGGATTTTACAAATACAGAGATCTGCTTTCCGAGTACGGTCCGATCCAAGCAGATTCTAAAAAGTTAATGGAACAGGAAATTCGGGAATCGGAAGGTCTCTTTTACAAAAGGGTCGCCGACGCGCGCAAGATCAGCGTTTCCACGTTGGATCAAAGATTCGGTCAGGGAAAAGTTTTCACGGCAAGCCAATTTTTAAAGGACAAGATGATCGATTCCATCACAGACTTTCTGGGTCTTGTGGACGATATTAAACAAGAACTCAAAACGGAACGGATTCAGTTGCAATACCTTCCCACCTTGTTTACGTTTCAGAGTTTTCTAAAGTCACTCAAACCTAGTTTTTTGAGCGCTTTTGAGTTCCGTAAGAATGAAGCGCTTTCCGCTTTGCTGAATGAAAGCCTTGGCGAAGCAAGGAGTTCTTTAAAAAAGAAATTTCTCTTTTCCGAAGGACAATTTCTCTTTCGATCTTCGTTCTGGAACCAAGGATAAGCCGATCATTTCGAGGCGGCCTTTGTGATTCGATTTAGAAGCGCTTCTTTTCCCCTTCCTTCTTTCGGAATTTCACAGAAGGCTTCTTTGATTTCTCTTCGATCACATTCCACAAAAAAAGAATAAAGAGACCTCATATATTCCTCGTTGGAGGAAACCCGGATTTGATAAGCGACATCGTTGTTAAACCGAAATCCGATCTGAGCCGCGGTTTTCGGAACGTCCTCCAGATTCTCCTTTAAAATCACCTTACAAATCGGAGCGTAGTGACGGTATTTAAGTCCGGGGCTGATCGGCGCTTCCTCCGATGTATCGGACTTTTTCTCGTTCGAAGTCCAGACTCGTAAGTCCGGAAGAATTTCCCTGAGATCTTGAACGTCCACAAATCCGGGACGCAAAAGAATCGGAGGCTCCGATGTGAAGTCAATCACAGTCGATTCGATCCCGATCCGCGGTTCCTCTCCCTTTAAAATGCAATCCACTTTGCCGGAAAATTCCTCCAGAATATATTCCATTTTTGTTAAGGACGGTTTTCCGGAAAGATTGGCGGAAGGCGCCGCGACGGGAACATTACAAAATTCTAAAAAAGAATGCGCGGTTGGATTGGACGGAATTCTTACTGCGACTGTTTGCAGTTCAGCAGTGAATAAGTTCGGATCTTTTTTGGGAAAAATGCCGGTCACCGCGCCGGGGGAAAACTTTCGAAAAACTATTTCACCGGCTGGATTGACTTCGGCGCAGACCTTGAGAGAGGCCAGATTTTCCACGTGAAGTATGAGAGGATTGTCGGCCGGACGTTTTTTTACTTCGTAAATTCTTCTGCACGCCTTGTGATCGAAGGCGGAAGCTCCGATTCCATAGACGGTTTCGGTTGGAAAAACAACAAGCCCTCCCCGAAGCAGAATTTTAGCCGCTTCTAAGGGAGAGTCGGTGATAAGAGTGTTAACCTTGTTTTCTGGCAACTTTCTCCGCGTGTTGGCGGTTTACGTTTGCTTCTTCCGGATTTTGTTGCGCGTCCTTGCCGGGAGCGTTTGGATCCTTTACGGGTTCTTTGATTTTTTCAACGGGAGGAAGTTTATTAGAAACCAATAATTCTAGATAATCGTTGATGCCGGGATCGTTGTCGCTGATCAACTGCCAAAACGAAAATCCCCCCAAGTCGTATTGTCTCAAAAGACTCATCTTGTCTTCGAACGCTTTACGATTCATGTAGAAGGCGACACGATCGCAACCTTCGGACTTATACCAGATACTCGGATCCTCGTATGTCTTTCCGGTATGTACCCACGAAAACTTGGAAAGATTGGTCCAAGTGCTTGAGTTCTTCGAATCCGCCATAATCTGATCGATGTTAGTCGGTTGTCTGTGAATTCCCAAATCCTTTTTGCGAACCGCATCCTGATAATAAACCGATTTGATTTTCGAGTTACAGTTTAGAGCCCAGTCGTAACCGTACGTCGGAATCGCCATATATAACTGACGGGAAGGAACCCTTGCTTTCGCGTATTCTATGATACTTTTGATCCAAGTGTTCGGAGCTTGAGGTCCGGGACCGGGATTTCTATATTTCCGCGGATGAAGTTCGTATGCCATAATCTTAATACGATCCGCATACTTTGCGAGAAAGGCGTAGTCGTGAGTCATCGGCCCTCTCCAATTTTCCGCGTAATCCATTTTGATTTTTTCCTTCAGTCCCTTACAAGCCTTGAATGTTTCTTTTTTCGCGGGAGTTTTCGGGTGAACCGCGACGGATAAGATCTTTCCGCGTTTATGAACTTCTTTGGAAAGAATTACGATGAACTCTTCGAACTTTTCCTTTTTTTCGCAGCTCATTCCTTCGTAGTCGATATCGATTCCGTCATAACCGTACGTATCGAGTTCATGAAGAATGTTCGAAAGGTGTTTGTCTCTGATATCGTTACGGCCGTTCATTCCGATGTTTTCGGAAATCTTTTCGTATTTATTCTCCCAACGGAAAATGGTAGGGATGATTTTTACGTTCGGGTTGAGTTTCCGAAGTTCGGCGACACGTTCGTGTTTTTGAGTGCTTCCCCAGCTCGAATAAAGATCTCCGTTATTGGTTTCGCGGCCTTTCATTCCGTAGATAAATGGATGGATTTCATTGTAGAGATGAACGGTTTTTTTCATCGCCTCGTAATCTGAAAACCAAGTCGACGCGCGGAAAGTCGTATTCTCGTCCGCTTTTGGAAGCAGAGTCGCATCCGGCATTTCCCCTTCGTCTTTTCCAAAGGAGAAAAATCCGGATTTGGAAGAATCGGATTCGGGAGTTGAGTTCGTATTATCAGTCTGATGGACGGGCTTATTGATGAAGAAAAGATCTCTGATTCCGTCCATGATCCCGACGGAACTGGCGCGGACGTTTGCCGATTGGTTTGCAACCGCAGAATTGTCCTTTTTGAGAAGATTGATCCCCAGCGAGAATGAAAGAACGGATAATAAAAACCAGCTCAAAGAATAGAATAAGATCTTCTTTTTAGGTTCTGTATTTCTCGGGAATGGAACCGGTTGACTGAGTCCGTCCGGGATTTTGTGTTTGTCTTCTTGTTTGTTTGCCATTGTGTTAACTGTCTTATTATCGAATCAAAGAAGCAGAAAATAAAGAAGTTTCCTTGAGCCTTTGATTTGAGGATCCTCTTCCAGAGATTTCGAGGTTAGAGGACTGTCAAATGGTTCTTTTTACAAGTTGACGAAATCCAATGCCAGGGGGAAAAACCGCTTATGCCTCTTTCGAAGCCTCTGAAATTATTTATAGCCTTGAACGGATTCTTTCTCACGTTTCTGATCCTTGCCGAAGTCACCGGTTCTAAACTTTTTGTCTCCTTCGGATTCACTCTTACCATGGGAGTGATTCCGTTTCCGGTAACTTTTATCGTGACCGATCTTTTAAACGAGTATTACGGTCGGAAAGGCGTTCGTTTTACCACTCTTGTTGGAATGGTGATGATCTTTGTGGCTTACTTTCTTTTGATGCTGGACATGTGGATTCCCGCGGCTCCGAATTCTCCCGTAGATGATCGCTCCTTTAATATCGTCTTTGGGAATTCGGGGAAGATCATCATCGGTTCCATCGTCGCCTATTTGGTCGGTCAGCTCATAGATATCCAAATCTTTCATTTTCTAAGGGTTAAAACGAAGAATAAGTTTATCTGGCTTCGCGCGACCGGTTCCACGATCGTTTCTCAACTCGTCGATTCCTTCGTGGTGATCTACATCGCCTTGAGCGGAGGTAAGCTGAGCTTTGAAGAATTGAATCAAATTTCTACGAACAACTTTATCTACAAATGCGGGGTCGCACTCGCGATCACTCCGATCATCTATGGAGCGCATAAATTCATAGACTGGTATTTGGGCGCCGAAGCAGAGAAGATGATTTTGGCGGCGACCCACGACGGTCGTTCGGACGTGGATCCGATTTCACCCGGTTGATTCTGGATCGGAGTTCGGAAAAATTTCTCCACGTCGATCCGGTCTTCCTTAGAAGCTCTACGTTCTCCGCGGAGGAAAGTTTTGTAACTTACTTCGCAAGATTTCAAAAATCGTAATTTTCAGGAACGTTACTCTTTCTTGGTTGTGACGGTTCGATCGGATATCGTTTTTCTAAGGAAGGTTTCGCATTGGATTCTCCATACAAAATTGAACGTCTGTTCCTCAAGAGATTGAGTTAAAATCAATCTTCTTATTTTTATTTGACTCGCGGCCTTTCAAAGACCGGGTCTAAAAGACACAACGAATTTAGAATCAAAAGAAAGGCTTCCGATTGTTAAAAGGTAAGCTCCCATGCAATTGACGAAATCGATTCCAGTTAAGACGCGCGCAGATGAACTGTGGTTCGCCTTTAGGGTCCTATGCTTTCAAGGATTGAGAAGCATTCGGAATCTTCTTTTTCCGATTCCTTTCTGGAAGAAGATTTACGATCGACGTCCTGCGTTCACCTCGATCCTGGCGATTTCGGAAACACCTCTCTGGAATCCGAACGATACTCTCGAAAATAAAATTCTCACCGCGGGCAAAATCGAAAATTTAAGAATTGCTGCCAGAAAGCTGAATGGAGTTCAAGTTTCGGCCGGACAAGTGTTTAGCTTCTGGAATCAGATCGGAAATCCTAATTTCGGTAAGGGATACGTTTTGGGCAGGGAAATCCGAGAAGGTTGTGTCGTTCCGAGTCTTGCGGGAGGACTTTGTCAAATCTCGAACGCGCTTTATGACGTCGCCCTACGATCGGGTTTTGAAATTTTGGAACGTCACAGACATTCGCATGGATTGCCCGGCTCACAAGCGGAACAGGACAAAGACGCGACGATTAAATGGAATTACCTCGATCTGCGATTTAGATCCCTAGTGGATTACCAAATCGAAATCGAATTCAATTCCGAAAATATGATCGTCTGTTTTCGATCCCTTACTCCGCTCAAGACGGAGGATGGCTCCTATGATTTCGCGGAAGAGAATACGACGAATGTTTTTCAACCGAGACCGGATTTCGAAATCCTAAACGATTGTTATTCCTGCGGAAGAATTTCCTGTAGTCAGCATAGTTGGAACAACCGTCCCTCGTCCGATTTCACGGTATGGGCGCTCGACGAAGTATGGCCTGAATTCGACGAATACGTACTAGCCCATTGCAAACCAAAAGATTCGATCATTCTTCCGTTGAAAAACGGAAGTCGTTGGGGAACCAATCGTTTCGACTGGACGATTCGAAACGCAAAGAACGTAAGAGAAATGTTCCTCCCCGCTCTCTCGAGAAGTTTCAGACTACGCTATTGTGCGGGAAAGAATACGAACCGATTCCAACTAAATCTGGAATTGGATCGAAGACTCGCCGATGCCGTCGCCGAAAAAATCTCATACGAAGCGTCTCACCTTGTGGTTTCGCAATCTTTGCTTCCGGCGCTTTGGGAAGCGGGAGTTTTTGCGGGAAGAACCTTTGACGTACTGATGACGAGACTTCCCCTATTCGTTTTACACGAACGTTTGAACCAAGCGTATTCGAAATTTCCGCAGAGTGAAACGTTGAACGACTACCGTGCATCCTCTTCCTGGGTAGAATCCGAAACGAGAGCGCTTCAATCGGCGCAAAAAATTCTATCTCCGCATTCCGAAATTTTGGAACTCTTTCCCAAGCAGGCATTTCCATTGCGATGGTCGATTCCGGCTTCGAAGGAAAACCGCGTTTCCGAAAAAAAAAGAATTCTATTTCCGGGATCCGCTTTGGGAAGGAAAGGCGCGTATGAAATGAAGCGCCTCGCGAAAGAACTCGATCTTTCCTTATACGTTTTGGGAAACGCGATGGAACGAGAGGGATTTTGGGAAGATCTTTCCGTACAATCGTTTCAAAATTCTTGGGATGAAATCGGCCTCGTTGTATATCCGACCTACGTGGAAAATCAACCGAGACAACTCCTAAAAGCGATCTCCAAAAAAATCCCGATCATCACCACGACCGCGTCCGGCTTGAAAGACTTGGAGGAAAAAGATGTCGTGCTCGTTCCGATCGGAGATTACGAAAGTCTAAAGCGAGCGTTAGAACTTCGACTTCAAACAAAGTCGTTTTCCACATTCTCTCATTCAAAATAAAACCAGATTCGATTCTTCCAAGGATCCAAAACGGAAGAATATTGTGAATCCTGAGTTTCCATCGAAAAGCCGCGACTCAAAAGAAGAATTCTTAAATTCTCCCATTCCGATTTTTGAATCCGAAAGGTCAAGGTTCCGGGACTGACCGGACAATTTTTGGATTCTTTACTGAAGAGGAGGATCGAGCCGTTTTCCCAAAAGAGCTCGGAATGAACCATGGAGCTTTTTTTGATTTTGAGACCGAAAAGTTCCGAATAGAGATTGGCGGAAACCGTACAGTCCAAGGATTGAAAATTTGATGCGTAGAATTGAATCATTTGTTTCAGAGGAGCATTTTCATTTTAGAAGAAGCGGATTCTTCTTGTTTAATTGGTTGTCTAAAGAGTAAAACCGAAAAAACTGGAAGAAGATTTTTTTGCGAGTAAAAGATGACAACAGAAGATCAGAAAGATTACGTTCGAATTTTTGATACAACTCTTCGAGACGGCGAACAATGCCCCGGGGCCGCGATGACCGAAAATGAAAAACTCGAAATCGCAGCGCAACTCGCTACGATGAAAGTGGACATCATCGAGGCCGGGTTTCCAGTTTCCTCTCCGGTTCAATTTCAAGCAGTGGAAAGAAT
>NZ_NPDU01000046.1 GCF_002811985.1 Leptospira adleri
ACTGCATCAACGATTCGAGAGTTCAGAGAAAGGACATCGAAAAACTTCTCATGGATACGGGGATCGGAAAGTCTTCCTATTCCATCATGGAACAGGGAAAGGTGGATCGGATTCTTCATTCCAAACCCGAAGAAAGAAGATTGATCTTCGAAGAAGCGGCGGGCGTTTCCCGTTTCAAAGTGGAACGTCAAGAAGCGCTCAAACGTCTGGACGATACGAAACAAAACCTTCTTCGCATCCAAGACATCATGAATTCCATGAAAAAGGAAATGGAAGTCAAAGAGAAACAGGCGGAAAGAGCGGAAGCCTACTTCAAACTCAAAGCCGAGTTAGACGAAACCGATAAGATCATCCGTTATCTCAAATACAGCACTCTTACAAAAAAACTAAAGGCTTCCGAAGAGGAACTTCAATCCATCAAGGATAAGAATCAGACTCTTCTCGAAACGATCGGCGAAGAAACCGGAAGAATCGAGGTTTTGGAAAAGGACAAGGCGGAGATCGAAAAGCGCGTCTCCGAGATCGACAAAAAATTATACGATCATCTTTCCCAAACCAAGATCCAAAAGGAAAAGATCGAAAAGAACAAACAGATCATCCTCGAATACGAGGAAAGAATTTCCGATATGACGGAAACGCTCAACGGCGAAGAATCTTCCTTGAGTCTTCTCGTCATCGATTTGGAAAGAATTCAGAGAGAATGTTCCGAACTCCAAGGCGAGGTCGAACTTCTCGAAGAAGAGATCGGTAAATTAAAGAATTCTAAACTTGTTTTGGAAAAACAGATCGAAGACGAAAATCACAGCGTTCTTGATAAAGAATCCAAAATCACGGCAAACGACAAGGCTCACAACGAACTGAGGGAAAAACTCAAAGAAGTGATCTTCGAGTTGATCAGCCAGCTCGAATCCAGAAAAAAAGAGGCGATCGACACCGAAACCCGCAGAAAGGAACTCAAGGAATTTCTTCTTTCGAAGATGTCCGAATACGCGGTTCAAATCCAGGAATTACGAAACAACTTACAACTCTCCGACAATTCCAAAGTGGCGGCGGTTCTGGAAACTCTCGATCTAGGTGACGTTCAAACCAAGTTGGAAGAATTTGTTCATCTCGAGGATATGATCCGTAACATTCTCTTTGATCGGGACGGATTTCTTTCCCGCAAAGAAACCCTCGATCAACAAATCGAAGATCTCATCTTGGACAACGAAAATCTTACGAGAAGCATCAAAGATTCCGGTTTGAAGATCGAATCCCTCAGAGAAGATCTGGAAGCGAACAAGGAACAAACCGTTTTCTTGGAGAAAAAAGTTTTGGAACTCGGTTCCGAAAGAAATTCAAGACTTGAAGCCGCCAAGGCGATCGGACTCCGCAAAGAAGAGATCGAAAAAAGAATCCAGAACGCAAAGGATTCCATCCAAAATGTAATCGTAAAAAAACAGGAGTTCGAAAAGGAAGTTTCCGAACTCGAACAACAGATCGAGTCCAGTTACAACGAATTCTTAGATATGAGCCGCGCGTTGGAATCCGAAAAAGAAACTCTTCGGAATATTCTAAAAGAGATCCAAACCCTCAAACACGATATTCAGAAGAATCAGGACGACTTCAAAAATCTCATTCCGGTTTTGACCGAAAAAGAAAGAACCGCTTCCGGTTTGAAAGTTCAGATCGATTCTTTTACGGAAGAATTGTACAACGACTATTCCATTTCGGAACAGGAACTGACCGCCGAGTTTGAAAATAGGAACGTGGAAAGAACCAAAGAAGAAGTCAAACTCAAACGTCTCAAATCGGATATTCAGATGTTGGGATCCATCAATCCTCTTTCCATCGAAGAATACAGAAGTGTGAAAGAAATTTACGAACACCACCGCGTTCAAAAAGAAGATATCGAAAAGTCCAAAGGAGACGTGGAAGACGTTCTTAACCGAATCAACGAAGAATCTGAAAAACTTTTCCGAGAAACTTTCGAAAAGATCCGTGAAAATTTTCAGGAAACCTTTTCGACTTTGTTTAACGGAGGAAGGGCCATTCTCGAACTCACGGAAGGAGAAGACAGTTTAAACGCGGGAATCGAAATCATGGCGGAACCTCCCGGAAAACACGTTCAAAATCTAAGACTTCTTTCCGGAGGAGAAAAATCCATGACGGCGATCGCGCTCTTATTCGCGATCTACATGGTCAAACCGTCCCCGTTCTGCTTTTTGGACGAGATCGACGCGGCGCTCGACGAAGCGAACAAACTTCGTTTCTGTCAGATCTTGGACAAGTTTAAGGACAAGTCTCAGTTTATCGTGATCACGCACGCTCAGTCCACGATCAACCGGGCGAATTCCATCTTCGGAGTTACGAACGAGGAACCGGGGATTTCGAAAATTCTTTCTCTAAAACTCGACGAAGCCTCTCATCTTGCGGAAAGAGTTACGGAAGCGGCCGTTTAATCCTTAGAAGAAATCTTGTCGATTCTTGAGCGTATCAATGTGCCTAGGAAATTTGTGTTTTAAATTTCCTGAGGTATGTTTTGTTTTGAAATTCGATTGAAGATTGAGTTTTTAGGAATAATCTTCCGGCGTAAGGATGTGAATTGGGTTTGGTTCGAATTCCAACCTTTTTATGATCTCGTTTTTTAGTAGGTCTAGGTGCCAGATATAGCTGTAGATATTTTGAAAGGTGGGACATCCCACATTCAAAACTCTATCAAGGTAAATTCCGCCTCCAGAATCATCCAGCCAGAAAAGGTAATTCACCATAAAACAACGGGAAACACCGTGGGCGGCCGCTAAAACACCGAGAAGAGCCCAAATTCCGGTATCAATTCTCATATTCATTCTTCTGAGTTTTCCTTGATCCCTCTGATAAAGAGTTTTTCGAGCGTTCTGATTGATTCTCCTAAGAGAAAGAATGAGTTTCTGATATCTCCTCAAAAGTGTTAAAATTCGTTTCGGAAGCTCTTTTCTTTCTTTCTCGCTCAAACGATTCAAATATTTTTCAGGGATGAGGATCGTCTCGACGTTCATCCTGGATAAAACTAAAGCGGATTGAATTTCTTGATTTGTGTTTAGAAAGATTTGTCCCATACTCTTTTCGGTTCCGGAAAAGAATCGAACGCGGTCTTTTAAAGGAAAAAAACGTACCGGGTAGTGGAAGATTCGATCTTTCCAATTTTCAAAGGCCTTCTTGAAAATTGGGCGATTATACGAAACTTTCCTCGCTTTGTTGTTCACCGTTCATTTGAGTGTGAGCGGTAAATTCCACTTTGGCGCGTAAAAGATCCACTATGTTTTCGCTGAACACTTCTACAATCTCCGGGTCGAAGGAAATCCCGGATTGGGATCGAATGTATTCCACGGCTTGTCCGATCGGCCATCCGTTTTTGTAAGGACGATTTGTGGTCAAAGCGTCGAAGACGTCCGCAACCGATGCGATCCTTGCGGAGAGACTGATTTCTTCTCCCTTACATCCGTAAGGATAACCGGATCCGTCCCATTTTTCATGATGGCCGATACAAATCTCTCTCGCGACTTTTAGAAGTCCGGTTTCGTGTTCACCGATGATATCGGCGCCGATGATCGGATGCGTTTTGATGATTTCGAATTCTTCCGACGTCAGTCTTCCGTTTTTTCTTAGGATAGAATCCGGTATTCCGATTTTACCGACGTCGTGCATCGCCGAGGCGTTGTAAATGTCTTCGATTTCTTCCAAGGGAAGTCCATAATGTTTTGCTAATACTTCGCAGTATTTGCTCATTCTTAAAATGTGATTTCCGGTTTCGTTGTCTCTGTATTCGGAGGCTATCACCAATCTCCGGATAATTTCCAAGCGGGAGGATTTGATCTCCAACAGCCTACTTAGCTCGAGATGGGATTTGATTCTTGCTTTGAATATCGTGGGACTGAACGGCTTTTTTACAAAGTCGACCGCACCTAAATTGAAACCTAACGTTTCGATTTTCGGGTCTTCGATGGATGTGATAAAAATCACCGGAATGTCGGTTGTCTGAGGATTGTTTTTTAATTTACGGCAAACTTCAACGCCTCCGATCTGAGGCATCATAATATCCATAAGAATTAAATCAGGCTGATTGGTTCTCGCCAATTGAACCGCTAAGTTCGGATCTTGAACGAGGATCGTTTCGTAATCCTTTTCCAAATGATGTTGAATCACTTGTAGATCCAACAGGCTGTCTTCCACTACCATCACTTTCTTTTTTCTGGGCGCCGGAACTGTATGCATTTTCTTCTCTCGAATAAATAGTCTGGAGAAACCGAATCGGAGTTTAGCTTCTGCGAATTTTCTTTCTGTTCTAAATGACTTATAAATAAATATGAATAATCGATCCTTATCGAAAAAAATAGTACCAAAGATTAGAAAAAAATAGAGTTCAAGAATTACTCGAGTAGATTCATCTCTTTCGGATTCATAGGAACGCTCCATTCGCGAAAAGAAGTCGAACGATCGTTCTTATTAGAAAATAAGTCAATTGAGTCAATTTATTTCATTTGAAAGATCGGAATCGGATTTTTATGGATCTGAAATTCTTTGTTGAATCCCGCGATTTGAAGAATTTTAGAAGGAATGTCCGTTTTTTTTGACTCAGCTCCGGTAAGCTATATTCTATTTTTTGAAAGTATTTGTGGTTTAATTCGAGTCAAAATCGACTCAGAAAAGCCGGCTTTTTCAAAATGAAGAATTTATTCCGAGGAAATCGATCCATTCTTTCAGATCTTAATTCTTCCGGAAAATCGGATGATGGAAGAGGAGAATGATTCGTCCGGAAGGATGGACCGGGAAACTCATTCTAAGCCAAAATTGTAAAAAGGAAGACGGCATTTTTAGAAGCCTTCTTGACGAAGCGGAGTCTTCGAAAGATCTCTACAGAAGATGTCAAACGTATCTAAAGAAAACGAGGATTCTCTTGTAATCGCAGGAAAGACCTTTCGTTCGAGACTCTTTCTTGGAACCGGAAAATTTTCCTCCGGCAGAATTATGAAAGAAGCGATCGACGCTTCCGAGACAGAAGTCGTCACGGTCGCTCTGAGAAGAGTCGATTTGGAATCGCCGGAAGACGATATTCTATCGCATATAGATCGTGATCGAATCCTTCTTCTTGCCAATACGAGCGGAGCACGCGACGCGGAAGAAGCCGTACGTTTGGCAATTCTTGCGAGAGATTTGGGAGCGGGGGATTGGGTAAAATTGGAAGTCACTCCCGATCCGGTATATCTTCTTCCCGATCCGATCGAAACTTTAAAGGCGGCGAAGATCCTAGTCAAAGACGGTTTTAAAGTTCTACCGTATATCAACGCGGATCCGATTCTTTGCAAACATCTAGAAGATGCGGGTTGTGCAACCGTGATGCCTTTGGGTTCGCCGATCGGTTCCAATTTAGGAATTTCAACAAGAACCAATTTGGAAATCATCATCTCTCAATCCAAAATCCCGGTCGTCGTCGACGCGGGGCTCGGGCTTCCATCTCACGCGGCCGAAGCGATGGAACTCGGAGCGGACGCGGTTCTCGTAAACACCGCGATCGCGATCGCTAAAGATCCGGTTTCCATAGCGAAGGCTTTTAAACTCGCGACGATCGCCGGAAGAATGGGCCGTCTTTACGGCGGAAGCGGATCTAAGTTTCAATGGCAGGCTTCCGCGTCCAGTCCTCTCACCGGATTTTTAAACGAAGAGGAAAGAAATGTACACGGAGATTTTTGAAAGAACTTCGTTTGCGGAAGGTTCGGAAATCATCCGATCCAAAAAGAAGGAAGACGTGGAAAGGGCTTTACATCGGGCTTCTTCGCGTCTTTCTCTCGACTTTGAAGACTATCTTTCTCTCGTTTCTCCGAACGCTTTTTCGTATCTCGAACCGATGGCTCGTCTTTCCAAGGAAATCAAAAAGGAAAGATTCGGAAATACGATTCAGCTTTTTATGCCGTTGTATCTTTCCAACGAATGTCGCTCCTCTTGTCTTTATTGCGGATTCAGTTATGAGAATAAGATTCCGAGAAAAACTCTAACCGAGGAGGAAATCCGGAAAGAAGCGGAGGTTCTCCAAAAAAAAGGAATCCGTCATCTCGTGATTCTTACCGGCGAGGATTATAGTAAGACAAGTTTAGATTATATCCTCCGAGCCGTTTCCATTCTAGAAGAATTTTTTGATTCGCTTTCGATCGAAGTCTATCCTTTGGATACGGACGATTATCAAACCGCGATCGAATCCGGGGTGGACGGTTTAATCGTCTATCAGGAAACCTATGACAAAAAAGTCTATGCGGAGAATCACTACAGAGGAATCAAAAAAAATATGTTCTATCGTTTGGAAGCTCCGGAACGGGGAGGAAAGGCCGGTTTTCGAAAGATCGGAATCGGAGCCCTTCTCGGACTTTCGGATCCTTTGGGAGAGATGTATAAACTCGGAGAACATGCAAAATATCTAATAAAGCAATATTGGAAAACCTCTTTTCAGATTTCTCTTCCGAGAATGCGTCCTGCGGCCGGAGATTTTCAAAAAATCGTTTCCGTGAACGATCGTGATTTTGTCCGATTTCTTTTAGCGCTTCGAATCTCGTTTCCGGATCTGGGTCTCGTTTTATCGACGAGAGAATCTCCTCGTCTCAGGGATCATCTCGCGACTCTCGGGATCACGAGCATGTCCGTGGAATCCAAAACGGAGCCGGGAGGTTATTCGAACTCGGGCGCGCTGAAACAATTTGAAATCGAAGACAATCGTTCCGTCTCCGATCTTGCGGCTTCCCTCCGGAGATCGGGGCTGGACCCGGTCTTTAAGGATTTCGATCGGGCCTTGTTGTTCTCGAAAGAAACTCTCTGATTCTTTTTTTCCGAAAGCCGATCGATCCGTACGATCGCGTAACGTAGGAACTCCTATGAGAATCGATCGAAGATCCGTCCGCTTGAGCCTGGCAATCCTGCAAGAGGGCAGAATCTGTTGGAACTCCATCGAGTTCACTTTTCCTGCGAAGTCGGTTTTTACCAGACTTTCGTCTTGGCTCGCAGCGCCGTTGAGGCCAGAACGCGGTTCATTCGAAATTTATAATAAGATATGTAAGAGTTCCCACAATCAAAGTTGCAACCGACTTTCGTGAGAATTGGGATTGTTCTGTGTTACGCAAAAATGTAAGAGTTCCCACAATCAATGCCTTGGAGCCGATTTTTAGAATCAGCCGGAACAAAACTGACCGTCAGAAACCGCTTTCAAAGCGGTTTGATCTTCTTTCAAAAATCGGATCGATTTGAAATTTTATCTTTTTTTGAATTTGAAAAAGGCATAAAAAAAGAGCGGGGAACCGCTCTTTTCATTCTAACATAAAAGATCTTAGAATCGATCTTTCTATTTTTTATTCGCGTTGTATGCGTTCACAATACATTCGTTAAACGGTTTGCACTGATTTTTGTGGTTCTCAAAACAGGCGGCGACCGCTTGCGAGTGTTTTTTGCAGGAATTCAAACATCCGGCTTTCACCTTTGTTTTTTCATCCGCGCTTAACTTTCTCGGAGCGTTTTGCTCCACACATCCCGAATAAAAACCGCAGATTTCACTGCAGACCGGGGATTGAGCTGGCACTGACTGAGCCAGAAGGAAGAAAGAAAGAATCATTAGAAAGAAATATTTCAATGTCTTCTCCTTAAAACTATTAGCGACGCAGGGATTCGAACCCCGGACCTGCGGATTATGATTCCGTTGCTCTAACCAGCTGAGCTACGTCGCCGCTTTTGTTGGACCCGATAAGTCGGTTCCAGTGCTATTTTTTTGAAGGGAATAGACCTGTCAAGGTTTCTTGAACTTCAGGATTTCCAGATTTCTATCAGAGATTTCCATGAGGAAACGTTTGCGATTTCGTCAATTTTTTTCGTCGAAAGCGAGTCTCGTTCTTTCCATTTTTGAAGAATCAAATCGTTTGTTGCGGATTGAAGAGATTTCCAAACCTCTCTCGTGGATTCGTCCGAAGAAATAATCTGAGAAGATTCTTGAATGATTTTCATACGATCCAGGAGTTCCGGAATTTCAAGTTCTTCCAATTCCTCTCTTCGAACTTCCAAGTGAGAATCCAAAATCTTTTTGGAAACTTCGAATTCTTTCTGGAGAAGTTCGAAAAAGAATCTCTCGTCGGTTTCCAGATGTCTCGCGATCCGCGCGGCGAAACGGTGTTCCGTGAGGTCCCTCCAAGATTCACTTTTCGTAAACTTTCTATTGGAATCGGAATTCAAAAAAGAAACGTTTCCGGCTTCCCATTTTTCCCAAGCGTCCAAGATCGAAGAATTCAAAACTAAAAATACAAAGGAGGCACTGAGCCAGGGAGAAATCGCAATCTCAACTGAAGTTTCACCGAAGACCGGAGCGTTTTCGAAATCGAGTCCCGCGAGAATCGATCCGGAACGTGCGATCCACACGGGAAGAATTTCCTTCATGCAAGAAAGATCGATTCTTAAACCCTGAAACGTAAATTCGAGATCGGAAACCGTTTCGTTAAAAAGATAAATCGCAAATAAACTCTGAACCGCGCCGAGCTTCGGCGTGACGAGAATCTTTTGATTTCCCTTTTCCAGAATTTTTTCCACGAAGTTCTCGGGGATTTCCGCTTCTAAAATTCTTTCCAGAGAATCGTTTGCTTCCGAAGAGATCAAAAACTCCAACTGAAAAATCCGAGACTCATCATTCTTCTTTGTCTTTTGAAATCGTTCCGCGCCGATCCTTTCTTCCAAAAAAGAAATTTTCGATGCGATGGATTCTTCCGGCGATGCAAAAGGGAAATAGAATAAATTCTTCCAAACAAAAGGAGGAAACGTCCGGGAAGGAATTCCCGGAAATGGCAAATTGGAAAATTCGGTTAAGGCTCTTATGGAACGATCGGCTTGGCGCAAAGAATCGGGAAGTTCTGATTGTTCAATCGCGGTTTCCGAAAATTCGATACAATAACTTGCGTTCTGCTCCGCGGCCCAGTGTTTCAAAGGGAGATAGAATTCTTTCAGAACGGAGTCGGACGGTCGATCCTTTGCAAACAAGAATTCTAACGTTTCTTGGCCGACCATTTTTTTTAGAGCTGCCTCGGTCAGGAATTGAATCTGTTTCATCTGGTTCTCATTGCTGAATAATATTTATGCAGAATGTAAATTCTTAGTACTGGCTCTGTACGAAACTTAAGCTAGTTGCCAATCGAATTGGAAAAAAGATAAAATCTGCTTCCGCATTGTATTTTAGGGCTTGCCTGTCGTTCAAGGAATTTTACTCTGATTCCGGATTCGTCTTCAAAACGGATCCAAAGAGTAGAACTGACTCTTTTTTTCGTAAAACCGAGGATTTGCATCCTATGGTACGAAATTTGCATCGAATCTACAGACGCACGCTGAGCGTGAATTAGAGATTAGTTATTAATACTCGAAGACAAATAGGAGAATAGAATGTCCAGAACACCTAGTGAAGTTATCGCATACGCCAAGGCGAATAACGTTCTTTTCTACGATTTCCGTTTTACGGATATCAAAGGAGCTTGGCACCACGTATCTTATCACACCGTTGCCATCACTGAAGATTCCTTCAAGGGTCTTCCTTTCGACGGAAGTTCCATCCCCGCGTGGCAACCGATCGATCGATCCGATATGCAATTGATCCCCGATACGGACGCGATCTTCTTGGATCCTTTTACTGCGGATCCGACACTCGTAGTATTCTGCGACGTATTTGATATTTACAAAGGCGCCCTGTACGAAAAATGTCCGCGTTCCATCGCGAAAAAAGCCCTCAAATATCTCGAGTCTTCCGGACTTGCGGACACCGCTTATTTCGGTCCTGAAAACGAATTCTTTATTTTTGACAGCATCAAAGTAAGGGACGCAATCAACGTTCAATACTATGAAATCGATTCTTCCGAAGGGATTTGGAATTCTCACACGGATTTTCCAGGCGCGACCAACACAGGTCACCGTCCCGGAACCAAAGGCGGTTATTTCCCGGTAGCCCCTGTGGATTCTCAAGTGGATTTAAGAGCCGCTATCGTTAAGACTCTTCACCAGATCGGAATGGAAACGTTCGTGGTTCACCACGAGGTTGCACAAGGTCAAGGTGAGATCGGCGTTAAATTCGGAACTTTGATCGAAGCGGCGGATAACGTTCAAAAACTGAAATACGTCGTGAAGATGGTCGCTCACCAACACGGTAAGACCGCAACTTTTATGCCGAAGCCTCTTTACGGAGACAACGGAAACGGAATGCACTGCCACCAGTCTATCTGGAAAAACGGTGTGAACCTTTTCGCAGGTAAAGGATATCAAAACCTGAGCGACACGGCGATGAATTATATCGGCGGTGTTTTGACTCACGCGAAAGCATGTGCGGCGTTTACAAACGCTTCTACAAATTCTTATAAGAGACTTCTTCCAGGTTTCGAAGCTCCTTCGATTTTGGCGTACTCCGCTCAGAACCGTTCCGCTTCTTGTAGAATTCCTTTCGTTAACGGGGACAAAGCAAGAAGAGTGGAGTTCCGTTTCCCAGATTCTTCCGCAAATCCTTATCTCGCATTTGCGGCGATGTTGATGGCGGGTATTGACGGAGTTCAAAAGAAGATCGATCCGGGTCCACCTCGGGAAGAAGACCTCTTCGAACTTTCTCTGGATGAGATCCGCGAGAAAGGAATTCAGCAAATGCCTCACACTTTGAGAGAAGCTGTGGAGAACATGTTGTTGGACAGAGACTTTCTCAAAAAGGGAGACGTTTTCACGGAAGATTTCATTCAGACTTACAAAGCGTATAAGTTTGAAACTGAAATTTGGCCTTGGGAAGGAAGACCTCATTCATTCGAATTTCTTACCACTTATTCTTGCTGATCGGAACGAGCGTCAAGAGCGCTCTTCGGTTTAGAGAATTTAAAAAAGCCCGGGAAACCGGGCTTTTTTATTTGAGGAAGATAGAAGAAGTGGATTCTTCTCGTCGGAGTTCCGACCTTTTTCGTGCTATCATTGGCGGCCCCACCCAGATTGGGTGGAGGAGGCGGGCTCGCGGGAAAACTCGGGAGATTTTTCTCTATCAGAAAAGTTGCATGTTGTCAAGAAGGATTCTTCTTGTCGGAGTTCCGACCTTTTTCGTGCTATCATTGGCGGCCCCGCCCAGATTGGGTGGAGGAGGCGGGCTCGCGGGAAAACTCGGGAGACTTTTCTCTATCAGAAAAGTTGCATGTTTGCAAGAAGGATTCTTCTCGTCGGAGTTCCGACAGGTTTCTTCTTCAAAAAATTTTAATTTAAGAAAAGTCAATCGGAGAGAAGGGGCTTATTTGCGTCCGGGTGTTGGACGAGATATTCTTTCACTGTATTTCTTTTTTTCTCTAAACGAGCAAGGTGATCTTCGATGATTTTTCCGAAGTCGAGTTTTCCGGTAATGATTTCATATCTTTCCGTCTCCAAAGTTCCAAGATCCAGATCAGAGGCGACTTCGGAGGAACGATCCGCGTATCTCTGCGCTTCTTTCCAATAAGGAACCGCCTCTTTGTAGAATCCGTCCGCCACTTCAAAAGATCGATTGAGATCGTAAGCAAAATCCAAATTGTAAAAGTAAAGATGTCGTTTATCAAATTGGGATGCGATTCTCATATAAGAACGCATAATCTGCAGATTGATATGCATAAAAAGGAGATTGCGATATTTATAATATTCCTCTTCGTCTTTGACGGGACAGAGCGCGTTTTTCGGATGTCTAAAACGTTTTTTAAGACCGATTTTAAGAAAGTAGATGTCCCTTCGGAGATCGTTTTCCTTGTAATGAAGTTTGAGACCGTAGAGTTGATAGTAGTCTTCTAAAAATTTAGGTTCCCATTTGTGAAGTTTATATGGAACCCAGTCCGAGAATTTCGTATAAGGTCCGTTTTTTTCGTACTCGTAATTGTAATCCAGATCGATCTCCGCGGAAATCGGATTGTTTCCGAAGTCGCAAATCATCCCTAAAAGGATACAAATGCAAAGTCTCAAAATTCCGGCGTTCATCCCCTTGATTTTCGGCAGGTTTTTACTTTTAGGTGAGTTCGGAATCCCTGAAAACCGCGGGTCGACGCGGAAAGGAATACGGAGAATCGCCGTTTGGATTCACAATTCTCAGAGCGTTTCAAAATCATAGTTCGAAAAAAAATATCCATTTAGGACGGCCTAACGTCTAAACTACGAGTTCAAGCTCATCTTTGCTCGGAATCGGGTTGACCCCCGTTTTTTTTGCAAAAGCATTGTTTCTTGGATGAAGTTTAGGTTTTTTCTGGTCGTTTGATCCGTGTTTTTGAGAAGCCAGCAACAAAAGAATTCTAAGAACAGATTTTTGATCCTGGGATTCCTGTCTTTTTTTCTTACGTCACTTTCCCTTTCCGCCGAAGAATTTTCCGGAGCCTGGTTTGGAGAAATTCAAAGATCCGTTTCTTCCGGCGTTTCCGGAGGAGTTTTCGAATGGACAACGGGTTTTGTTCTCATCGCAGGAGGAGTTCTTGCGAGCCTTCTTCCTTGCGTCTATCCCCTTTATCCGATTACCGTAGGAATCGTGAGAGCCAGAGGCGAAGGATCACCAAAAATTCTTCATCCAGCGGTTTATTATTTGGGACTTGTCGCAGTTTATTGGTGCTTCGGTTTAATCGCCGGTTTTTCGGGAGGAGCGTTTAACGTAATTCTACGTTACCCGTTCACAAACCTCGCACTCTCCGTTCTCATTTTCCTTTTGGCGCTCGCCTCCTTGGATCTGATTCATCTTCCTTTTTTTCAATCCAAAGAAGTCAACATCGGACAAGGTTGTAAGGGAACTTTTCTTCTCGGAATGGTGGCGGGACTTCTTTCTTCTCCCTGCGTAGGTCCGGTCGTTGTCGCGATTCTTCTTCAGATCACTGCGGGTTCGGGGGCGATCTCGATCGGTTCGATTTTGCTCGCTTCCTTTAAGATGTTTTTATTCGGAGTCGGTTTGGGTTTTCCATTCTTGATGATCGGGGTTTTTGGTCTCAGTCTTCCCAAATCCGGAAAATGGATGCGTTGGATCCAGTGGGTTCTCGGTCTCTTTGTATTATATTTTTCTTATACATATTTCCAAAAAGCTCTTTCCGGTTGGAGTGTTCCAGAACGTTCGATTTCTCTTGCGGCGTTCGGGATTCTGATTCTTCTTGTTTGTCTTTATTTTTTTCTTCCGGAAGATTGGGACAAATACAAGAGGATGAAAAAAACGCTCTTTTTAGGCGGAGTGATTTTGTCCGCGGCGGGTCTCGTGATTCTTCTTTCCGGAGGAGTCGGCGGAGTCAATGCTTCCGGCGTTTCTGAAACAGAAACAAAAGGAAATTTGACCTGGTTTCGGATTCCTCAGAAGGCCTACGCCGAAGGAAAGGACACCGATAAAAAAGTATTCATCGATTTTTATGCCGATTGGTGCACGAACTGTAAAGCATTCGAGGAATTGACTCTTTCCGATTCTTCGCTAAACGAGGCCTTGCAAAGTGCGGTACTTTTGAAGATTAAAGAGGATGATCCTATCTTTGCAACGTATGCTAGGGATCCTCGTTTTGAAGAATTAAAAATCGGCCTTCCCTTCTTTGTGATCTTGGATTCGGAAGGAAATCTTTTGTATAAAAATACGGACTACCAAGATACGAAGACGATGATAGAAACTTTAAAGAATCAGCCGTAGGGTGAAAACAGAAATGGCCGTTTCTTCAATCGATCGGATTTTTAATTGGTGTGTGGACTTTTTGATCTTTGGCGCCAAAGTCTTAGGGATTACTTACAACGAAATCAACGTTTATATCTTTTGTGTGATCTGGCCTCTTTTTACTTTGATTCTAATCGGATTTATTCTTTTACTCCTCAGAACCAATCGAAAACTAAGAGCGGAACTTTTGAAAAAAAGAGCGTAATCATTTTCTGCGGAATCAAACTCCCGCGATTCTTTTTTTCAAAAAGAATTTCAATCCATTTTGCCAAGCGTGTGTTTTAGAATTCGCTCGAGAGTTGTTAGGCGTGATTCGTTGAGTTTTGCAAAAATGTGGGAACTCCTATGGATCCATGATCTGGAAATCAATCTGTTTTGGAGGTCCATGATGGCGGAAGAGACAGAATCTGTGGGAACTCCCTCTAAGAATTTAACAGCAATTGACGTGCGCGCTCGAGAGTCGATGGATGTGATTCGTCGAGTTTTGCAAAGATGTAGGAACTCCCATGGACCAATGATCCGGAAATCAATCTGTTTTGGAGGTCCATGATGGCGGAAGAGACAGAATTTGTGGGAACTCCCTCATTTTCTCACGATCCGAAGACTTTACCGTGAACTGTCTTGTTAGGCTTTGGAATGAGAGTTTCTTTTTCATAAAAATAACACGGAATTTGTTTTAAAACTCGAATGCGGAAAGAATTCTCTTTTATAAAATTCGATTTCTTTGTGAGAGTTCCCACAAATTACAACGAGTCCGACTGCCTGTGGAATTCTAAACCTTTCCATATCGGTCCGAAAAAGTATGAGTTCCTACTTTTTTAGTTTGAGGACAACGATCCAATAACGGCGGGTCGAAAGAATTATAAGCGGAGAAGAGCCGTCGGAACTCAAACTTGGTTCCAACGGCGGATGGAAGTCGATCGAAACGGCTTAGGCTTAAATCAAGCGGTCGCTTCTTTTTCCCAGAGTTTCCATTTTACAAGGAAGAAGATTCCGACGGCGATGATCGCGACTGAAACCCACTGAGACTGAGAAAATCCATGCCAGTAATACTGACTTAAAAATTCGGGATTCTGTTCCGCGTTCGGAATGTTGACCAACGGAGGAGGTGTGATAAAAGGAAACACAGCCTTGTTGACTCTTAAAAATTCCACCATGAGTCTTGCAAATCCGTGAAGAATCAGATATTGGGCGCCGATTGAAAATTTTCGAAAGCCTTGATCCTTTGCCCAAAATTGAAAGTAGGCGAAGAATAAAAAAGATACGATCGATTCGATCAAGGGGGTGTTCCAAACGGGAACTCCGGAAGGATGAGCTCCGTGATAATCAAAAACCAAAAGAGGAATTTTCAGATCGGTCGCAAAGCCGTAACAACCGTCGCCCGAAACCCAACAGCCCAATCTTCCGATCGCGTAGCCGATCGCCATACTCGGGACGGCGGCGTCCAAATACGAAGCGATATCGAGTCGGAAGTATTTCATGTAGAGAGTGATAAAAAGAATTCCGAAAAGAAATCCTCCGTAGAAGACAAGCCCGCTTCCTGAAAATAAATTATCCCAGAGGGCCATTCTTCCCGGAAAACCGTACCAATGCGTGAGGGGATAAAGATACTTTCCGTCAAAGCCGGGAGTTTCCACAAAGATCTGATCCCAGATCTCGAAAACAAAAAAGATCTTAGCGCCGACCAAGGTTCCTAAGATTCCCAGAAGAAGAAGCCAGTCCGAATGTTCGGGTTCTAAGTTTCTTCGTTTTAATTCTTTGGGAAGAAGATAGGACGCGGCTAAAAAACCGAGCATCATGAGAATGCTGAAAGTGGACGGACCATCCCAATTGAAGAATTGTTTGAGAAAGGGCACGGGAATTCTATCGATCATAGTGTTACCAATTCTCTCGATTGCGGGATTGGATCAACCCATAATCCTTTTTTGAAAAAGACAAGGGCCTTTCCAAACATTTGAAAATCGAAATTCTTTTTGAAAAACGCAGGAACGATCGAATGAAAACTTTGGTCTTCTATTTTCTTAAAGAATCATTCGATGTTGATAAATTCCGCCGGGTCCAGAGGAGGATCCTGACCCATGTGAACTTCGTAGTGAACGTGAGGTCCCGTAGCTTTTCCGGTGGATCCTACGAGTCCGATGAGATCGCCCCGTTTTACGACCTGATTCTTTTCCACGAGAATCTGAGAACAGTGACCATAGACCGTAAAAATCCCGTTTAAGTGATTGATCCGAATATTCTTCCCCAACCCACCGGAAGACTGACCGGATTCGACCACGATCCCGGGAGCGGTCGCATAGATCGGAGTTCCTTCGGAAGAAGCAAAGTCCACACCCGAGTGGTGTTCTCCCAAGACGACGAGACCAAAAGGATCGACCCTTCCTCCGAATGTGGAGGAAACAAATCCGACCCCGGGTTTGAGTGGGCGTCCGCGAGGCAAGGCGTAGAGAATGGATTCCCTTTCTTCGAGGTAGTCGAACGCGTTTTCAAAGGCTTGTCGAATCCGAAAGAGTTCTATGTTCTGGGCGGCAAAACCTTCCACCGTATTCTTATAAAGTTCGAGATTGGTTTCCGAGTCCGGAATCTCCTTTTTGAGACGAAACTCCGGAATCACTTCGTACGTAAGAATCCGTTTCCAAGGAACCTCGTCCCAAGCGACAAGGTTCAACTGTTCGGTTTTTCTTTCCAAACCACGAATTTCCTTTTTGGCGTCTTGGAGCAGCATGTCGTAGTAAAGATATTGACTGACGTTCTCGTCGCTTTTCTGGAAAAGGTCTTCGTCCGGTCGATAGAAGAAGTTTAAGTAAGAAAGAAATACGAAAGCAAGCGTCAGAATCGACCCTAGGAGGATTCCGAGAAACCAAGCCATAAAAACGTTCAGTTCGATCCGAATTACGTTCTCGTGACTGTGAGGAACGAGTAAAAAGGAGATCTTCCTGGATCCGCCTTCTTTGAATTTACGAAACCAATTTTTGAATTTGAGAATTCTGACCTGCAACCGCTCCGAATGCGTTAATTTGAGATCGAACTTTGCCGGGCTTGTCATAGATTTTTACTTGCAGGTAGGGGGATTGAAAGGATTATAGACTCATTCTTTATATGAAATTCCTGTCCAATCTGTTCAAGAAAAAAATAGGATCAGTTGAGGATATTCTCTCTCACCCGGATGGCAAGCGCTATTATCGGGATGCCCATCTGATCCGCAAAAACATGATAGATGAGGACGCGGTCAAGATCATTCATAGGCTGAATAAATTCGGCTTTAAGGCTTACATCGTCGGAGGAGGGGTCCGAGACCTTCTTCTGGGAAGAAAGCCTAAAGACTTCGACGTAGTCACTAACGCAACTCCGAACCAGATAAAAAAAATCTTCAACAACTGTCGAATCATCGGAAGAAGATTCAAAATTGTGCATATTCTTTTTCGCGGAAAAGTGATCGAAGTCAGTACGTTTCGTTCCCTGCCGGATTACCGGTTGGGAAAAGCCGTGGAAGATCAGGATTACCTCATCAAGAGAGACAACAAGTTCGGCACACCTCAGGAAGATGCCGCTCGCAGAGACTTTACAATCAATTCTTTATATTATGACGTTCGAAATGATTCTATCATCGATTACGTCGGCGGATTTGAAGACATTCAGAATAAGGTACTGCGGGTTATCGGAGACCCGGATATTTCGTTTCGGGAAGATCCTGTCAGAATGCTTCGCGCCGTAAAGTTCGCGGAGATTCTCGGTTTAACGATTGAAAAGACGACTGCGAAGGCGATTCGCAAACACAAGATCGAATTGGAAAAAGCTTCCAGTTCCCGAATGTTGGAAGAATACAATAAGATCTTCCGTACTTGGAAAACTTCTCTGATCTTTCAGGGAATGGCGGAACACGGTCTTTTGGAAGTTCTTTTCAAAGAAGCGTTTGATAAAGAGCGTAAGAAGAATTCCAATTTCGGTGAAAAGTTTTTGGAAACCAATATCGGGAAACGTCTTGCGATCGCGGACAAACTTCTCACGGAAAGAGAGGAGATGACTCCTCATATTTTCTATTCTCTTATCTTTTCGGATCTCGCGAGCGACGCCCTGAAAAAAGAGAATATGCACTTGGTTCCCGCTATCAAGGCGAGTTTGGATCCGATCTTTCATCGACTTGAAACTCCTAAAAAAGACAAGGATCGTTTGATTAAGATTTTTGCAAGTCAGCAGAGATTTTTAAGTACGGAAGACGAGAAATCTTCACAGAATAATTTTTTCCGTATGAAGGATTATTTTTACGATGCCTTTATGGTTTTTAAAATCGGAGCCATTGCAGAGAACGACGAACAATCGATTCAGAGCGCTTTTTTCTGGGAGATTTCCGTAAGAAAGAGACCGATTCCTGTGAAAAAGTTTCACGAGGGAAGAGGCGGTGGTGGTGGAAACCAAAACCAAGGCGGAGGAGATAAACCTGGTCCTCGTCCGAATAAAAATCGGAATCGGAATTTTCGGAATAAAAACCGAGGAGAAGACGGAGGACAAAGAGGAGAACGTGGAAACCGGAAAGAAGAAACTTCCAACGGCGAAAGCGGGAATTCTAAAAACGAGTCCGACGATTCTCGCGGAAACAACGCCGCGAATTTTCCCGGAGAAGAATTTTAATTCTTCTCCGATTCTTCAAAGTAGTTCACTACAAACTGAAGCGAAGTTTTGGATCGAAAGGTAGATTCTTCCAAAGAACCCCAGAGATCCAAACTTCCGGTTTTGCTGAGCAATTCTAAAAAGTCTTTTCCCCGATTCCAAATCAGACATTGGATCGTTTCCGGAGCTCCCAGAATTCTAAAACGAACGTGTTTACCGTCGGTCATCGGTTTTGTATGATAGATCTTTGCGCCCTTGATGGAATAGAGAGGGGCTGGATTCTCATGACCGAAGGGCTCAAAGACGGAAAGTTCCTGAAAGATCTTTGCGTTTAATTCGGTGGGTTCGAGGGAAACCAAACTCGAAACGGAATCAAGAACCGCCTGTTTTTGTTCTTCCTCGAGCCAAGAATCCGCGTGTTCAAAGACGATCTTTGCGAGTTCTGGAATTTGATCGATGGAAAGGGAAAATCCTCCGGCTTCTTTATGTCCGCCGTATTGAAAGAAGATCGACTCCGCTTTTTTCAGGAGATTCAAAACGTTTTCCTTTCCATAGGAACGAATGCTCCCTTTCGCGTGGCCGTGATCGGGTGTGATAAAAAGAACCGGTTTTTTATATTCTTCGACGAGACGGGTTGCGACGATTCCGGAAACTCCGGGTTCGAAGTCGGGTTCGTAACAAAAGAGTACGGCTTTCTGTGTTCTTTCCAGTTTTCGTTTTAGAAATCCGTCGACTTTGAAAAGATTTCGCTTCGTTCTTTCCCTTCTTTCTTCGTTCAATTTTTGGAGTTCTTTGGCTCCTGTCTTTGCACGTTCCGGATTCTCCTCCAAAAGAAGTTGAAGAGCTACTTCGGTGGAATTCATTCTTCCGGCGGAATTGATCATGGGCCCAAGTCCCCAGCCGAGATCTTTCGAGGTCACGTGTTTTTCGCTGAGTTCCATGAGTTGAAGGAGTTGAAACAGTCCTTCTCTGTGTCTCGTTTCCTTTCGATTGAGTTTGGAGAGAATCCTACAGCCTTCCTTTACAATGATTCTATTTTCTCCGAAGAGGGGCATCATATCGGAGACGGTTCCTACGGCGGCGAGATCGAAGTTCTGAAGATATTGTTCTAGGATTGCGGGGTATTTTAGAAATTCCTGATAGAACCATTCCCGTTCCGGAAATTCCGACGAGATGCGATAGTGGGTTTCTCGGATGGGAAAGGAGAATTTGGATTCCACTTCGTGTCTTTCCCCTTGAAAGACGAGTTTCCCTCTGTGGATGAGATAACCCGTAAAGAGCGAGTTTCCGTCGCCGATCCAAGTCCCGACGTTGTATTCTTCCAAAGAAGAATAGAGATAGGCTTGGATGAATTTAAGGGCGAGCACTGCTGTGCAGATCTTTTCGTTCGGATACCGGCAGTCCGGACGTTTCGGGGAAATGAGAAAACAGGCTGGAATTCTCTCCGGAATTTCGTGGTGGTCCAGGACGATTACCTTGATTCCGAGGGAAGCCAGGAGGTCGATTTGAACGTGATTGGTGGTTCCGAAGTCGAGAGTGATGAGAAGGTCGGGTTTGTTCTTTTTCACAAAGTCAAGCGCAGCGGGGGAAAGTCCGTAGTCTTCTTCGTTGGATACCTTGAGGATCAATTCTCCCGGATGAATTTTTTTTAAGAATCCTCCGAGGAGACTCGTGGAAGAAACTCCGTCGCAGTCTCTATCCCCAAAGAGAAGAATCTTTTTTCCGGAAGCGACGGTTTCTTTTAAGAGTTCGAGCGCCGGTTCGAGATCGGGGAGCAAAAAGGGAGAAGGGAGTTCTCTGAGTCCGTGATAGAGAAGGTGTTCCGGATGAGATTTTTCCCGCAAGTGCGTTTGATAGAATCTATGTTGGAGAGGACTGAGATGCGGTCCTGGCCCGGATGAAGAAATTTCCTTGAGACCCGGGCCGTGAGAGTAAGGAGAATTCTTGGGCATTCTTACATTGCGCTATTGCCGCTGAATCTTGCTCCGGATTCTATTTCTAAATCGGGTGTGCGAATGTCTCCGATGACCTTTCCGGTTTTTCGGATGGAAACTTTTTCGTTCGCGGAAACGTTTCCTTTCAGAGCGCCTTCTACTTCGAGGGTTCCCGTTTGGATGTCCGCTTCTACTTCACCGGTGTCTCCGACTACGAGTTTTCCGGTCGTTTCGATCGTTCCTTTGAAGTTGCCTTTGATTTTCAGAGAATTGCTGAATTTTAGTTTTCCGCGGAAATGGATATCATCTCCGATGATTGTGTCGATGTGTTCGTCGCTCATTCTGTCTCCAAGTTTTGGGGGAAGAGAGGCAGATTCAAATGTTTTTTTGCCGTTTTTAAGCTGTGATTACGGAATCGTTCGGTTTCTTTCGCAGAAGAGGCGTTTTGCGTCGTAATGGTGGAAAAGTTTTTCTAGCAGGGACGGATAGAAAATGTGTGAGTTCCGACAAGCTCTTCCGTAAAAGTCGCGGCCCCACCCTGATTGGGTGGAGGAGGCGGGTCCGTGGGAAAACTCGGCGGACTTTTCTCTATCACAGAAATCTTATGTTGTCAACGAGGATTCTTCTCGTCGTAGTTCCGACAGATTCTTGTCGAAGGAAGATTCTTCTTCTCTAAAAAAGTCTTAGAACGCGGCGACAAGAATCGTTTCGATCTCGTTTTTAGGAAGTTCTCTAGGGAGAGAATCTAAAAATGGAAACGATGCCGCGAGGTTTGCGATCAGAGGAAGATCGATCTTTCTAACCTCGTATTCGGACAGTCTTTGGGGAATTTTCAATTCGATGAAAATTTTCCGTATTCCTTCCACCGCTTTGATGGCCGCCTCGATGACGGAAATGTTTGTGATGTCTTCGTCCAAGGCCCTTGCGATCATAACGTATTTTCCCGCGGAGGACGTAAGATTGTATTCCATCACGTGGGGAAGAAGAATCGACATGGATTGAAAAATGTCGAGATTTGTAATATTCGAACTTGCTAATGAAAGTGCGAAACAAAGTCCCAAAGAGCTGGAAGACTGCGCGATCCCGGTCAAAAGACTCGCGCCATAGAGTCCGTTCTTATAATTAATGTTCTTAGGATCTCTTATCGAAGGAATCAGGTTTTTCTGAAGAAGTTCGATCGCTCTGAGCGCGGACGAAATCGTCAATTCCGTTGAGAATTTGGAAAGAATCGTGTCCACCGCCGCCGCCAAAATTCCGACTCCGACTTTCGAAATATCGGAGGAAGTCATAAAAGAGGAAATTTTCGGATCTGCGATGATCAGTTCCGGGAAAAGGAGTTCATGAGAAAAGTATTTTATGATTTTTTCCTCTCCCAAAAGAACCGTAGAAATCGGAGAACACTCCAAACCGAAAACCGGATGAGTGGGAATCAAAACGAGAGGAAGCGGTTTCTTAAATTTTGTCTTCTTATCGTTTAACATCTCTTCGGCGAAGATATCGTTCGTAACGAGAAGGGCGATGATCTTCGCCATGCTTATGGATTCGTAAGAGCCGTAACCGATGATACAATCCGCGTTTGCGATCTTTGCAAAGTAGGCCGCCGTGTCCAATTCTTCGAGTGTGGGTTGTTTTACGATATCGTCGTAGAGAATCACTCCGTCGATATGTTTTTCCAAACTGGTTTTGATGATGGACAACTCGTCCATATTCTCCAGTTCTTGTTGAGTGGAAAAAATGACGGTTCTTGTTCCGACGTTTTTAACGAAGTTTCCCACTTTGTAACCGCAGTCTGCTTCAAAGTGGATTTTAGGAGGAAATGTGTAGTTAACCCAATCGGGGAGTATCGGCATCGTTGTCGTCCCCCAGAGTGACCTAGTGACTCGGAATCATTCTAATTTTAATAGAGGTAAAAATCAGTCTTCCGTAACGTTTTTATTGACCTAACATGGTCTCGGAGATTCTGTCTGCGATCGTGTTCAGTACATCGGAACTCAGATTGTCGTAGTCGCCGTTTTTAAGTTTTTCTTTGACTTCTTTTAATTTCACGGAACGATCCGATTCTTCCGGAGTGGAAAGAATTTTACGAGCGATCGTTTGAACTTCGGCTTGAAGTTTTGCTTCGGATGCTTTTTGTTTTGCGGTATCGGAAATAGAAACGTTATCAAAAGTCTCTTTTGATTCCGCTTTTTTCACCGGAGTGGTTCTTTTCGGTTCGTATCCGCTTCCGCCGATCCCACCGATTTTATCGATAGTCATGATTTCTTACCTCTACTGAATTCTATCGGCCGATCCAAGAGAGCCTTTAAGCATTTTTTTCCGATTCGTATTGATTAAAACCACAAATTCGCCCTTTCGCGCAAATTCCTTGAGTTTTCCTCCGGAAATAGGAGAATAATGAAGAATTTCCTCGTGAATTTTAGTCATTTCTCGCCCGATCAGGAATTCTCCGTCAGGGAAGATTTCCTTCACCGCGTCAAGGGTATCGCCGATTCTATGAACCGATTCAAAGATCATGAGTAAACCTTCGAATTCTTTCCATTCTCCCAGCTGATTTCTTTTCTTTCCTTTTTTTTCGGATAAGAATCCTAAAAATAAAAACGGATTCGCCTGCCATCCTGAAATGGAGAGTAACGCGGTCAGTGCGCTCGCGCCGGGAACCGGCGTTACTTTGAGTCCGGCTTCTCTTACCATTCTTACGAGATGAGAACCCGGATCCGAAACCCCGGGCGCTCCCGCGTCGGAGATAAGCGCAAAATTCTTCCCTTCTCTCAGCTCTTCCAAAAGCCCGGAATAGGGAACCTCGGATTGGTCCTTATAGAGCGTGGAAGCCGGAGTTTCGATTCCATAGAATTTCAGAAGTCTTCGGGAATGCCCCGCGTTCTCGCAAAGGATTCGATTCGTATTCTTAAGAATGCGAAGGGCTCTAAAAGTGAAGTCTTCTAAGTTTCCGATCGGCGTGGAAACGACGTAAAGAGTTCCCGGTTGGAGTGGAATTTCTTCCGAGGAAGGTTCTTCGAATTCTTCCTCTAAACTCATAGATTGCAGCCGGGAGGAGAAACGCCGGACGGACAAACACATCCGGTTTCTTCGGCCCCGGCGATCAGACAAGGATTGCAAAGAGTTCCCACGGGACAGTTTTGTTTCACCGTCGTGCTGCAGGTCGGGGTATTGCACTCCGAAGGATTACAACTGGATCCGACCGAACAAAGATAAGGACGAGAAGAAGAACACATCCGAACCGCAGTCGAAGGATTGGAAAAGATTCCGTTGTTCAAAAGAGCTCTCATCGTAAACGTATAAATTTCACATTTGATAAAAGGAAAAACTCCGGGCGGAGGAACCTGGTTTAAGACACGATGCGTTTGCAGTTTCGAGGAACTTGTAGAAGCCTCGGAGGCGAGGTGAGGAAAAGAAGGTTGTACTCCGTTTTCCAAATAGACGTTTCCTCCGGCTAACGTTTCCGCTACGGAAGGAGCCGCGGTCGTGATATAAAGATTGTATCCTACGAACTGCGGTTCCCCGTTCGTAACATAGTAGCGGATGAGAAATTCCGGTTTGTAGCTGTTCGGCTCTGAAACAAAATCAGTGTCCTTGGCGGCTTTGTCCGTGATTCCCTCGTTCACTGCGATCACGCTTAAAAATTGAGGAACTCCTACGGGGGAAAGAAAAACAAAAGGGGACTGGGCGGTCTGAGTATTTTGGCCGCATCCTAAAAAAAGAAAAAGAGCAAAGCAGAAGGAAAGAATCGTTGGATGGAGTGATTTAGAAGACATTTTTTATCTTGCTTCGGATTCAAATTCTCAAAAATTTGAAAAGGATCCGCTTTCAGGATAGAATTTCCTCGAACAGCGGTCTTACAATCAAAATTTCCTGAATTCTTCCGGAGAACAACCCGTGGTCAGCATTCGTAAAATCGTCCTTTATTCCGGCATTTCCGTCGCTCTTGTAGCCTTGATTTGGATTCTTTTTTCTTCCGACGATCCTTCTGAAAGAGAAAAGAAAAACAGAGAGGCAGACAGCGTTGCCCTTCTTCTCGGCGGAGGCGGAAGTTCCTCTTCTTCTTCCTCTGGATCTTCCGGGGGAAGAACCAACGACTCCATTTTTGATTCTTCCTTTTACAAAGCCGGAAAAGGAGAATACATTGAATCCGAAAAGGGAGAGGCAAAGGAAGCCGATCCGGACGCGGCCGATCCCGATAATCCGCTGAATCCGCAGACAAACAAACCTTACACCAACGAAGAGATGGAACGTTTTGCACAGTTGAGAGAACGTTTTCCAAACAATTCCTTGGTGCCAAAAAAGTTGAATGCGGCGGAAAGAGAAGCGAAGAAACAAGAAGAGAATCAGATCGCCGAAGCTGCGAGAAACGTCTACTCGGGAACCGCTTCTCCGGTTCAGATCCGCTCCTATTACAATCACATGGAAAAACAAACTCAGGATAGAATGGATATCATCAACTATCTTGTAGATCTTCAGAAAGGTTCCGGGGAAGAAGAGACCGAAAAGAAACTCCAGAATATCCAGGATTCGATTAAGAACCAACTCCAACAGGTTCAGAGAGATAAGGAAAACGCTTTTAAAAAGGCAGGTCTATAATTCTTTTTTTCCGTGTGAGTTCCCACGTTTAGTTTTTAGAACCGCTTGTGTTGACAAAGGCCGATCGACAAGGTCGGCCCTTCTCCGTAGCGCGAACTTTCTTCGAACATTTTTCTCCGTTTGAGAATGGAGAGATATCTCCGAAACTTTAGCTCATGCTGACTTGAAGTCCGTTTTCAACCTTTTTTAGAGCAAGGGATTTGTCGGACTTAAGCAATATTCCATTCTTTTCATGTGTTTTTTCTTCGATTCAACTTGAGAAAAAAGTTTTTCCATTCGTGTTGCTTTACGTATGACGAAGTAGGATCGTTCCATCTTTAGGAGATAACCTTGCGAAATCCGTTCACGAAGGATGGTCGCTGAAAGATAACGTCCCGCACTGAGTTCCGGTCGTCGATTATCACAGACTGAACCGAAGAATAATAAGCCTTGTTACGGGAGTTTTTCCGATGAAAATAAAAAATCGAAGAGTTTCCCATCCGCACCAGGCGATATTTTAAAGTATGATTTTCCGGGCCCTTGTACTGGTCCGAGCATCGTCAATCAAAAGATATCGGAGTTTCCGAAAGTCTGATTTCTCAAATCATCCACCGCAAAAAATCGATTTCACCGAACACGGCGTTGCGGCTTGCAGAGTATTTCAAGAAGTTTCCGGATTTTTGGTCAAACTATCAAATTTCCTTCGATCTGGAAGAATTCGTTCGGATCAAAGGAAAAGGAATACGATAACATAAAACCGACCGGTCTGAAGGTCGGTTGATTCTAAATCCCGGATCCTTTTTCCTCGGAAAGAATCGGAAAACGAAAACTCGATTTCGGATCCAGTCCGTATTCGTCGAGATGGAAGGAAGGAGGAAGCCTTTCCCGCTTCCACTGATTCCGATGAAACAATTGAACGTATTTCCGAACGCTCTCCTCTAGATATCCGGAAGGAAGTTTTCGAACTTCGGGTTCCCAGGAGAGAAGCTGAACGATCTCTTCATAACCGGCTCCTCGCACCACAAAAAGTTCCTCGATCTTTTGCAGGAGAAAATAGGGCATAAGATCCTTTTCGTCCTCTTGTTTGTCCTCAAGCGGTTTGAGTTCTGCGCTCGGAGGAGACAAAACGATTTCCTTCACGGAAGGATAAGCCGGAAGAATCGGGTCCTTCCCTCCCGCGACAAACCGCATCCATTCAAGGATGAATTCTTTGCTCACTCCCGTCAGCGGAGCCACGGAACCGGAAGAATCTCCGTCCATCGTAGTATAACCCGCGCTCGCCTCGCTCCGATTTCCAGTGGAAAGAAGAAGATGTCCGTTTAAATTCGCGAGCATCCATACGATCGGAGAACGGACTCTTGCCTGGATGTTTTGCAGAACCAGATTGTGTTTTTCCCAAGTGAAGGACGTTGTTCCGGTAACTTTTGAGATCTTATCCGTGATACTCTTCACCTCTTCGTCGATCGTCAATTCTCCGTGAACGGCTTCTAAGTCTTTTGCAAGTTCCGCCGCGAGAGTTCTTGTCCTTTCGGAGTTATTCTTCGTGGCTTGGTATAACGTGGATAAAATTTCGTTTTCGGAAATTCCTTTCGTCTGAAAAAAATTCTCACCTAATTCTTGTTTTGCGATTTTTTTCATCGCGGTTACGAGAAGGGCGCACGTTGCGCTGTCCGCTCCGCCAGAGAGCGACAGGGTATATCCTTTTGTCTTGGATTGGATGAGATAATCAAAAAGTCCCAGAGCGACGGCTCTCGTAAAGTCCGCATAGGATTCTTCTTCTTTGGAAACGGAAGGTTCGGCAAGAGGACGTTGAATTTTGGGTTTTCTTTCCCGGAATTGGATCCCGAGATAGATTCGATTGTCTTCTTCCGTTCTGTTTTTTTTGGAACGATCTCCCGAAGGGCGAAAGTTTCTCGCACGATCCGATCTCGAAGCGTCGAAATCGATTTCGGAAGAACAGACCTGAAAATCTCCGAAGAACAGTCTTTCCGATTCTGCAACGAGCTTTCCGTTTTGTACGACTAAGGAACCGCCTTCAAATATAAGCCTTCCGGATTCGTTTCCGCAGAGATTGGAAAAAAGATATACGTTAGACTCTCTTCTCGAGCTTTCCTTAAAGATCTGTCTTCTGATCCTTTGTTTTCCGAAGGCGAAGTGAGAAGCGCCGGGAGAAAGTATGAGATCGGTTCCCGATTCGGAAAGCGTTAGGGAAGGTTTTTGCAACACCCAGGAATCTTCGCAGATCTCTACTCCGAAGGAAAAATGATCGGTTTCAAAGATCAAAGAACCGAAGGGGATCGCCGACCCGTCGGGCGCGACCAGATTCTCCTGAGCTTCTTCTCCTTTTGCAAACCATCGATTCTCATAGTGAACGCCCGTCGTAGCAAGATTGGATTTAGGGACAATTCCCGCAATCGCTCCGTTGCAAAGTACCGCGGCACAATTGAATAGATAAGGATTTTGGAATATAGGTAGGCCGACTACGACGACCTTGTTCTCCGTGAACGGAAGCAGTTTGGTCAGAGTCTCCCATGAATCCTTCCAGACTCTCGGAAAAAAAAACGAATCCTCGCATCCGTATCCGGAAATACAAAGTTCCGGAAATAAGATCAGATCGGATTCTTTTTCTTTCTCCAAGACCTTCTTGATTTTTTCAAAGTTCCCGGAAAAATCCAGGACTCTAGTTTTGAGAGAAACGGACGTAAGTCTCACTGACTGCATGATTTACAGAATTCAGGTTCGAACTGCTTTTGAAAGTGTTTTTTCCGGTTTTCCAGATTCTTTCCATTTTGGATTCTGGTTAAAAATATTTATTAATAAGAACGAGAACTCTTTATGAAACAGGATCTTTTCGACCTCATTCGAACTCACGCATACCGTTATTCCGAACAACCCTTCACCTTAGCTTCCGGCAAACAATCCAGGCACTATTTTAATTGTAAGGAAATCACTCTTGTTCCGGATCGTCTCGAACTTCTCTGCAAATACATCGTGGACGAACTTCTTCCTCAGGCCGGAATTGTGAAACCGGAGGCTTTCGGAGGACTTACGATGGGCGCCGATCCGATCTGTTACGGGATCAGTTTGGAATTTAGAAAAAAGAATAAGAATGTTTATCCTTTGATCATCCGAAAAACTTCCAAAGAACACGGAACAAAAAAGCTCGTCGAAGGCGCGGTGCACGCGATCAAAACCTGCGTAGTCGTGGACGACGTGATCACAACCGGAGGTTCCACGATCCAGGCGATTCGAAGTTTGAGAGACGCGGGCGTCGAAGTCACTCAAGGGATTTGTATTCTTGATCGAGAAGAAGGCGGAATGGAAGCGATTCTTGCCGAAGGAGTCCGGATCTTTTCTATATTCAAAAAAAGTGATTTTGGTAATTTAGAACATGCGTGAATTCTTATACGATTCCGCGAGATTTCGCAAAAATCTTCTTCTGCGTTCGGCGGCGGTCATTCTTTTATATCTTTCCTTCTTAGCCTGGAATTTTCTAAAAGTTCCGGAAGAGGGAAGGAACGACTTCGTGAGAATTTTCGGCCTACTTTCGATCTTTCTCGGATTTCTTCTTTATAGAAATTTTTCAAGACAAATCCGTGTTTTAGAGGGAGCCAAAGTGGAATTGAGTCCGAATTCTTTGAAGCTCTTTAATTCCAAAGGGCAATCCTGGGAAACAAAACTCAAATCCGTAATTTCGATCGAAAGGGATGTCTTTCGTTCCTACGTACGATTTTTGATCTCCACAAAAGAGGACCAAATTCCGGTTCTCAACCTTCTGGATCCCGACTTGTTTCAAACGGAGCTGGAAAAACACACCGGTAAAAAAACGATTCTTACCGAAAACAAGGGCGGTTTTTTTCAGCCGAAAACACTTTTGTATTTTATCCCTTCCTTTGCGGTTTTGGCCGCGTCTTTTTACAAACCTTTCGGAATCAAGATGGAATCTTTTTATCTCGTCGCGAACGTAAACGCGCTTCTGGTTGCGATCTACTTTCCGGAAGATAAGATCAAGATGGCGTTTTCCGCGAAAAGACGTTGGATTTTTCTTTTGGGCGCGCTATTGATCGCGCAGTGTGCGTTGTATTTAAAGCTATTCTAATATTCTGTTTTTTGAATTTTTTTCTGAGCGAGTCGATGCGGTTACCGAAGCCGCATCGTTAACGAAGGTTTTATAAAACGCCGCTTTTTGCTTCGTTGCGGTTTGGTTCGGACCGGGTTTTGTATCAGAGCGTTTTTGATTTTCCGAGCAGATTGAGTTTTCTCTGGGTGAGTCTTCTGAGTTCTACCATTTCTTCCAGGTAGGACGCGAGGACTTTATCGACGTGGATATTTTTCTCCATCTTTAAAAGACTTTCTCTGATCAAACGTAAGTGCTCCGCTTCTCCGACTTTTCCAGTGATGATCAATCTTCGGATGGTTTCGAATTCGCATTTTCGGAGATGAACCCGAAGAAGAAAGTCGATCGAAAATTTCGAAACCATTCTTCCCCAAGGACTGTTGGGATTTACGTTGTTTAACGGATCTCCCATGCGATCCGTCGCGCGTTGGGAAGGGACCGGACTGAACGCGCTCGAAAAAGAATTGGCCGGAGTTTCTTCGCCGATATCTTTTCCTTCCGAAGGACTGCTTCCTTTGGATACGAGAATTTCCTCGAGAGCCTGGGTTCTGAATTCTTCCTGAAAGTCGTTCGGATTGTTGTTCATCATCCGTATGAATTCTTCGAGCATCACGGCGATGTTTACGATTCTTCCGATAGGCGTGTTGTTCAGTTCCCGAATTTTTGGAAAGAGTTCCCGAGCGATGAGTGAAGGGGATTTTTTTTTGTAATAAGTCGCTTCGTAAAGCCGTTCTAATTTTTTTTCCGCATAGTATTTGAGGTCGGCAAGAATTTTTAGATCCGCGTAAGCGTACGCGTCAACGCCGGGGTCGCTCATCTTATTAGCCCTTTCTTCGGGCAACACGATTTTGATGACGAAGATAACCTTAGCTTCCCTCAGGGCTTCTATGATGTTTCGGAGATCTTCCGGTTCTCTCGAATAGAGAGCCATCAATTCTTTTACGAACGTATCGGAAGTCGGGATCTTTTCGTCGTCCTGAAGATTGACCTTCCGAATCTCGGATGCGATTTCTAAGGCGACGTCTGTCAGGCTCTTCATAACGTTGGGAACATCCTAATCGAAAGTTCTTTTACAATCAAGTTGGTTTTCATATCCGATCCGCTTGTCTCTCGGACGAAATCATTCTTGGCTGATTCTGAATCCGAGTTTTCGAAGAGTATACAACGGAACCAGGGCGGAAAGAATCCCGAGGATCGGTGACAGAACGAGGAATACAACTGAAACTTCCGGATTCGCGGTGAACTTGAGAGTCCATCCGAAAGCGTTTTTGTTTACGACATAGAGTACGATCGGGGATAAAAGGAACGCAAGTAGAATGCCGAAACAGGTGGAAAGCACGGTGAGGAAAATACTTTCGGTCAAAAGAATTGTGCCGAGCTGTTTGTGATCCGCTCCCAGGTATTTAAGAATTCCTAACGTCATTTTTTTGGATATAAGATTGTGAAGAAGCGAAGAAACCAACGAGATCATCGCAATCAGAAACGCGGTCGTCTTGAGCGTGTTTAGAACGCCGAAAACCTTATCCACACCTTCCGTATAAATTTCCCTGAGTTCCTGCGAGTTTAACAATTTTAAGGAGGGATTTTGTATTAATATTTTCGATATCGCTTGTTCCGCTTCCTTTTCTTTCGCCGGTTCTTTTAAGAATATCTTGATCGAATTGTATCCGGAGAGTCCGAAAAAATGATCGTAATTTTTGATATCCATCATGATCGTTCCGCGTTCGGAGAAAAAATGCTCCTTGATTCCGCGGATCCGAAATTCTTTCTTTCCGAATTTTGTCGAAAGAAACAATCGATCTCCGACTTCGAAGTTTTGCAGATAAGCCATGTTCGACGAGATAAGAATTTCATTCTCATTGGTCGCGAGTTTTTCCGCTGCGTCGGGACGGTCGTATGTCGAAAAAGTATATGCGTGAATCGTAAAGTTTCCCCGATCCGTTTCCACTCTCGTGTTTACGCAAAAACCGTCCAAGGCTTTCACTTCCGAAAGAAGCGCCAGTTCGTTTAACAGCCAAAGAGGAACTCCGCCGTGGATTCCTGCCGCGAGATTCTGCTCGTTAATGATCGTAAACTCGGCCGGAAACTCCGAGTCCACCCAGTCGTTTAGGGATCTTCGATAACTGTCCGTAAGAATGGAAAGACAAACGACTAACGAAGTCGCGAGCATCAAAGTGGCGGAAGTGAGAGTGTTGCGAAGCGGTTGATTTTTGGTTTCCTCCAGGCCGACCTTCATAAAGACGAAGGATCGATCGGAACGATCTCCGATTCGAAAGAAAAAATTCGCGATCGTCCGAAAGATCCAAGGGAAAGAGAGCGTGATTCCTATTACGATTCCTCCGATTCCCAAAAGACCCGTAATCGGAAATCTCCAGCGGACGGGAAAAAAGGCGATTCCAGTAAATGTGATGAATATTAGAATTCCATAAAATAATAATTTACTTTCGGCGAGGCGGTTGTTTCCGGACGAGGATTCTCTAAGGATCGTCACGGGGGATATTTTTCCGGCCCGTAAAGAAGGAAAGGCGGCGGATAAAAACGAACCGATGATTCCGATTGCGAGTCCTAAGATCCAGATCGAAGGGGGGATCGATTTGTAGGTTTTGACGTAAGAAAGATCGGCGGACGCGGCTTCGGGACTAAAAAAATCCAATCTTGAAAAAAAGAATCCTAAACAGAGTCCGAGGACGCTTCCCGCGATCCCCAAAAGAAGCGCCTGGGATACGAATAAAAGAAACGTATGACCGGCGCCGAGTCCCATCGTTTTAAGAATTCCTAATTCTTTTTCGCGGGCGATATAAAGACCTGACATCGTGTTGGAAACCATAAAGAACGCGATGATAAGCGAAATAAATGAGATCACCAAAAGATTGAGCTGGAAGGAACGGAGCGCGTTCCCGGATTTTTCGCGGATGTCGTCTATCGTTTCGATCCTATATCGATTCCCCAATTTTTTTTCCAAAATTTGTTTTTGGGAAGAATGGAAAGTTCTCGGCTGGATCAAAAGAAAACTAACGTTTCCGCCGGTCTCGAACCGATCCATCGCGGATTCTATGTCTTCTAATAGAACGCTTCCCCCGTCGTTATCGATCGGTTTCAGATTTTTAATCGCGAAACTTTTGAACTGAAACCCGAGCTTTGTCTCCGATTTGCCGAGTCTTTCGAAAAGACTCCGACTTATATAAATCGATTCCATAAATTCACCGTTAGTCGTATTTTCGGAGATTGCGGATTTTGTCAAAGCTCCGCTTTCCTTTAAGAAGTCCAAACCCAAATAAACGGCACGGATTCCGTCTTCCAGAATGACTTCCTTTTGAAAACGAGGAACGATCTTTACGATCCAATCGAGTTCCGGATCGAGTGTAAGTTCACGGATCAGATTTGCCGGTAAGTTTTGATCCCCTTGGGAGGAAGTGATCTTGATCTTATATTCTTCCTGAAAATATCCCATGGCGAAGTCGGTGAGGCTTTTTTCAGCCTTCATTCCGTTCGCCGTCGTGGAAATAAAGAGGCCGACCCCGAGCGCGATTCCGGCTAACGCAAAAAACGCGGCTAACTTATGACTTCGAAAGTATTCGAATAGGAATAAGCTGTAGATTCGAAACGACATCGGATTTTAGATAACCAAAACTCCGTCGGCCATCCTCAGCCGATATTCTCCGAGCGAACCGAGATGTTGGTCGTGTGTGACGATGAGAAGGGTAAACTTCAGTTTTTTTTGAAGATCCGTCAGAAGTTGGATTACTTTTTCCGCATTCTTCGTATCCAAGTTTCCGGTCGGTTCGTCCGCGAGAATCAGCGATGGATTTTTACAAACGGCTCTCGCGATCGCTACGCGTTGTTGTTCTCCTCCGGAAAGTTCGTCCGGTTTGTGGGACATCCTCGTTTCGAGTCCTACTTTTACCAAGGCCTCTTTCGCTTTTTCCTGAGCCTCTTTTTTTCCGGTCCCGGAGATATAGAGAGGAACCGCGACGTTCTCCAGAGCGTTCAAGTAGGGAAGGAGGTGAAAGAATTGGAATATGATTCCCGTTTCTTCCCTTCTGTATTTGGTAAGCTGCTTTTCGTTCATCGTATGAAGGGAATGTCCGTTCACGATAATCTCGCCGGAATCCGGAGTATCGATACCGGAAAGTATATTCAAAAAAGTTGATTTACCGGAGCCGGAAGGGCCCATGAGGGTGATAACCGATTCGCTGGGAATATCGAGGTCCACTCCTTTTAAGACCGGAGTCCGGAGTTTTCCGCTCTGATAGGATTTTTCAAGACGAGAGACGCGGATTCGGGGAGGGGAAGATTGAAGAGGAACGGTGTTTGTCATTTCTTATGATCAGACAGAAGAAAGTAGAATCGAGATCGTGAAAAGAGAAAAAAGATTTCGATTTCGTTTTAGAAAAGGAAACTTTCAAATCAAAGTCTGTCATCGGGGAAGTTCTTTTTCTTTTTGAGACGTTCCGAATTCTTCCCTTAAAAACAAACGCCCGAAAATGTCCGCGAAACGGAACTAGAAAGGGCGCGTGTTTGAAATCGATTCTTACGGCTCGTCCCATAACCTATTTTACTTTGTCAAAAGATCAAGCCGCAAGGTTCTGTCCCGGTTTCGGGCAGGTTCTTGTGAAAATTTTATTCTTTCGAAAATTTCGAACGATTACCGAGTGATTCTTGCGAGTTCGATTCCGGGATAGTAGTGTCTGAGAATTTCCACGTAGTTGTAGTTTTCTTTCGCCATTCCGAAACTTCCCCACTGACTCAAACCCACTCCGTGACCCGAACCCATTCCCTTGACGAGATATCCGTTGCCTTCTTTCTGAATTCCGAAACGAAGAGAACGAACCGGAGTTCCAAGAGTTTGTCTGAATTCTTTTCCGCGGATTCTTGCGGTTCCTTCGCTTCCCACAAATTCCATCAGATCCACGCGACCCGATCCGGTTCTGGATAATACTTGAATGGATTGGATTTCCCCGATCTTAAGGTTTGAAAATTTGGATACGATCAGATCTTGTGAGATCGTTTCCTTCCAATAAAAATTGTCGCCCGCACGATCGAACTCGGAAGCGACCGTGGGAAGATAAGGAATTCTTTTTCCGCCCCAGACGTTTTCAGGAGTTTCCGTCTTACCGCCGCTATTCGAATGAAAGAAGGCTTGGATCGGAGTTTCTTCGTAAACCGCCATCACTCCGGTAGTGTCCTGCACGGCTTTGGTCGTGGAAGGATGTTCTTTTTCCATGCCGCCGTAAACCTGCGAATTCGTTGTCGCCTCCACGTCGTAGAGCGCATTCTTTTTATTTAATATTTCGCGAACCGCATAAGTTCTCGCGCAGATCGCTTGCGCTTTTAACGCTTCGTTCGGCCAGCTATAAGGGACTTCGGAAGGAACGACCGCGTAGAGATATTCTTCCAGAGGTAAGGAGTTAACGATGAGCGCGGGTCCTTGACCTTGAGGAACCACAAAAATAGAACCTCGAACCTTTAAGGATTTATATTCTAGACCGAGGTTTTCTCCCGCAAAACGAATCGGCGCTTTCAGACGGGAGACGTCCAGAGAAATGAGATCGATTCCTTTTTTAATGAGAAGTTCGTTCGCGTCGTAGACGGAGATGATTCCTTCTCCCCGAATCTGAAGATCGCCTTCCGCTTTTCCGATCAGGACTCGAACGTCGTGAACGGATCGACTTTTGTAAGGCGGAGTCCAGGGACGAATGATTACGGTATTACAACCCGTTTCCCAAAGAATTAAGAAGAGTGAGAAGGACAAAACTAGTTTTCTGGTCATTGGAATTCCTGGAGATACGTCTATCTCTTTCTTGAATATCGTTGGAAATGCCGATTCTCTGCAGAGATTTTTTGAAAATGAAAACGATCTTCGTTTTGAGTTTCATCCCGATCAGAGGTTTTTAACTTCGATTTTTCCGTAAATTGCGGCCGAAAATTCCAAAGGAAACGGAAACTTTCTTATAAGAACCTGTCCCAAAACTGGGACAGAACCTTGCAGCTTGATCTTTCCGACAAAATAAAATAAGGTTTTGGGACGCGCTGTAAACTCGTATTCTGTTCGAAGAATGGAACTGGAAGGATTCTTTTCGTTTCTTATAAGAATCA
>NZ_NPDU01000047.1 GCF_002811985.1 Leptospira adleri
TCAAGAAGGCCAATCCATTCTGGCGGGGCGCTGGAGATCCGCAAAAAATATGTATTTTAATCAATAAAAATCATTTGCGGTCTAGTTGGTCGTGGGGGGGCTCAGGCTGCGCCGCCCCACTTCCGATTTATAGAAACAAAGAGCTCGTAGTCGTCGGCGGCGGAGATTCCGCAGTGGAAGAAGCGTCCCATCTCACCAAATTTGCGTCCAAGGTCTATCTGGTTCACAGAAGGGATTCTTTGCGAGCTTCTAAGATCATGCAAAAACGAGCGACCACTCATCCTAAGATCGAGATCATCTGGAATTCTCAAGTTGAAGAAGCCAAAGGCGATGGCAAAAATCTGACCTCGCTTACTTTGCAAGATACCGTGAATGGACAAAAGAAAGAACTCGCAGTCGGCGGGCTTTTTTATGCGATCGGACACAAACCGAACACGGATATTTTCGAAGGAATCTTAGACCTCGACGAAAGCGGTTATATCAAAACGATTCCGGGAACGACCAAGACGAGCATCGAAGGAGTTTTCGCAGCCGGAGACGTCCAAGACAAGGTCTATCGGCAAGCGGTCTCCGCGGCCGGCTCCGGTTGTATGGCGGCTCTCGACGCCGAACGTTGGCTGGAATCCAGAGAAGAATAATTCCGCACCGGAAAGGTTTATAGAAAGATTCAATCTTCCTATAAACCATTTTCCAAAATCGAGAAGACCAGAATTCATCGTTCTTTCAAAAATTCTGATTTAGGATGGGAGTTTCCACAAATTCTGTCGCTCGGTTTTCTAGTTTTTCAATCTTTCTCTCTCGTTCAAAATTTTGTGAGAGTTCCCACAAAATCCGGTTTTACGAAAAAGTGTGAACGAAGTCCCGCTCCCATTTACCTTAGTTCACACGATTTCAAATAGGAGCTTGTTCCTAAATCCAAAAAGTAGGAACTCACACTTCTTTGGAACGATTCAAATTTTTCTGAAAAGCCGGATCGGGTATGTGTTGTAGGAACTCACACAAAAAATTCAAAATCGATAAAGCAAAACTCTTCCTCCATTTCGGGACTTAAGAACAGCCACAAACGATCAAAAAAACTCCCGATCGTTTTCCAAAGATAAATCCCATTCTATTTCAAGGATAATCCATCCCGTTCGAAATCAATTCGGTTATCGGTGGATGAAAAAAGAGTTCCTAAGGATTGTCGACCAAGGTTCCTCTTCCGTTTCGAATATCATAAATAAAGAATGTAGTTTCCGGAAGTTTGACTGTGTTCGTTTTCTTTTTTTTCGGATCTTCTTTTTCCTCTTCCAAAGAAACGATCATCACGAGTCTTTCCTTTCCGGAAGAAGGAAGAATTTTCTGTAAGGAATACTTTCTCGGAAGAACTCCGACAAGGGTCGCTCCGCTCGGATTGTAGATAAAAACCTGTTTTCGGTCTCTCTGGTTAAGAAATCCGTCCTTGTTTGTATCCTCGGTCATTCCGATCAGGATCAGATTTTTTCCGGTCGAAACTCCGAATGCAAGAACGGAATCGAGTTCCGATTCTTCCGTAGTTTCTCCGGCGCCGATTTCCTTTTCTTTGTCGGTTCCCGTAAAATAATCCCAGATATAAACGTTCCGATTGAATAATTTTTTGGGCTTTCCGGATTCTAAATCGATTACCGTAAGATTGCGGGCGTGATTGAGGGTTTTCCGGGTACCGGCCACAGTTTCCCGAGAAAGCTCGAAGGGATAAAATAAGAATCGATCCCAAAGAACGACGGAATGATTGAGAAGATCCGAGCTTCGATCCGCGGGAGTCAACGGCTCTTCCTTGGTAGAACCCGGTTCCACCAACTCAACCCCTCGATCCAAAATAAACCAGCTCTTAGAAAGCGTAAATACGAGAATCCCGACGACTATGATTCCAAACGCATAAACACCCAGCCGGACTTTTTCCATGAGTAGACAAAAGCCCGGGAAAAGCCGGGGTCAATGAAAAAACAAATCATTTTGGAACAATCAAAGATTAGGCTTTGTATCTTTTGTGCATTTCGCTATCTATGGATCGCGAAATAGGTCGAAGTCATTTTGCTTCCAGCGCGTAGGATCTTTCCGGAACGATCAGGTAAGAAGAAATCTCGCCCGTATCGACTCTGAGACGAGTGTTCTGGTTAAACGTATCCAAAATCATCTTTCCGTCCCGAACAAAGTTATAGAGATAATTTCCGGATTTCATTTTTTTGATGAGCGTGAAAACCCCGTCCCTTTCTTTTTTGAGAATATCCTGTTCGGGATCCCAGTGATTAAAATCTCCGACTAACGTAATCATCTCCGCGTCCGGAGCGAAGATCCTAAATTCGACGGTTCTGTATTCCAATTCTTCGTAAGGAGAATCTTCCAAAATCCGAGTCGTCACGTGTTTGTCCGGTCCGGAAGGAATTGCGACGAGTCTGGAAACCAAGGATCCGTCTCCGTCCTCCGTCGAATCGGAGTTAGACGGATCGTGGGTAAAAAGACCGTCCACTCTGAACTTATATTCCAAGATCTTGAGTTCTTCTCGAATCGTGTCCTTGCTTTCCGGATCGTAGACCGTATAAAAAATTCCGTGATCGTTTTTTTTCAGAGGAAGACATCTCCAGAGCGAAAAGTTTCCGCACACGGAGACTTCTTCGTTTTCGATTCCTTCAAAGGTGAAAAGAATTCCCCGATTGAGAAGCCTTCCCGTTTCCAAGGAAAGGGAAGAATCGATATATCGAATGTATCTCGGAGCAACCGGCCTTTTTAGTTTTTCCATCTGCCAATAATAGTAGATCTTTTCCTTTTCCACGGGTTCCACAAAGTCTTCGTAGTCTTCCGAAGAAAAAGATCCGATCCAGTTTCCGGCGTCGTCGGCGCCGATCGCAACGGTAATTGTAAGAAGTAATGCAAGGAGGAATATTTTTGTCTTAGGAAACGATTTCATTCTGAATAAAGATTCGATCGGTTTCCCGAAAAGCATAAGGCAAATCCGGAAATTCGCTTCCAAAGAGAAGAATGTAAAGTTAAATCGGACATAAGTCCGGAGTGAAACTCTTAAAGTCCAATTTAAAAAGAAGAATCCGATTCTTCTTGAGAAAGAACGAATCCGTTTCCAAGAAAAAATCGGATCCTTTGTAGGAGCTCTGACAAACTTCGGGTTCGCAGGAGCGGCGTTTCGGATTCTTTCTAAGAGACAGAAATTCTTCGTCCAAAAAAAGGGATCGACTTTCGACCGTTGCGCACCGTTTTTCCGGTTCTTTTGAGAGAGTTTTTTCATTGGAGAATTTCCAAGGATTCCGATAGTATTTAGCAGGATATCATGGCAGAGGCGAATTCTACCCCACTCAAGGAAACGGAATTAGAACAAATCCGTTCTATTCTCCAACCTCTTTCCAAGAATCCGGATATTTCGGAAGAGCTCAATCCTATGCTCTCCGTCTTTCGAGAAAAGATGGGATATGGAAGTCCGATTTCCTCAGACGAAGAAGAGGAAACTCCCGATTCTCCCAGAGAATCCGAAGACTTTGGTGAAGAAGACGAAGATACAGAAACGCCTCCTCCCCTCGAAAGACCCAAATCAAAAATCATCGAAGATGACGATATCGATTTAGACGAACTCTTAGCCGAACCTTCTCAGACGGTTCCTACAAATGAGGACTTCGACTCCGCTCCTTCCGACTCGGGAGAATCGGATCCGTTTTCCGATTTCGGGATGGATTCCGAACCAAGCGCCACCCCTAGCTCGGACGACGCAGATCCTTTCGGAGATTTCGGACTTTCTCCGGAAACAACCCCGTCTGCCGACGACGACTTCGGTTTGAGTGAAGAAAGCCCCGTTTCCAGCTCCGATCCATTCGCCGGTTTGGATGAGATGACCGGCAGCGAAGCGACGCCGGAATCGGACCCGTTTGCGAACCTCGGCGGCGAAACCCAAAGCCCAGAATCGGACCCATTCGGTGGAAGCGACTTTGGGGAAAACGCGGATGATTTCGGAGCGTCTCCCACTTCCGATGACGCAGACCCGTTTGCGGGGATGGATTCCTTTACTTCCACCCCCGATTCCGGCGCGGACTCGGATCCGTTTGCGGATCTTGGATCCGGTTCGGAAACCCCGGATATGGGCGACGATTTTGGTTTATCTTCCAGCGAACCCTCCGCGAGCGGCGGCGATTCCTTCGATGATTTTATGTCCTCTTCTCCGGAACCGACCGGAAGCGACGATGATTTTTTTAGTCAACCCGCAGACTCGGGTCCGACGGCCGCGGAGACGGATCCGTTCGCCGATTTCGGCGATTTAGGCTCTCCGGGGCAAGATCCCTTTTCCGATCTTACTTCTTCAGCGACCGCTTCGGAAGATCCTTTCGCGGATTTTGTTCCTTCCGCGGAAGAAGACACGTTATCCGACATTCCTGGAGGAACGGACGCATCCTTTGATTCTTTCAGTCCGGATCTGGACGGAGATTCCGGAGGCGACGACTACGATTCAGGAAATACTTTCGGATTGGAAGCCGATCTCCAAGGACTCGCGAGCGAGGAAAAACAGGAGATAGACAAAGGACTCAAAGACGAAGAACTCGCAATCATTCAAAAAGAAATTCTACGTTATCCGCCCGTTCTTCGCCGCGCGGTAATCGACGCGATCGTTCAAGATAGAATGACTCCGAGAGATCAAAAAGGTCTTCTCGAACTCATCAAGATCGAAAGTTCTCCCGAGGAGATTGCGGACTTCCTCTCGGGAGTCTTGGGCGAAACAATTTCCCTTTCTCAAAGAGGAGGCGGATTCTCCAAAGACGGCGTTCCCATCATCTCGACCGATCCCCTTTACACAAAGGAAGGATTGCAGAGACAGAAAAAAGCGATTCGAAGGACCGTTTTCGGAATCGCCGCCGCGATCTTTTTGATCGTGGGCGGAACCCTACTTTACAGAAACTTCATCGTCCCGAACCAAGCGGCTCAGTATTACGAACAAGGTCTGACTCTCATCCGAGAGGCCGGCTCTTATCCGAAGAGCAGCGAAGCGCGTAAGAAAAAATTCTTCGAAGCCGAAGACGCGTTTGCAAAAGGGGAAAATATTCTCCCGAACCATCTCAAATATCTCAATCTCTACGGAGTAGAATACACTCGGATCGAAGAATACGATCGAGGTTTTGAAAAACTTTTCGGAAAGGTCAGTCCCGATTTCGGAGCCGGGGGCGAAGAACCTTCCTCGAACGCTTGGGACAAACGGGAAAAAGTTCCCATCATTACCCTCGCCAAAGGTCAGGTCTGGGACAACGCAAAACTACCGATGGCCGGAAAGATCGGAAATGAAAATCGAATGATCCTCGTCGCACAAGACGGAATTCAAAGAAGAATTCAAAAAGCTGGCGCGTATATCGTGATGCGTCTTGAAAAACAAATCCACGACAACGCGACCTATAAGAATCTCGGAAGATTCCATTCTTCCATCATGCCCTCTTTCACCGAATCCTCGTTAGGCGGTGGAAGATACAAAAACGATCAACTGGCCATCAACTTTTATAAACAAGTCTACACCGACGGTAACGAGCCCTATGACGAGGAATCAACCGCGGGAATCGCGAAGATCTACTATAACCGCAGGGAATTCGGAAAGGCCGCGTCCTTTTACAATAAAATCGTCGAAATCGATCCTTCCAGCCCTGTCGGCCAAGGCGGTCTTCTCTCCACTTATATCGAAATGTGGAAGGAGGACGGAAATCCTCAGTTTGTGATCAATCACCATAGACAAATCAAAAACAACTTGGATATAGAGAAAAAACTTTCTCTATATGTTCTTTCCAAACTCGCCTCCTTTTATACGGACTTAAATAAAAAAGAATTAAGAATTCGTTATAATATCAATCCTGTCGATCAGGTTTCCGGAATGGAAGTAAACGACAACGCCCTTGAAATTCTGGATCTGATCTATCATAAAACGGAAGAAGATTCCGTAACCGGAATCGAAAGGGACGGCGCCGACTACGCAGAAGGTTATTATCAAAGAGGAAGATACTTTGCTTCGATCAAGGAATCGATCCAAGCCAGAAGATTTTTTGAAAAAGCGGCTACACTGGATCCGGCGCATTATTTGGCAGCGACAGAACTCGCCGAAAACGCGATCCGTCTCGCGAACTTCGGGGAAGCGGACAAATTGTTAAACGAAGCGATCCAACGTTTCGAAAACTTCAAACAAGGTTACGGAGCGAGAGAAGAAGACGAAACTCTGATCCAAGGTAACGTAGGAAGAATTTATTTCGACAAGGCGAGAATCCAGTATCTTTCCGCGGCAGGGATCAACGAAAAAGATAAGATTACGGAATTCCCCGGAAGGAAGATCTATCCTTTCCGCGCGAGAACCGAGATGGATTCGGTCGCAAAGACGAGATCGATGGAACTCAAAAATTCCCTGGAAGGATTTTCCAAAGCGGAAGCGGTTCAAACGGATGAAAACGAATTCACCCTCATTCGCAGATGGAGAACCCCTCTTCCTGCGGGAATCCAGAGAGAACTTCGTTATTTCAAGGGTTGGGTCGATTATATGAGCGGTGATTTTGCCGCGTCCCTAAACGAATGGTCCGGCTTTGAAGACGAGGACGAATACAATCATTCTACGCTTTTGATGGGAAAGGCGAACGCATTTTATTACACCGGCCAATACAAAGCAAGTCTCGGGAATTATCTCAAAGTCCAAGACGACATGGAAGAACGACTTCTGAACATGGGACTTCCCAAACCCGATGACCCGTATCACCAGGAAGTCTATCAAACTTTAGTGGCCGCTTATAATAATATCGGCGCCGTTTACGAAAAACAAGGAAACACGGCGGAAGCATTAAAACACTATTGGAAAGCGATCGAAACCGCGAGAAAGATCAACGAGGTTTCCGAAATCGCCATGTCCAATAAAGATCTAATGTTTAAGAAGGAAGCGATCGGACAAGATCCGCTCCTGGAAGATTGGCTTTCCCCTACTTTGGACAGCGTTAAAAAATTAGTCAGAGAATAGGAGATCCTACGCTCACTCTTCTTTTAAGAAGAATTCGATCCACCTTCCGAGCGTCGGTTCTCCGTATGATCCAAAGAAGAATTCCATTTCGTCCGATAAACGGTTCGCACTGAAAAATTCTTGCGAACGGACTTAAAGTCCGTATCGAGTATAATTCGCGGATCAATTAGGGATTGAGAATATTCAATTTTGATTGAGCGTCCAATCTTTCACGAAGATTTTTTAGGAGAGTCTGGAATCGAATCGTCTCACCCGAAGAAAAAGTTTGATTGGTCGTTTTCTCGCGGGAAGAAAAACTAAAAACGATCTCCTTCGCGTTTAGGATCTTGTCGGCTACTTCGGCCGGGATGGAAGATGAAATTCTCATCGAATCCGAATAATCGGTGCCTACCTTCCTCAGATTGTACCAAACCCCGTCCAACTTTACGGCAACTCCGATCGGAAAACTGACCTCGAAAGAACTGAGAAAATAATCCAAAAATAAAGATTTTTCACCGCTCGAATTCTTATAAACTCCGCGAAAGTTCATCGATTTGGTATCGCCTTGAAAACAAAAAAGGTGAAATCCAGGGCAAAGAGGGGCCGAATGAAAGAGAACTTGTTCCAACGCAGGTTCCGGTGTTTGAATCACATTCGCAGAAGAGCAGGAAATTCCTGAAAGGAGAAAGACGCAGAAAAGGAGAGAAACGATTTGAATCTTCAAAGGGACCCCCGAGGGATTTTTCCCCAGTTTTTCCCGAGAGCCGCGTTTTGAAAGAAAATTCCGGCTGCATTCAAAACCTCGAACTTCGTTCCAGTTTGCAGGGATTTCGCCCCAATCTTAAACAAATCCTTCCTTTGTGGGTGGGGTTTTTGTTTCCGAAAGTTTGTCGTTATTAGGACAGTTTTTTTGTTCGATCCAAACGGTTTCTGCGAAACTGTGAGTCTCCTCGAAAACCGTTTGATCTTTTTTTGGCGCCAAGTTCGGTCGTAGGAAAGAACGTCGGAGACGTTTCTCAATCTTTGGGATTCTACTTTTTCCGTATAAAAAGTCTCAAATGTAGGAACTCTTACAAAAACTTTGATCGGGGTCTTGCCGATTCAAAGTCGTTGTCATATCGTGATGAAGATTCGAATCTCCAAAAGAAAGGGCGAACCTCAAAAACGAAATCGGAAGATCCTAAAGGAAAAATTCAATTTTCAGAGAAGCGCACCCTTGAAACCCTGGTAGGTACCTATGATTTCATTTCCAAAAGATAAGATCAACGTCCTTCTTCTCGAAAACGTTCACCAAGACGCTTTCAATATGTTCAAAAACGACGGTTTCAACGTCCGTCTCCTTCCGGCTGCCTATTCCGAAAAGGAACTCTTAAACGAAATCGAAAATATCCACGTCCTTGGAATCAGAAGCAAAACAAACGTGACCGCGCCGGTTCTTGAAAAAGCAAAACGACTCCTGACCATCGGCTGCTTTTGCATCGGAACCAACCAAGTCGACCTAAACGAAGCTGAAAAAAAAGGGATTCCGGTTTTCAACGCGCCTTATTCCAATACAAGATCCGTCGCAGAACTCGTGATCTCGGAAGTGATCATGCTCGCGAGAAGAATTCCGGACCATATCCGAAATACGCATTCCGGAATCTGGAACAAAATATCAAAGAATTGTTTCGAGGTCCGAGGCAAAACCTTAGGAATCGTAGGCTACGGACATATCGGGAGCCAGGTTTCCGTACTCGCGGAAGCGATGGGAATGAAGGTAATCTACTACGACATCCAGACCGTCCTCCCGCTTGGGAACGCGACTCCGGTGGCAAGTTATCAAGAACTTTTGAGAAATTCCGATTTTATTTCGTTCCACGTCCCCGAAACAAAAGAGACGACAAATCTCTATGGAAAAAAGGAAATCGAAGTCACGAAAAAAGGCGCGTATATGATCAATCTTTCACGCGGAAAGGTCGTGGACCTGGAAGCGCTCGCAGAAGCGATCAAGGCGGGACATATCGCAGGCGCGGGAATCGACGTGTTTCCGGAAGAACCGGAATCGAACAACGATCCCTTCCTAACTCCGATGCAAAACCTGCCTAACGTGATTTTAACTCCGCATATCGGAGGAAGCACGGAGGAAGCGCAAAGAAATATCGGTTCCGAAGTCGCGAGCAAACTCGTGAAGTTTGTGAACAACGGATCCACTACATTCTCCGTTAACTTTCCGAATTTAGAAATCACGCCCCTTCCTTCCGGGCAATATAGAATTTTGAACGTTCATAAGAATCAGCCCGGATTTTTAAAGGATATCAATTCCATGGTTTCCGAAATCGGCGCGAACATCAGCTCTCAGCACTTAGGTACCAGCGCGGAAATCGGATATCTTTCGATGGTAATCGACAAAAGTGTCGGAGACGAACTCAAAGAAAAAATAGAAAAACACCCGTTTTCGATCAAAACCCGGATTCTTTACTGAACAGACTGCCGAAGGTAAAAGCAATTTGCCAAAAAGAAAACATAATGGAAATGTAATATAAAATTCATCGAGACTAAGAAAGAATTTTTTGAATTTTACTTGCTTTCATAGGCTGGCGCCTTTTACCATTGTGCCATGCACTATAACAGAATTCCCAACACGATTACCGTATATCTGAGCGAACTGGCCGATCAGAGTCTTCGGCTATCTGAGAACATTCTGAAAGGACTGCTTCACAGAACCGACACTCCGGTGGAACCTGGAACGGTTTTAGAACTCAAACTCGGAACGATCAGTCTTTCCGGCGCGATTCAAATCCCGGTGAAAGTCATCCGTTGCGAAAAAATTTCAGGATCCGAATACGATCTCTATCTAAATTACACCGAAAGAGATTTTAGCAAGGTTCAGGAAATAGAGGATCTGATTCGAGATCTTTCTTAATTTTAGAATCAAAGAAGCAGATAACGTTCTTCGGAGGTTTTCAATTTCTGAAGAATTTTCTCTAAAATAATTCTGTGAAGAAATCAACTTCGACATTCTCATTTTCTCGATCTTTACCTTCTTCGGCAAAAGAATCGATCCACAAAAAGAGAATCGCTTTCTTTCCTCCAAACACCGCGACCGTCTTAATTTTTAGATCAAAGGCGACCTTGTAGAATTCTCATTTGTAAGACATCCTACAAATTTCTCTCTTTTGAAGCGGCCCACCTCTTCACATTCTTGCTCAGAATAACGCGGGCACTTTTTATTAGATCTTAAAGTGTGGGAACTCACACACGATACGATCGGAAATCTCCCTAAAAGAATCCATACGACGCAATTGGTGGGAACTCACACGTCGATCAAACTTTAGAAATGTAATCTTTCGTTTTTCGATCTTCCCTCTCTGAGAAAGCAAAATCATTTAGGCATACAAGAATCTCAAATTTCAAATCCCATCCGCCATGTAGGAGTCGATCGTTCCATTCTAACTATCTCTTACCCTCGATATCCTTGCAACCGCCCATTCAACGAAGAAAATTATACTTTTCTAAGGACCACTACGATCAGTCTATTTATCTAATATTCTGCCGTTTTAAATTCTTTCAAATCTTAGAATTCGATTTTACGCAAAATGAAATAGACCCAAATAGACGGAGGAACAAATTGAAAATAAAAACTTCCATGAATCTCCTGCAAAAGGCGTCAAAAACGTTAAAAAGTTTAACCTGCTCTTTTATAAAAACAAACTCAAAACAAAGTCCGGTTTCTTAGAAAAAAATTCTAATATAAAATTCGATATCACCTAACGCTGCAAAGTTGTCATTTTGCATTTCAAAAAAGATTCTTAATAATTTGAATAGCAAACCATTAAAAATTTATAAAATGAGAAATTGATTCGCTCCGCGTTGACAAAACCCAGCTTCACAAAAAGTCTATCAAGTAAGATGAATCCTTTTCAATCCATGCCGGACGTTCATTCTCCGGAATTCATTCAGTTTTTTCAAAGTCAGGATACATTCTCTCGAAAACTCGGTTACAGAGCGCTGAACGCAAGTCCAGGTAAGAGTGAATATGAAATCGAAGTGGACGAAACGTTTCACAACCCGGTGAAAATCGTTCACGGGGCGGCGCTCTTTGCGGCGATGGATAGTTCCGCCGGAGCCGCGATGGCAGCTTGGATCAAATCTTCCGGAAGAAAGTGCAAGTTTATGGCGACTGGAACGGCTGAAATCAAGTATCGAAAGAGCGTTACTTCCGGGAAAATAAGGATCTTCAGCGAAATTACGGAACAAAAACGTTCCACGGTTCGTTTAGTATCTAAGTCGATCGATCACGACGGAGATTTAGTCGCAGAACTGCTTTCCATCTGGGTCGTAAAATTCGAAGACTGAAATCGATTTCCTTTTAACGGACATGTTAAACGAAGGAGGCTTTGAGCCTCCTTTTTCAACGATTTAGAACTTTATGAAATTTTAAGCTACGAAAAATTCAGCTCTGCTGATGCTTGTAAGTTCCACGGCGCTTGTAAGATTTTTAGTCGGAAAATAAACGATCTGTTCGCCGACCAGTTTTCGATTGCGATCCAATTCCACACGAGACCCGTCTTTGAGATGCAGGACGATATCGATTCCCCGATAGTTGATGTATCTTTCTAACTGACTCTTAAACTTTGCAGCTTGTTCTTGCATGGAAACTTCCTTAAAATTGTTGAAAGGATGTTCTAGGAGCCGTATGAAAGTACAAGCCTTTTTTCTAAAGAGACAGAATTTTTTTATTCCGCACTCGGAGAAATGGTCTCCTGCACTGACCAAGTTACACCCAGATCGGTTGAAACATAACGCCGCAAGGCGTCCCCTTCTATGTTGCTGAAGATATGCAACTTTTCGCCACTAGCCATCGTTACAAAATAACCGAATGTTGCGGTATTGCTGGGCGTCGGGTCGGTATCATAGATTGAGGGAGGCAATGGGAACCTACTTGTATTTATCTGCGTCCAGTTAACGCCGAAATCGGTCGTACGGTACAGAAAAGGTTTGCTCATCCCCTGACTCGTATTCGCGATAAAAGACAAATACGAGCCGTTGTGTCCTCTTAAGGGAAAAATCACGTCGGTATCTAAAATACCCAGTGCGGGAAGAGCCTGTTGATTGGAGTTTCCTGGGGATGAAAGAGCTCCAAAAGAAGTTAGATCGCCCGCTGTGGAAGTGATCCTGATCGAATCATTCGTATGTTCGATGTAATGCGATAAGGTCAAATCGCGTTCTATGTAAAAGTTAAAATTTCCCAAAAAGGTACTGTAAGGAACCGACTTGTAATTTGATACCAAGCTGACTGGGGAGGTTGCAAAGGTAGCGGTAGTTCCAATTGTTGCGTAAAAGGAAAGGTTATTACCGGATATCATGTCCACACAATTTCCGGAACTTCCATTGTTGAGGACAAAGGTGCATTTCGTATTAATAGGCGCAGTGATCGTAACACGATTCGAAAAATCGCTGTCCATGTTGTAACAGGTCGTGCTGCTGGCGCTCACCGGTTGTTCGCAAAAAACGATCTTCTCAGCCGCACCTGCGTTATAACTTCCGATTCCTACGACAATCTCCCCCGCGATGACCGTCGAAAACCGAGTAAAAGTCATCCGGCTGCCCGCGGAAGGTAAGACCGAACCAACCCAGTAATAATAATCGGGAGGAGAAGTCGGATTTAAAACTTCGAAAAACATCAGATATTTATTACTCGCATTTCCCGGAATATATCCGAATCCGATCATATTCGCAAATTGTCCCCCGACCATCGGAACGTTAGTCGGAATAACATCCGTGGAATTTTCTCTGGCAATGAAAAGATCGATTCTGTTTCTCGGATCATCCGTCCCGTCAAAGGTCCTTCGAGAATAAGAAATATAAGTATCGACGTCCACTCTCTGGAAAGCCTGATATTGGTTTTGCATAAAGTTCGTATAACCGAAAGTATTCACTCCGAGTATCGTACGGATGATACCGAGAATTCCGTTGGGATCCAAGGCATTCTCTTCAAATTTATAACACTGAGATTGAAAGAGGATCAAAAGAATCAAAAGTATTCGTTTCATAAATCGTACCCTTAAAAAAACCAATTGTATTTAGCTTCCGCTCTCCAGCCGAAGTTTGAGCTGGAACCGGTTTGCAAAGAATTATAATCCCTCATGGAATCCATCTGAAATCCTTTCTTGAGAATGGAACCTTGCGGGGTGTGCGCAACCTCCTCTTCCTCCCAGGAAATTCCGGTATAATAAACATGAGCCAGTTGAATCAGATAAATGACTGCAGTGATGGTCGAAATTTTCTGATAATCATCTACTGCCTTTTTATAATCTTCTCTCTTTCCGTTTGTAAGAATCTGGCCCGCCAAAAAAGGATTATTCCCTCCCAGAACCTGCGCATTCAAACTTGCCTGATCGTAATCGGCTTTTGACTGAGTTACTTTTTGCGCCGAGGAAAAGGTCGCCGCCAATCCCGTCCAAAAAAGCGCACCGAAAACATACGCGGTCTTTTTTCTTTCCGCTTTGTAGTGTCCCCAACCGGGCAAAAGCGCGGATCGCCAAACAAGACTCCAACGATTGCGATCTCCCTTACGAGGAGCTTTGAAATCCGGTTTCGTCGCGATCGCTTCGTCTTCGATTTGTTTTTTTTCATCGGCGGATTTGGCCTCCTTCAATTTTTTTTCCTCTTCCTGCCGAATTCGTTTTGCTTCTTCTTCGTTTACGTCCCGATAAACCACTTTCAAAATCGATTTTTTTGAAACGGTCTTCACCGATCCGTCCGCGAGACGAATCGTGATATTTTTCTCGTTTTGTCCGGTGACATCCCCTTTGAGCGACGTTCCGTTTTTAAGCAGAATCGTCTGCGCGCTCCAGAGGGATTGAGAAACGAAAAAAAGAAACAAGATAAGAATGGAACAGTATGTATTTTTTTTCAAAAGGATCTCCGTTGTTTAGAAAGGAAAAATGCGCATGATTTCGAAAGCGTGAAATCGATCCTTGAAATCATATACGATTTATTGATCTGATATCAATTACTTTTTAAAATTGGAAAACGGATAATGACCGGACTAGGAAAATCTCTCTGATCAAAGTGAAAGCAACCTGAAGAATGAGGAAACAATTCTCTTTAAAATTAAACGAATCGTAATCTGAACTTTTGTTACTTTCAAAAAACGGACCATTCCTAGAGAAACGCCTAACCGAGAGTTGTCTTCAAGTTATGAGTCCTTCGGAAAAAAGGTACTATAAGAGCGGGTATCAATCGGAGATCAGACCGTGTTTTTTATAGAATGCGCTTAACAATTTTTCCAGAAATGCCGGTTGATCGTGATGCATATTGTGACCCGCGTTTTCCATCTCGATATATTCCAAATGTTTAAAGTGCGAAAGGATCTCTTCCCTGTTTTCCGGCATCAGATGAGTTTCTTTTCCATAGATGATCAGGGTCGGAGAATCGATACATTCCCAGAGATGACGCGTCAGATACGGCGAAAAAACAAACGGAAAACCGCGCTTGTACAAGGGATCGTTTTTCCACTGAAATCCCCGCTCCGTTTTTTTTGTGAGATACTCCGCGAGATCCCTGATTTTAGAAGAATCCAATTTTGGATATACGGGCTTGAGTCGAGATGCGACTTCGTCGATGCTCGAGAAGGTTTTATTCTTGCGATCCTTGGTTCCGACTTCGTTGTTTTCGATCGTATCCAACCACGCTTTCAGACGTTTCTTTTCGAATTCAGGCGTTTGAATGGACATGAACCCTTCCAAACAGACAAGACTCCGGATTCTTTCCGGATAAATCCCCGCAAAACGGGCGCCGATTCCTCCGCCCATAGAATGTCCTAAGATATGAAACTTCTCCGGAAGAAACGAGGATATAAACGTTTTTACGTCGACTAGGGTTTGTATAAAATGATAGTTCCCTTCCCTAAGCCAATCCGAGTCTCCGTGACCTCTATAATCAAAACGATATATATCGAAATGTTGGGATAAGAACTGGAATTGATAGAGAAAGGTGTCCGACGCGTCCTGAAAGCCGTGGAACAAAAGTAGCGCGTTGTCCTTTCCGTTTCTGTGGATCTTATAGGCGAGGTTATAACCGCCCGATTGAAAAAAACCGCTCTCGATTCCGCTCATGAATGCACCTTAAATAATTCTCGCCAGTCTTTCGGAAGACTCGGTACACTGAAAGTAGAAACTTTTTCAGCGAGAAGTTCGTCTCCTTCGTAAAGATCCAAAATTTTATCCAAAGAAGAAAGAAGGTCTAACGTCTCCCGTTTACCGACTTCGCTTAACGCCGGAGAATGTAATACCGACTCCAACTTTTCCTTGGCCTTTGTAGCCTGCATTCTGGAACCGCGTCCGTTGGGTTTGACGAAAATTTTATGAAGGGAAACCGAGAGTTGTATGATTCCCTGTAAAAAAATTTTTCTCGGCCCGAAATCCTTTTTCCACTGAAATTCCAAAACCTCGTGCGCTTCGAAATATTTCCCCTCTCTAAAAAGCCTTTCGCCGTTTTGATAAGCGAAGTCCACGGTTTTTTCCGGATCGGATGTTGCGGAAATTACGTCGAAAATGGCGACGATTTCCGGATCAAATTTCAAATCGATTCCAGTCCTTTTCTTGGATCGGCGTCAAAGGCGCGGCAAACGACCCTTCCGCGTCCTGAACGTAGGATTCTTTCCGCATACCCAAAAGTACAACTCCTTCCTTGAGCGAAGAATGAAGTAAGTGTAAAGCCGCCGCCGAAAGATTCCAACCCGCATATCGAGGGTAAAACTTTACGATTTTCTCATAGAGCATATTAGAATTTTTGATGTTGTGAAAATGGACGTATCTTTCCAGAAGCGGAAGAGCTTCGTTGAGTTTGTCTATGTATTCTCCTTGTTTTTGTTCACCGGCCACAGTTTCGATCTGCGAGATCAGCTGCTGCAGGATCGGAATCACCGTTCTTTCCAAAAACTGGGAAAGATGATCCTGATTTTGAAATTGGTCCAGGTAAGGTTCCGTCACGGTTCGAAACGTATATTTATAAGATCCCGACGGCAGTATCCGCAAAAATTCCTCTTCCCAAGAATAAACTGTATTCAATTTATCTTTTACGTTTTTGAGAACCTCGTCCTGACTTTCTTTCGGATCGAAGGAAAGCCGAAAGATACTTCCCTGACTCGAGATCGCGTTCAAGGGCCGATTGACCAGTGGAAGAAGTCCGTTGTCTTTTACGATCTCGATCAGAGATTTTCCTTCGAACTTTCTTTCTAAGAATCCGCTCTCCAGAAGATTGGCGGGGAACTGAACGACCGCAAAACCGGATTCTTCCAGACCGAGTTCCGTTTGTATTTCTTTTGCGAGTTCCAAAACTTTCAATAAGGAAGTGGACGTATATTTTTCCGGATTTTCGGGGAACGTATTCGAGGAGATTCCGTAGAATTGAATCTTGCCTTCCTTCCTTTTTTGTTCGAGGAATAAAAAAGCGTTCTTAATCCTTTTGTAATATTCTTCCTTGGCCTTTGTTTCAGGAACGTTATGCTTCTCTCGGTCCATAAGAAAGTATTCCGGATTGTGAAGCAGAAAAACGTCCACGGTTTCCAGACCCATTCTTTTTAGGGAACGCGTTAGCTGGTCTTCCAAAAACGCCGGATGGATACAATGATAACACCCTTCCTGATAGTAGGTGATCTCCGGAAATTCACGATCCGTATTTTCAAGTTCGGAAACGATCTGTAGATTTCTTCCCTGAATATAACCCGACTTCGTGACGATGAATACGTCCTCGCGTTTTAACTCTCCGCTTTCGATCTTTGCGGCGAGCACCCGGCCGACGAGGCTTTCGCTTTCCCCGTTCCCGTAATTAGAAGAAGTATCGATCACGTTAAAACCTTCGCGGAGAGAAAGTTCAAGCGCCTTTTTATGATCGGGAGATTCGAGCCCGACTCGATAACACCCGAAGGCGATCCTAGAAAGTGTTCTGCCTCGAAAGTTAAAATAGGGATTTAGGAGATTCTCATCCGTCTTGAATTTTTTTTGAAGAGAAGAATTTTCGGAATATTCTTTCGTAGCTTTCGGAGTCGCGCTTCCCTTTCGAAAGGATTTCTGATAGAGGTTTTGAAATGGATCGGATGAATTCATATTTTTATCCCAGTCGGTTTTGGTTGACCTTTCGTTACGCATCGCACAATTCGAAGATTTAGAACGAATGTCCTCAAATCGAATTCTAATTGAGAAACGATCTTAATAACTTTCCCTTCGAGTATCAATTTTTCACCTTCAAAATAAAAATGCTTTTCGTCATAACTCGCTTTTTTACCCTAATTTAAGAGAGATCGAGCTTCGGCCCATCTTTTTCGAATCATATTAATTTTTCGATGAATTCTTTCCACCAATCAAACAGGAGAAAATGAAATGGATTTAAAGGCTGGATATCTCCGGTCTTCCATCGGGAGAAAAACTCTCGTGGCAGTAACCGGACTTGTTTATTTCGGCTTTGTTGTTGTTCATATGCTGGGGAATCTTCAGATCTTCCTCGGACAAGAAAAAATCAACGCATATGGCCAAGCGCTTAGGGACATCGCCCCCCTTCTCTGGGTAGCCAGAATCATTCTGATCGTAAGCTTTATCATTCACGTTTACTACGCGATAACGCTCTCAATTGAAAACAAAAAAGCCCGTCCCGTTCCCTATTCGAAGCAGAATACGGTGCAAGCGACCCTTGCATCAAGAACCATGGCTCTTACGGGTCTTTTGATTCTCTCCTTTCTCACCTATCACCTTCTCCATTTCACGTTAGGCGTAACCAATCCGGATCATTTTGCGATGACCGATTCGAAGGGAAGACACGACGTGTTTACGATGGTCATCCTCGGTTTTCAAAATCCGATCGTTACAGGTTCTTATATCTTCGCGATGGTTTTACTCGCATCGCATATCAGCCACGGCGTCGCGAGCGTGTTTCAAACCTTGGGTTTGAGCACTCCGTCCTTGAGCGGAAAGATCAAAGCCGGAGCGATCCTCTTTGCTCTGATCATTTTCATAGGCAACACTTCTATCCCGCTTTCGATTTTGCTGGGATACGTTCATCCGTAATTTTTTGGAGAAACTTTCATGAGTTTAGATTCTAAAATTCCAAGCGGCTCCATTGAACAAAAATGGTCCAATCACAAAGCCGATATCAAATTAGTTAACCCCGCTAATAAGAGAAAATTCAATATCATCGTAGTCGGTTCGGGTCTTGCAGGAGCTTCGGCTTCCGCGACTCTTGCAGAACTCGGCTACAACGTAAAAACTTTCTGTTTTCAAGACAGCCCACGTAGAGCTCACAGTATTGCGGCTCAGGGCGGGATCAACGCGGCGAAGAATTATCAAAACGACGGAGATTCCGTTCACAGATTGTTCTACGACACGGTAAAAGGCGGAGACTTTCGTGCAAGAGAAGCGAACGTGCATCGTCTTGCGGAAGTTTCGGTAAACATCATCGATCAGTGTGTGGCGCAGGGAGTTCCTTTCGCGAGAGAATACGGCGGCCACTTGGCAAACCGTTCTTTCGGTGGAGCCCAAGTTTCCAGAACCTTCTACGCAAAAGGTCAAACCGGACAACAACTTCTCCTCGGAGCTTACTCAGCTCTTTCTCGTCAGATCGGACTCGGAGCCGTGAAGATGTATCCGAGAACCGAGATGGTCGAGTTGATCGTAGTCGACGGTCACGCAAAAGGAATCGTAGTTCGAGATCTTGTCACCGGAAAACTTTCCACTCACATGGCGGACGCGGTCGTGCTTGGAACCGGAGGATACGGAAACGTATTCTTTCTCTCCACGAACGCGAAAGGTTGTAACGTAACTGCAACTTGGAAGGCCCACAAAAAAGGGGCGTTCTTCGCTAACCCTTGTTATACGCAAATTCACCCGACTTGTATTCCGGTTTCCGGAGATCATCAGTCCAAGTTGACTCTGATGTCCGAGTCTCTCAGAAACGACGGAAGAATCTGGGTTCCGAAAAACAAAGGCGACAAACGTAATCCTGCGGATATCCCCGAAGGGGAAAGAGATTATTATCTCGAAAGAAAATATCCGAGTTACGGAAACCTTTCTCCTCGCGACATCGCCTCACGCGCCGCGAAAGAAGCCTGCGACGCGGGACTTGGTGTGGGAGAATCCGGACAAGGAGTTTATCTCGACTTCGCGGATTCCATCAAACGTCTCGGAGAACCGAAGATCCGAGATCGTTACGAAAACCTCTTCCAGATGTACGAACAAATCACCGGTGAAAACCCGTACAAACAGCCTATGAGAATCTATCCTGCGGTTCACTACACGATGGGCGGACTCTGGGTAGACTACAATTTGATGAGCAATCTTCCCGGCCTTTTCGTGATCGGAGAAGCGAACTTCTCGGATCACGGAGCGAACCGTCTCGGAGCTTCGGCGCTGATGCAGGGACTCGCGGACGGATATTTCATTCTTCCTTATACGATCGGAAACTATCTCGCGGGAGTCGGATTCAATTCTCATCCGAAAGAAGACCATCCGGAAGCGAAGAAAGCTCTTTCCGACGCGGAAGAAACTACGAAGAAATTTCTTTCCATCAAAGGGAAAAGAACCGTGGATTCCTTTCATAGACAACTCGGAAAACTGATGTGGGACAAGTGCGGAATGGCGCGTAACGACAAAGGTTTGAGAGAAGCGATTGCGGAGATTCCAAAAATCAGAGAAGAATTCTGGCAAAACGTAAACGTCCCCGGAAGCGGAAACGACTTAAATCAATCGCTTGAAAAAGCGGGAAGAGTTGCGGACTTTTTGGAATTCGGAGAATTGCTCTGCCTCGACGCATTGACCAGGGAAGAATCCTGCGGAGGTCACTTCCGAGAAGAATACCAAGAAGAAGGCGAAGCGAAACGGAACGACGACAAGTTCTGTCACGCGACCGCTTGGGAATTCAACGGAGTCGGAAAAAAACCAACCGAACACAGAGAGAAGCTGGAGTTCGAAAACGTTCACCTCGCAACAAGGAGTTATAAATAATGGATCTGAAACTCAAAGTCTGGAGACAAAAGAGCGCAGAAGAAAAGGGAAAGATCGTAGACTACGACGCAAAGGATATTTCTCCGAACATGTCTTTTTTGGAGATGTTGGACGTGGTCAACGAAGAACTCATCGTAAAGGGAGAGGAGCCGATCGCGTTCGAACACGATTGCAGGGAAGGAATCTGCGGTTCGTGCAACCTGATGATCAACGGACAAGCGCACGGTCCGCACCAAGGCGTGACGACTTGCCAGCTTCACATGCGTTCGTTCAAGGACGGAGACACCGTCTACGTGGAACCATGGAGAGCGAAAGCGTTTCCCGTTCTCAAAGATCTCGTCGTAGACAGAAGCGCTTTTGATAGAATCATTCAGGCGGGCGGATTCGTAAGCATCAATACCGGAGGCGCTCCGGATGCAAACGCATTACCGATTCCTAAAGTAGATGCCGACATCGCAATGGATGCCGCGACTTGTATCGGTTGCGGAGCCTGCGTCGCTTCGTGTAAAAATGCGAGCGCGATGCTTTTCGTTTCTGCAAAGATCACTCACCTCGGACTTTTACCGCAAGGAAAGGTGGAACAAAAGGATCGAGTGAAAAAGATGATCAACGCGATGGACAAAGAAGGTTTCGGAAACTGCACAAACCAATACGAGTGCGAAGCCGTTTGTCCGAAATCGATCAAAAGGGATTTTATCCGTACGATGAACAAGGATTTTATCCTTTCTTAAACTTCTTCTTTGGATCAAAGAAGAATCGCAAGCCGCCCCTCATAAAGGCGGCTTTTTTGTGCATCCGGGAACGATTGGTTTTATAGCGAATGATCTTCAAAACGGGAGTTACAATATATTCTTCTCAAAATGGAAAAACCGATACAAAGTAAGACCTCATAGTCCGGTTATCATCGACCCCATTCCATCGTTTCGGTCAAAAACCGAAAACCAAAACCCGAGAATCACTTTTTCATAATCAGCGAATTTAAGAAAAATTCAATTCCTTGTCGGACTTCTTTCAAATTCCACAAGTTCTCTTTTTACTTTCAAACTTTCTCTTCTTTGAGAGGTAAAAAAGAATCCAAAAAATTCCAAAGACCGCCTTGGTGGAGATACAGAATTCTTCCGGAAATTTCCGATCTCTCCATCTTCTTCCGAATCGAATAGAGGGATTTTCCAGAATAAATCGGCTCGATCGGAACGGAATGTTTCCGATAGAATATATGATTGAATTCTAATATATTTGCGCTCGCGGAACCGAATCCGTTCCCGTCTTCCGATGCCCAAATCGATTCTTCGTCGATTTCAAATCCGGAAAAATTCAATTCTTCCTGTTTCTCCCTCAACCAGGGAATCATTTTCTTTTTATCAAGACCGACGGAGACTCCTGATACCGGAATCCTATCTCTAAAAAAATTCCGAGCGGACAACCAAGTCAAACCGGATCCGATATCGATCGCCAGATGATCGAATTCTAAAATCGGAATCTGTTCCCAAAGTGAATTTAAACCCTGCGAGGCTTCCAATCCAAAACCGTATTCCGGAATCAAAGCTACGGCTTCAAAAGAAGAATTCGGATCCTGAAAAGAATTTTTATACTTCATTCGATATCGATTCTCGTCCGCTTCAGGATTTTCAGAGAAGTTCTTTTTTAGTTCAAGTAATGCCGCCTTCCAATCGGAGCGAGACTGAAAAGTTTCCAGGACGTGCGAATTCTTTTTTACAATCTGAGCGTTCATGCTGATTCTTTTCGGATCTCGAGAATAGGCGATCGTTCTTACATGATAACCGAATATTCGAAACAAGAGAGAAAAGGAAGCCACCAAGTTGCTGTGCAATTCTCCTTGTAAAATCACAGTACGGATTCCTTTGCTTTCCATCTCGGAATGAATCCCGAAGAATTTTCGAAATTTCGTACCGATCCCGAACGCAAGTCGATCGTCTCTGAGAATCGAAATCCTTTGTTTCGAACGAACGATGACTTCTCTGATTTCCAAAGGACGCAAGAGAGAGTTGGTAAAAAAAGAAGCGAGAGGATTCAAAAAATATTTCCTTTGATTTTCGTTCGCTTAAAAAAAATCCATAGGATAAGAATTTCTAAAAAACTTACAAAAGGAAATTCAATTCCTGAGTTATTTTCAAAAAAGCATAATACCTTTGCTCGGTAAAATCCGTTGAATTCCAATGCCAAACCTTGGCCCTTCTCGATTCAAACCGTCGATCGGATTAGATCGAAAATGGATTAGAAAATCGATCCTCTCCGCTAAAATGTTTACGGGCGCGAATTAGAAGTTCATTCCAATTTCACTTCATTTAAAACGAAAAAAGCATTTCGCATAACAAAATGGCAAGGAAAAAGGAGCAAGACACAATTCCATTTCAGCCGAGGGCGCAAAAAGAAAAAAAGGCACGATTACGAAAGAAAATTACAAAACTTAAAAAAGCGCATCGAGTAAGAAAAAACGCCTCGAAACAGAGATCGAAGCGCGGAAAAAATATCAGTTGCTTGTTTTCAAAACCGCTAAAAACGCCTCTTGCGGAATTTCTACGTTTCCGATCTGCTTCATCCTCTTCTTTCCTTCCTTTTGTTTCTCTAAAAGTTTTTTCTTACGAGTGATGTCCCCGCCGTAACACTTCGCGGTGACGTTTTTGCGAAGCGCGGAGATACTTTCTCTTGCGAGAATTTTTCCTCCGACGGCGGCTTGGATCGGGATCATAAACTGATGCCTTGGAATGAGATCTTTTAATTTTTCGATGATCTCCCTTCCTCTTTGCTCAGCCTTCGTCCGGTGAACGATCATAGAAAGGGCGTCCACCGGTTCCGCGTTCACGAGAATATCCATTTTTACGAGCTGGGAGGCCTTGTAGCCGGAAGGCTCATAGTCCAAGGACGCATAACCTCTCGTGAAAGACTTGAGCTTATCATAAAATTCGAATATAAGTTCGGCGAGAGGAAGTTCGTAAGTCAGCTGCACCTTGTCCTGAGTCAGATAGACCGTGTCGAGCTGAATCCCTCTCTTGTCGTTGGCGAGGGCCATGATGTTTCCGACATACTCGTTCGGAGTGATGATCGTTGCCTTCACATAGGGTTCTTCCGTAGATTCGATCGCGATCGGATCGGGAAAACGGGACGGGTTGTCCACCTCTTCTACTTCTCCATTCTTTTTCCGAATGATGTATTTTACGGAAGGCGCGGTCGTGATCAGGTCGAGATTGAATTCTCTCTCTAAGCGCTCTTGAACGATTTCCATGTGAAGAAGTCCGAGATATCCCACTCTAAATCCGAATCCGAGAGCCATCGAACTTTCTTTTTCAAAGACGAGAGCCGCGTCGTTGAGTTTCAGTTTTTCGATCGCATCCACGAGTTCGTCGAACTGTTCTCCGTTGATAGGATAGAGTCCGGAAAAAACCATCGGCTTTGCTTCTTTGTAACCCGGAATCGATTCCTTCGTGGGATTGGAAAAAAGAGTGATCGTATCTCCGGTCTTCGCATCGGAAACTTTTTTAATCCCGGCGATGAGATAACCCACTTCACCCGCGCCTAAACTTTCCGTCGGCGTGAGAGTGATTCGATTGATTCCCACCTCGTTGACGGTGAAATCTTTTCCCGTGCTCATGATGAGGAATCGGTCCCCTTTTTTGATTCTTCCATCGAACACACGAATCTTGATCACGACACCCATATAAGGATCAAAATAAGAATCATAAATCAGAGCTTTGAGAGGTCCGTCCGGATCTCCTTGGGGCGCAGGAATTTGTTTTGTAATTTCTTCCAGGACCGCTTTTACGTTGAGTCCCGTCTTCGCGGAAATGGCCACGGCGTTCTCCGCATCGAGTCCCAAACTCTCTTCGATTTGAATTTTTGTTTTTTCCACGTCGGCCGCGGGAAGATCGATCTTGTTCATCACGGGAACGATCGCGAGATCCTGTTCCATCGCAAGATAGAGGTTTGCGAGAGTCTGAGCCTCCACTCCTTGACTTGCGTCCACGATCAGAAGAACTCCCTCGCAGGCCTTGAGGGAACGTGAAACTTCGTAGGTAAAGTCGACGTGCCCCGGAGTGTCCAGAAGATTCATCGTATAAGTATTGCCGTCGTCCGCGAGGTAATCAAAAGTTGCGTTGTTCGCCTTGATCGTAATCCCTCTTTCGCGCTCGATATCCATCGAATCCAAAATTTGATCCTTTTTTGTCCTGTCATTTGTTACCTGACCGATCTCTAAAAGTCTGTCAGCCAAAGTGGATTTCCCATGGTCGATATGGGCGATGATGGAAAAGTTACGGATAAATTTCTGTTGAACATTCATTGAAAGGGCTCACTTCCGATGATTTCCTGCAAAGGCCTCCCCTGAAAAGCAAAATACGAGGTCCTTTTTCGGACTGAAAACGGAGAAAATCGTACCAAGACCCTTTTCTTTTCCGAATTTCATCCGGAAGGCGCCGGTTGAAAAGTAGGAACTCACACATTTTAGAATCTGATCTTTGAAAAGTAGGAACTCACACATTTTAGAATCTGATCTTTGAAAAGTAGGAACTCACACATTTTAGAATCTGATCTTTGAAAAGTAGGAACTCACACATTTTAGAATCTGATCTTTGAAAAGTAGGAACTCACACATTTTAGAATCTGATCTTTGAAAAGTAGGAACTCACACATTTTAGAATCTGATCTTTAAAAAGTAGGAACTCACACATTTTAGAATCTGATCTTTAAAAAGTAGGAACTCACACAAAATACCCCAGATTTCTAAAAACTCGAAAAGACAAACGATCTCAAGAAACGCATTCTATATTTTGAATGTAACTGCGGATATCTTCTTTGTTTGTAGACCGTTCCTCGAACCAATTCTCCGAAAAACTCCTTCTTTCCATTTTCCATGAGATCGGATTTCCAGGAGCGGAAAAGAGCGAAATCGGAAAAATCTTCCGCGGAAGTCTTTCGACTTTTTCTTATCGGGCGTTCGCGATTCTTCTTACATGGGAAGAGGAATTTTAGAATTTCCTTCGATCAACAAAAAGAAAACGGCAAGAGCGCCTAAATAAACAGACATCGTCAAAAAGGCCCAGAGAACCTTTTCCGGAAGAGACGCGTATTCGGAAACGTGATACGCATAAGCGGTAAAAGCGCCAAGAATGAATTCAGGAACCAAAACAAAAACGGCGATATGCCCGATCATAAAAACGTTTTTTGCAAACCAAACGGGAATGAGATAAGAAAATTCTTCCGAACCTAAAAAAATCAAAAACGCAACCAATCCTCCGATCAAATAACTCTGAATCGCAGGCGCGTCGGAAACCCTTTTCCGATAACGAATCGAGATAAACGTCGAAAGAAACAAAGGAATGACCCAAAGCCCCGCCATATAACCGGAAACCGTTCCTATCTTTGGAAATCCGTCCGCCGGAAATTCCAAAGAACCTATCACCTGAGAGAGAAACCAATCGGGGAATATCTGAAAAAAACTTAAGGGAAGAAGAAAGAACCAGAGATCCATCCAACGTTCGTGAGTCCAGATGCTAGAAAAAAGAGGAAGTCCGGCGTTGTAAACAAGAACGATGCAGAACATTCTCCAACCCGTGGAAAGATTTCCAGGACTCAAAAGAATGATTGCTGCGATGATCGTGAAGACAGTGTGAAAACCTAAGACGTGTTTTTCGGAGAGTTTCATAACGAGAAATCCAGTCGTTTCCTTTCAGGGTTTAGCTATAAGGAATCCGATGGAAGCGGGCAATTCATTTTTTCGTTTCCCGCTTGATTTATTCGATATGGAGCGTTTAATAACCCTGACTCTGATTCGGAAGCCGGAAATTCAAGGCTCCAATGCAAAACAAAATCCGATTCTTTATGATTTTCGTTTTTTAGAATTCAAAATCGGAATCCGTTTTTGCTTTTGCGGTCTCTTTCCACTTTCGACAGACACAAACATAGAGAATCTCAGGAAGTAAAATGTCTCATAACTCTCAAATTCAAAAAATTCATGCTCGGGAAATCATCGACTCCCGCGGAAATCCGACCGTAGAAGTGGACGTAACCTTGGCGGACGGCTCCTTCGGTAGAGCCGCAGTTCCTTCCGGCGCCTCCACCGGAGAATACGAGGCCGTAGAACTCAGAGACGGCGACAAACATCGTTATCTCGGAAAAGGAGTTCTCAAAGCGGTTGAACACGTAAACGTAAAGATCCAAGAAGTCCTAAAGGGAGAAGACGCGCTCGACCAAAATAGAATCGATCAGTTGATGCTCGACGCGGACGGAACCAAAAACAAAGGAAAACTCGGAGCCAACGCGATCCTTGGAACGTCACTCGCGGTTGCCAAAGCGTCCGCGGCCTTTTCTAAACTTCCGCTTTATCGTTATATCGGCGGAAACTTCGCGAGAGAATTACCGGTTCCGATGATGAACATCATAAACGGCGGAGCCCACGCCGACAACAACGTCGACTTTCAAGAATTTATGATTCTTCCCGTGGGAGCCAAAAGTTTCCGCGAAGGACTCAGAATGGGAGCGGAAGTATTCCATTCTTTGAAAGGCGTTCTCAAAGGTAAGAATCTCAACACGGCCGTGGGTGACGAAGGCGGCTTTGCTCCCAACCTCACGAGCAACGTGGAAGCGATCGAAGTCATTCTCCAGGCGATCGAAAAGGCAGGTTATAAGCCCGAAAAAGACGTTTTATTGGGTTTGGACGCAGCTTCTTCCGAGTTTTACGACAAAAGCAAAAAGAAATACGTTCTCGGTGCCGAAAATAATAAGGAGTTCTCGAGCGCGGAACTGGTGGAATATTACGCGAATTTGGTCTCCAAATATCCGATCATTACCATCGAAGACGGCTTGGACGAGAACGACTGGGATGGCTGGAAACTTCTTTCCGAAAAATTAGGAAAGAAAATTCAGCTTGTAGGAGACGATCTCTTTGTTACAAACATAGAGAAACTTTCCAAAGGAATCACTTCCGGTGTCGGTAACTCGATCCTGATCAAAGTAAATCAGATCGGGTCCCTTTCCGAAACGCTCGCTTCGATCGAAATGGCGAAAAAAGCCAAATATACGAACGTTGTGAGTCATCGAAGCGGAGAAACGGAAGACGTTACGATCTCTCATATCGCGGTTGCGACTAACGCGGGACAGATCAAAACCGGTTCCCTTTCCAGAACGGATCGAATCGCAAAATACAACGAACTTCTTAGAATCGAAGAGGAACTCGGAAAATCGGCGATTTACAAAGGCAGGGAGACTTTTTACAATCTATAAGAATTCGGCTCGATTTTTTCGAGCCGAACATTGTGGAGTAAAAGTTCTACGAAGTAAAAAAGGAATTTAAGAATCTTTATAAACTTTAACTATGACTTCTCTTTCGACTAAAGTCTTTTGGTTCTCTTGTTTTCTCTCGGGACTTTTTTATTTCATCGTCCTGGGAGAATCCGGGATCGTAGTACGTTCCCAACTCGAAGAATCCCTCGCTTCGCTCCAATTGGACGTGGAAAGACTTTCCTATGAAAATAGACAGTTGGAAGAGAAACAAAGGATTTTAAAAAACGATCAAGTAGCCCTCGAAAGGGAGGCCCGAAGATTCTATCTTTTGAGCGAGAACGCTCAGATCATAAAATTCAGAGAAACGGAGAACGTTTCCGAGTTAAAACCGGTTCTCGCGTCCAGACTCAACGCGTTCCGTCCCGGGAAACAATTTCCGGTTCCTCCGATCCAATTTATTCGGATTTTCTACGCAATCTTTGCCAGTTTTACTTGTATTGGAGTTTTCATAAAAATGAGGAAGAAGAAACTGGACTTTAGCAACAACTAAAGGAAAGGTTCAGGAATGCCAGAAACAGAAAAAATCCAGGAAGTATTCGAAGAACTCACAGGAAGTAAAATTTCTAAAAATTTCCTCGACCACAGAAAGATTTTTCTCTGGGGTCCGGTGACCGACGAATCGTCTAAGGACTTGGTCGGTAAACTCCTCTACCTGGAAATGAAAGATCCGGGAAAACCAATCACGTTTTTTATCAATAGCCCCGGAGGCGTTGTCACTTCGGGCATGACCGTATTCGATACGATCCAGATGATCAGTTCTCCGGTTCACACGGTTTGTATGGGAATGGCGGCTTCTATGGGTTCCGTTCTTCTCGCGGCTGGAAAAAAAGGAGAACGTTCGATTTGGCCGAACGGAAAAGTGATGATTCACCAGCCGAGCATCGGCGGACAAATCGTTGCTCCCGCGACGGACTTAAAAATCCACGCGGAAGAAATTCTCAAAACAAAAGCCAAGTTGAATCAGATTCTCGCGGACGCTTGCGGACACCCCGTTTCCAAACTCGAAGAAGATACGGATCGCGACTATTATATGGACGCCGAAGAAGCGCTCAAATACGGAATCGTAGACAAGCTCGCGACAAAGATCGACTTTAACTGATCGGATTTTTCTCTTGTCCAAGTCCGTTTCTCTCAATGACTTTTTAAAAGAATTTTTAGCCGCGCCCCAAAAGGGAAGAAACGCGGAAGAGGATCAGAAGTTAAACGAACTCTTCCTTGAATTTGCTTCCCTCCTTTTTTTAGAAGGAGAGGAGGAAGAAGAATCCAAGGAAGAAGTTTTGTTAAAAGACATCGGTTCCTTCGAGCTGGACGAATTCGTAAATTTTTATCTTTCCGATATGCACCCGGAAGATTCCGGAATCGTGAAAAGAGGGATCGACTTTTTAAAAAGAATGCATAAATTCTTAAAAAAATCTACGCACGCAAACAAAGAACAACTCGCAGATTGGGACGAATTCTTTCAAGAACTCTGACGGTCTAAGTAAGGATCCTTCCTGAAATGAGTTCTGAACCTTTCAAACCGAAACGTTTTCTAAAAGGCAAACACCTTCAAACCGTCTACAGCACTTTTTTTCCACCGGCCAATCACCTCAGAACAACCTATTACGTAGAAGATATTCTCCTTCAGTTGAGCGACGAATCCGGGGACGCGCTCTGGCTCGAACACAATCCTCCTTTGCAGCACTATTCTTCTCCTTCTCCGAAATGGAACGGAACTTATATCGTGATGATCCACGGAATGGAAGGAACCTCGGACAGTTCGTATCTTGTTGCGCTCGCGCAGAACGCTTTACAGAGGGGTTACGGCTGTGTTCGGATGAATCTGAGAAACTGCGGACGAGGCCAAGGATTTTCGAAAGGAACGTATAACATCGGTCAGACGAAAGACGTCCAGGATGTGATCGACTTCGTTTGGAAAAAACTTTCGCACAGGATCTTTCTTTCCGGCTTTTCCCTTTCCGCGAGTTTAGTTTTAAAGTATCTGGGAGAAAGACGAAATCACAAGGTGGAATCCTTCTCTTCCACAAATCCTCCTCTGGATCTTTTGAAAGGTTGCGAATTTATAGATTCTTCCGAAGGAAGGTTTTACAGGGATCGATTCGTTTCCGAATTTCGAAAGAAGATTAAGAATAAGATCATACAACTTCCTCCGGAACTCGAGAAAAACGCTTTTGAAACAAAGACGTTCTTCGACTTCGACGATCTCGTGACCGCGCCGTTTTTCGGTTATCGGGGCGCCTTGGATTATTACCAAGACTGTTCGAGCAAACACTATATTCCCGAAATCCGTCATCCTGGAATCGTGATTCACTCGGAAGACGATCCGGTCGTTCCTCCATTCGACTGGGAAAAGATAGGATGGGAGAATTTACCGCATATCCGAACGATTTTGACTCCCAAAGGCGGACACGTTGGATTCTTAACCGATCCTACTCCGGAAATTCCGGACGGAAGATGGTTGAATAAAATTATTCTGGATTATTTCGATTCGAAAGTAAAATCTGGAAGCTGATTTTCCATTGCAGATGAACTCCTTCAAAAAGAAACCTCTCGAAAAAGAAAAGCTGACCAAACCTCCGGGGGCTTCCTTCTTCATCGTGATCGCGTATGAAGACGCGGAAATGTTTTATTCGATCAAAGCAAGAACCGAAAAAAAATTCTCGGCGACCTTATATGAAAGTAATCCGATGCCTACTTGGAAAGATCCGGAAGCCGACCTTTGGAATCATTTTCCCGGAAGGCATACGAAAATTCTTTCCTTCAAAAGAAGAATTCATAGGGAAGAACTTCCTTCCATTCAGAAGGAATGTTTGGCGATTCAGAACGCCGCTCTTGAAAAAGACAGCGGAATTCGAATTTTTCCAGGTTATCTCTGTAGCCATTCCGTCGTGATGTCATCCATTCGGGACGACTTTCATAGAATTTATCTTTTCAACGGAGTTTACGCTGAAACCGTCTACAACTACCAGAAACAGAAAATGGTGAGCCGTGAAACCTCCCCTCCTTTTTTCAAAACCCCGGAAGCGATCTATTTTTTTACGAGCCTAAGAGAATCCTATGTTCAAAACATTACAAAAAACTAATTCTTTACTTTTTCTTTTTTTCGCGACTTTAGTGATAAATTGCGCTCCTCAAAAATTGGAGATCGTTTCCGTTACACTCTGCGATCATTTCAATCGCGCCGGAGAATGCCTCGAACCTGTGGAAAAAAATCACCACTACAAGGTGGAAATTCCGAACTCAAAAAAGCCAGACACTTGGGAAAAATTTGCAAACTACCTTTACTTTCACGCAAGGGAAACTCCCGGTTTTATTCTTAGATTCAATCGTAAACTTCTTCCCTCGGAAGCGAAAGCGATCAAGGATTCTTATTTTGCCACAATGAGTCTTTCCGGTACCGTGGAAAGAATGGAAGGTTTTGAGATGGGTGAAGATTGGATCGGCTCGTTTCAGTATCTTGGTTCGATGATCAAGGATAAACTCAAAAAGGAAAATCGACTCGGTTCTTTTCCATATACGAATACGGTCTTTCCTGCGGAAGTGGAGTTCAAATTCAACTCTTCTCTTTTCGAAGGTGAAGAAAAAACAAAAATCAATTTGAGTTTTACGGTGTTGCCTCCCGAGAAATGAGGAGAAAAATTCCGACGCCCTTGTCGGAACTACGACTATCCACCGTAAAAGTCGCGCGCCCCACCCTGATCTTGGGTGGAGGGGTGGGAGGTGGAAAACATGGGAGATTCCTCTCTATCAAAAATATTGAATACTGTCAAATGCGATCCTTTCGACGCCCTTGTCGGAACTACGACAGTCCACCGTAAAAGTCGCGCGCCCCACCCTGATCTTGGGTGGAGGGGTGATGAGCGACTCATAGGGAGCGAATCATTGAGTTTCGGCGGGAACTCGGGAGATTTCCTCTATCAAAAATATTGAATACTGTCAAGTGCGATCCTTTCGCCGATCTTGTCGGAACTACGACCGCTCTTCCAGAGGATCAAATTCTCAAAAACAGATCGGCAGGATTTAAAAAGATCGTAGAAGGTTCCACGCCCAAAGCCAACCAAGCGGTCAGTCCCAAAACGACGGCCGAAACCGCGGGAATCAAAAGGTTATCGTCGATCAGTCCGTTCCAATACGTTCCACAATAGAGTTCAGTCACGGCGGAAATCAAAATCGCGGGAATTAAGAATATAAAGTTATTATAAAATACGAAGCCTTCAGCCTTGAGAAAATTCTGCTTTCCATAAGTATCGGATAGAAACATAAAAAGAAAACCGACGATCGCACACGCGAATATAAACGCCAAAATTCCCTCCACGGACTTGCCGTTGGAAAATCTTCTTCTCCCGTAAAACGTTCCGACCCAGGCTGCGGTAGGATCTCCGATCACAAGAAAGAGCATGGAAAGAATGGAAATCTCCGGAGGAAAAAGAAAGACCACAAACGTACAGGAAAGAAAATACGGAAGCGTTCCGTTGAGTCTAGTTTTCTCCTCTTCTTTCATCAAAACCCCGGCAATCGAAAGAAAGAATTTTTGAAAACCCGGAAAACGAAATCGAAGATATTCGAGCAAAAGAATAATTCCCAAACAAACAACGAGAGTCACCGAAATTACTGCGCGCGTTGCGTTCACAAGACCGAAGGATCCTTGAAAGACGTCCTGGTAATAACAGACGGGAACAATCAATCCGAGGAGATGCCAGAGTTTACGCGCATAATTGAATCGAACCGAATTAGTCACTTGTTTCCTACCTATTTTTCATCGTCATTTTTAAGGCTGATTCTTCATCGGGAGCGATCAAAAAGAGGCCGTTGAGAGCCGCCATCTTAATCGCATTCTTCACGGAATCGGTCGGATGAATCAGGACCAATTTATTCCGAGAAGTAAAACTCAACTGATTCATTTCTTTGAGAGATTGAATTCCTCTGGAAGAAATCAAACTCACCTCTTCTAGATCTAAGATCACCGGACCGGACCGGATCGAATCGGAAAGTTGATCCCGGAATTTTTTTTCAGTAAATGAGTTGATGGAACCCTGGAGCTTCATAACCTGAACGTTGTCGATTTTCTCCGTAGAAATGATGATTTCATTCAGGATCATAGTGGCTCGGAAAGACAGTCTATAAGCGTTTCTTCCCTACGACAAATGGTTTTTCACCTCTTAGCGATCCTATTTCTAATTTTGAGATCTTATTCTTTTCTTTCGCCCGGCGCCGTGGTTTTGGCATTCGCGATTCTGTTCTACCGAAAAAAAGGGGGCGGCGGTTCGCGGAAAAATCACGAATATCTCGAGGTTCTAATTCTACTTCTTCTCGCAATTTCCGGGTTAGACGGATCCACGGCTGGAGATATTCTGGATCTGATCTGCATCCATTGCGCCGGAATTCTCGCGTTAAAAAAAGAAGAGACAATGAAAAGAATCGGAGAAATCCGAAGTTTCGCCCCCGATTCCGATTCAAACCGAATTTTACGAAAACAAATTCTACCTCTTTCACTTCTTCTCATCTCGATTTTTAGAATCTGGTATCAGGGAGATTTCGAATTTTGGAACTCACTCACTTTTTTCTACATTCTAAAAACCGGAATTCTCTCGTTCGCTTTGACGTTCCTTTACTTTCGGAGCGGAGAATCGGGAAAAAAAACCGTCCTCTTTCTCTTTCTGATTCTTACAATTTTGATTGTTCATCCTTCTCAAGGAATATTGAATTTTTCGTATTTTCTTATATTTTCATTCTTGCAAACCGACGCAGAATCAAAAAAGATCAACGATGGGATTGAAGTATGAAAGTAAAGGTAGCGCATCTTTTTCGTAAGATTGAGGAAGTGGACCGAGACATACTTGAGTTGGGAAAGATTCAGGAGAGAATTTCCTCGGACCGAGACTATTCCGGAATTCTCAAGGATTCCATTCAAAAAGAAATGGCAAACTTAGAAGCCGGAAAAAACGAGATTCTTTCTCTTAAGATAAAGGAAGAACCCGGAAAGACGGGCCTTGTAAAAAACTCCGGAAAATCTCCCGCTGAAATGAAAAATTTATACAGCTCCCGAGAGAAAAATCTGACCCGAGAAATTTCGGTGGAAATACCGGATCGACCTCCTACAACCCGTAAAACAATTCACAAATACTAAGATTCAAGACACAACTTCATGAAAAAAAAGAACCTATCTCTAACTATCCTCGCCCTGATCGTACTCTTCGCGGCCAACTGCAGCAGGGATTCCGATGTCCTCGCTTCCTTTAAGAATGGAACCGTTACCAGAGAAGAACTGAGGGCTTATTATAAACTTCGCGGCGTGGAACCCGATGCAAATAACGCGTCGATCGCGACTCAGGCAAAAATCATCGAGGAACTCGGGATTCAAAAGATCGCGGAAACTCAAAACAATACATCGAACGTAGTCACAAAAGACGAGTACGCAAGAATCATGGGCTTTGTGGAACCTCAGATTCTTTTTAACGACTACAGAAAACAATTTTCCGAGAAACTTCTGACTTCCGGAATGCTCGAATTTGCGTTTGGAAGAATCCTGTTTTTAAAAGCGGCTCCGGACGCGGCTGTAAAAGCCAATTCCATTCTTCAAGAAATTTCCGCGATCAAATCCGATAAAGAAGTCGCAGAATTTATCGCAAAGAATACGAACGAGGTTCAGAGAAAAGCGGTCGGAGGACGGCTGGAACCGCATTGTATCAATTGCGGAGACGATCCTTTCACAGCGATCTTAAAGGAAGCGGCGGAGAAAAAAGGAACCTTTATTCTCAAAGAAGCACAAGGAAACTATTATATTCTCAGAGTGGAAAGAATCGAAAAAATCTATCCTAAGAAAATCGACAAGTTCTTTCAAAACGAATTGGATAAACTCAAATCTCTTGCGACCAAATACGTAAGCAAGGAAGGAATCACCGAAGAGGAAAAAAGAGAAGCTGCGTTCTACTCCGAGTTGACTGTAAATGAAAAGGCAAATCAGACTGCGGAACACTACGGAAACCGTTTTCTCAAAGAAGCGTGGAAGAAGGAAATGGACGCACTTCGAGTTCAAAGCGGATTGAAGATTGTGGATCTGACTCCTGAATTCATCAAAGGATTAAGACCGGAGACGGTCCTTTTCGAAGACAAAGCGGGAAATAAATTCTCGTTCAAAGATTTACTCGTGGAATTCAATAAGATCGCTCCGATTCTTCAAAAACGAAAAGCAAATCCGGAAGAAGAAAAAAACGATCAACTTTCTTTTTACACTCAGATCTATCTTCCGATCCGAATCTCGGCGGAATCAAAAGAAGTTCAAGCTCTGAAAGAAACGAAAGAGTTTAAGAAGACGCTTCCGCTTTTGGGAAGATCCGTGCTTTTTATGCTCATCCGCAACCGCTCCACGGAGTCAAATATCGAAGTATCCGAGAAGGAAATCAGAGATACCTATGAAGCCGGAAAACTCTACGCGTATTCCAAACCTTCGCCCGCAAATCCGAACGAAAGGTTACCGGAAGATTTTGGAAAGGTAAGAGATCGAATCAAACAAGAACTGATCGAATCTAAAAAACAATCGGTCTTCCAGGATTATCTTTCTAAATTAAAATCGGAAAACGAGTTTAAGATCGCGTCGGAAAGCCTAAAGGCCGGACAAATCTAAAAAAGAACTTTTCCCTCCCGGTGAGAAAGCGAAATTTTTCACCGGGATTTTTCCCGCATTTTAAAGATCCCCTTTTGCTACCACTCAAAAACCCGC
>NZ_NPDU01000048.1 GCF_002811985.1 Leptospira adleri
GCTGCGGGAATCGGAGCGGTTTGGAAATCGATCGGTGTGGAATATTCCACCGCGGACTTGGTCGTTCAAATCATGTGGTGGGTTCACATTCTTTCCGTCTTCGCATTCATGCTTTACGTGCCGACTTCCAAACACGCGCACTTGATCTTCGCGCCTTTTAACTACTTTCTTCAATCCGATACTCCGAAGGGCGCTCTTTCTAAAATCAATTTAGAAGACGAGAATGTCGTTTGGGGCGTCAACCGTGTGGAAGACTTCCCTTGGCCGAATCTTCTCGACGGGATGTCCTGCATCGAGTGCGGACGTTGTCAGGTGCAGTGTCCAGCAAACAGAACCGGAAAAGTTCTGAATCCTAAGATGATCATCGCGGATTTAAAACATGCTCTTCTCGACAAAATGCCGGAAGTAGCAAAGATTAGAGCTCAGGAAACCGACGCGACGGCAGCGGCTGAAAAAGTTGCCGCTCTGGATACGGCTGTGATCAACAATTACGAAGGACTTTCGGAAGAAGCCCTTTGGGGTTGCACTACTTGTTACGCTTGTGTGGAAGCCTGTCCGGTTGGAAACAACCAGGTCAACGCGATCATGGAGATGAGAAGACATTTGGTTCTCGCAGAATCCAAATTCCCAGTAGAACTTCAAAACGCTTTTGTGAACATGGAGAACAACTCAAACCCTTGGGGTGTAGGAGCTCACACAAGAGCAGACTGGGCGGAAGGACTCGGAGTGAAAACGATGGCGGAAGATTCCAACGTAGACGTTCTCTACTGGGTCGGTTGCGCCGGAGCTTTTGATGAAAGAAACAAGAGCATCGCGAAATCCTTTGTAAAAATTCTCCAGAAAGCGGACGTGAAATTCGGAATCTTAGGAACCGAAGAAAACTGTTCCGGGGATTCCGCAAGAAGGGGTGGAAACGAATATCTCTACCAAACTCTTGCGCAAGCCAACGTGGACACGATGAACGGATACAACGTCAAAAAAGTTGTAACCGCTTGCCCACACTGCTACAACACAATTAAGAATGAATATCCTCAGTTCGGAGGAAACTTCGAGGTGGTTCACCACTCCGAGTTTATCAACGACCTCGTAAAAGAGAAAAAGCTGGATGTAAAAACGGCGGAAGACGCTTCTTCCGGAAAATACACCTATCACGATTCTTGCTACATCGGCCGTTACAACGACAACTACGAAAACCCGAGGGACGTGATCAAAAAAGTTGCCGGTGGAAAACTCGCCGAACCTTCCGACCACCACACAAAAGGTCTCTGTTGCGGTGCAGGCGGTGCTCAGATGTGGATGGAAGAACAGAACAACGATCGTGTCAACATCAAGAGAACCAAACAACTTCTGGATACCGGAGCGACTACGATCGCAACGGCTTGTCCTTTCTGCGTGACCATGATCACCGACGGTGTGAAACACGAAGGAAAGGTAGAAGAAGTAAAAGTGAAAGACATCGCGGAATTGGTGGCCGACAACCTCGGATAAACCGATTTCACTTTCGATTCGCTGATAAAAAGCCGGCCTTCAGCCGGCTTTTTATTTTCTCCGAAGATCTTCGAAACAGAGGATCAAAGCCTTTCTTTGAAATCCTTTCGACGATTCGAACTTAAATTCGATCTTTTGGATTATCCTCCTTGTCGCAATTTTTGTATTTGAGAATTCTTTAAAATCGAGAGATGGATCCGTATTCTCTTCCATGCGGGCTTCAAGTCCGATTTCAAAAATGAATATTGATTTGAGAATATTCTAAATTTCTGAATTATTCTTTAAATATCGAAACCTCTTCCTCTTTCATTTCAAATCCTGCAGGGAAGTATAATCTTTAAGTACAAATTCGAACTCTATTTCTTGGAAGGTTGATTTCTCTGCTCGATGCAAGATTACGCGAGCTTTCAAATTCAGGAGAATCTAAGAAAATCATACCGAAGGATTTTCTTTCCTCGTTTCGTTTTATACGAAATCGAGTGCGCGCTCCGAACCCGCAAAACGGAGATCTGAATTTTCAAAAGGCAAAAAGGGCGGTTTAGTTTTTCCGAGAATTCTTTATCCCTTTTTATTTTTAAGACAAGAGAAAGAATTTTTCAAGAAATCCGTAGACGATGATTTACAGGAAAGATTCGAAAATTTCGGATCCCTCAAATAGGGGATCTTTAAAAAAAAATAGGCGAAGTGGCCAAAGACCGCTTCGCCTCAAAGACATCTGGTGCAAATACGGTTTGTATGACTCCGAAAAAATTCAGATTCTTACTTTCCAAATTGTCTTTTTTTTAAAATTGAATCCGAAGATTCAAAGGAGTTTTTTAAGGCGAAATCGGCGATTTCTTTTTAGCAAAAGCTGACTTCTTGACAAAGAAGAATGATTCTATTTCTTTAAGTGGAAGGCGGATAATCCAAAAGAGTTATCTCCGGATTCTTCTTTTGAAAATATCCTTTGTCCCATTCCGTATCAAAGAGAAGCGCGGCGCGCCCTCCCCGATCCGTAACAAGATTTGCGGAAGAAGGAACTTTCGAAAAATCTTCCTGCGAGATCCAACAAGAAATCGCGTAAGGAAGAATCGTGATCGTGGACGGTGCGTTGTACTCATCCATAAGTCTTCTCTTAAAAACCTCGAACTGAAGTTGTCCCATCGCTCCAATGATCGGCAATCCGCCTCCGACCGTCTGGGAAGAAAAAAGATGGAGAATTCCCTCTTCCGCAAGCTGATCGATTCCTTTTCGAAAACTCTTCATGCTCGCCGTGTCCGAAGAAGAAATGGTCGCAAAGAGCTCCGGCGCAAAAACGGGAAGTCCTTTCAGATCCGGAACCTTGGAAGTCGCGACGATATCTCCGATCGCATACGTGCCTGGATTGACGAGTCCGATGATATCTCCGGGATAAGCCTCATCCACCGTGTTTCGATCCTGTCCGAAGAAAGCAAAAGAAGAAGAAAGTTTTACCGATTTTCCAAGTCTTCCGTGAAGGACGTTGAGTCCTCTTTCGAATTTCCCGGAGGTCACTCTCAAAAATGCGATTCGATCCCTGTGCTGACGATTCATGTTCGCTTGGACCTTGAAGATAAATCCGCTAAATGGAGTGTGGATCGGATCGAGTTTGGATCCGTCCTTCAGAGGAAAAAACATAGGAGGAGGAGCGATCTTTATAAATTCATCCAAGAAAAGTTGGATCCCGAAGTTGTTCACCGCAGATCCGAAAAAAACGGGAGTGATCTTAGATTCCAAAAAGTCCTCTTTGCTGAACTCGGAGATTCCGCCTTCCACAAGTTCCAATTCTTCTCGAAAAGCCTTGATGACCCAATCCTCGAATCGGGAATCCAATTCCGGGTCGTTGATTCCCGAAGTTTGAAAGGAAGATTTTTGACTTCCTCCCGGAGTTTTATCATAGGTAAGAATGGATTTGTCTTTTCTGGAATAAACCCCGCTGAAATCCACACCGGTTCCGATCGGCCAAACCATAGGAACCGCCGAGATTCCAAGAACCTTTTCGATCTCATCCAAGAGTACGAAGAGATTCTTTGTGGGACGGTCCATTTTGTTGATGAAGGTTACGATCGGAATTCCGCGATCCCGACAGACCTTAAAGAGTTTGATCGTCTGCGGTTCGACTCCTTTTCCTGCGTCCAAAACCATGACCGCCGTATCCGCTGCGATCAAAGTTCGATACGTGTCTTCGGAAAAATCTTCGTGGCCGGGAGTATCTAAGAGATTGAGGACATGTCCGCTGTATTCGAACTGGAGCGCCGCCGAGGTGATGGAAATTCCTTTTTCTTTTTCCATCTCCATCCAATCGGATGTTGCGGCTTTCCGATTCTTACGAGCCTTTACGGCTCCCGCGAGTTGAATCGCGCCTCCGTAGAGAAGAAGTTTTTCGGTAAGCGTTGTCTTTCCTGCATCCGGGTGGGCAATGATCGCGAAGGTTCTTCTTCGACGGGTTTCTTCTTCTATCGTTTGATTTTGTTTCTGCGCAACGGTCTCGCTCATAGAATTTGCCCTACCCTTTTCCAGATTTTTGATTCGGACCCGAATGTCAGCAATTAAACTCGGATTCAAACGGGGGATTCTTTCCATCCGAGGGTTGCAAAGAATCGGAATTCGCGCAGGTTTTTTTCCGAATTCTTTTTGAAGAAGAATCAAGACTTTCTGTTTTCGAATGACTCCGTCGGAGTTCCGACTGAGTTTCACCGTGAAAGTCGCGCGATCCGTAGAGAGCGCTGCGCTGAGTTTTGGGTGGTGGAGGCGGGACTCGGGAAAAATCCGGCAAAATCTCCTATCATAAAAAAGTGGATCAAACAATCCAATTTTGGTCCTCAAAAGTTCGTAGGAACTCCCACAAAACGTTTCTGCCTTTCAATCGATCCCGTCTGGTCCCGAATTCCTTTTTTGATTTTTCAAATCCGGAATTCTTAAAAACTTCGTCTCTCGACAAAAGCGTAGGAACTCTTACAAAATTCTCCTCTTTAAAAACTTTAACCGCGTTCTTGGCTCGCAATCGATTCTACGATTTTCCCAAAAAACTTCGAAGGGCCTTCCCTTTTTTCTCACATTCGTATTGATCGGGTAAATCGATTGTAACAGGAATCGTTTATATTCTTTTCATCTTACAAATAGAAAGGTGTTTTATGGAAGGGATTCCCCTCACTCCATCCAGAGTTCTCAAAGGATTGAAACTTCATATCGACGGACTCGATGAATCCTTCGAGATTCTAAAAATAAGGGAAGAAGGAATTACGATCTCATCCTCTCTCGAACTCAATCTTCTCGCCGGCTCCCCTCTGAGCGGACGGATCGATTCTCCGGACTTAAATCTTCAGTTTCGATTTCAAGGCAATCTTCAAAGACAAGTTCTCAGACCGGATCAAAACGGATTTATCTTAGGAATTCAATTTCATCAGACCACAAAGTATCCGGATCTTCTCATCGCTCTGGAACTCGCTTCCTAAAAAAAATCTCTTTGGATTGATCTCTACTCCCGATCCATAACGAGCGCTTCAATTTTGGAAGGGGGAGGCTCCGCGCAGTAATAGCAAAACCAATTCCGCAGCCTTTTCGATCTTTCGGATTTGTCCCCAATAAACCATGACCCTTTTTCCGGGGCGCGTTCGCCCCGAATTTTTTTTAATTCTTTCAAACACTCTAAACCCAGCGTCGTCCTTTCCAAACTCGGTCAATTCTTAGAATGAGGTACAATCCCGGCCATTCGCCAAAAACCGAAACTGAGAGCTCGAATCGCTCCTCAAACGTTCTCTCTCCAGGGCGACATCCCCTATTTTCATTTACGAAACAACTTCCGTTTTGTTTTCTGTACATATCCCTTATGTCTGAAAGTAACGTGAAACATCTGATTTCCTGGGAAGATTGGTCGGATTCCGAAATTTTAGATCTTCTCAACTTCGCAATCCATGTTAAGAAGAATCGCGTCAACTACGCGGGTCATCTCAGCGGACGAAGTCTCGCAATGCTCTTTCAGAAAACTTCCACGAGAACCAGAGTCTCCTTCGAAGTCGCGATGACCGAAATGGGAGGTCACGGAATCTACCTGGATTGGATGGCGTCTAACTTTCAACTTTCCGATATCGATCTCGAAGCGAGATATCTTTCCAGAAACGTCTCTGTGATCATGGCCCGTCTCAAAAAACACGAAGACCTCTTGGCGATGAGAAACGGATCTCAGGTTCCGGTCATCAACGGTTGCGACAACATGTTTCATCCTTGTCAGTCTCTCGCCGACGTAATGACCATCGCACTCGACAAACCGGATCGTCCTCTCAATCAAGTCAGACTCACTTACATCGGAGTTCACAACAACGTCGTCAATTCACTCATCGGAATCACCGCGGCATTGGGAATTCATCTTACGCTCGCGACTCCGATCGCCGAAAAAGAAAACATCCATGAAAGCACCGTAGAAAGAGCCAAGTCGAAAGGAACTCTCGCTTGGGAGAATCATCTCGAGCAGGCGGTAAAGAACGCGGATTATATCTACACGGACACTTGGCTCGACATGGAATTCTTCAACGATCCCTCCTTTGCGGATAAGAAAAAAGAAAGAATGGAACTCATGATGCCTTATCAGATCAATTCTTCTCTGATGGAAAAAACCAACGCTAAAGTCATGCACGATATGCCGATCCACGCAGGTTATGAGATCACAAGGGACGTCGTTTTAAGTCCAAGATCGATCATCTTTCAACAAGCGGAGAACCGTTTGGACGCTCAAAAAGCGGTCATTCTAAAACTTCTTGAGGCTTGATCTCAGGAAAATCGGTTTACCAGAGGCCCACATTTTCGAAACCTGTATTTAGAGCCTTTTCACCCTCACTTGCAGGCTCGAAATAAGAATTAAAGGTATCTCTATGTCTAAATTGACTCATCCAAGAGAGGCGCTCTTCGAAGGAGAAAAGCCTTTCCCTATCATTCCAGCCTGCGAACACTTTGCCGGCTCCGAAAAGCTGATTACAAAAGCGCTCGAATTCCAGAACAAACTCGGCGGTCTTTTCGACATCACTATGGACTGCGAAGACGGAGCTCAAACGGGTAAAGAAAAAGAACACGCTGAATTGATCGTTCGTCTTCAAAACAGCGAGCTCAACAAACACAATATGAGCGGCGTGAGAATCCACGATTATACGAACGCATATTGGAAACAAGACGTAGACATCATCGTTCCGGGCGCGGGCGCAAAGATCGCATACATCACCATTCCAAAACCGACCCGCGCGGCCCAAGTGGAAGAGATGATCACTTATATTCAAAAAGCGGTTCAGAAAGCGGGACTCAAAAGAGAAATTCCGATTCACGTGTTGATCGAAACCAACGGAGCTCTTCAAGAGATCGAAAAGATCGCCGCTCTTCCTTGGTTGCAAGTTCTTGATTTCGGCTTGATGGACTTTATCTCCGGTCACCACGGAGCGATTCCGGCTTCTTGTATGAAAAGTCCGGGCCAGTTCGATCACGAACTCTTGAGAAGAGGAAAGGCAAACTTAGTTGCAGCCGCTCTTGCAAACGGAGTGATCCCGGCGCACAACGTAACCCTCGATCTTAAAAATCAGTATCAAACTTATAAGGACGCAAAACGCGCCCACGATGATTTCGGTTTCTTAAGAATGTGGTCCATCTATCCGACTCAGATCCAAGCGATCCTCGACGCGATGGCTCCGGATTACAGCGAAGTTCAAACTGCGGCTGAAATTCTCATCCAGGCCCAAAACGCGGAATGGGGACCGATCCAATACGCGGGCGATCTTCACGACCGTGCGACTTATAGATATTTCTGGGAAATCATCCAAAAGGCGAAGTTAACCGGAATCTCCATTCCCGAGGAAGCGAACAAAAGATTCTTCAACTGATCTTAGTTCGGAATTTTCTAAAGTATTAAAAAAGCCGCAAGTGATTGCGGCTTTTTTTATTCGTTTCGCTGTCCGTTCGATTTTTTTGAAGACAATCGAAGACGATTCACGGTGTTAGCGACGGAGCGAAAAAATTCTTACTAAAGGTTATTTCACGAACTTTTCCAGAAGTTTTACGATCAGTTCGTTCAAACTCTTTTCAACGTATTCCCAGGATTTTTTATTCATAGGTTCGAGAGGCATTTTTTTATTGAGTTGTTTGAAACGATCGAAAGTTTCCCTTGCGTAGTCCAGATACTTTCTCGGATCGATTCCGAGACGGTCGAGATGACCTTCGTTCTTATTGTAAATTCCGGCGATCTTCTCCTTGTATTCGTCTTCCAAGAAGTAATAACGAATATCCAATTTGATTTCGTCCATCGCCTTATAAATCTTAGTTCCCTGACCTTCTTTCTTTTCCGCAGGAGCCGCGGTTTTCTCTTCCAAACTTTCGGAGCCTGTAGTCTTCTGCGTTTCTTTCGCAGCGGCCGCCTTGGAAGCGGAGTTTCGGTTTCCCTTGACTAACTTCTCAAGTTTTTCCCGTTTTAAGATATCGAATAAGGCGCTCTTTTTATTCTGAGTCACGATCAAAACCCTTTCTATGCTTAACTTGCAATCTTTCTCGATCCGATTCCGAAAACCCGCATGACCGACGCTTCCGAGTTCAGTTCAAGGAATGATTCTATTATTCTTATCGGTAGAAACGCGCATCCCGTCCATTACTAACAGTCAATAGGACGTTTTTTCTTATAAAAAACGAGCCTTTTTCGTTAAGACACTAAAACGAAGAATTGGAAACAATTAATTCCCTGAATTCTGCTCCATCTGATTCTTTCTAAGAGCGCAGTTCGGCAACCAATCGCAACGAAGACAAAAAGGATCTTCCGGTTGAAACGTGGATGGAGGACATAAATTTACGTTCGTCTGTTGCAAAGGAGTCAGAAATGTTTCCTTCTCCGAAAAAGAAGTGATCTTTGCGAGTTGCGCCAAGAGTTCCCGATTCTTCCGAGTTTGAGAATCCAAGTCCTCGCTCATGGAACGTGCCGCAGGCGCCGCGGTCTCTTTTTGGCTTTGCTTAGGAAAAATCTTTCCTGAGTCAAAAAGATTTTTCTTAAGAATCCAAGGCGCGACCAGGGTCGCTCCGATCGCACCGCCTAAATGACAGGAGTTACTGATAAAAAACGGGGAATGAAAATAATACAAAGAGATAAGGTCGCCCGCGTAGCCCACTCCCACTATGATCCAAGGAGCATAACGGGCCTTCATTCGAAAGAAGATCAAAAAGACCTCCGTCTCCGGAAATAAAATTCCAAAAAGAACGAGAATCCCGGTGATTCCTCCGCTCGCACCCAAGGTCATCGTTTGATAGAGATCCATAGGATACGGAATTCCCAACGCCTGCAAAAGAACCGGCGCCAACGCAACCGTAAGACCGCCCACCAAAATCGAAAACACATAGACGATCGAAAATTTCCAAGCGGGAATGTATTTACAGATCAAACCGCCGAACATCACCAAAACATACATATTTAAAAAAAGATGCACAAACGGAGTTCCGTGAACGTCGTGAAGAAATCCGTACGAAAAGATCTGCCAATAATCTCCGTGAAAAAAACGAGCGGGCGTCAGCGCAAAGTAGTATTCAAGAATCCCGGTCCCACCGGCAAAAAGCTGAAGAATGTATATGAGAACATTTGCAAAGAGGAACAGATTGATCGGATGAAAAATGGAATAACCGAAAAGCGAGATTCCGTTTCGGTATTTTCTTTTTGCCATATAGGATAGAATACGAACTGTGGTCACAGAGTCAAGCAGGCAAAGCCGGGGCAAAAATTCACCCCGGGTTTCCTCATTCTCCGGGAGAAGGAGAATGATTTTCAATCACTCTCTTTAAATCGAAAAAAAGAGCCTCATCCTTTATAGCCGGGAACAAAAAAATGCAAGAATCAGGATTAAAACCAATCCTTTGGAAAGAGGGAACGCTTACCCTTTTGGATCAGAGAGTTCTTCCCGGCGTAACCTCTTTTTTAATCGCGAAAACGATGGAAGATTGTATTTTTGCGATTCGAGAAATGGTGGTTCGGGGAGCGCCCGCGATCGCCATCACCGGCGCGTTCGGAATCGCACTTTATCTCAAAGGACTTACCGCCAAACCTTCCCTTTCCGAACTCAAAAAAAAACTCGACGAACTCTTGGAATCCAGACCGACCGCAGTGAATCTCAGACTTGCAATCGAAGGATTCTTAGCTCGCTTTCCGGAAACGGAATATAATACTTTTCGACTGGAAGATCTGCAAAGAGGGGCTGAAAAATTCGCGCTCTTTATGCTCGAAGAGGATTTGAACAACAACCTAGCGCTTTCAAAAAACGCACTCAGTCTGTTTCCCAAAAATCCTTCCTCCTTGAATATAATCACACACTGTAATACCGGCGCACTCGCGACCGCGGGACACGGAACCGCGTTAGGCGTCATACGCTCGTTACGGGACGCCGGACATTCACTCACGGTCTACGCCGACGAAACCAGACCCTATCTTCAAGGGGCAAGACTCACGGCTTGGGAACTAAAGGAAGAAGGAATCCCCGCCTATCTGATTACGGATAATATGGCCGGTTGGATCATGTCCTCGCGCAAAATCGACGCGGTCATAGTAGGAGCGGATCGAATCGCGTCTAACGGAGACACCGCGAATAAAATCGGGACCTATCCTTTGGCGATCGTCGCCAAACACCACGGAGTCCCTTTTTACGTGGCTGCTACGGAAAAGAGTATGGATTTCAGAATTCAGGACGGTTCCCAAATTCCGATCGAAATGAGAAAGGAAGAGGAAGTTACGGCTTTCGGATTTCTAAGGGACGAAAACGGAAAACCTTTTTTGAGCGAGGGAATCATCGCCCCCAAGGGAATGCCCGCTCTCAATCCTTCTTTCGACGTAACGCCGGCTTCTTTGATCACGGGAATCATCACGGAAAGAGGAATTATCTCCCCCGTCACAAAGTCGAATCTGGAAAAAGTTTTCGCCGCCTAACACCCGTTTGCAGGACTGACTCAGTCGTTTAAAAAAGAATTTTCAAAATCCGCGATCTAAGAAGAATCCGGTTTTTCCAAAGGCAATTTCACTCGCCTAAAGAAAATTTGTCGATCGAAAGCGAATACAATCCTTTCGACTTCTTATCGAATGTGGGAAAATAAATCCGACGTTCGAACGGAACCGCGACCGAAATATCGGTGATTCTGGAACCGTCGTGCATCGAATAATACAGCACACGTTTCCCATCTTTGTCCAAAACCAAAACTCCCGTCTTCTTGGATACGGGTAAAATTGCCTGAGGGAGCGATAAAAGAAAAGATTTAAGCCAAGGATTTTTATGAACGAAGTTGATCAGTCCGGATCTTCGTTTAATAATTCCGATCCAAATTCTTCCTTTCTCGTCCCGTTCCAATCCGTCCGCCAAACCCGGAAGATTTTCAAAAAGAATCTCGGATTTTCCTCCGTTTGCACCGGACAAAAAGGCTCTGAGAATTCTAAACTTAGAAGTCTCCGTGAATACAACCGAATCTTCCTCTTTCGTCTTTCCTTCCTCGAGAAGAATTCCGTCCACGAAAGTAAAACCGCCTAACACCAATGATATGGAATTGCGTTTTCGATCATACATCCAAAGTTTGCCGTGAGGATAAAGACCGATCGCTTCTGGAACCGCTCCGCTCCCCATCGCGGCGTCCGATCGTTCGAAAGGTTCACTGATATAAATCCGATTCCCTTCCTTTGAAACAGCGAGATCGTTGCAGAGCGAAAAGGGACGAGAGTTGGATTGGTTCAAATCCTTCAGCGGAACGGCGACTCTTTCGGCTAACGTATAAACTTTTTCGAATTCTTCTTTTTCCGTCTTAGGCAAATCGAGAACCAAAGGAGTCACAACTTTGCTCTCGATATCGATCTCATACAAACCGACTCGATCCTTCGGTCCGTAAGATTCTCCGCCCAATCGAGAAGCGCACACAAGAATCTTATCCTTCTTTTCGTTCGAGTATTGCATACCCGCCGGATTTACCGGAGGACGAACCCATCTAGAGGCCTTCCCATTCGCTGTATCCAATTTCCAAACCCAGCCGTCCATCCCGGAAGCGTATCCGACTTCTTTCGAGGCATCGAAAATCAGATCGTCGTGTCCTGGAAGTTCTTCCATCTCGACTTTTAAGCCGTTTAAAAACGGGTCCTCTGTTCTTTCGGCTTCCAGGATTTGAGAAGGAACCTCTCCCAAAACAACGGCCTCCCCGATTTTGATCTTTCCCGGATTACAAGCCGCTTCAAAAAAAATCAATAAACACATTAGAATAGTATGATTTAATTTCATTTTAATAATTTTTAACCTCTCTCTTTTTAACGTGAGGCACATCGTCGTCCAGCCAATACGCTTTGTCTTTTTCAACGACCAGAATCTCCTCGAATTTAAAACCTGTCTTTCCTCTTCCAAGATGAGGCTCGATGGCCCACAGTCCGGTCTTATCGCCTTCGTGATCCGGAGTTAAGAGTTCCGGCAAAACCTTGTGTGTGAGAAATTCGTAAGAGCCTTGCAGACTAAACCAGCTCGCAAAGCTGATCGGTAACAATGGAAATGAAAAATTGGGAAGATGTACTTTGTACACGCGATGACCTAAAACTGCAAACGGATACAAGGAATGAACGTTATCAAATCCCTTTTGTTTCGCATCCCGATCGATCTTCCACCAAATCTCGGACGCGCTCATCGAAGAGGAAAAATACTTGGGAATTTCCTTTCGAAGCTCGAGCAGATATTCCATCCCTAAATCGAGTTCCGAATTCGGAGCAAGGGAGGAAGAATAGCCGATATCGCCGATGTATCCTTCCACGACGGGAGATACGTCCAAGATAAAAGATTCCTGAGACGTTAGTCGCTTTTTGCCGGGATGAAACTGAGTAAAACGTTTGTAACCGTCGAATCTCGCGTGCTCGCCGAACCAAGCAAACGGTCGATGCAGAAAAACTTTCACCCCGTGATCTTTTAAGAATTCTTCCATTCGTTTTGCGGTTTGAATTTCGGTCCAACCTTCGCGCATTTCCTTTTCGATCTCCGTCACACATTGATAAGCGAGTCTTTGCGCTTTTCTAAAACCCTCTTTTCCTTCTTCGCTCGGAGTTTTGATCGATTCGGAATCGTATCTGGAAATTTTGGAGGAGAGTTTGGATAAAAATCCCCTCTCTGTTCGTACTGGCATAAGCTCTTCCCTTTTTGCGATGGAAAAAGACTAACAGAAGGGAACGGATTTGAATTGAATGATTCCGGTATCGACGTTAATTTTCTAAAAGAAGATCAATCCGGTTCGCAGAATCTGACCTCGATCGATTTCAAATGTCCGAAAAAAAGAGAAGGTACAAATCCGAAATTCTCCTTAAACGTCCGGGTAAAATGCGCCGAATCGGAAAACCCCGCCGCGTGAGCCGCTTCGGTAAGATTTTTTCCTTCCTTTAAAAGTTTAACCGTACTCAAAATACGAACCCAAAGCAAATAACGTCTGAGAGGAATTCCCAAATTCTCCTTAAAAAGACGAATCAAACGATCTTCGGAAATCGAAAAGTCTTTGCCGATTTCTTTCATACGAATGCTGTCGGGAAGTTCGGTCCGAATTTTATACGCGATCTTTCGGATTCGATCGTCTATGTTCTTTTCCAATCTGCGAAACGGAAACACGGATTGCAAAAGATCCAGGTGTAAATCCCAAGCCTCTTCGTTGTTTAGAATTCCATTGTATAGATCCCGCAGCCTTTCCATCAGCGGAATAAATGCGGCGATCTCCAATCGTTTGACCTCGCCCGTCTTAACGAAATCGGAAATGGATCCGTACTCGTATGTTTCCGGGTCGATGAGTAAGGCGATCATTTCCACGCCGGGAGAAATCGTTCTGTGATAAGTATTCGGTCCGACCAAGGCGGCCCGATATTCTTGCCTACCTTGTTCGGTTTCTATGCAGATGTTTTTTTCCAGTGTGACGGCTAACGTGGCCGCGTAATGGACGTGAAAATCCGTCTGCATCGCGTTAGTGGCGTAGATCACTCTGCTGTTCCAGAGATAAAGAATGTCTTTATGGGAAGAATCCAACTATCGCGACTCCCCGCTCCGAATCTCCGATTCAAATCCGGAATTGCAGGATTGTATTTTGGCTCTGGAATTCGGACGATCGGTCCAAAAACGGATGTCGTTTATCAAAATCGATTCTTTGCACATTTAGGAAGAATGATTTTTCGAAAAATCGCAGCTTTATCAAGAGAAAAACCGGAATTCTTCTCCTTTGAATTTTATTTTTCGGTCTTACCTCCCGGACTTAAACCTCTTTCCGGCAATCGCAGATTTATGGAAAATCCGTTTCGTTCCTTATTTTAAAATCCCCTTATTTCGATCGAAATCCTGAATCAAATCGGATACTCCGATCGTATTAAATCCCTTGTATCCGTTTTCGTAGACGGAAAGATAAACTTTTTGTTTTCCGGGAACGACGACTATTAAAGTCGAAAACAAGGATCCGTTGTGCATAACGTAATAAAGAGGTCTGCTTCCGTCTTTTGACAAAACGAGCAGACCGGTCCTTTTCGAAACCGGCTGCAGTTTTTCCGGAATATACAAGACTATCCTTTTCCAGAACGGATGATTGTGCAGCCAAGTGATCAACCTGGACCGTTCCACAGCCAAGGCGATCCAGATTCTTCCTTGAGGATCGCGGTCCATCCCGTCCGGAAAACCGGGCAATCCTTCGATTACAATCTCGTCTTCTCCCGCACGATCGCCTAACAAGTGCAAACGAAGCAATCTGCACTTCGAAAGCTCGTTGACCAGAATCGAAGATTCCTTGTTCCGATTCGGAGATTGTTCCAATAAGATCCCGTCCAGATAAGAATAGTTATGCGCGACCAAACTCGCGCTCTCTCCTTTCAGATCGATCTTCCAGAGATTTCCGTTTTTCCCCAACGTAAGAACTTCGCTTCGAGACTGTGCGCTCACTCCCAAAATGGCGCCTTTGTGATCGTAAGGTTCGGTGAAATAGATTCTCTCGCCGTCCTCGCTGATCGCGAGATCGTCGGCTTTTTCGACGGCGCGGCTGTTCTCTTCGTTCATGTCCGTGAATTTTAGAGTCGGTTGTTCTCGGGGAGCGTAGAATTTTCCAAGAAGACTCTTTAGATTCTTATCTTCGGCATTCGGAATCTTAGGCACTCTTGTCGCAACTTTACGGATTTGTTTATTAGAAATTCTTAATTCATAAATTCCGGGTCCGTTCGGATCGACGGGATCTTCTTTGTTTGCCCGAGAAACGCAAAAGTAAATCAAGTCCGGATTTTTCGGATGTAAGACCATTCCTCCGGGTAAGAGAGGAGTTTTTACGAATCGTTCGGCTTGATTCTTCCTTAGATCCGCGATCCAAATATGACCGTCGATCGAAGCTACAAACGCGCGACCCAGATCCTCCTGCAAAAGAATCTCGTCCTGAGCGGGAACCTCGGGGATCAGATTCAGAATTCCTTTCAAACTCAAATCTTGGGAATCCTTGACCTTTTCGATTTCCGAATTGTATGGAAAATCGATCGGTTCTTGTATTTGTCTTTTAAAATGATCTTCCGGAGAGGGTATAAAATTCCAGAGAACGATTCCAAAAAGAATCGGGACAAAAATAAAAAACGCCTTCTTACGAGTCATTCGAACATCGTAACCTGAAAGGCGAAGCGCCGCTTGAACGAATCCGGTATTCTACTTTTTTTAGAAACGTTTTTTTGGAAGCGATCGTCTCGGCTATTTCTGTAGAGAAACCATCATCGCCTTGTCTTGTCCCGGTTCAAAGACCATCATAAAGGAAGACTGAAATTTTGTGATCTTTTCGATCTGTCTCCGGTAATGAATCACCGCGCCCGGATAAGCTCCCTTCTGAACCGCCAAACGGACCGAACCCGGATTAAACCGAGCTCCTTTGAGGGTGTCCTGTTTGAACTTGAGCATATTCAAAATCTTTAATTTTTTGTTATAGTCTTCGAAGACCGTCTTGAAGGCGGCTTTTTTATCCTCGGGAAGATTTCCCCTCGAACGCTGCACCAAGTGTTTGATCTGCTGGATTTTAGGAAGAATTTTTTCCATCTCCTTTTCGCCCAATTGGATCTTACGCGTGATATCCTGAAAGGAACGATCGTTCTTAAAATGAAAACCGAGTTCGATGCTTACATCCAGTTCCGCGCTCGATCCAAGCGAACTCAGGGAAACGCCTTCGTTGGTACGGACTTTGCTGGACACGAGGTTTCCGTTCGCGCCGTTCAGAATGATGGAACCTAGAGTATCGATCGTGGAATTGAGTATCGCACCTTCGAGAATGATATCGCCTTCGGTTTCCAAATGAGCGTTTTCGATAAACTTCGCCTGAACTCTTCCAATGACTGAGATTACGTCGGCGCTCCCGCCTTTGATCCCGCCGTGAACGATGAGGTCCTGACCGACTTTGATCGTATTACTTTCCAAGTTCCCGTAGATCACCAAAGAACCCGAGCATTCGACCACGGAGCCGAGTTCGATATCTCCTCGAACGATCACGTTCCCGTCGAATTGAATATTCCCGGTGGAAAGTCCAACGTTCCCCGCGATTTGTAACTCGGGAGAAACGTTGATGGAAGTCTCGGTCACAAAGATAACGCCGTTGCTCGAAGCGTGATATTCCTGGAGTTCTTTTCCTTCCTCCGTCACCTTACGTTCTTCTATATTGTTTCCGACGACTAACTTCGGACGTTTGATCGCCGGCGGAGGAATGATGTTTCCAAAGACGTCGAACCCGGGAGTTCCCGGAGTTCCTTCGAACTTTGTAGCTAGCTTTTCTCCGATCTTAACGTTGATGTAACGATCGATGTTTCTGAAGTCGGCTCTGCCGTCTTCGAGAAGTTTAACCCTCTTTGCCATCGGATGATAAAAACGAACCCAACCGTTTTCACCCGGCTTTGGCGGCTCGCCTTTCGCGACTTCCACCTTGATCGGAGTAAAATCGTTCTTCTTTCCAGCCTCTTCCAAAAGAGTAAGAATTTTCCGAATTTCATCGGTTAACATTCTTTCTCTGTGGATTCCCCATTCCATGATAATACTCCAGAGTTTATCTTTGGAAACGGTTTCTCCTTTGAGATTATAAGGTCTTACCGTAAGAATTGCGGAAAGTTGATCGGGAGAAATCGCAATGCTGATTGCAGACTCCACCGAAACGGGTGAAATTTGAGATTCAGGCGTAGGTGTGTTCATAGGCTCGTCGTTCGCATTCATATTATTTCAATCTTTGATCCGGAGATCAACGTTCGTCTCTCTCTAATCTCGGCTTAGGGAGAAGGAACTTAAATGTAGTATATAAAGTTCCCTTGAATTGAAACTTTTTTTTACTTATATTAGGATGAAATCATAAATAAAAAGAAGCTCATAACTAGAGCAACAAACCGAACTCCGTCTTCTTTCATAAATCATAACAGCTTTCTAGAACATTGCGAGCAAGTATTCATATCTGAATGTTGGAATTCGAAACGAATTTGGCCGCCTATAAGACGAAGCGGGATATAATAATCCACGCCTAAATTCGGTTAAACGCCGAAAAAAGATAACTTCCCCAGAATTCTGCCATAGGAAGAATCTCCGTCAAACGCGAGTAAAACGGTAAATGATCTCCGTGCGTGAGAAGACTGGTTTCTAAAAATACCGCCGGAACGGTTCGGTTGGCGAGGATCAGATCTCGAAGTTCCTTGGATTCTTCCGGAGAAATGACGGGATCGTCGTCTCCGTGAAGCAGAAAGCAAGGCCTGATACAACGGTCGGCAAAGAATGCGGGCGATGTTTCTTCGATAAACGACTCGGGAACCTGGGATTTCAGTTGTTTGGATGCGTTGATTCGAAATTCAGGATCCGTCGAAAAATCTTTTACGAACTTCTTATCCTCCTCTCTCAGGGATCGGAAAATCTTAGGTCCTTTCGCAAGATCTCCTTCCCGGGAAAGCCCGTTGTCCAGAGCGGATTCAAGGAAATATTCTTTCAGAAGTTCAACGTCGGAACGAATGAGATGTACGTAATTGAACATCATTACGTTGACCGCATAACTTTCCTTTTCGTAATTCTTAAGAATGAATGAAAACGTTTGTCCGAAGTTCGCGTAAGAACCGATCAAAAGAAGCGAAGAAAGAATTCTCTGACATTCCGAATTTGCTAATGCGACAAAGCCCATCCCCGCCGAAAAACTCGCGGAAAGATAGGAAACGGGCCTTTTTTCCAGAGCGTAAATTTGTAAGAATGCGGAACGGATATTGGAAACGGTTTCGGCCGTCATAATCAGAGATTTCACTTCATTGAGTTCGGGAAGATAAACTCGAAAGCCGCGGTTGGCAAGATTGGTTCCAAGCGCGAGAATCCTCGGATCGTCGACGCCTCGCGCGCTCATTCCGTGTTGAAGATAAACGACGGGCGCGGAAGGATTATTTTCTTTTTCGAGAATTTTGGTTCTCAGAGGCGGAGAATTCGGAAGAGCCAGTGAAATTTCCGTTATGCGCGCTTCCTTCGGAGTTTTCAGACCGGAATAATCGATTAAAAACGGAAGACCTTTCCAGAGATGAGAAGAATTCATTCCAAATTAAGGTTTAAGGCGCGGTAAAAATCTCTACAAAATTTTTGATCCGAAGCGGATTTTTTTCGAGTTCCGCTTTTAGAACTTTTTCATCAGGAGGATGAGATAAATTCTTCCCAGATATTGTTTTTCGCGAGCGTCCTTTAAAAAATAGATCAGGATGTATTGACGATAGGTTTCGAGATCGATCGGAACTAATTTATGATTTAGAATCTCCGGAGGAAGAAGATCCGTTTCGAATCTTCCGAGCCTCATCTCCGAAATCAAGGATCCGCAGATCTGATTCGCGAATTCCATAAGAATCGAAGGCGCATCCGCGCGTACGGTCGGATCGATGTGAAACGATCTCGCGATCATAGGAAGCAGTTTTAATTTCGTGTACCCGTCCATCGCGAGAAACAACTTTCCTTCGATCTCTCCTTTGAATTCCACCATAGTACAATTCTCGTAACACAATCCTTCGTTTTTGGAAGGCCCGAACGCTTCGCGCACCGCGGCGACGTTTAGGGTTTTGTCCAGATATTCGGGGAAAATCTGGGAAATCGTTAGGATGAACTTCTCATCGAGTAAGGGATCGATACTCACAGACAGATATACCTGTTCGGTCCTTGTTCGATGGAAAGACCGAGCGCTTTTCTCGCGTTAGTCGACCATTCTTCCTTGTTTTCCTCCAGGATGGAAACTCCCAGATTCAGATCGACCGGATGATTGTCCTTTTGCAGGGATTCCACGAGTTCGTTTAGATTTTTGCTGAAGATCTCCCAATCCTGTTCGGACAAAAAGAACGCCACACGATCCTGACGGATTCGATAAAAACGGATCTGTTTTCTAATAATTTTCGAAGTCCAGAGAGAGATCCACTTCAGAACGTAAGGAAGAGAGGAAACCGTTTCGACGCTTGCGAATATTAAAATATTCTCATGGACTCTCGTTTTATCGAGTTCGAAGGCGTGTATGTTTCCGAAACCGGTTTCCGGATCGGAGGATTCAAACTGAATCGAAACCCGTTCTTCGTATTCTTCCTTCCAGGATTGAAATTCTCTCGGGTTCAAGAGTTTCCAATCGGTCAAAGCGAGTTTGAGAAATCCGAACGGAAGAATTCCCGTCGCAAGAGGAATGTATGCTTCGTCATCCTGAAATCCGATTCTTCCCTCTCGAATTTCTTTCAAGATTTTTTCGGAAAGATTCAGTTCCTCCGGGGATTCGGGCAGATGAAAGATCTTTCCGCGTTTCGACGCCAAAAGAAAAGAAACCTCTCCGCTCAAAAAATAGATTTCCGCGTTTTGAATCCGAGCTCCGAGTTGTTCCAAAAATTTCCGATGCGCTTCGATCAATTCCGGATTCGACGGGACTTCTCTCTTCCAGACGATCTGCGATTTGTTTTGTCTAAAAGAACCTTCGTTCGGTTTAACGAAACGATCCGTTCTTTGTTTCGATAAGACCGAATTCTCCGGTTGTGCTTCCGGCTGCGGGGAAGAAAGGGGTTCGATCTTCGTTTCAGCGGATTCTTGCAAATTTGTTTTTCTCTTTCGTTCGGGTTTATCCACGCTTTCCTTGAGAACTAATCCGAAGAGGAATAGGAGTGAAATCGAAATTCCTCCGAGAATCAGGGTATCTCCGGTTAAGAATTCCTGAACAAGACCGACCTGTTTGGTTTGAGAGAATAGAGATCGATTAAAAAAAAAGAAAATGATTCCGAAATATTGGATTTTCATAAGCTGAGTGCCGTTAATATATTTAACGGGCAGATTCCGATACCTCTGAACCAATTTTTATGAAGTTGTACAACGAACTCGCAGAATTCTACTTTGATATCGAAAAACCGGCCCGCAAGATAGATTCGGAAGCGAAGTTCTTGGATCGTATTTTCCGCAAACACAGAATCATGACGATCCTGGATATGGGTTGCGGAACCGGAGAGCACGTCCGTTATTTTCAATCACTCGGTTACAGACCGAAGGGAATCGACTCTTCCTCTCGGATGATCGACGTCGCGAAGAAACGATATTCGCACTGCAAGTTCGACGTGGCTCCGATGCAGAAATATCAATCCGGATTTCTTCTGGATTGTGTCATCAGTCTTTTCGGTTCGTTTAACTATCTTTTAACGAACGAGGAGATCGACTCCACTCTCAAACTCATCGAACAAAATCTAAAACCCGCGGGCCTCGCGATCCTGGAAGTTTGGAACGCGGAACCTCTGCGCGCGATCAAAAGAAAACCGATCACTCCGGTCGCTCAGATCAAATCCCAAAACGCCACGATCCAGAGAAACAGGGGATTCCGTCTGGTCAGGGCCGATACCTCGACGATGGTGGAAGTGAACTATATCTATCAGATCAACACCCGCGAAATCAGAGACAAACACGTTATGCGCGTTTTCTATCTTCCGGAAATAGAAAAGATGATCCTGAGGCACAAATTCGAAATCATGCACGTCTACTCCGGTTTCAATGAAACCAAATTTAAGAATTCCGCCGGTAGAATGATTCTTGTTTTGAAACGCAAAAGCGCTTGATGAGAGCCCGGTTTAAATCTTCTCTGAATTCGTTTTATAAAAAAAAGAAGACCGTTTTCCGAACTTGTTTAGAACATAAAGAATCGACCGCCGAAAAAAAATCCAGCGCCCGTCCTGTTTCGAAAAAATCCATCCTTTGAACGAAGAATCCGCATAACAAAAGCATATTTCGTCATTTCGGGATCGTTACTTCCAAACGATAAAGCCGCGATCGCATTCCGAGATAGAAGTAAGGGAAAATCCGATAGGCGAACCCGAAGGTGAAGGGAAACGTTGGCCCTACGATTCTTCCCCAAAACGCGTAAGTGGCTCCTTCTTTCAAAACATAAGATTCTATAACGTTTTCGTCGTCCAAACTCGGATCCTCCCAGTTCTCTCCCCCGAAAGATCCCATTTCCATCGGTATCTTGAGAAGGTATTCAAACGAACCGTCCGATCGAAAGCCTAAGAAGGACAACCTTTCCTCCTCGACAGTTTCCCCTTCTTCCGCTTTATAAATTTGGAATGTTGGCCCGGAATATCGAAGAGCGAAATCAAATTGTCTTTTCACACCGCTTTCATCCAAAGGAAATTCCTTCGTGATCCTATTCGGAGAACGGCCGATCCATACCCTGCGTTTCGGATCTTTCGTATCGATCGGATAAAACTCGAAACGAATCGAACACCGTTGTCCTTTGCATTCTCGTTTGTCAAAAAAATCGATATCGGATACCAAACGAAAATAAAGATTCTCCGCTTCTCTTCGCTCCAATTTTATGGAATGAATTTTAACTTCGGATGCGAGGCAGTTCGTTAAGAGGAAAAAAAGAAACGCACAAACGATCCCCAATGCCGCGAGCGTTTTCCGTTTTTTATGAATCAGCGCGTTTTTCAATTGATTCTGCCGTTTTTTCTCGTAGATGTCGATTCAAATAACAAACCGATGTTCGAGATCGTGATTTGTTTTTCCTTAGGTCTTGCCCATAAACTGAAAACGTAGGAACTCATACTTCCTTTGAATGATTAGGAAGAATCCGAAATCTTATGAAAAGCCCGAAGGGACGTAATCTGTGGGAACTCACACAGGATTAGAATGTAGAAAACAAAATTTTCCATTCGGCGAAGTTTTGGGCGAACTCTTAACTTCGAACAAAGATAGGATCCGGATTCTCTCAAACAAAAATTCCAGTTCTCTAAAACGGGAGAGAGGATTGGGTTAAAAAAAGCCTTGCCCATCGTATAGAAAGACACATCTAATAACTCGGGAGAATTTTATGCCAGAATCCTACGATCTCACCGTCATCGGCGCCGGTCCAGGCGGTTACGTCGCCGCCATTCGAGGCGCTCAATTGGGAATGAACGTCTGCATCATCGAAAAGGATAGACCCGGCGGAATCTGTCTCAACTGGGGATGTATTCCCACAAAGGCGCTTTTGGAATCGGCTCACCTTTTGGAAAAAATCCATTCCGCAAAAGAATTCGGAATCGACTTAGAAAGCGTCAAACCCGATTTCCCGAAAATCGTAAAACGTTCCCGCGACGTCGCAGACGGAATGGCTTCCGGCGTGGAATTTCTATTAAATAAGAATAAGATCACTCGTAAAAAAGGAACTGCCGTATTCAAAGATTCTAATACGATTTGGCTTCCGGATACTTCCAAAGAGGAAATCGTTTCCAAATATTTCATCATCGCAACCGGTGCGAGAGCTCGGGAGCTTCCGGGACTTCCTTTCGACGGAAAGACGGTTCTTTCCTCCAAGAGCGCGATGGTCTTGGAAAAGATTCCGGAATCCCTTTTGATCGTCGGCGCCGGGGCCATCGGAGTCGAGTTCGCGGACTTCTACGCTGCGATGGGAACCAAAGTCACGTTAGTCGAAATGCTGGACAGGATTCTTCCCGTGGAAGACAAGGAAGTCTCCGCATTCTTAGAAAAATCCTTTTCTAAAAGGGGAATTCGGGTTTTGACCGGAGTCGGAGTTTCGAATCCGGAACTCAAGGGGGGAAAGGTCGAAGTTCTTCTCAAAGGAAAGAATCTTCCGGAAACGGGAGAAGTTTTGGAGGCCGAAAAAATTCTCGTTTCGATCGGTCTTGTTCCGAACACGGATTCGATGAATTTGGAAGAGATCGGAGTGTTTTTACAAAAGGGTTTTGTAAAGACGGATACAAAATACAAAACGAATCTTTCCCATATCTACGCGATCGGAGATTGCAACGGCCCTCCACTTCTCGCGCACGTCGCCTCGATGGAAGGAATCAAAGCCGCCGAAGCCATTTCGATCCACGCCGGAAATCCGCATCATCTGCGTTATACGCCCATCGACTACGACGCGATCCCGGGCTGCACCTATTGTCATCCCGAAGTCGCCTCCATCGGATTGACGGAGCAAAAAGCGATCGACCTCGGTCATACGATCAACGTAGGAAAGTTTCCCTTTATCGGAAACGGGCGCGCGCGCGCGATGGGAGACGCTGGCGGTTTTACGAAAGTAATCGTGGATCGTCATTCGGGAGAAATTTTAGGCGCGCATCTGATCGGCCCCGGTGTTACGGAACTTCTTCCCGCAGTCTCTCTCGGAATCAATCAGGAACTGACCGCGAAAGAAATCGCCTCCACGATCTTTGCCCATCCCACACTTTCAGAAACCGTGATGGAATCTTTCGGAGCGGCGTTAGGAGAGGCGATCAATCTTTGAGTTTAGAATCCAGATTTCCGGTGAGAAGGATATCCGTTTTGTTTACTTGAAACTCGGAAGGAAGATGAGAACTGAGAGAAAGAAGGGAAGGATCGATATCGTGAAACTTTCCGGAAGTCTCGTCGAAAAAGTGGTAGTGATCCACGATATTGCTGTCATAAACCGATTTCCCCAAACAGGAAAATTTAAATTCTCTCAAAAGACCGGCGCTCACAAGAATGTTTAACGTGTTGTAGACGGTGGCGAGGCTCATCTTAAACGAGCGGCTGTCCACCCATTCTTTGACTTCTTCGGCGGTGGGATGATCCGCTTCGCAGAGAACATACTGACAGATGGAAATTCTTTGCATCGTCGGCTGGATGGAAACCGACTTCAACCTCTGTTCGATTTCGGTCGGGGTCAGACAGGCTTTCTTTGTAAACAACGCTTCCATTTTTTTCGAAATCCCATAAGGGGAGGACCTTCTATCCATCTGACATCCGCAAACCCGATTTTTGCACAATTTATTTGCGAAGCTGCTTAAGAAACCATTCTCTTTCTTGAAAAATTCTGCAATCTAAAAAAGTTCGCAAAATGCAATGACACAGACCGTAAAAAAAAGGCAAAGAGATTCTTTTTCCTTTTACTCTTGCTTCTAAATCCTGAAAATGTCTAAAAATTCTTCAGATGATACGAACTATGAAACAAAAACTTACATCCGTCCTTCTGGCGATCCTTCTAACACTGCCCGCAGCGGCGCTCTTGGCCGACGAACCGGTTGGAGATACACAACCTCAGGTTCAGTCCACCGAGAATCATGATTCTTCCCATGACGAAGCGACCGGCGGAGGTCACCACGAAGTTCAAGGGGAAGACCTTCCGTTTTGGAGCGTGATTCCCTTTGTTCTGATTCTTCTGAGCATCGCGCTTCTTCCGATCGTTTCCCACACGACTTCTCATTGGTGGGAAAGCAATACGAACAAGTTGATCCTGGCATTGGCCCTCGCTGCGGTTTCATTTGCGATCCTCGTTCTCCACGGTTGGTTTGGTAAGATCGTCCACACTCTCGTTTTCGAGTATGTTCCTTTTATCATATTGCTCGGCGCTCTTTTTTATATCTCGGGCGGAATCCGTCTGAAAGGAGATATCGAAGCGACTCCGGTGAACAACACGATCTTTTTGATCATAGGAACCTTTCTCGCTTCTTTTATCGGAACGACGGGAGCTTCCATGCTTTTGATTCGTCCGATTCTAAAAACGAACTCGGAAAGAAAATACGTAGTTCACACGGTCATCTTTTTTATCTTTCTCGTTTCGAATATCGGAGGTTCTTTGACTCCGCTCGGAGATCCTCCTCTTTTCCTGGGTTATTTGATCGGGGTTCCTTTCACTTGGACTTTCAAGCTGCTTCCGGAATTGTTGGTCGCGGGAATTCTTCTCTTAGTCACGTATTTTATCTGGGATTCACTCGCATATAAGAAAGAAACAACCAAGGATCTTAAGAAAGATCAAAAGCACAAACATCCGATCAGCCTCGAAGGTCAGGTGAATTTTATCTGGCTCTTAGGGGTCGTGTTGTCCGTTGCGTTTATCAATCAGAATTATATTCCGCAGATTGCAGAGAATCCTTATCTCGGATTTATCAGAGAGGCGGTTTTGATCGGTTTGATCGTAGCTTCCAAACTGACCACGAGAGGACACGTAAGAGAACACAACAAGTTCACTCTTCATCCGATCCAGGAAGTCGCTTATCTTTTTATAGGAATTTTCATAACGATGATTCCGGCTCTGATTCTTTTGGAACATCACGGAAAAGATCTGGGTGTAACGGAAACGTGGCAGTTCTTCTGGGTGACGGGTTTGTTCTCCGGGGTTCTTGACAACGCGCCTACGTATCTTACCTTCCTGTCTTTGGCAAAAGGAACCTTAGGAATGTCGGATGTGGCTCAGATTCTTGCGGACCCTCACGCGGAGAGCATTTTGAAATCGATTTCCGTCGGCGCCGTTTTTATGGGGGCTCTGACTTATATCGGAAATGCGCCTAACTTTATGGTGAAATCCGTAGCGGAAGAAAACAACGTAAAGATGCCGAGTTTTGGAGGATACGTTTTGTATTCCTTTACGATTCTGATTCCAACGTTTATTCTTCTTACGTTTATCTTTTTTCGTTAAATAAAGAGGCCGTCGGAGTTCCGCCAAGAGTTTCGAGAGGAGAATTCTGCTTGCGAAAAGTAGAATTCTCTGATAGGGAAAAATTTCCCGAGTTTTCCCCACGGAAACTCAATGATTCGCTCCCTATGAGTCGCTCATCACCCCTCCACCCAAAACTCAGCGCGGCGCTCTCTACGGATCGCGCCGCAGGGTGGGGCCGCGACTTTTACGGAAGAGTCTGTCGGAACTACGACAAGAAGAATCTTTCTTGTAAACATGCAATTTCTGTGATAGAGAAAAGTCCGCCGAGTTTTCCCGCGGACCCGCCTCCTCCACCCAAATTCAGGGCGGGGCCGCGACTTTCACGGAAGAGCTTGTCGGAACTCCGACAAGAAGAATCGTCCTTGACAACATGCTAATTCTCTGATAGAGAAAAGTCCGCCGAGTTTTCCCGCGGACCCGCCTCCTCCACCCAATCAGGGTGGGGCCGCGACTTTTACGGAAGAGTCTGTCGGAACTACGACAAGACAAAAGCCTTCTCAAAAAGAAGAGCTAAAAAAAGACGGAGACTCGATCCGATATTCTAATTCAGCAAAGGAAGAAACGAATTCTAAATTCTCCTTACGAAAGACCTCCGCAGAATGCCCTTCATGGGCCATTCCTAAAAAGCAAAGCCCCGCGCCCCTCGAAGCCGTCGCATCCCCGATCGTATCTCCGACGTAGAGAATTTCCGAAGGATCGAGTTTTCTTTTTTTAGCTTCCTCCGAAATCGGAAGAAAAACTTTCGGATTGGGTTTATGAACTTTCGTCTCTTCCGCGGTCTGAATCGCAAAAAAAGAATCTTTAGAAAAGGAAAAACTTTCAATTTCACGTAAAACTCTCCTTCCGCTCGAAGAAGAAAGAATCCCAAAATGAAACCTGGATTCATATTTTTGTAGGAAGTCCTCGACTCCGGGAAAAGTAAGATTCGGATCCCTTTCGCAAAAAGAATTGTAAACTTCCCAAAGGGCGTCCAAGTTTTCGGAATGTTTTCCGTAAATTCTTCTTAAAAAATCGTCCCCCGGTAATCCCCAAGCCTCATCGATCCATTCATCCTTCAACTCGAAATGAAATTTCTCTTTTGCAAGAATCTTCAGGGTCCGATAACGAACCCTTCTCGTCTGAACCAAAGTGTCGTCGTAGTCAAAAAGAATCGCTCGGATCTTCATTCTAAGATTTTCCCTTTTCCCTCAATTCTATCGTTCAAACCGCTTCTTTAGATTTAAAAAGATCCATTTCTTTTTTAAAATTAGAATAACGATTCTAAAAAAGATGGAGATCGGACCTAAAATCCGTCCAAAATAAAACCGTAAAAAGGGCCCTATTAAACCGAAAAAGCACTCAAAAAAACATTCAATTTTAAGAATATATAAAAAGAAGAATATTATTAAACGATTCTTTCCTTAATTTTTTGTCTCTTCGGGAGGAAGAAAAATGACGGAATCTATTTTCTTCCCTTTTTCCGAGTCCACGTAATTGATCTCGATCTTTCTCTCCGTCGCAGGTTTGTACAAAATCAAAGCTGAAATCATATCATAGACGGTGAGAGAATAATCGATCGCGGTAACCACCGCTTGAAACACGAGGAACCTGGACTTCGTAACGGGTTTTACTTCCCTTTCTTTTCCGGCGGCCATCCATTTGTAAATCCGAGTAGAACGATTCACTTCTTTCAAATGATCCAGATCCAATTTTACTTCGGGAAGAACCGCCTCGGTTTGACGAAAAGAAACCTTAACCGGAATCTTTTTCTCTCTGGATTCCCGCAAGGCTTGGGAAAGTTGTAAGTCGAACGTATCGTCGTCCAGATATTCGATTTCGCTGCAATTCGCGAAAACGGTATTACAGATATCTCCGTATTTGCGGTGAACGAAATAAACGAGAAAGATATTCAACGTTTCAGGATGATACAAAACCTTTGCGTGATAATCCGAAGTCCTTCTGTAGTAGATCTTTTTGTAGACCCTCTTAAAAACGTCCCAACCTACAAGACCGATGTCCTTTAAAAACGGAGGATCCGGAAGTTGAAAAGAACGGGTCGCGATGTGCAATCTTTCGATCGCGACTTTTCCTTCCCTCTTCGAAATTTCCTCCAGAACCGTACGGATATCGTCCAAATCCGGAGAATCGATCTTGCGGGCGGAGCCGGAAGTATCTATAAGAATTTTACCCGCGTTCTCTGACATCAACTGAGAGACCTTTGATTTAACCCCTTCTTCAAGAATGTCTTCGAGCTTTAGGGAGATACAGTCGTTCGGATGACAGGAGATCTGTTCCTCATAAACGGAGTCGGAAGCGGACGAGGAGATTGGCAAACTCTCCGCGCTCGATGAAAAAGAATAAAGAAAAACTAAAAGCGAGGAAAGAAAAACTTTCTTAGAAAAAAAAGGATCGCACATTCTTTGGTTTGTCCTAAAGGAAATTATCCTCTGGATTCTCCTTTTCGGACAAAGAATGGAAAGATCTTTTTTAGGAAATCAATTGATTTCGTCTCGGTAATCCATCACCAAATACATTAAGGTTTCTTGATCGGTAGGATTGGAATATTCGTGAGGAATGTCCGCTCTGAAAAAAACGGAATCTTTCGGTTCCAGCTCCACGACTTTTTCTCCGACACGAAGACGAAGTTTTCCCGAAACGACGACGATGTTTTCCGTGGTTCCGGATTGATGGGATTCTGCGACCTCGATCCCGCCGGGTTTTAAAATGAGTTCGTAAAATTCGGTTTTGCGGTTTCCGTTATAAGGGAAAAGAGCGCGGCTGGAAAAAACCTTCGAGCTGGAAAACAGAACCTTCGTGTTTTCAGCCTTCATTACGATGATCCCCTCCGTTCCCTTTTCTTTCAGAAGTTCGCTAAAAGGAACGTTCAAACCGTTTGCGATCTTCCAAAGCACCGAAATCGTAGGAACACTCTTTCCTTGTTCGATCTGAGAAAGCATAGCCCGGCTGACGCCGCAACGGGAGGCCAGTTTATCTAAGGAAAATCCTTTCGTATGGCGGATGAGTTTTAGATTTTCTTTAACGACTTCTGTGATGTGTTCGCTGGAGGGAAGGTCTTTCCCTGCTTCCAATTCTTCCGTGGCTGGGTTCATTTCCCCTTTTTTGTCTAATATAGCAGAATTCTGTCAATCTAAAACTCCGATCAGGAAAAAAATAGACTTGAAATAATAATCACGATTATAATAATTATATTTATAATTCACTCGAGGCAAACGATGAAACGCATACGACACGAAGAAAATACAAAGGCAACCCCGACTCAACTCTGGAAAGTTTATCAAGACGTTTCCAATTGGAAAACCTGGGATCATGAAATCGAAGAATCTTTTTTAAAGGGAGAATTCAAAGCGGGAAGTAAAGGAATGCTCAAGCCCAAGGGCGGACCGAAAACTTGGTTTCGTTTGATGGAAGTGAAAGAGAAAGAACTTTTTTCCGATCTCACCCAGCTTCCACTCTGCAAGTTGGAGTTCAGACACGAACTGATTCCCACGGATTCCGGAACCAAGTTTGTCCACACGGTAACGTTTTCGGGTCCTCTTTCTTTTTTATTCTCCCGAGTGATCGGAAATAAAATTCGGGAAGAATTGCCCGGGGCAATGAAGAATCTCGCAAAACTCGCCGAGGCCGCTTAGAGTTTTGGATGAAATTTCAAACAAAAGAATTCCTTAATTCTTCTTTGCGGCGATCGAAAGAACTGCGGGACCGGGAGTTCCACTTTGAGTGATCGGTATCAGTTTCCAATCGCCAGGCGCTCCCGTGGAAGAAACCGCAAATGTCGAAGGATTACTAGCGCCCGTTCCCGTCGAACCTAAGGCATACAATTTTAATCCCGCGTTGTAAGAAGCCGCGGACCAGTGCAACCCTAAACATCCATTGACCGTGATCGGCGTTCCGGAAAAGCCGATCCAACCCGAAAGTCCGGTTAGATCGGAAGTGTAATCTAAGGTGCAAACGTTTCCTAACGCGAGAATTTTATCCGCTCCTTCGGCCATCGCGTTGATTCTTGTGGAAGTGGTAGTCGCGGTCTGAGCTCCCCAAACGCCTCCGCTGAAAACGCTGATGGCCCCTCCTCCGTTGACGTCGTCTCCGAAGGAAATGACGTTGCCTGACTTCAACGCGAAAACATTCTTCATGCTGCTCGGGATGTTTGGAAGAATGTCCCCGTCCCCATTCTGAGACCAGGTTCCTTTGTCCGAGTCGAACTTGGAAATATTGCCGGTCACGGAATTGGTGAAACCGAAATATGTGAACAGATGGACGGAGTCAAACGAAGAACTACTTGCAGAATCCGGAATATTGTTCGCTCCTCCCGTATCGATCGGAAAGTATTGCCAGGAAACGCCGTCCGCCGATTTCAATCCGTAAAAAGAAACTCCGCTTCCCGCTCCTTCCTTTTCTCCACCCACCCAAAAGTTTCCGTTCCCGTAAGCCGCGGAGTAAAGTTGAAAGTTAGAATTTCCTCCTCCGTTGTTGGCGCAGACGGCCCGAGTCCAGGTTTGTCCGTCCTTGCTCCACCAAAGCCCGCAACCGGAGCCGGAACTCAAAGCGCCCGCGGCGACCCAGGTCCCGTTTCCGTAAACCACCGAACGGATCGATCCGCCGCTGCAAGAGGGAAAGCGAGTCGCGCTGTAAGACCAATCGTTTCCGTCCACTGAATACCAAGATGCGCAGGATTCTCCGGCGGCCACAAAAGGAAATTTCTGATTGTCGATCGAATTGAGACTCCAACCGATTTGTGCGAGGATCCCGAGCGGATTGGAAGAATCAAAACTGAACCGTTCCGCTTGAGCACAAAAAGAAAAAAACAGAATCAGAAATGCGCTACGGATCGCTTTTTTCACATCCGCCCCTTTTTATAAGATAACAACACTCTGAATTCTTCACCCAATAAATTTATAAAGTAGCAAGATCGGATTCTTTTTATCCAATTCGAAATAAATAGAATTCTATGGCAAGAATTCAAATTCGAAAAGCGCGAAATGCAAAAAATAGGAACCGAAAAAACCGCAGCGTTCCTAAAAAAAATCGTTTGAAATCGCGATTCTTAGATCCGCAGGCAATCCGGGGTTTCATCCTTCCGAACGCTTCCGATTCGGTCGGAATGGAAAAACAATCCCACTTTACAATCCAAGTTCAAAAATTAGAATGAAACCTGCTCGAGAAGAACACAATGAAATCCAAGTCCATATTCAAAGAAGAAAAAGCGGAAGAAAGCACCGGCTTTCTTTTTTGGCAGATCACAAATCTCTGGCAAAAAAAAATACGGGAAAATCTGCTCGCACTGGATCTAACGCACGTCCAATTTGTCCTGCTCGCGAGTTTGGCTTGGTTCGAGGAAGCGGGCCAAAAGGCGACGCAGGTACGGCTCGCAGAACACGCAAAAACCGACGTGATGATGACGTCCAAGGTGATTCGAAGTTTAGAATCCAAAAAACTTCTCACTCGAAAACCCGATCCGGCGGATTCCAGAGCCAATTGCCTTTTTCTTACTTCCGAAGGGAAGGAAATCGTCGGGAAAGCGGTCCATATCGTGGAAACGACGGACAGAACTTTTTTTTCCATTCTCAAAGACGAAAAAAATTTCAGAAGTTCTCTCTTGGATCTAAGACAAAAGAATGCCTAAAGAACATTCCAATTTTAGAATATTCTATCAAACCGATTCTTTTCTTTTCGCGGAAAAACCTCCCGGGATCCCGGTCCACGCGACCAAGGATTCCAAAAGGGAAAACTTTTCGGACCTTCTTCAAATTCAACTCTCTCTTCCTTTTTTAAGAACGGTGAACCGATTGGATCTCGATACGAGCGGCCTCGTATTCTTCTGTAAGGATCCCGAAAAAAACAAGGAAGCCGATCTAATTCTGAAATCATCCGTAAAAATTTATCTCTGCATCGTTGTGGGAATTCTTCCGGAGGATAATTTCACCGAAATCTGTTATCTCAAGGACGGAAACAAAAAAGTAAGAAAAGTTTTTTCCGGAGGGGATAAGGCTGTCACCGAGTTTGTGGTGTTAAAACGAAATCCAAAGGAAAACTTTTCCGTCCTCCTCGCCAAACTTCACACCGGCAGAAGACACCAAATCCGATTTCACCTGAGTGAAAAAGGATATCCCATCGTAGGAGATCGTGTCTACGGAGTTTCCGAAAAATCGTCGTTAGGCGATACAAGACGCGATTTGCAGACAAAGCGGAAGACAATACCCGGATCCCAAAGGTCCCTTTTACACGCGCTCGGAGTATCGTTTCAGGAAAAGGAAGGACTCGAACAACGGATTCTTTGTCCTCCTCCGGAAGACTTCCGGAAATTCTTAGATGGAGTTTCGATTGACCCTTCTCTTTTTTCCAGATTCCAAATAAAATAGAAAGACAAAGAACACTTCTTGAGGACTATTTCCGACAACGGAGAATTTTCATGTCAAAGAACGCACTCATCATCGGATCGAGCGGGGTTGCCGGACAAAGCGCAGTCGAAGCCGTTCGAGAATTCGCGAAGAAAAAAAAAGAAGAATGGAAGATAATCGCCACAACGAGCAAAGAAAGTCCTCTTCCGGAAGCGGATCTGACGATCACTAAGATCAACTTGGACGATCCGAAGACTTCCCTCGAACTTCTATACGAAGGATTAAGAAAGAATGGAATCGAAAAGCTCGACCTTTTTGTCTACACGCCCGCGAGAGGAAATCTAGGTTATCCGGTTTCGGAAACGCCCGAAAACGACGTCAAAGAAGCCGCGCGATTTTGTTTGGATCCGATGCTCGCCGTGGAAAAAAAATTAAAGCCGGCGCTGAGCGTAGGTTATTCCGCTTACTATTACAGACCGCATCTCCAACCCTTTTACGGCTCGCTCGCTTTTATCAAAAGGAAAATGGAGGAATGGGCGCTTCAGAATCCGAAACAAAGAAAGATCATCCGTGCGGGTTCTTTTTTTAGTCAGAGCGTCCGGGGAATCACGATCATTCTTCAGAGGATGGGGAAAAAATCTCAGGATAAAAATCTGCAAGACTTGCTCAGACAACAAAAGGAATCCGGAATGAGTTTCCCTGACTTTTTTCTCCAGTACGTCGCCGGACAGGAAGAATCCTCCTTCGCGTCCAAGTTTCCGGGAATTCCGTTTCGACTAACTTCTCAGGAAGATCTCAAAAAAGCGTTAGTCGCCATCTTAGAAGGGGAATCCGCGCCGATCGTTTCGATCGTCGGTGACTGGGTTTGGACCGAAAGTTCCTTGCCGGATATGCCGGATTATTTAAAGAATTTCTAATATTATAGAATATAAATGTATCTATTTTTTTCATTCAAGCGAAATCGCGACAAATGATTTTTGAGTTTTAGAAATTAGCAGACAAAAGAAAGAAGACAAAAACAAGTCGCAACCCGAAAAAAACTCAATTTATTCTAAAGGTTATCGTTTAAAAATCGAAGATCATCCTATGACTCGTCTATTGATTTTTCCTTTGATTCTTGTCTGCTTTTTTTCGAACCCAATTGCAGCCGATACCGACCCGAGCGATCCGACATTGAGTCCGGATGAACGACTAAAGATCATTCAAAGTCAGGAAACTCGATGGGAAATCGGAAAGTCGTCCCAGAATTCTTCTTTCGTCTTTTCGATTTTAAAACCCGTAGTGGATTTTTTTTCTACGGACTTAGAATCCGTCATGGACATAGGAAATCTGAGACTGACGATTCCTCCCCGTTCGTTTCCGAAAACGAACCGAGTGGAAGTGAGAGTTATCAACTTAAATAACCACGCAGATTTTATCTTTGCGGGAATTCCGACGCAGATCGGCGGCCCGAGCCGCAACCCCATTCTTCTTTTAGAATCTACCGGGATGTTCTATGTTTCTTTTTTCAACGAAGATGGAAGACGGATAGAACCAAAAAAAAATCTGAGCGTAGAATTGCTTCCTCTCGCGAATCCGAACGGTTCAAACGTATATCGCTATACAAAAGGGAATTGGGATTTGATTTCGGAAAAACCGGAGACTGTTACGAGATCCGGAATCGAAGGTGCTGATTCGGTTCCTTTTCAAATCTATTCCAAAATCGATTTCTCCGGTTGGTGGAACTTCGATAAACCAAAACCTGAATTTACCTGCGTTACTGGAAAAATTCTCGCGAAAAATCCGGAAGAATTTTCGATCCAAGGAATCGGAATCGACTACTTCGGAACAAGTCATGGCAGTATCGAACCTTCCGGGGTTTTTACTCTAAACGTTCTAAAGGATTCGAATGTCAAAATTATCGCAGTCTTTACTCCCAAAAACAAAAAGACTAAAAAGGAAATCGGTTTTCTCCCGACCTTTCGAACGCAAAATCGTACGGCGTTTTCTGCGGAAAAAAAATCTCAATGCCAAAAGATCTCCGAAATTACGACATTCCCGATCGAAGATTCCGTTTTTCAAAACAGGGCGCAATTCTTAAAGACAATCGACATGCCCGATTTATAATATTCTAATCTTACGTTTTTTAGATCGCGGCGGTCACCGGATTTCCAAATCCTTTAAAGGAATAGAGCGGAAATAATTACTTTTTATTTCGAGGTTTTTGAAAATTCTTTTTTGGGAAAGTTTTTCGATCGGCCTTAGAAACCGATCCGCTCTTTCTCTGGGAAACTACGATCACCGGATTTCCCTTCGGAAGAGAATCCGCGATTTTAAGAAGTTCGGAAAGTTTTCCCCGAAACTGAAATTCGGTATCCATGGTGAGATCCAGACAAAGGAAGATCTGCCTTTCTTCTCCGGATTCTTTTAAGACGAAATCGAGATCGTGTAAGACGGCCTTATAACGATAAGGAGTTTCATAAAAAACGATTGTGTGTCCGAGTTTGAGATAACGACCCAATTCTTTCTTTCGTTCCGGAGATTCCCTGGAAAGAAAACCGCAGAAAGTAAAGGGCGAAATTTTAAAACCGGAAATGCTCAGGGCTGCGCCGAATGCGATTGGACCGGGAGCGCTTCTCACCGTTCCCCCTCTTCTCAAAACTTCCTGGACGAGTTCCCGACCCGGATCCTCGATTCCGGGAGTTCCGGCGTCCGAAATCAACGAGGTCAAATCCGAAGAGATTACTTTTTCGCCTAACGCGCGTATGTCTTCGGAAGTTGAATGTTCGTTACAAAGTAAAAATTCTTTATCGATGGAAAGGGATTTGAGAAGAGTGGAGGTCGTTCTGGATTCTTCCCCTATGAGTATATCAGAATGTTTTAATGTATCTTTCGCCCTTTCCGTCAGATCGCCCGGATTACCCAGAGAAACGGAAACAAGGACCAAAACTCCCTTCGGGTTCGCGTCCATAAATCAGACGGAAATTCCTTCCAGAACCTTCCAACCCCGAAGACTTTGGATCTTAGTTCCTTGGGGGGGAACGGTTCCTTTTTCCCGATCCAAAAAGACCCCGAGCGCGGAAGATTCCAAAAGAGGAAAGTCGTTCACGGAATCTCCGAAGGCGAGATCCGCAAGCGCACCGACTGACTTTTGAAATCGAG
>NZ_NPDU01000049.1 GCF_002811985.1 Leptospira adleri
GTTTGAGAGTGTATGGATTAGAGAAGCTTGTTGGTGAGAAAAAGGGTGAGAAATTGTGGAATGTAGGGAGTAGGTATAGGTTTTCAGATAAATCCTGTAGAACTGACCAGAAGCCTATAAATCTACTTAAAAACAGACAAGATCTACTTTATCAACTGCCTTCTCCTTTCACGAGAGTCCATAGCGATCACAGTAGAACTCGAAAAAGAATAGATAAAAAGTTTAGGTTCTTACTGGAAGAGAATCAGTATTTTCCTCTCAAACAAGCTTACTTTGATTATCTCGATTTTATGGAATCAGGTCCGATGCATAGAAAACAGAAAGAGAAGTTTTATAACTCCATCGCGTATTCGATCTGGAATCTACTTAGCTATGAATCGGATTACAATCTGCTCCAACACGACTTCAAAGAACTTTCTTCTCACAAGCCAATGTTTCGAATCATTCAAAGATGGGCAAAGCTTGGTATTGCTGAAGTGAAACAGGTTGTTAAAAATAAATCAGATCGAACTCAGTATTTTGTAAAGAGGTTAGTCCCAGAGTTACCGGATGTCCTTTATACGTTTGATCGAATTCAATTTGAGAACAATGAGAACTTAAAAGAGAATATAGAGATTCATTTTGAGGAAACTCAAGTCGGAGCTAAAAGTAAGTATGGTATTACCAAGAAGGAAAGGATAAAATATTTAGGAGAATTGTATGGAGAAGAAAAAATCTAAACCGAAAGTCGAAGGAAGAACAAAAGCTAAATTCAAATTCACAGCGAATGATTTTAAGGAACTCTTAAAGAAACAGGATCGCAAATGTGCTCTCACTGGAAGAGAGTTAACAGCTCTTACCGTCGAGGTTGAATTACGAGAACCTTATAAAATTGAAGGAATAGAAAGTCTTGAGAATCATTATCTTGTGGACAGATCGATCTCTTTTCTTGCAAGACATGTAAGCGAGAAGGATATAATCGATGTAGCGGCTGAGATCATACAATTAAGAGGGCTTGAAAGGGGTTACAAACTATCTGTGACCAAAGGGAAAAAAGGACTTAAATGAAGCGGACAATACCAGACGATGAATTTCCAATGTTCGTAATAGAATACTTCATTCGGAAAATAAGGATCAGACATTTTCAGAGACTAAAATTTGGTTCGAGTCGAAGTAGGGAATTTATCTCTGAAAGAACCTGGTATCAGTCTTTTGCCGTAAATAAAAGTAAGCTCGACCGAATTCACAATGACTTTTCCGGCAAGAAGGATATCGAAAGAGTCGAAGATGATCTTTGGAAAATGCTACTTCCTTTTCAAAGTAAAAAACTAAAGAAATACTACGATCTCCTATCAGCTTGGCAAGCTACAGAATATCGAATCTTAGAGAAGATGAACCTTCGAGATTTCCCAAAAAGTGTAAGTTCCATCTGGTGGGTTGCATCTAAAAGGCAGATACAGAAGTTAGCAAGAAGAATTGATAGAAGTGAGATTCCAGTTTATAATCCTGAGAAGTATTTAAAAAGACAAAGGCAAAAATTGAAACTTTTATACACGAGAATATCATTCAACTCTGAAGAAGAGGGCTGGAATAAAGCGGCAATAGCCGGAGTACAAAAGATAAAGAATCGATATGGAAAGGAATGGGAAGAAGCTATTCGAGTTCAGGTTAATAAATTGGAGAGAAGGATTTAAAAAAAGCGTTTCTTATAGGAGAGCCTTACATAGGAAACTGGCCCATTATATTAATATTAGCCTGCGTCGTATGTATATCAGGATTTTTACCCGACTGTCAGGTGAATATCACTACACAACAGATATTCTGCGGGCTCTATGACTTTTATGGAATCCTCGGATGATGAAGCTCTGGATTTAAAAATCATTTCCCCAAAAGAATCTGAAATCGTAAAACGAGTAGCATTAGTTTTTGAAAAATATACTGCGGTTCAACTAAGTGAATTTTCTCATATGTTGGACGCCTGGGCAAAGTCTGAAATGTTTACACCAATAGATTTTTCGCTTACTATTAAGGATTCTTATATATTTAAAAAATCTAAAAAAAATAATTTATATGAGCTCTTAGCTTTGAGTTAAGACGGGAGTGGCAAAATATATTTTATTTGAATCACTTTCCGATATTTTTGTTCACGAGCTATATTTATTATTTCTTATATAACGATTTCTTGCGAGGTCTTTTTTTTGCAGGTTGAATTGTAATTTTCTCTAAGCTGAATAATTCTCTTGGATCAATTTTTAGTTTCTTCGAAATCTTATAAATTGTTCGTAAATTGATACTCGAGCGACCACTTTCAATATTCTGGATTGTTCGGTAAGGGATACCGTCATCACCGGTATCTAAGTCCTCTTGCGAAAGTTCCCTTTCAAGTCTTAATTCTTTTAATCTAAGACCAACTTTGCGTCTGAAGGTTGTAAAATCCACATATCGAGTCTAAATCAATTTGACTTATATAACACACTATATAAAGTGAGATATAATAACGCACTAAATAAGGTGTGACAAATGGAGAATCATTTATGAAATCAAAAGGAACGGCTTATCTTTTCTGGTTTATTGGATTCGGTCTATTAGGACTGCATCGTTTCTATCTCGGGAAGATTGGAACTGGAATCATATGGCTATGTACCGGGGGATTCTTCTTAGTCGGAGCGATTATGGATTTCTTTACCCTTGGGAGCCAGGTGGATGCGATTAATACGAAGAAAGAGTTAAAAGAAATCAGAACCGCTACGTTAGCAAATGCGATAGAGCGCAAAAGGGTAGAAGTATGAAACAACGGTTTATATTACTCATTCTTTTTATTTGGCTTTTCGAAACCTGCTACAATATTCGAGAAACCAGAGGTCAGAAAATATCTTCTGAAATTCTTAATGAGAATATTTATGAATACATCAATGTAACTGGTCCAGATCCAAAAATAACTTTTAAGGGTTCTAAGTTTATAATTGAAACAGGTATTAAATCCGAAAAAGTTAAAGCGAAGAAGGAAAATCTGAAAGTTACTTATGACTTAATTCGAGAACCGGAGCTTTCTGGTGATCTGTGTAAGAAATCGATGGAGTTTTGCATTTTCCTTTTTCCAATACCCTTAACAATTTTAATTTTCGAAACCTTTACAATTCCATTTCGTTCAATGGATTCAACACGAATGATGATAGAAGTAAATGAGAAAATTATTTCAAAAGAGCCAATTAATCCTTCTTCCTCAAATAAAGAGATTCACTTCAAAATAGAAAATAATTTACTTTCCTTAGATAAAGAATTCAATTCTCCTCCTACAAAAATAGAAGTCGAACTCAACAGCCAAAGTCTAGATTTTTATGAGGTTAGAAGATCCCGTGAGGTAGATAATAAGGTTAAAAGTTATTGTTCTTATTTCAAAATGAGTCTTAAAGAGAATGGAAAAGAAAAATTATCAAGTATCGAAGGATGCCCGACCCTAAGTTTCGTAGAAGAATTCGAGAAAAAGAATCGAAATAAGTGTTTGGCAAAGCATGAGAGATTCTTAGCTACTTTAACTCATTATACTGATAGAATGCTGGTAGAAAATAATATTTATGCTACTTACTGCGCTTCAAAAAGTGGTATCGATCAAAGTAAATATTCGGATTGTTTACAAGAAGTTCGAAATTGTTTTGATATTATCAGGCTTTAATTAATATACTCATTTCATTTTCCCGGATCTTTGCTTTAAGCGTTGGATCTGGGGAGTATAGCTAAATAAAATTTCCCGTAAACTTTAGACTTTTTAGCACTTAATTCTCCTACCCTAAATATATAAGAAATTTAATATCCGCAGAAAAAAACGATCAATATCGATTGTTTGAAAAATAATTCATATTCTTTCAAAAAAAATCTGATAATTTCGTATTTCAACTACTACTCTATAGGTAGAACGAAAAGCGAATAACTTCTTTCGTTACTAATAAAAGCAGAGTATGTAAAAATGAAAAAAGCTTACAGTTACCTAATGTCATCGTCAATACCGACCATTGACGGAGATCCAACAAACACATATGAATTTGTTCAAAAAAAGGGAACGGTTGATGAACTATTAACTGATTTAGTGTCAGGTCATTCAATCGTACCGGTGCAGTTCAAAGAGGGGGAAACTCATCGGAAAGCTGAGAATTATGAATCCGCGAATTTCATCTTGCTAGATATAGATGGAGATTTGAGTATTGAAAATGCCAAAGAGATCTTTAAAGATCAGGCTATAGCCTTACTTCCAACTCGTAATCATCAAAAAGAAAAAAAGACCTCCAATGGAAGAGCTAAACCAAAAGCTGATAGATTTCGAATTCTATTTAGACTTCCAATATCAGTCAGTCGCAGTTTACATAGAGCAATCTTATCTGGTTGTTCAGATCTATACCACCATGATAAAAGCTGTATTGACGCTGCTAGATTCTTTTTCACAGTAGAGAATGGAGAGAGTATTCTAATTAACAAATCCAATACATTCGATTTAAAGAAATTCCTAGAAGTAATACTAAAAAACGAAAATATCGTCTCAGGATTACGTAAATCCATTCAAGAATACGAAGATTATAAGTCATTAGAAGATCTATTGACAGAGTTAAAAGTACAGGGATTCTTAGAGAGTTCATTTGAGCTAGAAAATAGCTCATTATTCAAAAGAAAAAAAATAACAACTTCTATTAAAGATAATATTATAGAAAGTGTTAAAAATAATACATACTCTCTCGATCCGTCGTCTGGATCTAATAAAAAGTCCGAAATACAATCTAAAGTGATCTCAGATGAAAGTTCCAAGAGGGATTTAATTCGAAATTATGATTGGAAACATTTAGAAGAGAAATGTGCTTTATTTAGAAAGTTTGAGGAGTCTTCTCATGGAGAACTCATTCATTTCATTACAAATTTACATCGCATTCAGGGAGGAAGGGGTAAATTAAAGGAACTGCTTAAGAGGCGTCCATTTGATATCTCTAAAAGGAAAGAGGATTACTATTCGACACTACAAACTAAACTAAATAAATATAATCCTATAAATTGTAGCACCTATTGCTCTCATTATGCCACCTGCGGTAATCAGGGAAACCTTCTAACGCTTGGAATTGAGAAAGCTAAGAAGATTAAAAAGATACACGAGGAGATTGAGGTTAATCCTCTAGATGTCGTGCGTAGTAAACTTTCACATATCTGGAATAATGTTCAAGCTGATAATTCAAATTTAGTTCACCTTATCATTGCACCTCCTGGCGCCGGAAAAACTTTCTTGTTGGAATCAATTCGGGAAACAGATGGAACTCAGTTGATAGCGGGTCCAAGGATTGATCAAATTAATGAAATGCAAATAGGGGAACCATTTCCTATTCTAAATACTAAGAAATATCCAGCTTTAGTAGATAGGCTTGAGCAAGGATTTCGGTTAAAAGAATTAGCAAAAAATTCTAATAAGACTATTGATTCAGAGATTGAAAATTATTTATCTGAATACTTTGAACAATTAAAATCAATGTCCAAATTTAGCATCGTGAAAATGACTCATGAAAGGCTATTAGGAAGTTCTGCTCTTGAATATGTATCTAATTTAGAATGCATTTATATAGATGAGGATGTCGCCGATTCTATCCTAAAATCAAACTCAGTAAAAATCGAAGTTATAAACGAATTAATTAAATATGTAAAATCTCTAGATACTGTAGAAAGTAAAGGAGTGGAATATCTATTAAATCAATTTGCTAACCTTGGAGAAAGAGTTACTGTAGAGATAGATTTACCCGCAATTGATTTACTAAAGATCATCAGCCAGTATCTAATTGATTATAATTTACAAGTGAAAAGAGCAAATCTATTGAAGCTGAACAAAGAATCTAATAGAAAATATATTAATGCTAGAGAGGTATTTGAACTCTGCTGTGCGGAATACGGAATTCGCAAAGGTGACGAGATTCATTTTAATTACAAACGTAAAATTCCTAAAGTAAAAACGGTGATATTAAGTGCGACTCCACATGTAGAGACTTACAAAAGAATATTTGATGATCGATTAAGAATATATGATATCGGGTTCATAGAGCCTAAAGGCAATAATATTCAATTTCCAAATTATAGTTTTTCAAAGACTAGCATAAAAGGAAATGTTAAGAGAGTAGAATTGTTGCTGGGATTGAAGAAAGTTTTATCAAAAAGAAAATTCAAAATTATTTCACATTTATCTTTTGCTGAATTACTAGATTTATCTGGTCACTTTTATGCTACAGAAGGACAGAGAAAACTGGAAGGAAAGAGGATCGCAGTAATCGGAACTCCATACCCGACTGAAACTTACCTTAAATTGAAAGCAAGTATTCTCGGGTTCGATTCGAATTCAATACGGTCTTATAGTGAGACTTCATATTCAGAAGTCGAGTATAGCGGGTACAGATTTATGTATAAAGCGCTTTCGGAACTTCCAGAGTTAATCAATCTTCAAATGCATTATACAAATCGACAATTGGTTCAGGCAGTCGGAAGAGCTAGGAATAATATCATAGACCAACCTGTGCTTCTTTTTTCAAATTTTCCTCTTCGTTTTTTCAATCTTATATTGGTTCCTGGTCGTCCGAATCTAATTGAATTATGCGAGGAAGCTTTAGATAAAGAGGGTATTGATTCTGAAGAGGATAGATTGAGTGCTTAATTCCAATCTCGTAGATGTTTAGAACCATCATAGAAGGGTTGAATATAGAATTTACTTGTAGTAACTGGAGAGGAATGTCCTAAAACCTTTTGAGTGGCTATTGAACCGGCCTCAGCTAAGAGTCTTATTCCCACAGTATGTCGAAGTGCGTGGCAATGAATATTTCTACCCTGGCATTTCTTAACGTCCCATCCAGATATTATGAACTGTAAACCACGTTTTGATAGTGGGCTTTTGTTTTCTTGATTTCGCTTTATCAACGTATGAAAGAAATAATCAGACTTGATTTGAAATTCAGAATGATACTCTTTGATTACTTTTAAAAGATCTTTGTGAATACCATCACTACACATATGATTTAATTAGAAACTTCGAATGGTAGTCTTTTATTATCTCGACTAAATCTTTCGGTAACACAGCGAATCCGATCTTTCCTCCTTTCTTACGATATTTCAGCAACGTTTCGTCTGAAGGACCTTTAAGTAGATCAGAGAATTTATCACCAACGATTTCCTTTGCACGTAGGCCAGTTATAGACATGAAGAGGAGGAGCCCAAAACGCCTTACGGCATCAAAGTTAAGTTCAGCATGGGACCGACCCGAACTCTTGCAAAACTCGCGAACGTGCTCAACGCCTTACGGCATCAAAGTTAAGTTCAGCGAAGAAAAAGAAGACAAGAAATGGAACCCGAGTGAGTGCTCAACGCCTTACGGCATCAAAGTTAAGTTCAGTCATCAAGGATGCGATTCTTGGCTATGCGTATGGAGTGCTCAACGCCTTACGGCATCAAAGTTAAGTTCAGCGTGATATATTGTTCACGGCGCGGTTTAGTTTCGTTGTGCTCAACGCCTTACGGCATCAAAGTTAAGTTCAGAACCGGCCAGAACGGAATTTGGATTGCAGAAATTGTGCTCAACGCCTTACGGCATCAAAGTTAAGTTCAGCCAAAAATGAAACCGCAGTTGTAGGAATGTGGTGTGTGCTCAACGCCTTACGGCATCAAAGTTAAGTTCAGTTTTTGATTGGTTGCATAAGAAACCTTAATTGCGTTGTGCTCAACGCCTTACGGCATCAAAGTTAAGTTCAGGAGGAAATCACAGATACCAGATCTGATATCTCATCAATGTGCTCAACGCCTTACGGCATCAAAGTTAAGTTCAGTAATTTGTCAACCTAATTCTTGTTGTGTTGGTTTATAGTGCTCAACGCCTTACGGCATCAAAGTTAAGTTCAGGCTGAGCTTTTTATGGAACGAGGTGGAGTTGCTGGTGCTCAACGCCTTACGGCATCAAAGTTAAGTTCAGATAGAGCATGTTTCTACAGGAATTACTGTTCATAGTGTGCTCAACGCCTTACGGCATCAAAGTTAAGTTCAGATTTTCGTCCGGGAAGAAATGACTATCAATGAATCTTAGTGCTCAACGCCTTACGGCATCAAAGTTAAGTTCAGTTACGACTTTCAATAGGACTTGTTACATTAGAAGTGCTCAACGCCTTACGGCATCAAAGTTAAGTTCAGGATGATCGTGATGATAGTGTTTCTTGTGACATTTATAGTGCTCAACGCCTTACGGCATCAAAGTTAAGTTCAGCAATTCTGGAGGGGGAGCAACAGCATGCATCGCATGTGCTCAACGCCTTACGGCATCAAAGTTAAGTTCAGAACCAAAAGTAAACTCGGACGCTGTTCGGAATACGATGTGCTCAACGCCTTACGGCATCAAAGTTAAGTTCAGCTTTTAGATCAGCAATAGGGACTTCAATTTCCTCTCGTGCTCAACGCCTTACGGCATCAAAGTTAAGTTCAGTTATGATTATTTTAGCGGAGAGTCATATTTCTTTTGTGCTCAACGCCTTACGGCATCAAAGTTAAGTTCAGAGCATTTTATTTGTATGGCTTTTACGAGGAGAGATTGGAGGTTCGGAGGGATTTTTAAAGGGGAAACATGCATCTAATATTCTAGGACTATTTTTCATATTTAGGTTTTCTATACATTGAAATTTCGCTTCTAAAAAGCGTTTCTCATCAGATTTTGAGATTCAAGCATGTTTTAACGCATTTCCGATTATTAATTTAATCTGAATTTTAGCAAGGAAGAAAATAAACATTGGTGAATCTACCGGATTGAGACTATTCCTGAATTCCAGTGAAAATTGAAATTTATCGGAACTAAACACAGGTTGGAGATATCTGGTTTCGTTTTTTAAAGAGAATTATGTCTATGCCCTCAAGAGGTCCTTGAATTATAGAATTTTCAGTGTTTTGGGTGCCTCTGGCCATGCAGATTTTTTCTCTTGGGTATGGGCCCCCGAGGCACATTTGCTACAAAGAGTCAGGTAAAATACATCATCTTCTTTTTCAGTCACTTTTGCCAATTTCCATCGTAGTTTTTCTAACTCTCGATCAGTGGAGTAAATCCGAAAGACGCTGTATTGGATTCGTTCTCCGAAGCCCTCCATAATTTTGGCCACCCTCCGAAGTCTTCTTGGCTCTCGAATATCGTAAGAAACTAATCTCCAATGTTTCATTATCTTAGCCTCGCCTGTGCAAATATTCCGGCTTCACCGCTCCATTCCTTCTCTAAAAGTCTTGTTTCCAACTCGATCATCCGGTAATAAGAAAGTGAATAGTTTACAACGGGATGTCTCCACGTATCATCCAACCTCGTCTCATCCAACCTCGTCTCATACAATTGTGTCGCTTTTTTGCGGCCGGATTCAGATAACCAAACTTTATTTTTTGTAATTTCAAAATCTTCATCGATCCAAGATTTACGATTGATGCTTCCTACGAGGGGAATATCACATACGCTGACTCTGAAAAGTTCCATTAAATCCAATACAAGAGGTTCGGCGGAAGATCTTGGAGTATGATAAAACCCGAAACTTGGATCAAGGCCAACCGAAATGATTGCCTGACGAACAGACTTATAAAGTAGGGAATATAAAAAACTTAAAGCCGCATTAAAACGATCTTTAGGAGGTCTTTTACTTCTTCCATTCGGGATTAAGGAAGAATCAGAATTTTTAATTAAGATAGGGAGTCCTGAAAAATATGCTCGTGCAGATGAGCCTTCGATCCCTAATAGTTGGCTTGCGGAATCTGCTAACTCTATATTTTTAAGTCCCGTTCGAATCGTTCCTAAATACCCTACCGTTTCATTTCTGGTCTCGTCTTTACCGCGAGTTGCCCTGAGTAAATAGCGAAGTTGAGATTCACATTTTGCGGAAACTAATTTTTTGGCTAAGCTCAACCGATTTGTTTCATTCGTGAGAGCTTTAAATTGTCTGATTCTTCTTTGAACACCGGAAGGATTGATATTAATTCCACCAATATAATTTCCGCCCCCTGAAAACCAATGTACTGGAATTTCTTCAGAAGCTAGAAATTTAATCATCTGACTTGAAATCTGACAGTTCCCGTGGATATTTACCGATTCGATATCCTGAATTGGAATTTTTTCCGAATTTGATTTTTCTCCTGTTTCAGTAACCTTTTCTACAAGAAGGACGTTTGCTGATTTTTTGATTCTTGAATCATGACCAAAGACGTGTATCGTAGCCTTTTCCCTTTTTTCAGGAAAGAGTCTTATTGGTTCGTATTCGTCTTCTGTGACGACTCTCGTTTCTTCCGGTAAACAAACGGGAGCTAAAGAACAATTCTTACATAAATTTTCGTTTTCTGCAATTGGTGGCCTGTCCGTAATCATAGATAATTCTTTTGCTCGATCAATTGCTTTTAAAGCTTTCCTACGTAGTTCTTCGTTGATTTCGATTTTTACAAGATCTTTACTTCCATGGTATCGGATCTTTCCTTCTTGAATTGTTCTGCCAGTGGCTTCTTCCAGCAGTAGAGCATACACAGTAACCTGACATTGATCCGATTCCCAGGCTTCCGGGCCATCTACACCAATTCTGGCTCGACCTCTTTTATGTTCGTATGGTATCCAATCCCCGTCCCTTTTTTGAATACGGTCTACTTTGCCGGAAATTTCTAATTTTTCACTCGTATAATGAAAGGATTCAATTCTTCCTGATGAATCTTCATTGGGTTCTAATTCTTCGTGTAAGGTTCGTCCAGCATAAACACGATCGTCGGCAAGGAGAACTCCTTCTACTTCTTCCAAATAGAAGAGTCTCTCGCAATAAAGTAGGGAATGAATTCCCATCGCTCGTATGTTTCCGTATGAATCCATATTATTTTTGCTTATTTTAAAAGAATTATCAATTTTTAATAATATCGATTTAGAATATTCTAAAAATTAATTAAAATATTTGTTTTTCTAAATTTATAATTAAAATTGTGAAATATGTAATTTGAGTTTTAAACTTTTAGGAGCAGTTTATGCTTAAGCGATAAATTAAAAAGTTATCCTAAGAACTAAGATTTTGAATATTCAGCGCCTCATGGCATCAAAGTTATATTCAACCTTCGTTTATAAAAATTGTGTTGAATTCGGTGCCGTGCTCAACGCCTTTTGGCATTTAATGTCAAAGTATTATCCTTATATCCGGTTCTCAATCGTTCTTAAGAAATTATTGATTTTGAAATCGAATTAATCTTCGATGTAAGGTAGTTGATAGCTTTAATTCTATTCGGGCTTTTTCGGCGTCCAAACCCAAGCGGCAGTCGGAGGTTCGAGAGATTTTACTTTTGAGATTGCGAAAAGAGGGGAATTTGTTTTACTATTATCATTTCTGTCAATGCCTACCGTTAAACGAATTGTTTCTGTTTCAGGAATCTCATCTGCGGAAATAGGATAATACCATGTTGTCGGATACATTGCTTTTTCGGAGATTTCCAGAAAATCGAATAGGTAATTATTATCGCCCGCAAACGGAAGTCCGTATCGGTTCTCAGTATTTCCATTCATTCCATTCAAAATCTTTTTCATAAATCCTGATATGTTAGATCTAACTCCAATAATTGTATTCAAACCAATTAAGAATTCTCGTCGTGTAGGAATGATTCTCGGTTTAGTTCCTTTTGCCCTTTCCTTTTTCGTCTCCTTTACTGCCGGAGGATAATCATGTAATTGTTGATACACTGATCCTTTCTTTGTGCTCTCAATATCTCCAATTGCAATTTCTAAAGAGGGAATGCTGCCCTCATTTTCAAAAGAGTATTCATTAGACACATTTTTAATAAGAGTTGTCATTTCATTTACTGCTGTTCTCATTTCAATACCGGCCAAGTTGAGAATAAGGCCATACGCCGCAGAATGCGGTATCGTTGGCATTGTAACTCGATAGTTTCCGGCTTGAAAATAGCGATAAGCCGCGAAGGGAGCTTTTACATGAATGAAAAATTCTTCCATTGCATTAACCTAGAAAATCAGTTTTGATTTTTTCTATTAAATGATCTGGATTTTCAAAAAGATGTTTTGGATTGAGTCTGGCTTTATCCTCTTCCTTCATATTGCGAACTATTTCTCCGGCAAAATAAAATTCGTCTCGCGGTAAATCGTTTTCATTAATTCTACTCAATTCACTCCAAGAACCATCTTCTTTAAATCCATAGGCATCATATCCTGCTACTAGCTTTGAAGTTATCCTGACAACAATACTTTTAGGAGCAAAGTCAAATAGGTTTCTTGCATGACCGCCCGCTACGTTGTTTAACTCTCCGATCGAATCTAATAGAGCTTTAATCCAATCTGGGTGTTTACGACAATCTTGTCCTGCTAAGGCAAATGGATATTGTACGGCAGTATGAGAGATTTCCTTATGAAGAAGGACTGAACTTTTTTGATTTTTAAATGGACTGTCTTTAATATCAGGTGATTGGTGAAAAGAAGCCTCGTATTTGTATGGGCTTAAAGCTACTGCATAGTTTGTTCTTAAAACGCTATCAGACTTTCTGGAAACCGTATCCGCGACCAAATATCCAAAAATGAAATCATCTGCATATTTTTCAGCATCCGGGACCGCATTAAATTTTACAGCGAGTTGGCCTTCATTGTGAAGTCTCGTTCTATTAATTTCTTTAGAACTTAGTTTCTTAGTCACTGTTTCTCGGATTGCATTTCGAATCGATTCAGAACTAAAGATTGCATAGTCTTTTCCATTTTTATTGATCTTTTGCAATACTGTTCTATTTTCTTCGTTTTCTCCTCTATAATTGGAAGAGGGTGCTGCATAAGTAAGAACGGTGCAGAATAAATTTTTGTTGTTTTGTGTGGTCATAATTGTTCTCCTTTAAATTAACTGTTTGCCGATAGTGCTAACATGGATAATGCTCGTATCTTTTCCCAACCTAAATCCTCTTTCTTATTATATAAAGATTCGGCTAATACATTGTATCCTTCTCCACCTAAATGTTGTGATACGGAACATATAGTCGAAGTAAAATAAGTAATAAAATCATCTTTATCTTTTCTACTTCGCATAGCAAGAAAAGCCTCTTTTGCAATTTTAGACTTACTTTTATAGGCGTCTTCGTTCGCGGGTGCATTCATTTGCTTCGACCATAATACTTTTTTATCTTTATTCCAAATAATTTGATGTTTAGATTCCAGTTTGCTATAAACATAAGTTTTTATAATTTGATAAACTAGTAATTCTATAGTTTTTGGAATTTTATCTTCTTCCGACATTTTCTGCTCTCCTTTAAATTTATTTTCTTTTTCCTCAAAATATAATTTTGCGTCTGGCTTAAATTCCCCGTCCCAGTGATTGAAAAAATATTCATATTCGCGATTGCAAAATAAATTATAAAAATCATACAATTCATCTTTCCCTTCAAAAAGATTTTGTAGTAACTGCTTTTGAAAAAAGAAATTCCTATATAATTTCTTTATATTTATAGCTTTGTTTTCTAAATCAATGTTTGGCTTTATCCTGATAAAGCCTTTGAAGATAGATGCACGGTTTTTCTTGGGCTTCCCTTTTTTCCATTCGTAGTCATAATGAAATAAGTCTATTCCATGAACTACATCAGAATAATTGGAATTAATTTTTTTCTTTAGAGCGTTGTGGATATTTTTGAGTAGTTGAAGACCGGCTAAACTTGGAAGATAAACAACCGCTTGTTCAGGCCTTTTGATTGGATACTTTTTAATTTCATTGTCTTGGTTCTTGATTAACTCATTGAAAATGAAATTAAAAGACTCAAGTTTTGCGATATCGGGAACGGCAATGATGAATCCATGCTCATCTGTTTTATATTTATCTTTATCTTTCCGTTGTGTCCAATAGGTATAAGGTTGTGCGGCAAATACCCAGAAGTGGAGTAAAAATTTATTTTTATTAGTTTCTTTAAAATCAACTTTCTCTGCATTATTATTTTGTGCTGACAAAAATAATACTTTTGATAGGTCATTTTCTTTCTTATCTTTACTAAAATTCCCCCAAATAAGTTCTACTTCTTTATTGGAGTTCTTGTAAATCAGTCTTTGTCTATCTCCTCTAAGAAGCCACTGTGCTTCTCTCCAAATTTTTAACCATGGCTGCTCTTTTGAATTATCATTACCTTTAATAATGGAACCGCTTGGAAAATCTCTCTTTGATTGAATGATTTCTTCGTCATCTGGTTCAATTTCATTTTTATTGCTATCAACTTTGATTTTAGGGAGTTTATTGTGATAAATGTAATAATTAGTTCCATCTCGTAAATCTGTGCTATGAGGTTCGATTTCTTCTTTCGTTTTTCGATCTATTTTCTTCTTTTTTAATTCTTCAAAGTAAACATAAAGAGTTGTTTCCGTTTCAACTATTTCTAACTTATAGATCTCATCAAATAAGTCCTTCAAATCTTGTTTCGTAAGAGTTACCTTTAAGGATGTCTCGGAAATTTCTATCTTCTTGATTAGGTCTTTATTAATATTCTGTTTATCTAACCAATCAATAATTAGATAAAGTCCAGCAAGACCAGCTTTGTGTTGAGAAGATGGAAGTTCGTGTAGTTTATATTCTAAAGTAATTTCCTTCGGTTCTTCCTCCGGTTCTTTTTTACTTTCAGGCTTTGGGAGAGAAGAGGGCAAATTTTCTTTGTCCTTAGTTGTTTGCTTTTTCATATTGCAAAGCCTCTTTTTTCATTATAGTATTTCTTGCTCACTACTTTTAAATATTTAGGTAGAAATGAATGTTCTTCATTACGTAAATCGAGTTCTTTCTTGTCAGGAACAGGTAGTATATAGGGGTCAATCGGTTTCTTAGATTGTAAAAGTTTAGTTACTTCTGGAAAATCTTCATCCAAAACGGCCTGCGCTGTGAATTCTTCAATATCTCTATAGTCTTCGGATAGTGCATAGTATCCACCATCAATAAAAGAAGCCGATGGAAGAACCTTATATTCTTGGTTTGAATGCTCTTCTAATTTAATTGCTAGTAAATTTTGACTTATATCTTTTTCCGGAAGATTATTTAAAAAGACTTCGGCTGTTTGTATTTCTTTCGGCAAATAGGGCTTTACGCTTCCATTTACTTTGTATAAATAAAGCTGTGCTCTAAATACATTTCCTTTTTTTAAATGTCTATTGGCTCGGCCAAATCTTTGAACCATCGAAGATACCGGCGCATACTCAGAGATTAACACATCTGCATCTAAATCCAAACTCATCTCACAAACTTGTGTTGTAACTGCAATAGAGTTTTTACTATCTCCTTGAAATGCATTTACCGTTTTTTCATGAATGTTTTTTCTATCTAATAGTTTAAAACGACTATGATAACAATAGACCTCGGTTTGCAATTCGTTGGTCAATGTCTCATAAATTTCCTGACATCTCGCAACAGTATTTAAAACCCACAGAACTCTTTTACCCTCTCTAAAATTTTTAATTGCAATTTCCTTTGCTTCCTCAGCATTTTTTAAAATTGTTTTATTGTATCTTGGATGATTTTCTAATTTTATTAAATCTTCTAATTCCTTTCTATCCTCTTCTTTAGGATATTGTTCTAATCCTAATTCTAAAAGGCTTTCTTTGTTCTTAGGAGTGAGAGTGGCAGTCATACAAAGGATAGGTAAATTAAAATGCTTTAGAAAACTTTGTAGCGAGGCAAACATTACTTTATCAAAGCTATGCACTTCATCCACAATTAATGCACACTCAGATAGAACGGGTAATAGACATATTCCTTTATAATTATTCTGCAAGAAACTTAAAAACTGATCTGCTGTAGCGCTAAAAAATTTCTTCGACCAAAAGGCAAGGGCAAACAGCCGTTCGTCTTCTTCTGAAATACCAAAATCTTTTTTTGATTTTTCATCGTCAGGATTTTTAAACATAGAATCTAATTCGTATTCAGACGTTCCATGCATTAAGGCAGCATCTGACTCCGGTGCCCAAGATGCATAATCCTTGAATCCTTCTGTTGCAGTTCCACGAGTAGGATAAAGAAAAATAACCTTGCTAATTTTTTGCTTTTTAGAAATTTCATTCGCCCAATTCCAAGCGGCTAATGTCTTGCCCATACCACAGCCAGACATGAGTAGAACTCGATTTCCTTTCGTTGCTACTTGTTTTTGAAACTGGTGAAGTTCGTGGATTTTTTTATCATTCATTCTTTTGTGAATGATTTCTTTTAGGATTTCATTTTCTTTAATTTCATCGGAATGAATAACATTTGCTATCCACTTTTCAATTAAATGATTCTCTCTTACAAGTCCTGATGAAGCGCTATCTGAGATAATAAGTGCTGCCTTTATTGCAAGATGGAGTTGCTTTCTATTTTCATCTAATTTAAAGCCAAGTATTCCAGATTCTTTTGCTCCTGATTGTAATGTTTTTTTCCAATTTTCGTCTTCTAATGTGAAGGTTTTATAATTCAATTGAGGAATAGCGAAATCGCCTTTTAAAAGCCGATTTACTTCTTCTAAAATTTTTTTTATTTCTTCATGGGAAAGATTTAATCTTACAAAATCACGAAGTGGTTTGGTTAACCATTTATAGGGGTGTTCACTTTTATCTGTAGCTTTTAAATGATGACAAAGAACTGCTGATGTTATTATAGGAATATCTACTTCTTCATTCTGAGAAAGCCAGTTTCGTATTTCAGGCAAATGTAATACGAAGGCACTCAAATGCTCATGCCGTAGCCCCTGATGAAAAAAGTCTTTATCCTTAACCGCTTTCTGAAAATCCTCATTTGCTTTTCCGATATCATGAAAGAGGCAGGAGATTCGAAGATTTAGAATAAATTTCTCTTCGTCTTCTTTTTTTAGTTTAAAAAATCTAAGCCAGTTGTTTAAAAAGCGTGATTCTTTTTTGAAGATAGAAATGGCAACTTTTTCAGTATCCAATGAGTGTTCTTGAAGAGTAATTTCTCTGCCGTCATTGGTTTTACGTTTTGCAAGTAACTTTTCCTGCGTCAAACTCTAACTCCTACGAAGTGACCGCAGCCCATCTTTCTTCTTCCACCTAAACCTTGGGTTTGTAAAAGAATGGAGGCTTCAGGAGTTAAGTTGAGAAGTAAAACAGGAAAGCCGACAATCTCCTTATCATGAATTCGAATTGTCTTGCGTACAATTTTTTGGTCGTTTTCCGATACATTTCCCCTAAATAGAAGAGCTTCGCAATTTATATCAAGTTTTTGTAATTTTTCTTGAATGGATTCCAGAAAGGAGTTTTCTTCAGTATAGCCTTTGATTGTTACTAGCCGACTATACAGAGTTTTATGAGGTTTCAGCAATGTAATTGTAGGAATCCCTATCCGAATCTTATCCTGCGATAGCTCTATACTTTTACCTGCTAATTTTAATAGGTAAGGAAGCAAAGGTTGTGCGGCCCGGATTCTCAATTTGCTTGCTGAGTTTAAATGTAAGGTTCTATTTTTGTCAGGGACCCCGGATATTCCGCAAATGGACAATCCCTCCGTTTCATGGATGATTTTTTCCTGTTTGCTAAGTGCCGAGTAGAGTTTGTATCCATGATCGGCTGGTATGGACTTACCTTGTATGGGAAATTTTAGTTCAAGATATTGCATGATTTAGTTTTTGAAGTTATAGTTTTTCCAATTTAGAGAAAGATTAGAAATTAGCGGAATCAATCACCTTTTTAAAATTGGAGAAGACTTTTCTTTGCTTTTGTAAAAGATCAAAGTCCCCGCGCGATTTCGATTTCTTTAATTTTTTTACCCGATAATTACTTTAAATCTTACCCTGGACAAATTTACTTTATCGATTCTGATTTTTCTATATATTCCTTCTAATGTTTTTCCAAAAAGCCCCTCATTCCTGTTTTAGGATTATATTTTGTATAGATTTTTTGAAATTCTTGTTCAGCTTCTTGTAGACTGGAATTTGGAATAAGTTCATTTATTGCCAGAAATAGCAATCCAATAGAAGGAGATCTTGACTCGCCTAAATTACAGTGGAGCAGGACTGGTATGTTTTGAGAAAGAGCTTCTTCTATAAATTTCAATGCAGTATCGATGATTTCTTTCGGAATATAAGAAGGATCTGCTGCGTCGACTAAGTTTAGGAAAAGTCGATTTTCCCGCCTCGCTAATAGGTATTCTGGATGACCTTTGGGCGCTCCTTTTCCGGAATAGCCAAGTAGATTTCTATGAAAGGGTTCTTTACAGGCGTGGATTACGAACCAGTTCTGTAGACTGGCAACATTTGTTTCGTAATCAGATTGATTTCCAATATAAAAATTTAAGGTTACTTCGATCATTTTAGAAAGTTGTTATTTATTGAAATATAATACTTTTACACATTAATAAAGAATATAGTATGAAAAAATAATATTCCATTCAATATGGCAAGCATAAAATTTTTAGATAAATTGGAAAGAGAATATATTCGAAATCCAATATGTTATTTGAATGGGGATACACTAGGAAAGTCGGAAATTGTTTATCGGAAAAAATAGGGATTCCATCCTCTGTCAGATAAATGGAATGCGATGCATTCTGTGGAATTTTTCCAATTTCCAATTTCCTATTTCCTTCTCCATAGTAAAACTGTGAAAACCAAATTCGCCGAAGAAAAAAGAGCAAGAACAAGAATCGTAATCTGATAATATTTCTCTTTCGAATTGCTGTTTTCATTTTCTTGGTTGTAAGTTCTCGATTGCAAAAGAATCGAGTTCAGTTCCTCTTTAATATCCGCCACTGACCGATAAATTTCGGAGTCCAAGAGAATCACGGTATTAGAACCGCCTGAGCTTTTTCCGAAACCCGCTTGTCCAAATCCTCTTTGACTCGGCATCTTTCGCAAATTTTCGATCTCCGATTTCAACTCTTGATTGAGAGGCCATTTCAGATATGCCTTCTGAAAAAACTGTTTGGCCCGGTCGTAATTACCGCGCTTCTTTTCTTCTCTTGCGAGACCAATCCAAGCTCGCGTTAAGATAAACTCAGCTTTCGGATCGGAAGGATTGTTTGTGAGAAGTGAGATTGCGAGACTCTCCGCTTTCGAGTATTGACTTTCTTCGAGGAGACGTTCTCCGTCTTCGTGACTTCCGGCCATTACGTTTTCCTCGGAAGACAAGCCAAAGGAAAGAATTAAGAAGAGTATGGAAGATAGAATAATGAGGATTATCGATTTCATGATTTCTTACCTGTCGATTCGAATGACTTTGTGAGCGTAACGAGCTCTTGGCATCTTCTGAGTTTCCGTCGTCCAAGTGCTTGCAATTGGATTTTGTAGACCAATTGAGTAAACTGTATCAGTCGGAATGTTCAAAGCAGTAGCTCCTCCGAAGACGAATAACTTTCTTGTTTCATAGGAGGCTTGTGTTCCAGGATAATAAACCGAAGCAGGAAGAATCGGCCCGATGGTAAACGCTCCAGAACCGATTTGAGAGAAGTCAGTTCTGTTGGAAGGAGTAATGGAGCCAACCGGTTGTAAGGTGCTTGTTCCAGTGGAACCGCCGATAACCGCAAACCATTCCGGATCCGTTGGAAACAAATCCGAGTTCAAAGGTTTTACGCAAGCCGAACCGGCTCCGTGTCTTGCGAGGTTGATAGACGGCTCACCCGCACTTGTTGTCGAGTTTACGGAAGGAACATATCCGTCCGAAGTGACCTGTGCAGAACCATCTGCGTTGAACCTTCCGCCTGTGAAAAGGATTGAACCGTTTAATCCGCAACCGGACATATCGACTCTTGCAAAGATTGCTGTGAGTGACACATAACTTTGCCAAACACCAGTCGGTCCAATTCCAGGGAAGAATCTGGAAACCGTATTCAAAACGGTACCCGTTGTCATGTCGGTCGTTGTCGTTCCTGCAATGATAAAGATTTCTTCGCCTACGGAAGCGATGACCCCGCCTTGATTTGCGGTTGGCATGTCGGCTAACGTTTTCCACTGGTCTAAGTAAGGGTCATAGACTTCGGTTTTTTTGGAAGCAACATACGCACCGGCTTGTTTTTCTAAACCACCGATTACATAGATTTTTTCTTTGTGAGAGACTACGTTTGCAAACGCGCGAGGAGTTGGAATCGAAGTCGCCGAAGGAAACCAAGTAGAAGTCACAGGATCATAGAAGTCGATTTGCGAAACAGGATTTGCATCGGCTCCGATTCCACCCACGACCCAAAGTCCACGAGTTCTATTTGGAAAGTCGCTTACCCAAGTTTTAAACGCAATCGGTACACCTTGAAGATTGTTTATATCCGAAGAACAAAAGACGGAAGCGATATAATCGGTGTTCGATTCTAGGTTTTGAAGAGTCATGGAATGAATCTTTGCATTTTCTAAGCTAAAACTCGCCGATTCGATTCCACCTCGTCCATACACAACGGATCCAGGTTGGGAAGAAGAACATTCCCAGCTGATCGTCGCCGATCTTGGCCCGAGTTGTGTAACGAGGGCAAGTGTAACCTTCGCCGTTTCCGAATCGTGGATATTCGAGAGCGGGGAATTTTGACAATCGATCGTGAAAAATACCGAAAATAATAATATATTAGAATATATTAATGTTTGAACTTTTTCAAATATGTTTTTTGTAAAACCCGAGAAGAGTAGCATTATTTTTTTGCTCATCGGTGTTGCCGACAAGATTTCTAAATCAGAAGTCCGAACCCAAGTCGCATTTTCGGTGTTAAAATGTATCATAACAGAAGACCCCAAGAGATTCTTAAACCGGTTCTACAAAGAGAATCCCCGGATTCTATTGTGCATTGAGAACGAACTCCAAGCCTGAGTCGAGATCCGTTGTTTAAATCCCAGGCCCAGCCCACTTCGCTTAACAATTCCGGATCGGTACCATTTACGGATTTGGAATCACCCTTCCATTGAATCGCTGTTACGCCTCCACCAAAGAGAAAATACGGGGCCGAAGATCCATATTGTTTTCCGAGATAGAAGGATTGGTTCCAGAGGTTCACGGAACCTTGAGTTGTGGATGGAGCAGTTGCATACTCAGAAAGAAATCCAAAAAACCAAAGAGGACGATTTAGGAATCCTTTTTCTAAAAAGAGTCCGGCTCCACCGGTTGCCGGATTTGTATGAAACCAAGCTCCGTGGTTTGCTTGTGCAAAGAAGCTTCCTCCCAAAAAGAGCTGATTTTCTCCCGATCGACCGGAAAGGTATTTCTCGGGTAAGTCCGGAGTTTCGTTGTCAGATTCTAACGATTTGGAGTTTGAATTTTGAATCTTCGCTTTCTCGATTTCAACAAAGCCAAGTTCGGTTTTAAAAGTAATTCTATCTTTTTTTCGTTCTACGATGATTCCGCGAACAGAGCTTCCATCGGTAAGTTGAAACTCGGAATATTGAAAAGAAGACTCCGGTCCTTTTCTTGCATAATCGATTCTTTGAATCTCGGACTTCGGAATCCTGTACAATCTTCCTTTCCAACGGAGACTAACGGTATCTGCGCTTTCATTGATTTCATCAACTAAGAACGCATCACCTGATTTGAGAAGAAGTTCGGAAGAGAATAGGGGAGTTGCTAACAAGTGTAAGGAGACAATAACGTTTCTAAAAATTTTCACTGTGACTTTGCCAATTTTTTCTTCGATCAGCAAGTCGGAAGTGCATCAATTTTGTAAATGAAATAAAGAATTTGTTTCAAGACATCTGTCCTTAGTACATTTTTTCACACTGGAGAATTTATGTACTAAGAGTTGTCGCTTGTTCCTTATTACTAGGTTTTTTATAATTCAAAATTTTCTTTAGAGAGCAAAAATACAAAAAATATTTCCTAATTTGTCGGAAGTTTTTAAAAGTGTCAAATTAGTAGCGAGAATTTGTAACATTTCAAGGAACCCGCCTGGTTTGAATTGTTGCGAATTAGAAAAGGATCAACGAACATGCTGTTGAAAAATACACTTATATTAATATCAAACGTTGGGTTTCATTTTCGGAAATCAGTTTTAGGCATACTTTCTATTATAATACTTTCAATACCTACAATGGGTTTTTTGTCGCTCTTCACAAGCAACGAAGAATCCACTATTCCTTTTCCAATTCCTGAAATAACCGTCGATTCTCTCGGAAAAGCGAGCGCAAGTATTGAGATTCCGTTACCTCCAGCTACAGCTGATCTAAAGCCGACAATTAGTTTGAATTACAATTCCGGAGCTGGAAACGGTTTAGTAGGAATCGGTTGGGAGCTTGGAGCGATTGAAACGATTATTCGTGATCCTGCTTATGGAGTTCAGCTAAATGCGAACGATCACTTCCTCTCTTCCACGGTTGGTCAGTTGACATATAGCTCAAGTAATGCTCCTTATTACTATTCTAGAAGAGAATCGTTTCATAGGTTTGAGCCAGTCTTTGATGGATCTTGTACCGGTGGGCCGTGCGGGTGGATCGAAAAATTACCAGATGGAATTACTCATTATTATGGAGTTGCTGATTCTTCCGGCGATGACTTTAATTCCAAAATAAAAGCCGAAGGAACAAATGTAGTAAAAATTTGGGCTTTAAATCGTGTTCGGGACCGACACGGAAACGGTTATGATATTCGATATTTATCTTCAAGTTTAACAAATCAATACTCTCCAATTCCATACCAAATTACATATAACCAAGGGGCAGTTTTGGTGGAATTTGAATATGAAAACCGAAACGATAATTTCTCAAACTTTGCCATAGGCGGAAGATATCGATTAAATTCAAGATTGTCTGGTATTCAAGTAAGCTTTCAGAATTCCACAGTTGATCAGTGGGATTTAAGTTATTCTTATAGTTCGAATCAACAAAGTCAGTTAACAACTATTTCCAAAACAAATTACGATCCACTCAATCTATCTTATACAACAGGAAATCTTTCATTTAATTCTGGGATAGATCACACCACAAAAAGTTTCTTGGGATTGGACTTTAATGCTTATTATAAACCATCCGACAATGGAGCTTGTTCAGGATCTGTAAATACTTGCTTAGCGACCGCTTTTGGCGCTAACCCGCTCGCCGCCTTATTTTGTGCCTTTGTTATAGCAGACCAAAGTGTGAATTGTAATCGAGGTATTGAGAAAAATTATACGACTTTCGTCGACGTTACAGGTGATGAAAGGCCGGACTTTGTTCGGTTGTCTCCTGCTGGCTATCAGGCAATTGATCCTAATCTTCCGCCAAGTAATCTTTTAAGCTACGCACTGGCTAAGATTGTGGTTAATCCGACTTCCGTTTCTGGAACTTCTGTCCAAGTGGGAAGTGGCACATTCGAATCTCCGGCTTTTCGATATACGGAAGCGACTAAGATTATTCCGGGTGATATTAACGGGGATGGTCGAATGGACTTTTACATCGTTGAAGATTATGATCTCAACTTGAAGCTCGCTATATCAACGGGTTCAGGATTTAATTTAGTGGTCACAAATATTCCGACTGTAATGCCCCGGCCTGATAAACAACGTTGGTTTTATTTAAGGCCGGATCAAAATTCTTACCAATTCGTTTCTGATATGAATGGAGACGCAAGAGCAGACTTTATTCAGAATGTCGGAGGGAATTTAATAGTTTATTTTTCAAATGGAAATACGCTAAATACCGGTTCATCGAATGTTATTTCCTCATCAGTTTACGGAGTATATGGACAATCAGGTCAAGCATTTATAGATATTGATGGAAACGGAATCGGAGATTTTATTAGATTTAATAATATTGATAACCCATCTACTCGGGAGTTACGATACACTTTGTTTGATGAAAATGGTAATGCCATTGCTCGAAGCTTTAGAGCAGTTCAAAATAATGGAAAGGATGGGAACGCGTTCTTCGTAGATTTGAATGGTGATGCGTTAGTTGATTTTGTTTCGGTTACACCTTCGGGAGCTTTGTCGGTTTATTTGTTTGATGGTAAAAATTTCTCATCCTCGCCATATCAAGTAGGAATGAACGGTGTGCATCCTATCGAAGATTCAACGCAATACATGTCACCCGCGACGGCAAATCCATATTTACTAGATGTCAAGAGAGACGGTGGTCCTTTAGATAAGCTGATAGAAACGAATCTTCAATTTGGACAAGAAGAAATAACAATATATCTCCATGACAATTCTTCGCAATTTACGGAGTCTTTTTCGGTTGTAGCTCACCTCCCTGACAACGTATACACTGGTGATGCCCCGTCGACCACATATGATATTGATAAAGATGGTCAGAACGAAACAATTTATATTCATTTTTATTATAACGTATTCAATCAACAAGTCATGGCTTTGCGGATCCATTTTACAGGCGATAACACCGATTATGAGCAGTCTTTAGATGCGAACGCAATATATACTGCCTCAACTTTCGCGGAACAACCTAATTACCCTGCATTAACCACTTCATTGTACGACAGTTGGAGGTTATCAAAAACTTTCGCAGAAGTAAACGGAGACGGTTTAGTTGACTTCATCTGGTTTGACGGTAGCACAATTCGAATCTCTTATGGCGTGCAGACTGGCGATAATATCGGATATAACTCGAACGGAGATGCACAAATTTCCGCTTCTTCATTTTATACTGCTATGGATCTAAACAGAGACGGAAAAGCAGATCTAATCGGAATCGATTCAGCAAGAAATGAAATTTTTAATGTCGTAAACTTTCTTTCGGTAAATAGCGACACTGCGGTTTCTATGACCGGGGTAATTCACTATTATTCAAAAGTATTTCCTGAACCTATCGGTCTTTTAAAAACGGTCAACAATGGAATCGGACAAAAGTCGAAAACGATTTCCTATTTGAATTCTTTCGAAATATCCGGGGCTATCGCACCGAATGCTAATTCCTATCCTGTAATTCCATATGACTCGGCGGACGTTCTAACTCGTTCTGTAATCTCCGATTACAGCGGAAATGAAACTTCGATTACCTGTTTCAATTACTTAAATCACCGATACTTTTCTGGAATTAGGGATGTTCGTCGAAACCTTGGTTTTGAGAAAATCACTTCCAATACTAGTTTGAATTATGCTCCACTCAATTGTAGTGATCCAAATCCACTGCGAACAAATGAAAAATATGCAATTCAAAATGGAACTTACGAAACAGACGGAATTGTTTTTCGTAATATTGACTATTATCTCGGTACAATTATTTCTGACGACCGTTCTATTTATAGTAGTGTAAGTTCACCTTTCGGAACGAAATTTGCTCAACTCAATCAATCTATACAAAATACATATCAGGGCGGGGTCCTTATAACGAGTCAAAATACGAGTTACTCATATGGGGATTTATACGGAAATCCTACTCTTATAACTGAAACTTTGGGTAGTAATACAGTCACAACTCAAGTCTCGTATTTAAACGATCCTGCAAATTGGATTTTGGGAAGCCCTCTTTTACAACGAAAGATAAGCAACGGCCTTCTCGTTCAAGACAGATTTCTAACATATTATTCAAATTCTGATGTTTCATCCATTCAAGACTTTCCTGGCAAACCGGAATATTCCGTACAAAGTTTTTCGGTTTATGATTCTTATGGAAATCCGTTATCTATTCGAGATGGGAATAATAATTTGATGAGTTTTCAATATGATCCCGTTGTGAATAAATTTCCAATTCAAATCACAAATTCACTTGGTCAAATTATCCTTAAAGAATACGATTTGTCAAAAGCATTAGAAACAAAAATGACTGATCCAAATGGTGCGGTTACGATTCAAAACTATGATAAGTTTGGAAGACCAAATGAGACGATTTTGCCAGGAGAATCCAGTTGGAGTAATCGGATTATCTATGATAAAACCGGGCAACCTGGACAGACGATTCAAAAGTTGACGAACGACAGCCAAAACGGAGATCTGGTAACAAAAGAATTTTATGATACTCTGGGCCGTACGATTCGAAAAGAAACTCCTGTAGACGGAGGGCGGATTCTTGTTTCTACTTCGGAATACAATTCGGATGGATCTTTAAAGAGAAAATCAAAGCCTTATATCGAAGGCTTTGATTCTATTTATTTTATGGATTACATTTATAACGGACCTGATGGTCGTTTAAGTCAAGTCAATCACCCTGATGGAAGAGTAGAAACAATTTCTGAGACCAGTTTTGTTAAAACTGTCGTGATCCAATCTGGCGGAGTTGAAATTCATAGAGAGAAAGTCTCCTTAAATGATTTAGGACAAGCTACTTCAAAGGAAATACAGAGCACCCAATCTTTCTCTTACTCTTATGATCCTGCTGGAAGACTGTCTCAAATTACGGACCCGGCGGGCGATACGACTCAGTTCTATTATGATCTCTTTGGCAGAAAAATCAAACAAACTGATCAGAATTCTGGTACAATACTTTATTCGTACGATGCTGTAGGAAACCTAACTCAGACCATCGATGCGAGAGGTGTGGCTCTAAATTACTCATATGATTCATTTAATCGAGTTATAGCCGTTACGGGACCGCATCCAGATTCTTCAGTTGTTTATGAATACGATACAGCTCCAAATGGAAAAGGACGAGTGACAAGAGTTCAAGATGCAACTGGAAATACGTCCTTTGAATATGATATTCGAGGGAGAACTGTTAAATCGATCAAACAAATCGATGATTTGATTTTTGTTGAAAGGGCCGCTTTTGATTCTCTTGATAGGGTTCAAGATTATACCTATCCCGATGGATCCATAATCCACAATCGATATTCTAAAGCAGGGTACTTGACTGGGATTACGATGGATGTTCCAGATCACGGTAGTTTTGGCTATCCTATCGTTTCCTATGAAGGACCGACTCTCGATGGATCGGGTGAAATACAAATTTTAAGAAAATTAGGAAACGGCGTCCAGACTGCTATCAATGTAGATCCACTTTTTAAGCGTGTGAAGGAATATAAGACAACGCTTCCGAACGCATTTGAACAAGAAAACATTGCTTATGACTATGATCCTTCCGGCAACATTTCTCAAATTACCGATCGCAACAGGCCGGACCGTAGCCAGACTTTTATTTATGATAATTTTCATCGAGTAACTCAAGCTACGGGTAAATATGGAACGGAAAATTATCAATATACATCGAACGGAAATTTAACTCGAAAAGGGAGCGCAACTTTTCAGTATTCAAATTCCAGCCATTCCCAAGCCGTTACTTCTATGAATTCTCCAAGCACGGGAACGCTTTCTTACACTTACGATCCAGCGGGTAATATGATTTCAAGAAAGGGAGATACATTGAGTTACAACGATATCGGAAAACTCTCGGCATATCAGTCTTCTTCTTTAGGAAATACATTCAACAGTTATGATTATAGTGGAAATCGAGTAAAACGAACCGAGGATATTAAAGGGACAGTTCTTTTCCAATTAGATGGATCCTATGAAGTATTGCGGACTCCTGGAAACGGTGAAACGCATACTCTTTATATCAAAGGAACTTCAGGCGAAACTGTCGCACAGTTTTCTCGGAACGACGCTACTTTAATTAGTTCTTTTGAAACTTCCGATTGGAATCAAATTGCTTCAAACAAAATTCGTGAAATTAAAGACAGAACGATTTCCGGTCTTCTTGCAATGATGATCAAAATTGGAAATCATCCTGATGATTTTAATAAAACAGTGTTTGTATTCTTTGTCGTTGTTTGCACTGGCCTTCCTTTATTTTTATCAAGAATTAAAACACAAACTTCAAAACCTAGATGGATTTTGAAAGTTACGCCGATCTTATTACTTTCATTCGGTTCATTTGCTGGAGGGTGCTCCGGTATCCTTTCCGGGGGAGGAAGCGGTACTCCTCCTTGGGCTATCTTTGCAGGTGGAATTCCTGTATCGGTTCCATCAATCAATTCTCCATCTGCAAGCAGTGGAGGCTCAGGTGGTGTCGGGGGATTGACAGTTCCAGGAATGTATTTTTATCATCCGGATCATTTGGGTAGTGCGTCCATGCTGACTGATGGAAGTGGAAATCCAATTTCTGGTGGAGAGATGCCAGGTTCAAGTCACGTATCTTACAAGCCATACGGAGAGATATTAAGGACTGATTCTGCGGGTCCCGATATTTTCCGTTACAAATATACCGGACAGGAAGAAGAATCTTACACAGGTCTTTATAACTACGGCGCCCGTTTTTATGATCCGGAGCTTGGAAGATTTATCCAAGCCGATACAGTTGCATCTGGTAACGTTCAATCGGGAATGAACCGTTATATGTATGTTGAAGGTAGTCCGACAAATTTTGTAGACCCAAGTGGACACAACAAATACATTCATATGTTCAATCAGATTGTTCGAAATATGGTCGGGGCCGATAACAAGGACATGATCTCGAATATAAAAAAGGATGTTGTTAAGGCATTTGCGAATTCGGATAATCCCTTGTTTTCCTTAGCTGGAAATTCTTATATTAAATCTCAAAATAAGAAACACATCCGTGAGGCAAAAAGACAGCAATTTATCAATACCGGAATTGCAGTTGTAATTGCGATAGCGAGTTATGGAGCCGGGACAGCAATTTTAGCCGGAGAAAATGCACTAACTTTAGGGGGATTATTAGCAGGATTCGTTGCAACTACATCCGCAGGCTATGCGATAGGATCGACAGTTGGCTACGCAGTCGGTGGTTATGTTCATGAATATAATATCGGCTCTTGGGACGATAGGGGTGCTTTGCAAGGGGCTTATTTGGGAAGTTTATTAGGAATGGCGATTGGTAGCTATTTCGGAATGGACTTAGCCGAAGAATTTGTACATGCTCGAATAGCGGAGTTAAAAAATTCAGCTTCGACTATGGATTTGGCAGATGAATGGTTAAAAGAAAGTGAACTTTATTTTGGTGGAAGCAAATCACCTTTTTCTGATAATTATTTCCCTGGACTTTTCAAAATGACTAATTATGAAATCGCAACTGTTTCATACATAAAAGGTCTTGCGACTGGCGACAGATATGCTACTACCGATTTTGTATTAGCAACCATCGGATTTTTAACTCCATTTTCTGGATTGTCGTATAGCACATATTTAAAATTGAAAGATAAAGAAAAATTCTATAATAATCTAAGACCGATTAGATAAAAAATTTAAATATTTTGATCAAGTTGAAAAAATAATGAATATAAGTAATTTTATTCGAAATATTGGATTAGTGTTCATAGTTGGATTAGCGGTTTCATGCTTTGATAGAACTTTTCGATTTGCATACCACCCATATTTTTCGAAAGACCTTTGCAAAATTAGCTTCGATACGAAAAAATTAACCCTTGAAAACTCTGAATCTATTGAAGAAATTAATTTTTACCTTAGAATCCCGAATTCAAAATTAGCAATAAAAAAAATGGGGAACCCATTAAGGGAGATCGTTAATATTGAAAGTAAGGTCAGTAGATTTTTTGAACTTAATCCAACCTGTAGGATCATTAAAGAAATAACAGATAATTGTTATCAAAATATTGAAATTCCTTGTTCGGAAAATCGTATATTAATAAACACTCATGGTAAAGTGAAGAATAAGAAATTTGAAATTACTCTTAATAATGAAAATAAATTAAGTACACGAATTTCAATAGAAGAAGGCATTCTAAAAAATGAAAATAATTAATGATTATTTTAAGGTGTTCGCTTTGCTTTTCATTACGAATAGTTGCGGTGTCGTTCCTATCGTATCAACAGATGTAATCCCTATGCCTAAATTTATTACTTCCGTTGATACTTACGAATACGTCCCTTTGCAGAATGTTCAAAATTCGTTTGTTATAGTAAAAGTCCGCGATAAGGAATGGAACGTAAATGGGAAAATTGTCCCAGTTCAAGTTGCTTATTTGCTGTATTCCATGATTTCCAATTCATTTTTTGAATCGCTGTTAAATAACGGAATAAGTATTTTTCCGGTCCCCTATAGAAAACAGGAATCTTTCTATGTGACACAAACCAGTCGTATGCTTTGGGAAAATTCAAAGGCGAAGGAATTTAATTTTTATGAAAGCGCAACTGCGGTTACAGGGTGTTATAATCTTTTTCCGTTTCCGGTCGGAGAACATTATTTGAAGTTAAACTTAAGACATGATAAATTCAAAATGTTTGATTCATATAAAAAAGAATACCGTCTTGAAGTAAAGGAAAATGAAAGTGTAATTATTGAAATAGATTTTGAAAAGAAGATTGATGAAATAAAAAAAATAGCAACGCCAACGAATCTCCTGAATAGCTTGTGCAATGAGTAAAAGTCGAAATCTATCGATTTTGATAGTTTTCTTTTTATCGGTAAAGAATTTAGCCAAAGTAAAATTATATTTTGAGAAAGGAATTAATGTCTTAATTTTGCAAATAAACGGATTGATTTTCGAGAGGCAAGTTAGTCTATAATGAAACAACTATTGATTAAAAAAACGTTAAAACTTAATTGTGTAATATTGATTGTTTGTTCTTTACCCTTTTGTAGTCACAGTAATGATGAGAAGAATGCAAATCTTCTAATATTATTATTAGGAAATTATGCAGGCTCTGGTCCCTTTTCGCAAGTTCCAGATTTCCCTTGCGAAGGAAATATTTCAAAATCGACTGCGAAAACTGTCTTTTTTGAGACTGGAAAAGAACGAGCTGGAAAAGGCTGTAGAAAATATTACAAGTACGCTAAAGATATGGCGTCAATTGGAGTCTTGCACCAATTTAGAAATTTAATTCAAAATGCAGAGTTTCTGAAATATTACATCGGATACGCAAATCTTGATATTTCAGATCAGCTTTCAGAAAATGAAAAAAATACTTATGAGCAATCCTCTGATTTTATTTATGCGAAAAAAGAATATTTAGGTGAGTCCTTATATTTTGAACCAGGCTCAAATATTTTCTTTATTATAGAAGCGCTGTCGGCTCATGTTGAATACAATGTAACTTTCGATGGGGGAGATGTCGGGAGTTATTGTTCTGAAGGAGTAGTAATAGACAATAACACGCCAGCCAAAGCTTTCATTCTTACGAAAGGCGCAAGTGTTTCTGGCAATGTCACTGGTAGCAGTAGTCCTTGTTTTTATGAGATCCGTACAAATATCGCGATTCTTAACTTAACGGTAACCGCTACCGGGGCGGCAAATTTGAGTCTTTCAGTTTATGCAGAGAAGGACACAAGTCTTGTAGAATATACAATTCAAAACGCGAATGCCACAAAAACGCTTTCGAACATTCCAGTATCAATAAACTCAAGAAGATTGATAAAGGTTGACGGATTAAATGGTGGGTCATGTCCAGGTGGTTGTGCTTTTAATCTTAGTGTTCTGTGAGATGTTTTAACTCTAATTTTAAATATTTATTAAACATAGGGATATTAGATGATAACGTCCTAATTTTTTCGCACATTTAAGAATGAACGAGAAGGCTCTCCTTGCCGATTGAGTTTGTAACGCGCAAATTCAAAGAAAAAGGAGAACCCCCCAATGAGGGCAGAAGAAGAAAAAACGCACTTGAAAGCAATCCAAGTAGATGAGACCCAGCTCAAGAAAGACTTGAGCGACCTCGTCAGAGTATCCGTAGAAGAAGATAACGTCCTAATTTTTTCGCACATTTAAGAATGAACGAGAAGGCTCTCCTTGCCGATTGAGATTGTGACCAAACAAATTTCAAAGAAAAGGAGAACCCCCCATGAGGACAGAAGAAGAAAAAAGCCACTTGAAATCAATCCAAGTAGATGAGACCCAACTCAAGAAGGACTTGAGCGAACTCGCAAGAGGTTCAGTTAGAGGCGCCTAACATCTCATAGATGCGGATGCAGATAAACTCTGTAATGCCTTGAATATAAAAGGATTCCGTCCAGACACAACCTTGGTTACGTTAGTAACGACTTCCTGTGGTCATTTTAGGTATAGACTCTTCAATCAGTTGCATATCGGCCTGGGAGAGAGTAACATTATATGCTCCTAAATTTTCTTCTAGACGGTGAATATTTCTTGTACCAGGAATTGCTGTAATATCGTCATTTTGATGCAATATCCAAGATAGAGCAATTTGCGCCTTTGTTACTCCTTTTGCATTCGCTAATTGTTCTATTACTTCAACAAATTTGACGTTCTCTTTAATCGCATCCTCAGTAAATCGTGGATTGTTTAATCTAAAGTCACCAGCCTCAAGATCAGCACGGCTTTTAATTGCTCCTGTTAAAAAACCTCGACCTAATGGGCTGTATGAAACGAAAGTAATTCCAAGTTCTTTACAAACCTCAAAGATTTCTTGTTCTGGTTCCCGACTCCACAAAGAGTATTCAGATTGAATAGCGGTTATGGGATGAACTTTGTGGGCTCTGCGTATCGTTTCGGCATTTACCTCTGATAAACCAATGTATTTTACTTTTCCCTGTTTTACCAAATCAGCCATTGCACCAACGATTACTTCGATTTCAACATCAGGGGCTTGGCGATGCATATAATATAGATCAATAGATTCTGTGCCTAATTTTGAAAGACTTTGTTCACACGCTTTTTGAATATATGCTGGTTGCCCATTGAGTCCAAGCCATTCTCCATTTGCACCTCTCATTACACCAAATTTTGTAGCCAAAACAACTTTATCCCATTTGCTCTTGAATGCTTTCCCAAGGAGTTTTTCATTTGCTCCACTACCATACATATCCGCCGTATCGAAAAAATTAACGCCTAAATCAATTGCTCTGTGAAGAGTATGAATTGACTCTGTTTCATTAAAAGAACCGTAAAACTCAGACATGCCCATGCAACCAAGTCCAATTCGATTCACAGTTAATGTACTGTTTCCTAATATTGTTGAATTCTTCATTTTAATTACCATTTAATTACAGATGCAAAGTTCATATTTTATAAAATTAAATTACTGGTTTTATCCATAGCAACCAATATTTGTTGTCTGGAATCCCCCGATATAGTGGATACCAAGATCGCCGTCATGATTGAAGCTTAAGTAAATACGATAACAAGATTCGTAAACGCGAAAGGAATTTTCGATCGGATTCCTTTGATTTAATTGTTTCTCGATTGAAAAAAGCGAAGAAAAGTATCGAAAGAGCCGGTACAAAAATAAAATTTTGATAAGTGTTATTCGCTCTAACGTATATAGAACTTGATGCATGAATAAGATTGATCCGGAAATATTAATTGGTAAAACTCAAGACAGTGAGGAAGTAGCCAACTTCTTAAATGCCCTTAATGAAAATCCTCATGTTGATTTCTTTGCTGATTTTCAAATTTGGGATTTCACTCAAAACGGAATAACTCTGTATTTAAACAAAGAGCTACAAGTGGTCTCAATACATTTATTCGGATCGGATGATGAAGATCATTTAAGATACAATGGAATTTTACCTCGAAATATCGCTTTCGAATACGGAAGCAGGGAAGTGGCTGAAATGCTGGGTTTGCCGAGCTTGAGCTGAGCTGCGTATGTAGATCGTGGACAATGGGAGCGGTTTGATTTTACTGACGTTTCCGTTCATTTTGAATATTTAGCTTCCTCGAAAGGCATAAAAATGATTACATTGATGTCGCCTTCGATTCTAATCCGTCTTTGAAAGTTTATCGTTTTTGAAATATGCCGGTGAGAAACTCATCTGACGATGAATCCCTTTTAGAATTTAGTAGACTTGGGACATTACGGAATTTTAGGTAGACCTTCTTTAAAAAAGAATAGTATACATTTAATTTTTCGGCTATTTTGCCCAAATGAATCTCCGGAATAAGGTCATATCCTTTTCTTACATTCCACACCCTGCAAAAAGCGGAACCCATCCATTCCTCCGGAATGTCTTGGGTCCCACGTT
>NZ_NPDU01000005.1 GCF_002811985.1 Leptospira adleri
CATTGTTAGCCGGTGAATTTTTCGGTCCGCTTCCGATGAACGGAGGAACCGGGGTGGAAGAATTGATTCTTTCAAACCGAGTTTCCTCGTCGAAGCCGATCATTCAAACGTCGCCGCCGGCGGACGCGGATAAAATTCTGCAGAGCGGATACAACTTGGAGCTTCAGGAATCGGATTACCAAAGGATTCCGGAAGAATTTTTTCCGGGAACGAGCGTTCCTTCGTTTCCGGGAGGTCTGACTTCCGCAAACGTTGGAACTCAAGCGCCCACTTTTTCCACCCCGGTTCCTCCGTTCATCGGAAGCGGACCGAAAAATTCACCGGCTAACAATGATAAGACGCTTGGATCGATCGGTCCTTTCAATTCAATTGGTTCGAATTCTGAAAAATCGGATCGATTTGCAAAGAACGGATCATTTGTACTCATGATAGTTGCCTACGTCGACATTCTCCAAAACTCCTATCGCATCATCCGTAAGAATCGCTGCGGAACAATAAAGAGAGATCAGATAGGATCCGATCGCGGAACGGTTGATTCCCATAAAACGAACCGATAGTCCGGGAGTTTGTTCTCCCGGTAATCCGGGTTGAAAGAGTCCGATCACGCCTTGTTTTTTTTCTCCCACTCTCAAAAGAAGAATGTTCGTTTTTCCTTCCGTCGATTTCGGTTTACTTTCGCCGTTTACCAAAAGTTTATCGCAAGGAATGATTGGAAGTCCTCTCCAAGTCAGAAACTGCGTTCCGAAAAGGGAAACCGTAGCAGGCGGAACGCCCCTTCGTGTACATTCTCGTCCGAAAGCGGCGATCGCCAAAGGATGAGCCAAGAAGAAGGACGGTTCCTTCCAGACCTTTGTGATGAGTTCATCCAAATCGTCAGGAGTCGGAGGCCCTTTGCGGGTGGAGATTCTTTGATTTTTAGACGCGTGTTTTAGAAGTCCGTAGTCGTCGTTATTGATGAGTTCGTTCTCCTGACGTTCTTTTACGCTTTCGATTGTTAAGCGAAGTTGTTCCTTGATCTGGTCGTGCGGAGTGCTGAACAAATCGGAAACTCTCGTATGCACGTCCAATACCGTTGATATCGCGCTGAGAGTGTATTCTCTCGGTTGTTCTTCGTAGTTGACGAAAGTTTCAGGTAAGGGTTGTTCGTCCTTTTGTCCGCACAAAACGTCGACACTCGTATTGTCTTTGACCCGATTGACTCTCAGAGTTCCGGACTCGAGGGGTTTCCAGTCCAAAAAACGTACGAGCCAGCGGGGCGTGATGGCTCCGTACTGGGGCGCTGTTTTGGTTGTGTTCGCTAATTTGCGCGCGGCGTTGTCGCCAAGGGAATGTTGTGCGGTCGGATCAGCCATGCCGATGTCTCCTGGGTTCTAAATTCCTTTTAGACTGTTCTTGAAAATTAATCTTTTCAATTAAGAACAAGAACCATCGACTTCGTCCTGGTAAATAAACGCACAAGATATTACACATTCTGAAAGTATATTATACATTTATTATGTTTTTTATCGTTGTTTCGATGTTTGTCTTAAGTGAGTTTTCATGCTTAATATTCGCATCAAAAATGAAAATCTTTTTTTGAACCGGAAATCGTTTTATCGTTTTTCTTAAGAGAGTTGGAATTTTGATCCATGGATTATATGATTTGCATACTCGGTTGCGGTTCGATGCGTTAGCGTGTCAAATTTTAAATTCCGCTTTCATCTTTTTGAGAATTTAGAATCTAAGAATGAAATGGATTCGTTATATAATAAGTTTGTACGAGTAACGTAAAGGATGGATTCAACGTTGATCAATATTTTCTATCTTGAGAATTCGAATTGGTTCGATTTTCGGAAGAAACGGTTTTCTTTTTCATTCTCTGAATTCGTCCGGAAGGAATCTTCGAGGCAAAAAAGGTTTAAATATCTTTTCGAGAGAAAATGGTTGTTTAGAACAAAACAAACTTTCAATAAAATAAAGACAACAATTGCTCGGATGCAAACACGATCGGAAGTTCCAAAAATTTATAGAACCCATTCGATGCTCGGACTTGTTCTCATAAACCCCAAATTTTTCAATCCTCTTTTGAGACAAAGAGAAGCATACGATTTCAAAAGAGAATTCTTTCCGAATTCTTTCAATGATTTCGTTTTTGAGTTTTAAAATGGAAATAAGTTATAGAATCTCTGTGAAGCGAGGATGGTTCCTCGCTTGATAGAAAAATGGATTTTCAAAAAACGGCTTTGAAGCGGCATATTCGGACTTTTAGGCTTGACCGTTCCTCAATCCGAATCGACAATCTACGACGTTTCTTCCGTTCTAATTTCTTTTTCCAAACGCGCGAGGGAAGCGGTTGAAATTCTCAGATTGAATGACGTGATGATCCATATTCTTCAAACCATCCTCGAACAAGCGCACGCCGGTTACTGGGAAAAGAATTTTTTAAAAAACACGAGCTATCTTTCACCGGCTTGGAAATCCATGCTCGGCTATGAGGATCACGAATTGGAAAATTCGATTCGGACCTGGCAATCTCATATTCTCCCGGAGGATCTGGATCAAGTTCGTAACGAATTCGAAGAATACCTCAAGTCTTATGACTTAAACCAACTCTACGAATCGGACATTCGCTTTCTTCATAAAAACGGAACGATCGTTTGGTTCCGATGTACTTGTAAACTTGGCGAAGTCGATCCTGACGGTAAGCCGGTCCTCATGCTCGGCACTTACTTCAATGTAACCGAGTCTAAAAAGATCGAGTCCGAATTGAAACTTACGGTGGATCGTCTCGGACTTGCGACAAAAGCCGCGAAGGTCGGAATCTGGGATTTGGATCTGATCGAAGACCGTCTTTCATGGGACGAGGCGATGTATGAATTGTACGGAGTCAAGGCCGCTACTTTTTCCGGCGCCTACGCGGCTTGGGAGGCGGGACTTCATCCGGAAGATTTGGAACGTTGTAGAATCGAACACAAAAAAGCGGTGGAAGGAATCAAGGATTTCGATATGGAGTTCCGAGTGATTTGGCCTAACGGATCCATTCGACATATCAAAGCGATCGCGATCGTTCAGAGAACCGCATCCGGTCGCGCGTTTCGAATGGTGGGAACCAATTGGGACATCACCGAACATAAAAATGCGGAGACTGCTCTCAAAGAAAGTTACGAGTTGACGAAGGTCTTTATCGAAAAGGCGCCTTCCGCGATCGCGATGTTCGATACTAACATGTGTTATATGGCGGCTTCCCAGCAGTGGCTTTCGGATTACGGACTCGTCGGAACCGAAATTTTAGGACATTCTCATTACAAAATCTTTCCGGAGATCGGAGAAGAATGGAAGCAAATCCACAGAGAATGTTTGCAAGGCAAGGTTCAAAGAAGAGACGAAGAATTATTCATCCGTAAAGACGGAACTTCCCAGTGGATCATCTGGGAAGTGCGTCCTTGGTATCGTTCCCAAGACGAAGTCGGCGGCGTCCTCATGTACACGGAAGATATAAGCGTCCTCAAACACAAAGAGTTTGAAAGAAGTCGTCTTGAGGAAATATTAACCCGAACGAACGAAGCGGCGCGTATCGGTTCTTGGGAATTGGATCTCGAAACGAACACGCGAATTTGGAGCAAGGTGACGAAGGCGATCTTCGAACTTCCGGAAGATTACGTTCCTACCGGTCAGGAGGGGGCGCGCTTTTTTAAAAGCGAATCAGAAAGAAAACGGTCCGCGGACATTCTTGCGGAGTCGATCGCCTCCGGAAAACCGTTCGATTTTGAAGTGGAGATCGTCACCGCAAAGGGAAATTTTGTTTGGACCCGTTCCATCGGCAAACCGGAATACTTAAACGGAAAGTGCATTCGAGTTTCAGGTACGTTTCAGAATATTCAGGAACAAAAAGAAAGGGAACTCGCTCTTCAGGGGACGCTGAATATTGTCAACGATCAAAACGAAAGACTATTAAATTTCGCTCATATTGTTTCGCATAATCTGCGTTCGCACGCGGGAAATATCACGATGCTCCTCAAAATTTTGGAGGAGGCGACGACCGACTCCGAAAAAGAGGAAATGATCCGTTACATCAAGAAGGCCTCGGATAGTCTGATGGATACCGTCCTAAATCTGAACGAAGTCGTATCCATTCAAACAAATAAGAATATTCAAAATACTGAAATTTCTTTGAAAGATTATATCGAGAAGGTTTCCCAGACGATCTCCGGAGAAATTCAAAAATACAACGTAAAAATTCACAACTTGGTTTCGGATTCCGTTCGGGTAAAATGTAATACCTCCTACATGGAAAGCATTCTGCTGAATTTTTTGACCAACGCGGTGAAATACAGACATCCCGAACGAGATCCCGAGATCACTCTCAGCTCGGAATTCAGGAGCAACCGGATCGTTTTGAGTATTCGAGACAACGGAATCGGAATCGATCTGAATAAAAACGGCGATAAACTTTTCGGCATGTATAAGACGTTTCACAGCAATCGAGATTCGAAAGGAATCGGACTTTTTATCACGAAAAATCAGGTGGAAGCGATGGGCGGAAAAATCGAAGTGGAAAGCATACTGAATCAGGGGACGACGTTTCGGATCCTTTTTCTTTGAAACTATATTAAAAAATTAGAATACGGTAAAGGTAAAATGAATCTAGAGGAAAATAAACAGATTGTCCGAAGCTATTTCCAAAGAATGAACGAAAAACAATTCACCAGCGCCGTGGAATTGTTAAGCGACGACTTGGTATGGTGGATCATCGGTAAAACCAAGGTTTCCGGAAAGAACGATAAGCGCGCCGTTCAGCTCGGTTTCAAACTTCTGCACAGAACCTTTTCCGATTTTCATTTTTTACTTCACGACTTCACAGCGGAAGAGGATCGAGTTTCCCTTACGGCGGAATCGAAAGGAAAGCATTCGAACGGAAAATTCTATAACAACCACTACCACTTCCTTTTTATCGTCCGTAACGGAAAGATACAAAGCGCGAAGGAATATTTGGACACCGAACACGCGATTTGGATAGAACAACCGGAGAAAGAATCGGTCTCTTGAGTGATATACCTTCTTTAATAACGCGGTTTCAGGAAGGAAGAACTCTAAGTTTAGGAAATATTTTTTAACCCGATTTCCGGTCCTTACAATCTAACTTCTACACCATGAAAATTCTTGCGATCTCGGGGAGCCTTCGTTCCCAATCCACAAATTCCGCTCTACTTCGCGCCATTACAAAAGTAGCTCCGGCCGAAATGGAAATCATCACCTACGATGAATTAGGCGAACTGCCGCATTTTTCGCCGGACATTGACGGGGAAAATTCTCCCGAAGTCGTACTACGTTATCGGAAAGCGTTGAACAACGCGAACGGCGTTTTGATCTGCACTCCCGAATACGCGCACGGAATTCCGGGAGTGCTTAAAAACTCTTTGGACTGGGTGGTCGGTTCGGGCGAATACGTAGACAAACCGGTGATGGCTCTCAGCGCTTCTCCGTCTTATATGGGAGGAGACAAAGCGCACGCTTCCTTGTTGCAAACCCTGAAAGTTATGAACGTAACGGTGGTAGAATCCGCTTCCTTTTGCGTAACCCTTGCGCGCAAAAAAATCAATGATCGGGAAGAATTGATCGATGCGGAAACGAAAGCAAAGTTCGAGAACGCCTTCGCCGATTTTGCAAAAGCGATTCAAACTTCCGTACAAACATCCGCGAGCGCGGATTCTTCCAAGAGCGTCTAACGTATTTAGGCACGCAGCATTTTTACTTTTTCTTTTTTTTGGGACTTGCTTTTTTCTTAGGAACCGATTTCGCTTTTTTGGAAGGGCTTTTCGTATTGGAAATCGTGCCCGTTGAAAGATAAGATTCGATTCTTTCCGCGACGTTCTCCCATCCTTCGTCCAACATCAGATTGTGACCCATATTCGGAAAAATTTGAGGTTCGACTCCGTATGCCTTCGCTGTGAGAGTCACTTCCCACGGGGGAAAAAATCTGTCTTTTTCGCCTCCGATCACGAGGAGAGGAGTTTTGATTTTTTTGGTTTTCGGAAGAGAAAAGATCAACATTCCAAGGAAGGCGAAAAAGGATTCGTCTTGAAGACGGGAAGCGTAGTGAAACGCTTTTGTGTCGCTTAATAATTTTGAAAAGAAAAGTTCCTGGCTCAGTTTTGGATCTTCCACGAGAGGAAACAGGGAAAGTGTCGCAAGAACTCTCAGAAAACGAATCGGATGTTTGAATAACAATTCCAGAGTGATTCTAAAAACTCCGTAGGGAGGAACGCTCGCGAGTAAAACCGCTTTCGGAACATGAGCGGTTTCTAATGTTTTTTGCACGACCAGTCCGCCCATGGAATGGCCTACTAAAACCGTCGATTGCGGCAGTTGATCCAGAACTTTTCGAACGTCTTGAACGTAGTTCGCGATCGAAGTCCAACGAAACGAGCCGGTGCTCGGACTTTTGCCGTGTCCTCGGAGATCGAGCGTGTAAACTTCGTAACCGGCTTTTTGAAAGTAGGGCACAAAATTTTCCTGCCAACACCAGCCTCCGTGCCAAGCCCCGTGAACAAAAAGGATCGGCGGTTTTCCGGTAGTAGAAGTTTTCGAAGATTTAGTCGCGGGATTGTGTTCGTAGTGGACCATAAAAGTGACGAAAATCTCTTCGATCCTCCAAAGACTGCAACGAAAAAACGGAGTGTGTCGTTATAAGAATATAAAATTCGATAATTGAGAAAACACAAAACGCGCGTTTGTCGAATTAAAAATTCTCACCCTTTCGGATTAGAAAAGAAACTCATGTTTTGAAAATCTGCCTTCCGTAAAAACGTAACGTTCCCAATCTCCGTTTTCAAATTCGACGATCGCCTGATGGGCGTTCCTATCTGCGATTCTTCCGCGTAAAACCCTCGGGATCGAAGCGACGGAGAAAGAATCGAGTTTTGCGGTTACGAAAATTTTCTCTTCTTCTTGTTCGATTAGAACGGTCAAGTCGACGGGGTTGGAAGAAGAATTTCGAACGATTTGTATCGTATACGTTCCCGTGAGATTTGGAAATGGACTCTCTGTTCGAAGTGATACATTCATAAGATACCGCCGATTTTATAACAATGATTGTTAAACGAATTTGAACCGAGATTCTATGAAAGAACGCCGTTTGTTTAAAAGAATTCAAAGTCTGCTGAATGCGAAAAGAAAAACGGCATAGGATTTATGCCTGTGCCGACCAGAGTTGGAGATTTTATTTGTGAGGGGAATATTAAAAATATTCAATGTATTTTAGCCGCTTTCAATCGTTTAGAGAGGGCATCGTTTGGAATAGGAGCTTTGGATTAATTTTTCTCCTTTATCCGCAAGATCCGGAAACAACCGGATGTTGATCCCGTATCTTTTTTGAGCGTTTTCGAGTTTGCTCAAACAGATGGAGACTTCCTCCGATTCGGCTCCTTTTGCCCTTTCGACTTTTTCACATTCACATTTGGTTTCGCCGAGCACGGTTGCGTATTCCACAAGCGCGGCGAGTCCCGAATCCGACTTCGTTTTACAATTCCCGAAGGAAACGATCGAAAAGAAGATACAATAAAGAGAGAAAAATTTTCTCATTCTCGAGTCCTTGCCAAATTCCGAAATGATGAAGATTATACGAAGGTCCGTCCGGTTGATTTTACTTACAGCCTGTCCCAAAATCTTATTTTATTTTGTCGAAAAGATCAAGCGGCAAGGTTCTGTCCCAGTTTTATGACAGAACCTTATAAAAATCGAATGAGAAAATCCCTCGAAGCGAAGTTTTGATAAGACATTTTATTTAAGTAAGAGTCAAGGAAGAATCCGATTCGCGACCCTTATAGTCATAGGGCCTTTCACCCTATGTCCGAGAGAAGTCGAAATCTATATTCAAAAATAAGAATATAGAATCAGTAAACGAGTCGATACGCTTTTGAAGTTCCGGCGGGGGCTTCGGGTAATTCTTCAAATCGAAGGTGTTTTTCGCGAACCTGTTCGAATACGGATTGAGTCACAAGGATTTCACCCGCTTCGGCGGTATCTTCACCGAGTTTACTCGCGGTGTTGACCTCGGAACCAAAAACGTCGGTGTCTCCGATTTTCAAAACCTTACCGAACCCGAGTCCGACACAGAGAAGGATTTTTTCCTCGGGAATTTTATCCTGGTTGTAGCTTACAAGAATCTGCTGCATCTTGATCGCGGATTCGATCCCTTTGCCTACGTTTCTAAAGATCACAAGAAAACTATCGCCTTCGGATTTCAAAAGGATTCCATCGTGGTCTTCGATGATCGGGATAAGAATTCTTTCGGACTCGTGAATCGTTTGTAAAAAGTGAATGATTCCGAATCGTTCGACACCTCTTGAAAAGCCGGAAAGATCCGTGAACATCACGCACCATTCTTCGCCGAAAAGATCCCAAATTCTTTGATCGATCTTCGCCTTGTCCGCGCCCGGTTGCAATCTGTCTTGGATCAATTTTTCCAATCTGTCTTCGGAAGCGCTCGCTCCGATCGTTCTTCGAAATGCCATAATACCTCTTAGGAGAATTTAGAAATGAATTCAGGGGAAATTAGAATCCGAACGTTGTACCCAGAAATATCCCTCTGTCAATGGGAATCCGAAACTGTCCTTTCAATTTCGAACGAAATTCGGATAGAATGACCGAAAAAATTTATTATATTAGAATAAATTCTTTTATATGAGAATTTATTCTTGCTAAGATCGATTCTTCTGTTCAATTGGCGGAAAATCCATGAAAGAAAATTTCCGAAATTCCGAGGTCGTTTTTCGAAAGGGAATCTCTCTGTTTAGCCTAACGTGTATGGCGATCGGACTTACGATCGGAGGCGGAGTTTTCGTTCTTTCCGGAATTGTAGGAGCTTCCGTGGGACGTTATCTGCCATGGCTGTATGCGGTCGCCGCGATTCCGATGTTTTTTGCGATCGCGCCCGTAGCCGCTCTGGGAACGATTTTTCCGGCGTGCGGAGGGAATTATTTTTATCCGAGTCGTTTTCTTTCTCCGTTAGTCGCCTTTCTCGGGATCTGGTTTTTTATAGTCACGGCTTCGCTGGGGCAGATGCCTCTGTTTTGTATCGCGACCGCCAAATTTTTGGAATCCTTTTTCCCGGAATCGGAGACGACTCTTGCGTTTTTGATTCTTAGTTTTTTTTATCTCCTCAATCTTTTTGGTCTTCGCTTTGTGGTTTGGATTCAGACTTCGATGGTTGTTCTTTTGGTCGCGGGACTTCTTGTTTTTATCGGTTTTAGCGTTCCCGCGTATGTTCCTTCTTTGCCGAGCGTTTCCGAGTTTCCGGGTTGGAAAAAAATACTCTATGGAGTTTCACTTCTAACTTTTACTTATTTCGGATCGAACGCGATCGTCGAGTTCGGAAACGAAACTACGAATCCCGGGAAGAATCTTTTTAGGGCATTTTTTCTCGCGTTTCCGATCGTTACGATCCTTTACATCGGAGTCGCCTATGCGGTTACGGGTTATATTCCGAAAGGGACAAGCCTTCTCTCCGAAAATCCGGTGACGGAGAGCGCTAAGATTCTTTTTCCGGAATTGATATATTCAGTATTAATCATATTTTGTCCCGTGTTGGCTCTGGGAACTTCCATCAACGGTCTTTTTTTGATTCTTACCAGCTCTTCCGAATTCGTGATTCAAGACGGAATTTTTCCGGAATTTCTAAACCGAAAGTTTTTCTTCGCTTCCTCAAAGCCGATTCTTCTGACTTTGTTTTATATTCTTTCTTTGTTCGGTTTGATCGGAGGTTGGAATTTGGAAATTCTCGCTTCCTATTCCACTCTGGGATGGCTCTTCTTATTCCTTCCTCTTTTGATCGTCTTCTTGAAGCTCGAAAAAAGATTCAGAAACGAATCCAGGATTCTTTTTCCCGCTTCCAGATTTTTTTTGAAGATTTCCGCATATTGGGGTTTGTTCTTCATTCTTCTTTTCATCTTGTTTTTGTTAAACGACCTCAGGGAAGGGGGAAAGTTGCTTCTGCTGCCGTTTGTTTTTGCGGCCGGTTTAGTATATTATTTATTTCGAATGCGTTATCTGCGTCGTTTCGAAAAATACCGGAAGCGGTTTGACAGGAACGAAGAGGATCTCATCCAAATCAGACTTTCGGAGGAAAGAACATGAGTAGAATTTCTTTGACGGAATACGAAACTTCGCCCCAGGAAGTAAAGGAACAATACGAACGTCAGATCGAAAAAAACGGCAAGATTACCCACATGAAGCGTACTCTTCTTCATTCCCTTCCGTCTTACAAGGCGTATATGGAATGGTATGTTCTTAGAGACGAGATAGTTCTGTTTTTGGGAGAACGGACATTTTTGGAAGGCGCCACGCCGCGCGAAATCGCGGAACGATCGGCTGGAAATCTGCTTCCGGTTCCTTGGATCGAAGTGGAGGACGTGGCGGAAGCCGTGCTCTATCTGTGTTCGAATAAGAGTCGTTATGTGACGGGGACGCAGCTCGTTTTAGATGCCGGTCTTTTGACGCGATGAAGAATTTAGATCGATGAAAATCCGAGCGAGGATTTTATTGCCTCTTTGAAAGAAAGTGGTAGGTGTTATGATTTTTGTTCGTTTTTCGTTTTTTATCCTGAGTTTCGTTTTGTTCGGTTGTTTTTATTCTTCTCCGATCCGAACGATCGCCCTCAAGCAGAATACGATTCCCGTAAATTGGGAGGAGAGAACGAACGAGGCCGTTCGGATTCTTCAGGACCTGATTCGAATTCGGACGGAAAGAAAAAACGAAATCGAAGTCGTTCGTTATCTCCAGGCTCTTTTGCAAAAGGAAGGCATTCCTTCCCGGATCTACGCTTCGAAAGAACATCCCGAACACGCCAATCTCGTCGCGGTTCTCGAACCTAAAAAACCGAACGATCTTAAGGGGATCATTTTGGGAAATCACAGCGACGTCGTCGAAGCCGACGCGACCGAATGGACCGTTCCTCCTTATTCGGGACAGGTCGTCGACGGAAAAATTTACGGAAGAGGAGCCTTGGATATGAAGGGCCTCGCGGTGATGCAGCTCGTTGCGTTTTTAGAGTTAAAACGTTCCAACGTAGAACTCAAACGAAAGGTAATGTTCCTTTCCCTCGCAGACGAGGAAAGCGGGAGCGTTTGGGGAGCGCGTTATATGGCGAAGGAACACAAAAACATATTCGAAAATTATGATACTATGTTGAACGAAGGCGGAGTTGCCACGAAGGACGTCGGGATTCCCGGTTCCACGATATTCAACATTCAATACGCGGAAAAAGGAAATCTCTGGATAAAACTCAGGGCAAAAGGACAGAGCGGTCACGGAAGCGCCCCGACCTCAGATTACGCGACTTTAAATCTGATTCGTTTTTACGAAGAAGTTTTGCGCTACGACGTCGGAGTGAGAATCACCGATGAAACAAGGGCTTATTTTTATCAGCTCGGAAAGGTCGCATCCTTTCCCACTTCTTTCTTTTTAAAAAACGCATCCAATCCTTTCATCAAACCCTTTCTTACTGGAACTCTGAAAAAGAGCAAACATCTGGCGGCGATGACTAGCAATACGAAAGCGATTACCGGAATCGAGTCCTTGGAGGGCGACGGATATAACGTTCTTTCCGGAGAAACATTAGGAAAACTAGATATTAGAGTTCTGCCGGGGTTTGATACGAAAGATTACTTCGAAAAAATCCGCGAAATCGCGAAAACGTACGGAGTGGAAGCTGAGATCATAGACGAGATAGGCCCCGACGATTCGCCGTTGGAAGACGAATTGTTTCAGATTCTTGCAAACGTAAGCGTTTCCAAAATACCCGGAAGCGTCGCCGCTCCTTTTATGTCGTCGGGAAAGACGGATAACGCGAGATTTAGGAGAATCGGGATTCGTTGTTACGGACTCAATCCCGCGATTCTAACTTCTAAAGACACGGAAACTCTTCACGGCAAAGACGAAAATATCAGCATAGAAAATTTGAAACTGGGTTCCATGATCCTGTTCGAAACTCTTTATCAGTATGCGACCCCGTAAAAATGACGCTGGACCCGGTGAAAGTCCGGGTCGTTTGATTTTAACTTTTTTAAAGGGATTTTAAGAAGTTGATCAGGTGCGTTCTTTGACGGATATCCAGCCTTAAAAAATGATTCTTACTTTTTTCCGCCTCTCCTCCGTGCCAGAGAATGGCTTCGCTCAGATCTCGTGCTCTTCCGTCGTGAAGATAACGTGTGTGACCGTTTACTTCTTCGAAGAGTCCGATTCCCCAAAGAGGAGGAGTTCTCCACTCCGCGCCGTTCGCTTCTTCGTCCGGTCTTTGGTCGGCGAGTCCTTCTCCCATGTCGTGTAACAAAAGATCCGTATAAGGCCGAATCGTCTGATTGGAAAGATCGGAAAAATTCGAATCCGAACCGGTTAAGATTTTTGGAATATGACAATTTTTGCAACCCGCTTTGAAAAATATTTCCTTTCCGAGGAGAACGCTTTCGTTGGACGCCTTTCTCCTCGCCGGAACCGCGACCAGTTTCATATAGTTCGTGATCGCGTCGATCTTTGATTGGGGAACTTCCGGACTTCCTCCGTTCGCCGCCGCTTGGCACTGAGTCTGTATGGTCGTGCAGTTTTCGTTCGGAAAAAGAGGGGACGTGATTCCCAGATCTCCTAGGAACGCGGCCGAATTTTGACGGATCAAACTCGGGTTGTTCGCTTTCCATCCGAATCTTCCGAGAGTCGCGCCGGAACCGCTTAGGTTTGGAATGTAATTCGGCTTTCCCGAAATTCCGTCCCCGTCCTGATCGTTCGGGTCCGCGAAGGAAAGGATCGTTTTTTCAGGGACCGCTTCCAAAAGACCGAGTCCGATCACTTGTTGCGGAGTTCTCAACGAAAATTTCGCGTCGGCGGCGAAGGGACCGTATCCTAAATTCGAAAAATTGAATATAGGAGAACGTAAGTAATACGCCGAACCGTCTTCGAACCTTCCTTCTATTTCATCGTAGCTCAGAGTCACGGCGCCTTCCTTGGAAACTCCCGCGGCAGAATTCGGTTGAAACTGACCTCCATACTGAGGATCCGGAGAATGCGAATTCGCGCCGGAACTCAAACGAACGAGGCTGAAAACGAGAGCTTCTCCGTCCTCTTCCAAAGCCCTGCCGTTTGCAAAGTGACAGCTAACGCAGGAATTGGAATGAAAGAGCGGGCCGAGTCCGTCCCGATCCGGAAGTGTGGAGGAAAATCCCGGAGTCCAAGGAACTTCGAATACGGCTTGTCCCACGGTAAATTCCGAAATTACGTTCAATGAAACGTTGGGCGCGAATTGCCGAAAGGCCGAACCTCCGAAAGAAAAACTAGTCATCCTGCTTCCTCCTTGAAATTCCTCTCCTTCCTCGTAATCCCAGGGATTGGAGGAGGGAAGATTGGAAAGAACGAGAAGAGCCGCTCCGAGCTCAAAACAGGAAACGTCCGAAGAACAACGGTTCTCCTTTTGAATTCTGCATCCTCCGAAAAAAAAGGAAATCAAAGTAAAAAGGAGAAACCAGATTCTTCCTTTAAACAGATTTTGAGAAAGAATCCGTATGGTTTGTGTCCGATTGTCAAAATACATTCTAAAATTAAAATATTACGGAAGATTGATGGAGACGGGAGTCGCCGCGCCCCAATTTGTCTGGAGGTCCGGTCTTCCCAGGGAGCCCTTAAAATTCCAACCCCATCCGTAGACGGAACCGTCTCCTAAAAGGGCGAAGTTATGGGTCGCACCGCATCCGAAATGGATCAGACCTTTGATTCCTACTACCGCGCTTCCGGGCGCGTAAACTTTGGAAGTCGCGGTTTCTCCGATTCCGAGATTAGCCGTCGTTCCGTTGGCTCCCCAGCCCTTCACGGTTCCGTCGTTTAACACGGCGAAGCTCTGAGTTCCGCCCGCCCAGACGGATACTGCATTTTGAATATTCAAAACTTCTGTTGGATTTGAGGCGGGGCCCGGAGAACCGCTTCCCCCGATTCCCACTTGACCGCTCGCATTCAGACCCCAAGCAAGAACTTTGCCGTCCGATCGAAGCGCCAAGAGATGATCCCTTCCGTTTGCGATTTGTTTGATTCCGCTAAGACCCGAAACTTTGAGAGGAGTGGATTGGATCGCGGTTGCGGAGTCGATCATTCCGTTGCCTAAATTTCCATACTGATTTCTTCCCCAGACGTAAACGTCTCCGTTTGAAGTGAGCGCCGCGGAATGTTGTGATCCGGCGATTACCTGGATTACGTCGTTCAAGCCGACTACCGGAACCGGATTGGAGGAGATGGTGGTCGCCGTCATTCCGGTCGCTCCGTTTCCCAACTGACCTACGTTATTCAGACCGAAGGAGAGAACGGTTCCGTCGGATTTTAGGACGAGTGCGTGATCAAAACCGAAGGCTCCCATAACCGCGTCGTTGATACCCGGGACTTCCATAGGCGGGAGTCTGGTTCCTGCCGCGGAAGGAGTTGCCGGGTCCGTGTTGTTACTTCCGATGCCGAGTTGACCGTTGGCATTGGTTCCCCAAGTGAAGACCTTTCCGCTTTTGTGAATCGCCATCGAATTGTTTTGCGTAAAGTGGATGCTCGAAATATCTCCGATCGAATTCAACTTCGTGATGACATCGTTGATCCCGTCTCCTGTGGAAATCCCCGTTCCCAGCTGACCGAAATTGTTTCTCCCGACAGTGTAGACGTTTCCGTCTTTTAGAAATCCGGAGTGCGCGGCTCCTGCGGAGAGTTTGGTTCCGAAATAAACCCGGATTTCTTTTTGTAGGATCTCCCCGTTTGCAGGTTTCCAGCGAAAAAGAATCGTGTTTTCACCGTTCGCAGGTTTGAAAGCCGGGACTTTCACCAGATTCTTTCCGTCGGAAGAAAGAGTAGGGTCCGCGTTTACGGAGGCGATCGATTCTCCATTACGAATCACTTCTAAGGTTCCCGTTTCCGTCGCGGAAACGCTGGGTTCTAATTTGTAGACGGAAACGATGTCTCCGTCCTTCGGAGAAACGATCTCGAAGGAGCCGCTTGGAGAAGAGCCGGTCGGTCCAAGGGCCAAGGCTAAGGAGGCCAGAGCGTTCGAACCGGATGATTTTTCGCCGCAGCCAAGGATCCAGAAAAGGCTGAAAAGGAAGAGTAATTTGGATTTCATGATTTCCTCTTTTTTAATTGATATCGAGAGTGAATCTCAATATCAATCTAGCCATCCAAAAGAATCGGGAGTCAGAGTCAAGGATTTCTTTCCAAAGGGAAGGGGGTGGAGTTGTTTTTGAACTCGAATTCCTTTGCATTTGACAGAGCGGATAAGATCCGTAAAGTCGTGAAAATTCTTTCCAGGAGAATTCTTCAATGAATCGTAAAACTTGCATTTTTATACTGATCCTTCTTTTGTTATTCGGTTTTTGGAATTGTAAAAAGGAACTGAGCGTTTCTATGGCGACTTCCACCTCCTTGAGCGATAAACTCGCGTTTGCTGCGTTAGGCGGCGGTTCCTGGAAGCCCGAGGCAGGCGCGGAATTCGTAAAGATGCACTTCTATCCGGACGAAGGGTTTCAACTCAAAAAAGTCGAAGTCGATTCCTGTAAGGGAGAATTCAGCGACGCGGTTACGGCCTATATCAACTTCGACGAACTCAGCGCTTCCGCCACGTTAAGCGGAACCAAGGCGACCGTCGCTTTTGAAAAACCGGTTTATTCACGATCAGTAACGATCAACTTCCGAAAGAACAAGGACCTTTGTATCGGAGAAATCCGATTCTACGACGAAAGGGACAAACCGTTCTCCCTCAAACTTCCGAAAATCGTGGAAGGTTCCGCAAAGGCTTCCGAAACCGCAAACCCGGTTTTGTCCTACGACGTGATGAACCTTTTCGATTCCCGTTACGAATACGCTTGGGCCTCCGATAAAAAAGGCAAAGGTGTCACTCTCGATTTCAAATTCAACGAACCTCAAAAAATAAATTCGATCAAGATCTGGAACGGTTATCAAAGATCGGATCAACACTGTTACTCTAATGGAAGGTTGAAGAGCGCGACTTTGACCGGAGACAACGGTTACGTTCAGAGAATAAAAGTCCAAGATATTCTCGGTCCGCAGGAGATCGCCCTGGAAAAAACCTTCGAAGGCTCTTCTCTGCGTTTGACTGTCGATGAAATTTTTGCGGGCAAGATGTACAAAGGATTGGTTCTCAGCGAGATCCGTTTCGGTAAGGATAAGAATTGGATTCTCATCAATCCGATTTCGAGATCCCAGAGCATCGCCGAACAGAATCACCTTCAATTTACTCCGCCGGATTTGGACACGATCTTGAATCACGGACTTCGAGGTTCCGAAGTTTCCTCGCTTCCGGAGGAAATTCAAAGTACGGAAACGATCGCGGAAACGGAACCTAATACTTCCGCGGCTTCTACGGAAGAAACAAACGGAGTCCGAATCGAATCCAACTGGTCCTTGAGAATGCGTTCGGACGGCTCCTTCTTTATGGAAGGAAACACACAGGATCAAAAAAGCGACGAGACGGGTTACGTGAATAAGACGAGCAAATTTTACGCGATCGGAAATTACGAGGTCAAGGAATCGTCGGCGGATTCCTTAAAACTCAGAGTCTTCGGGTATATGAGAAAATATTCATCTTCTTTCGAGGAAAAATACGGAGACATGGACTGCAACGGCTGCGGCAGAGATTGCAACATGGCGGAAACGGATCCGGATAAAAAGGAAATTATTTTTCAAGATTTTATCACGATCAAAAAGTTAAACGGAAACGTCTACGTTCAAAACACGAGTCCGAGTCGTAAGCTCGACTTCAAAACCTTGGAGATGTCTCTGGAGTGAAGTTGTTTCTCGGTTTTATACGGATCTCCCTTTTTCTTTTTCTAATCTTAGAATGTAAAAAGGAATCCGCAGGTTCCGATGGGCAAAGATGGGAACCTGAGGAAAACGATCCCAATCGTCAAATCCGGGTTTCGATTCTTTGGGAGAAAAAAAGTTTTCCGTTCGAGATGGAACTTTTTGAAGGAGCTTCCCAAAGACCGATGGATCTCTGGGCGACCGGAACCGTGAAAAAAATTTCGGAAGCGCCCGTTGCGTCTCCGATCTCCGGAAACGATCTTTATCTCAAACCCGGTTCCAAAAAGAAATTTGTATTAGTGGTTCGTAATACAACCGACCGAGATTTTTATTTTTTTGCGGCCCCGCACTCGATGGAACCAGCGGAAAGCGCTCTGGGTTTTAAGTTTAAATGTCTGTGTATCAACCACGCGTTTTATATTCCTGCCGGTGAAATCTGGTATCGGGTGGTCGAGCTCAGAACCGGAGGAGAAGCCCTGGGAAAAGAATTAAAAATTGCTCATACACTTGTCGGGATGGACGAGGAAAGAATCAAAATCTATCAAAAAAGAATCGGGTCGGGAACTTCTTCCTCAAGCGAGGATTGATCGATTTTGTTAAGCGAATTCGTTTTTTGGTCCGGCAAATTTGAATTCTTAACTTCGAAAAAGAAACGTTGAGGCAAACTTTAATCCTCGAAAAAAAGCTGAGTAGTGCAACTTCCTGTGAGGAAATCCGTCTTTGAAAAAAAAGTTCGAGAATAAAATTCGAAATTCTCTTTGAGATCGGCTTAGAAAAGATCGAAATCAAAGAGAAAGATTCGTTTTGAAAAAGAGGAGGGTCAGTTCTTTCCGTAAGGGGAGTCCGCGCCGCGTCCGCCGCAAAGCACGATCTTGTTTTGAATCCTGCAATTCTGTTTGGATCCGTCAAAAGAGGAACTCATCGTTCCTTCCGCCGAGTTTCTTTCGTCTTGGAAGTCCCCTTCATAGACGCTCGTATCCGGAAACCGAACCTTACCCGGTCCCATCATCGCACCCGCCTGGAAGGTTCCTTCCAACAGAGCGCCGTTTTTAAAGATATAGGTTCCTTTTCCTTCCTTCAGATCGTCCTTAAACGTTCCGTCGAATTTGTCGCCGTTGGCGTATTTGATTCTTCCGGAACCGTTTCTGAGATCGTTTTGAAAGGCGCCTCTGTACTCGTCGCCGTTATCATAGATATAAGTTCCGATTCCCGAGGCGCAGTCTCCTTCGATACAACCTTGAGTCGGCTTTGCGTTCGGGTCTGCGCTGGCGGAACGATTTTCCGCGCCGGAAGAATTCGATTCTTCCGTTTCATTGTTCTGAGGTTCGTCTTCGGAATAGGCCGATCTTCCGGCTCCGCTCGCGGATTCGTTAGGCGCCAACTTCTTATCGCCGCCGGAACACTGGGTGAAAAGAATCAAAAATACGAACGTGCTTAAGAACGTCGAAAGTTTAGAATTTTTTAAAGAGACAAAACGAGCCGCAAAAACCCTAAAGAGAATCATAATTTTCGAATACTGAATGGAAGCATTTCTACCGGAGTTCATAGTCAAAATATTATTAAGTAAGCTGAAATCTGTCAAACCGATTTCTATTTTAAGAGTTCGGAGACCGGCATCGCTTGCTGATTGATAAACGAAGGAAGTTTCGAACGTATCTTTTGATATAAGAATAAATAAAAATGTCTCATAAGAGGATGAAATAAAATTCTATCGAGGACTCTCGTGTCTTTATTTTTTCGAATGAATGATTTCAGCAAAAGTTTAGACATAAATCCGGGAATTCTTTTGCGGGATAGAATTCTAAATTTATACGCATCCGGATAATTTTCCGCGTAGATCTTTGCAAGATGAATCGTCTCCTCTAAGAGATAGTTTTGTCTTTCCGGATCGGGAAGATAAAGAAGTTCTCTGCAAAACGCGAACAACTGAAACGTGTCGTATTGAAAACGAAAGTTGTAATTCAGTGAAATTCTTTTTGCGATTCTTCCCATCTCCTGTAAACTTTCAAACGCATCGTATCCCTTTTTTACGGAATCTTCTTTGTCTTTGCAAAAGGAATCGTAGAGAATTCTGAAATGATCGCTCACCGTCACGCGATCCCAGGTGATATGAAGCAAGGGCGGAATCCTGACCCTGTGGATATAGAGTTGTTGATTTGCAAATTCGGGATCGTAGAGAAGATTTAAAATCACGTTGTCCGAAAGGCGTAAGAATCGGACGAACTCCGAAAGATTTTTTCTTCCGTAAAACTTGCGGATGCTTTTTTTTACGCTCCAGTCCTTTTGAAAAAGCCCGATGCAGACAAAGGTGTTGAGTTCGTTCCAATACGAAGTATTCTTCAAAAACGTAATATTCTTAAAGGAGGACCATCCTCCCGTTTGGCACCAAACGCTGAATCCGATCAGATTTTTCGCTTTTTTTAGTTCTTCTTTGTAGGACGCATATTGCCAGCCGACAAAGGACGGGAACTCTCCGAATCCCTCGTATTCTCTTCTTGCCTGGAATTCCACGAGTTTTGGCCTTTCGTCCTGAAAGAAAAGGGAATTGAGTTTTAGATAACGGAAAAAATCTCCTTCTCCGTATTTCATGGAGATGATCAGGTTTTCTGTCGGAATACCCCGGAATACATTTTCGTAGGTTTTTGAATTCCAGATGAGATCTCCGATCGGATACGCGCCGATCGTCCAGGTCCGGAATATTAATGTTTTTGAATGTTTTTTGAATACGGGAAGAATTTCCTTCAAAAGCCGGTTTGCGTCTTCCGGAGTTTTTAGAAAAAGTCTGCTCCTGAATTCTCCTTGAACGTCGACTCCGTCGGATTCTCCGATTCTTAAAATGATTCCGTCTATGTTTTCAAACTCGGAAAAGAGTTTTTCCAAAACTGAAACAAAAAGAGAAACAACCCGATCGAACTCTCCGCTCGTTTCTTTTTCGATATAAGAGTTGGAAAAGAGAAAGTCGCTCGTGAGAAATACTTTCATCCGATTTTTCTTCGCGGTTTTAAAAAGTTTACGATAGGATTTTTGATAGGATTGAATTTTAGAACGAAGAACAGCCGGATAAAAAGGGAAGTCGACGAGAAAGGAAAGTTCGTCTATCGAGATCGCGTTGTACCCCATCTTGCCGACTCTCTTTACGTAAGAATCGAAATTCTCGCGTATCCTTTTGTGAGTCCTCTTTCTGAATTCTCGGTTTTTTTCTAAAAGCCCGATCGGCGCCTTGGACCAGTTGTGCGATTTGCCTGGAGCCTTTACAAAAAAAGGAGCGCTCGAATCGATGAGCGCTATATCCAAATTCATCTAAGGGTTGTCCTTTTTAAAACGGATCGTCTCGAGAGTTCCCGCGACTAAAATCAAAACTCCTCCCGTGATTTCCCGATAGCCCGGAATGTCGCCTAATATGATCCATGCGAGAAGAATGGAATACACTGGCTGGATGCTGGAAAGAATGCCCGCGGTTTTCAGTTTTAACTGAAACATGGACTTTACGTAAAGAGTGTGCGCGAACGCCGTAAAAAAAGTTCCGAGCAGAATCATAAGGCTCAAAGAACGTATGTTCGTCGGAATCGGATCCCAGTAACAAACCGGTGCGAGAAAAAAAGCCGCAGTAATCGATTGTAAGAACATCACCTGAGCGCTTGCGTGATGGGAAAGAAATTTCTTAGTGATCAGATTTCGATATGAGAAGGTGAACGCGGAAAAAAGACCGGAGAGAATTCCCAAAAACAAATCGTTTCCGGGTTTCAAATCCGGAACGAGAATTCCGACTCCCAAAAGAACCAGAAGCGCGAGAAATAGATCCGTTTTTCTAGGTCTGGTCGCAAAGTAGATTGGTTCGATAAAAACCGTGATGACCGGATGAGTAAACAAGGTGAGAACCGCGATCGCAGGAGAAGCAAGTCGAGCGGACGCGAAGAATGTGATCCAGTGGACCGCCAAAAGAATCCCGCTTCCGAGAGAGGCAAAATTCTCGGACTTGCTCGTGAAAAAAACGGGTTTGCCCCTCCATTTTAAAAAGAGATAGAGTCCGGCGCTGGCAAAAACGGTGCGGCTGAACGTGATCATCCAGACGCTTTCGTCGATCAACTTTGCAAAAAGGATATTTCCGCTGATAAGAAGCATCGCGAACTGAAATTCAAGGAATGTTTTTGTTTTGGATTCTGAGGACATGGAGGACTCTTCAACCAAAAGACGAGAAAGCTTTTTCCTGGAAAACAAAATTGATTTTTTTAAAACGAAAGAAAATCGAAAAAGAGAAGAAACTGTTTTGAAATTGTAAAACGGACCTTTCCGTTTCGAAAAAACGGAAAGGTGGGACTTTTGTTATGCGACTTCGGTTTCGATCGGATAATAACGATTGGCTCGGAGCATACTTTCAAAATCGTTAAACCGAATTCCGTAACGTTTCATCGCAGGATGAACGAACGGCGCCACCATCTGTCTGAGATAGAACGGTTGATTTACCACGAAGTGATGGATTCCGTGAGTGCTTCCGAAGTTAAAGCAAAAGAGGTGAAGAGGTGCCAAAAACCAAACGTTCAGAACTTGAGTCTGCTGATTGATATTTTTCACGTCTCCGTAGTAGTGCATATTGGAAGAAACGATCTGAATGCACGATTGACGGATCCAGTTGGGGATCAAGTAGATCACCGCCGCAGTGTTGAGAAAGGCGCGGGTCGGTTCTAAGAATTCGGAGTAGGGAATAGAATTTTGCAAACCGAGGAATTGACTTGTGTAGTGGAGGAGATTGAGTCCGAGAAAATTGTACCAAAGAGTGTAATAGACGACGAGCCAAGGCCAACTTTCTCTAACGATTTCCTTTCTTTTGAACTTGGGAGCGTCCTTCGCCAATTTTCTAAAATTAAGAATCGCCGAAATGTTTCCGTCGATCATAGCGAAGAACCGAACAAGTCCCGCCTTCATTCCGTTTCCGATCAGTCTTTCCTCGATATCGTCTTTGTTTCCGGAGACCTTGTGATGCAAGGTGTGGATCATTCTTCGATACCAAGGACTGATCGTGTTTCCGCGGAAAATCCAAACGGTCCAGAAGATCAGATTCTGCATCCTTTCGTCGTCTTTGAAGTAAAGATTGTGAATCGTATCGTGTTCTATCTCGTGGAGAAACGAAGCAAAGATCGCGTTAGCGACGATTGCGATCCAGGCCGGAATCGCGTTTGCGACGTAAAGCCCCGCGGTGAGAATCATAAGAGCCGCCGATCCGAACGTGATCGAAGCTCCCAAAAAATCCTGATGTTTCAAAATGGGAAATTTCTTTCTAAGATTTCGATCTCGAAATCGAATCCAACGCATGATCTTGATATTCTTTTCGCGCAACTGGAGTGTTTCCCATTTTTTGGGTTTTCTATTCGGAAGAATTTCTGTTTTCGCAAGTGTCAGAACGCTCATCTGGACCTCTTTTTCGTTTGGAGTTAGCCGTGATCTTAATTCCTTTTTTGGAAAGTGTCGTCTCATTCTATCGATTCGGTCGGGTGACGAAGTCGGAATCGATAAATTGCGGCCGGTAAACGACCGAAATTCCCGCTTGGAGGAACCGTCGGTGTTCGAGGTTTTACGTGAGAATGCTGTGACGATCGATTTTTGTAAGAGTTCCTACAAATACCGAAAAAGAAACTCTACTTGTCAAAAGTAGGCTTCTATGATGGAGGAGAATCTCCCCGAGGTTTTCCCTCCACCTGCGGCGCGACTCATAGAGGGTTGGCGCATTGAGTTTCACTAAGCCGGGCGCGCGGTTTTCACGGCGGATTTTCGGAATTCCGCCGGGTTTCTTTTGAGATAAAACAACGTTCGTTGCTGGAAAAATTAGGACGAATTACGAAAGATTTCCTTTTCTCTCGGAATTCTAAATAGGAGCGAAGAAGGTCTCGTTTTAAGATTCAGCTTTGGTTTTCTTTCAAAGACTTCGAACGATATTCGCTCGGAGTCAAACCCGTATGTTTTTGAAAGGCGCGGTTGAAGGAGGACTTGGTTCTAAATCCGACGGAATATGCTATATCGAGAATACTCTGTGTGGATTCTTCTTTGAGAAGACTACAAGCCTCGGAAACTCGAAAATCGTTTACAAAGACCGAAAAATTCTTACCCAATTCCTGATTTAAGAATTCGGAAACTTGATGCGTGGAAAGTGCGAGTTCGTCCGCGAGATCGCCGAGGCCGAGGTCTTCGTCCCGATATAGACGATCTCTTTCCATCAACTGCATTAGATTTTCCTTAAGAACCTCTCGATCGATTCCCACAAGAAGGGAACGCGCGTATTTTGCCCTCGTCGCTTGTGTGACTTCTTGGAGCTTCTGAAAGAATCCGGGATTTCTATGACCGATCAGATAGGCGGCACAGAGGGCAAATCCCATTCCGCCCGTAGTTAAGATTAGAAAGTCGGGAATCTTCGTGATAAAAAAGAAGGCCCCTAAAGTAAGATGAAGAAGAGAAGCTACAGCGAGAAAACTCAGAATTCTTGCAGTAGGTTCCGATTTCCAGACCTCCCATCTCCAGAGATCCTTAGAACTTTTCAAAACAAGGGAAATGTAAAGACCGATTCCAAAAACGGCAGGAAGTAAAATCCAATCCAAAGGGCTTGGAAAAATCTTTTTGACAAAGATCTCGTGTAGAACCGATTGAATGTCCGGATAAAAAAACAAAACCGCAAAGTAGATCAGAATTCCGGAGAACGGAAGAATGCAGTGAAAGATCGTTTCTTGTTTGGAGGCGGGAAACGATTCTCCCGTGCTCTCTTTGTAAATTCCGTACAACACGGGACCGACGGAGTAGAGCGCCGGGATATGAAGGAGAATCAGCCAGGAAAGTGAACTCTCTTTCGAGGTAAGAATCGAAATGGAACTCCCTTGTAGGATGGACATTCCTAAAAATAGAAATCCTAAAAGATAATTGAGCCGGTTCTTATGAAGGAGGACGATCTGTCCCAGAAACATCAGACAACCCAGGGAGGTTCCGAAAATTCCCATCCAATGAAAGATAGAATGAATTGTATTTGGGAGAAAGTGAACGGATTGTGAGGAAGGAAAACCGAACTCGGACACAAGTGCGAACGTTAAAGGTCCGTGCGGCTTCTGTCAAGGGAGAAAAGCCGGAGCTTCTCCCCCTTGAAAAAGATCAGTATCTAGATCTAGATTTTTCCGGAAAAGGTTTTTTAGGAAGCGCTTCGTTGACTTTGATTTCTCTTCCACGGATTTGAGTTCCGTTTAAGCCGTCAATCGCCGCATTTCCTTCGTCTTTGTTCGCCATTTCCACGAAAGCCAGTCCCCGGGATTTGCCGGAAAGTTTATCAGTGATGATGCGTACAGAGGTTACTTCTCCAAAAGATTCAAAAGCTTTACGGAGATCGTCTTCGGTTGCCTGATAGGCGAGGTTGCCTATGTAAATGTTCATGAGAAAGGGTCCTTACAAAAAATTACTGGCTTTTAATTCTGAAACAGTTACTAGGTGAGACCAATCAATCAGCGGGATTCGGGAGAGAGATGACCTTTCCTGGTTGCTTACATAGTTCAAAAGTTCTCAACTGACCCGGGAAAAGGCAGCTAAAAATTCCAGTCGCGCTCACGGTAGTCAGAGTCAAAAAAATGTCAAGAAAATCTCATATTTTGTGTAAGGAACCGTGAAAAATCAAAACTTAAATTTTACATTTCTTTGATTTTGGGATCCGGTTTGCCCCTATGTCTCGCATACGCGAGCGTTTGCTCTTATTTTTTTGAACTTGGATTTTTTAAAATTCAGTCGTTCGATTCTTATCCTTTTCGATTGAAAAGAATTCTTCCTCGATGTAAGAGACCTTTTTGTTTTGCGGTTGTTGCGACTTCTTTCCGTTCTTCGAATGCCATTTTTCTTTTGTTCGGAAAGATTTTTAGTTTTTGAATGTGAATTGAAAATAAGATTTCCTTCGAACCCGATTCCAAAGATCGAATTTCAAAATTCAAAAAACGGAATCTGATTCTTCCCACTTTTCGTTCTAAAGAAAAGTTTAAGAAGAATTCTTACATTCTTTATTTCATAACGATTGTTATGTTTTATTTGTTGTCCGGATTTTCGAATCTCCTCCGGTATTTTTTCTTCCCTTCTTTTAGAATATAAGCCCGAAATAAGGGAGCTGTATCCGGTTTTCGTATTCTTTCCATGCGATTTGAAATGGAGAATTGAAAATGAAATTCTTATCTTGGAAATATACGGCGATCCTTTGGATCCTCTGCGGATTTCTTTTTTGCAAACCGGAGGAGAAGAAATTCGACGCTCTTTCCTTTTACGATAATATTGCCGACGACGGCGGATTGAAACTTTTCAATCTTCTCAACGAATATCCTTCTTTGAAGGCGGGATTTCAAAGTCTTCAACCGGAACAGTTCAACGTCAGATTGGACAGTTCCATGCGCAAACCCGCTCGCAGAGATATCACCGGTTTTTTGAGAGTTTCTTCCGATATGCTTTTGAAGCCGGAAGCGCGAGTAAGGGAATCTCTTCTCAAAGCGAATACTCTGATTCATCGTCTGAAAGACGCGCCTTCCGGCGCCTTTGAAGGAATTCTTCCCTGGCTGGAAAGAATTAGGAAATACCCGGGCCAGGTTGTTCGAAATCTTTCGCCTATCAGTCAAAAGGCGCTCATCTATCTTTACAATACGTTTAACACGGGTGATACGGAGATAAAATACAAGGAACTTTCCGCGGCGCTTGCGGATCCGGATATGACCGAATTGTTTCAAGATCTGGAAACGGTTCTTCACAAAGCCTTGGTTCAAAATTCAAACGCCCGATCCGGAGTAGAGTCCATTCTCAAAGGAATGATCGATCCGACTTTGAGCGCGGATAAGGTTCTCAAAAATCAGATGATCCGCCTGATCGCCGAAATCGGAAACACGTTTCAACAAAGGGCGGGTTTTAGCGATTTTAAGTCCTCGGATACGACTCTTAAAGATCTGATCGTTAATTTAGAAAAATATTATACTGTCGGAGGTTCGGTCCACGATTCTTCCTCCGTCAACGATTATCGTGATCCGGATTATCCTTCGGACTTCGCGGTCGTACTTACGGAAGTTTTCCGTTATCTCAGGCCGATGCTGACTAACGGAGGATCCTTTACTAAAGATCCGAATGTCCTCTTAGGAAAGGAGTTGAGTAAGAATCTTTTCAATCTCGGATTTTTGACCTCCGTCGAGGATGTCGATTTTTCTCTGAAAGAATTGATCCGTATGGATTATCTTGGAAGGGATCGTGCTTACGGCGGCTTTGAATATAAGATTTCGGCTTTAGAACATCTGCTGTTTCTCCTAACGCTTGCGGATACTTACGGGTTTCGATGGGAGAATCCCGCCGATACTACGATCATGAGTTTGGAACCGAGTTCGGCGAACGGCGGGCCTATGACGGGAGGAGTTCTTACCGTCGGAGACAGCATCTACGCTCTGGGTTCGGCGATGACCGGCAACCTCGGCGTCAAAGCGTTCTTAAATCAAAGTGCGAACGACCAAGCCGTGTTTCGAAACGGGGATTCGAATTCTCCAATTCCCTTTACGATGGGAATCAACACTCCCACGTTAGCGCTTCTCGAAGCTCCCGATCCTTCCACGGTTCCGTCCGCAACGGATCCCGTATTTACAAAGACGATTCCTTTTATGATGAAGTTGATCGTGAACGTGGTATTTTCCGGGGGCGGTCCGTACTATAACAAAAACCGAATCGATTCAAACGGTAATATCTACAGCCTCGACGGAAATCTTTATATGGATTCTTTTGGAAACGATCTGATCTATAAATCTTCTTGGTCCAGTTCCGAGTTTCGCATCAAAGTTTCAGACACGGCTTCCGGCGCATGTACGAACGGAAGTTTGTGCCGTTGGGTCGGTCCAGGCGGAAGAGAAACTAACGCAAATTATGCGAACAACCAATTTACGCCCGTAGCTTCCGGAGTGAACGAAAGCGGCGCGAAAGGTTGGAGCATCCCCATTTGGGAAATCGCAAAGTCCGGTTCCGAAAGGGCTCTGGAATCGGATGAAGAGGCGATCTATAAGAATTTCCAGTGGTTGCTTTCCGAAAAAAGAATGGTCGCAGTGATTCCTCTTCGAGCTTCCTTAGGTCCGGGAGTTCCTTATAAGATGGCGGCCTTTGTGACCGTGATCGCGAACGGACTCAAAGGTTTGATGGGCGCAAAACCTCAGTTCCAAGACGGAGGAAGCTGTTCTTCCAAGATCAACGGAAAGTGGATCCGGCTCGGTTCCCTCTGGAAACCCGGGTGCGCTTCTTCCACTCAGCCGAATTTTAGAACGGCCGGAACTCCGGTCCTTCCGGAGAATTTTTCGACTCTTCCCGGAGACAGTATGTTTTTTTTGGAAGCCTGGGACTACGGAACGAGCGGGAGTAATCCGATCACTTTTAATAGTTTAGGAGATTCTAATGTTTACAATATCTTCTATCCTCCGAGTTCCCAATACGGGGTTTTGCCTCCCGTATTCGCATTCAATTTTCCCGTTATGGAAAGACTTTCCTTTTTGACTTCCGATTCGGTAACTCCTTCTCAAGTGAATTCGTATTGGAATCAGAGAAACAAACTTCTTCCTTTGATCGTTTCTCTCGCAAAAGTCCTCGCGGATCAGAGCGATTCTTTAAATCAAAAAAATCCGTTTCAACTTCTCACAGGACTGAGCGCCGCTTTGACTCGTCCTCTTCTCACGAAGACCGTGGATTTAGAAACGAATTCGGGAGGAACGACGATAACAATCGTAAAGACCGCCTTGCCGAACGGAAGATTTAGAAACAGACTCGCAGGTCAGGACGAATATCTTTTTCGTCAGAATGATCCGGTCACCGAGGAACCGATTCGAAGTCCGCTTTCGGTTTTGATCGAAAAAGAAAGGGGGTTTCAAGACGGAATTTTGAATCTGGTTTCCAAAACGAAACTTTTAACCAATCTTGTTCGGATGTTGGCCGAGATGGGAAGACCGAGCAGACAAACGGGTGCGGATCTTTTTTTCGCCGGCCTTGCATCTTTTTGCGGCGAGATAAAAATTTCTTCGGAGTCGCCTAGTCCGGTTCAGTTCAATCTTCAGACTTATCTTGAAAAGTTGCGGAGCGATCTGGCCGTTTATCCCGACACAAGACCGACTAACGTGTATGATCCTCTCTGGGACGACATGGGAGTTGTCGCGGTCAGATTGAGAGATTATCTTTCGAAAGATTCCGTCTATTCGTTGATTCCGATGTTTGATTTTTCGATGGATCTTATTTTGGAAGTCAAGCCTAGCGGAGAGGAGGTAGTCCATCTTCTCAATCTTTTGGGTTCGATCTTCCAAAATAAATCCGGCGAAAGAGACTTTCTCGTAACCGGTCTTTTGACCTCGGACATGCCGGCACTCATACAAGTGTCCGCGGCTTACGGAAGAAGTATCAACGGAGTTCTTATGGGCTTATCTCTTACGGGAGAATTTTTCAGTTACATAGAAGCGGATATGAACACGCCCTACACGATCCGGGATATCTTCGACGATCTGGATCGACTTACGGTTTCCGATATGGTGCAGAGTCGATCCGGAAATCATTCCCTTCTTTATAGCGCCGGAGTTTTGATGAATCTTTTCGCGGACATCACCGAAAGGGGGAGGAAACCCTTTCCGGATGGGGCCGTCTTTTGGGATCGTTTCAACAAGAATGAAGATTCCGCCACTTACTGGGATAACTTGACCAGTATATTCAGTCGCTAATCGACGGATTGCCTCAATCTAAATCTCTAAAAGCTGAATCCATGGAGCCGGCCCAAAAGGACCGGCTTTTTTTGCGAGGCTCGCTTTCGGATTTCAAAGTGCAAATTCCTTTTGATCCGAAGATGCCTGCGATTTTGAGACAAATATTTTCGTGCTTCAAATCGGATTTGTTCCAATTTCTTCTAAACCCGACTTGAAGTTCAAAGATAAGAGAATCTTGCGGAGGGATTGTTTGCCGGAAGAATCGGAGGTTTCGTCAATTGAGGCCATTTCTTCCATTCTTCGAAGATTGAAGCGGGTTTTGAGCCGTGCATTTTGAATTCTTTACAATCGAAAAAATCGGCTTATCAAAGGAGTGGGGGAGTTTCCACATTTCTTTAAAAAGAACAAGCGTAATAAAAAAATCTTTTTTATTCGAACATTCGAAAAAAAACCAAAATATAAGTATTGAGTAAGTCTGAAATCGGCCCGCTCCGTATTCTTTCCTTTGTTTTTAAGGGAAATAGAACGAGACAGGACGGAGTTTCAGATGCTAATTCAGAAAATCAAATTTATCGGACTCGTAATCTTCATGAGCGCTCTTTGGGTGAATTGCTCCGATAAAAAGAAAGATTCCGGTTTTGATCTTTTGGCGCTTTTTGATATAGGTGGAACTTCCGGCGGGCAGAGTCCGAACGCGTCGGTGATTCCTGCCTACAACAACGTGGACAATAACGTCGCGACTTTGCCTGCGAACTTCGGACAATCGGGGCCTCAGGCTCATCTCTTTATCAATTCGTATGAAAACGTAAATCGATATAAGGACTTGGAGATTCAATTCTCCAAACCGATGAACCGCGCGCTTACAGAAGCGAGCATAACGTTGCAGGGAACTTCCGGAGCTTTGGCAGGACCGGGAATCGGAGCGGAATTTTACTGGGCAAGCGAGCAAAGACTGATCCTCAATCCGTATAGAGAATTAAAACCGGGAGAAAAATACACTCTGTCGATAAGCCAAAACGCTTTGACGGTTTCCAACAAACCTCTCATCTCCTATTCTCAAGAATTTAAGACGACATTAAACTATTCCCTTAACAATTCGATCGTTCAGGGAGCCATGACCCGCGCTCTCAACGGAACCGACGATATTTCTTTTGATACCTCCGCGGATATAACGATCAATTCCACGTTTCAAAATCCGGTGAACGGAGAGAATTATATAGACTCGGTTTATCTGAGAAAAAGCGGATCCGGTTCTTCGATCAAAATTTGTCCGAGCTCCGTACCGGGTTCATCATGTTCTATGAATCCGATCAGTCTAAATCTTTCCGGTTCCGCTCTTCCTCCGGCAATCGGAGGAAACACCTATTACTACGAGATTCAGACAAAGTTCGGGCAGAGTTATAAAAAATACTTCAGCTTCAACTACGGAAATCTAACAAACGCAAACAATCTTCTTGCGAATATTTCAAACGGAGTAATGGACGAAGCGCAGATGCTTCCTTTTCTCGGAAAAGTCATTCAGAAATTTACGACAGGAGCCTTTAAGGTTCAGGACAACAACGGAACTCCGAGAACGTTTCAGGAATTCTTAATAGGACTTCCGGATCACTCAAAAAAGAAATTTTTTGACAACGGCCAATGGAACATCGGAGAGGCTTGTATTCGCCCCGGACAAGCGGGTTCAGGCGGAACCAACAAAATAGACGATTTTAAGAATCAAGAATTTATTTCCGTACTAGGCGCGAAACCCGGCTCCGAAGGAAGAGGTTATTGTTGGGTTCCGTCTTCGACTTATCCTACTTATCCAACTTCGATCGTCGGACCAAAAGGCGCAGAGGATCAGGGAGAATGGGCGTTCGATAAATGGCCGAAAGCTGCTGCTCCTTTCAGCAGATACAACGCTCCTTTGGAGGATTCTTTGGGAGCGGCGAGTATGACGATGGATGTCTACGTTACCGATATGAGACTTCCTTCCTTCGTTAAAAATTCTTCCGGAACACAACTTGGAAATATTTCGGCCGACCTCAAAGTAAATCCTGGAACGGCGAACACTTCTCCCGGACTCGGTTTGGATCTGAGTTCGCGTTATGTGGAGGTTGATCTTTTTATCGTTTCCCGATACGAGGATTGGTACACGATTTTTATTTCGCCGGGCACGCTTATGTATTTCAAGACCACGGCCCGATTGAATTGGGATCCGAATGCAGATCCGAACTTAAACGGCGGAAATAACGCTCTACCTAACATTTATCTCACGACTCCTTCTTTAAGAATGGCGAGAGCCAGAAATTCCCTTTCAGTGGATTCAACGGGAGCCGTTTCTATGGCGGTAAGAACTCCGTTTGCGGTAAACAATTCCGTCTTTCCGAATAATCCGAGTAATGCGGACATCGATTCCGTAACAAATAACTTCTTCGTATTGCCTTGGTCCAATCCTACTTTTCTTCCGATGGGAATCTATTCCGGCGCCGAGGATACGAAAGATTTTATGTACACCGCGCCGATGGAATACATCGCATCCAACGAAGGAGGAGTGGACAACATTCTGGTTCCTTTGATCGGAAGGGGAACGGTTCAAAATCTTGCGGGTGGAACGGTTCCTTACGTAAAGGGAATTATCACTCAGTATATGTTAAAAGACATCGTTCAAAGAATTGCACCTAACGTGCTGAACTCCGTGGTGGGAGCCCTGAGAGACGACGGGGTGACGATTCAACTTCCGAGTTATCTTCCGCCGCCTTTGAAGAACTTTCCTTTGACGGTTAAGATGAAACTCAGACAGGAGAGCGTGATCAAACACGACGGAATCAACAAAGGACTTGTGAGCAATCTGGATCTTTCCTTTTCAAGTAATTACGTGGACCCTCAGGGAAAAGGACTTAGGACCCAGGCCGCAAAATCAGGGATGATTCTTACGCGAAACTCGGCGACTCCGTTTCCATCCGCGTACCAGTTTACTCAAAGTCACGCAAATCCGGGCTTTCTGCTTTCCTTACATTCGGATACGATTTCTCAGGCGGCCTTTCATCTCTGGCAGAGAAGGGGGCTCGACATCAATATGAACAAGGCTTTCATCGATACGATCAACAGTTATTCCGGAGGAAATCCTCTCTTTCAGTTGACGACAACTTTGCTGAAAGCCTCGCCTATCATTACGATTCTCGCGCCGGGAAGAGAAAAATTGCAGGGTTTAGACGGTTCAAACGCGTTAGCTCCGGCCGCGAAACCGTACGACGATATAGAAATGGTCATGGAGCCGGTCTTGGCTCCGAGCGTAAAATTCAAACCGATGACCGGAGCCGGAATCCCAAAGTTGCGGTTGTTTTTTACGGAGATGCAATTGAAGATCGTGGCAAAAAAACCGGCAAGTTGTACGGGGCTTACCGGTGCGGAATTGACCGATTGTGGAAACGATACGAGGCCGAGCGGTTATTCTTACACGTTAGGCGCCGTTCGTATCAGTCTTTCTGCGGACGCGGATTTTAAGTTTATAACTTTCTCCAATCCGAACAACGATCCTAATTTACAAAACTTGAATGCGCTTCAGGTAGTCCTTTCGACTTCGAATCTGGATTATACGGTCGAAGTGTTGGAAGGGCAGGCATACAATCCGTTCGGATTGGATCCGGATGGAATCTACAGCGTGATCGAACCCTTGGTGACTTCTCTCGTGGTTCCATTGATCAACAGCATCTTGAAGGAAGTACCGCTCCCGCCGCAGATCAACTTTCCTAAGTTAAGACATCCCTCGAACAACACAGCTTGCGCGATCAACGCGAGAAGTAACGTTATACAGTTCTTCACTCTCGCAACGGAGAATACTTCGGATCCTTATATGTTAGGCGGAATGAGATTTGTCGGAGCGGCGGCGAACGATCCGAGTTCATTGATCATTTGTCCTTAATGCGGTTCGGACCTTTAGAGAAATCCGTCCGAGGCTTTGTCAAAGAAGGAAAAACGATCCTCTCCTTTGAAACGATTTCAAAACTCGCTTGGTCGCAGGAAGTCCTACCTATGAGAAAGAGAAGAACAACGTTTATTTTGTTTCCTCTTTCTTAAAAAAACGCAAGTTTCTCTAAAAAACTAATTTCAAAATCGGAATTCTCTGCTTTCTAATACTTGCTAAAGAATTTTGATTGATAAAAAATTATGAGCTTTTATTCACAATTTAACTGAACAGTTGTAAGATAAAAAAGGTATTTGAAAATAAATGAATATAACGCTCTATCAGATTTCATGCTACTTAGTGACGACGATTCTCGCTTACAGGACGCTTCACAATTTATTCCTATTTTATAAGAATAGAAAACAAATCTATCTCCTTCACTTCGCGTTCTTGCAGGTTGCCTACGGATTTTACCTTTTATTTTTTACGAAAACGGTCAATGCTGCCAGCGCTCAAGACGCTTTGGTTTGGGAGCGTTTTGAAAACGCTTGCATCCCGATCTTTGGAATGAGCTTAGTCCTCTTTGTAAACAGCTATCGCAGAATTTTTAGCAAAGACTTTGTTTATCTATATATTCTTCTCAACGTGCTCTTATCGGGTGTGATTCTTGCCGATCCGAATTCTTACCATATCGGACTCGCGCACGAACGAAAGTTTCCGGCTCTGGGAATCGTCATCTATGAAACTGACCAACCGCTTTTGGTTCAGTATTTTTATCTTTCCGGAATTCTGATGATTTTCTGGACCTTATTCAAGGTTATCACTCAGTTCTTACGAAACTTATTTAGAAATCTATTTCTCTTAGTAGGTTTGATCATCTTTTTCACGAACGCTTTTTTGGATATCCTGGTCGCGATGGATCTGCTTCCGTTTCCGTACACTTCCCATTTTAGCTTTTTGATTTTGATGTTCTCCGTGGATTCATTCTTAACTCTGAACAAGTCGGGAAGGGAGATTCGGGAAGAATTAAAACAAGCCTTGGTTTCTCCTCAGGAATTCGAAATGAATCCGACTCAATCAATCGGTTCGAAAACGAAAGCAGAAAAGGTGAACGCCGCTTATGCGAAGATCGGTTCTCCTGAAGGAGAGAGGGAACAGATTTTTATTCGGGCTCTCGGAAGTTTGGAACTGGAAAAGGGCGGGGTTCGCATTCCTCAGACTGAGATATCGAGTAAAAAGAAGATGCTCAAACTTGTAAAAATTCTTTTGGTGCGTTTCGAGAAGGGAATCCATAGAGAAGAACTACTGGAACTTTTATGGCCGGGAATGACCGATAAGAATGCGTTAAACAGTCTTCACGCTCTTTGTTTCCGATTGCGGAGAATTATCGGAAACCCGGAAGCATTGGTGTTTTCCGAGGATCGTCTTTTTTTCAGACAGGATCTTGTTCAGACCGATTTTCAGATGTTCGAAAAACACTACGAAGGCGGGGCCAAAGCCCTTAGGAAAGGGGATATGGAATTGGCGATCCAGGAATTTCGTTTTGCGAGAGCCTTTTACAGAGGAGATTTTTTCGACTTTGATTTGTATTTTCCGGAATCGGAGATCAGAAGAGAATACATTCGAAAGAGCCTGATTGAAATATTTCGATTTCTGTGCGAGAAGGACGCGGAAAGAAAAGAGATGGAAGGTCTTTTGGAAGATTCCGCGAGTTGGATTCGTTTGGACGACTTGGACGAACGCGCTTGGAGATTTCACTTCGAAGCGCTCTTACAATTAGATCGGAAGAACGAAGCCCTTCGAAAATACGAGGAGTTTCGAAAGTCTCTGAGGAAAGAATTGGGGGTGGAACCAGAATCGGAAACTCTCAATTTGATCGAAAGAATTCGGTCCGGAGCGGTGAGTCGCGCTTAACGTATTGCGATTCTGGATTTTCTTCTTTCTCGATTTTGATTCTTCGGTGAAGGAATCTGTCTTAAGGAAAGATAACGAACGTTTTGCCATCAATGAACTTCTAATCAATTTATAAGAATGGCTTTTGAAATAAAACGACCATTCTAAAAAAAAGTCATGGACGGATCCGACGCCATGATTAAGTTTCATTAAAATCTCTTAAGCGATAAATATGTTCCAAACGAAAATTCAAAAATCAAAAGTTGGTTTCCTCTTATTTGTAACGATTGTTACAATAAGCGCATTCTCTTGTTCGTTGGTTTACAACGTTACGGGAAGGACGATTTCTTCCTATGCTGAGGATCATCTGATTCCTTATATGCTTGGATCCAAAGACTTGGATTCGATTTGTAGCGCCGGCGTTAGCTTGGCTCCGCTGATAGCTTCCTTTGAAAGAGTGAGTAAAAGTCCTGATCTTCCGGTTCTCGTCGCGATGCTCGGAGCAGGAATGTGCGCGGAAAAAAAAGCGCAGGAAGCCGAACTCCATTATCTCTCGGCGGTTCGTAAGGGAAAGGGAGACGAAGCGACGGACCACCAGGCGGTGGAGATTCGAAATCACGGTCTTGCAGCGAAACGATACGGGGAAGCGTACCGCAGATTCAATCTTTACTACGGGGAATGGAACGGCAAATGTCCTTCCCTTTCAAAGGAAGATCAGTTTTACTATTTGATCGGACTTTCAGCGAGTCTTCTTGCGATTCTTCACGATCGTGCGGCGCAAGGAGTGGGTAACGTTCCCACCGACATTCCTTCGATTGTGTCTAACGCATCCAAATGTCTGAACCCGGAAGAATGGTGGGGAGTGCCCCTCGCGCTGGAAGCAATCATCTGGCTTTCGATTCCGGGCGCAACTCCGGCGGGAAAAGACCCGTTTCAACAACTCGATCGCGCGGTCGCGTTAGGCGACAAGGCGGGCGTGAGTCTTTCACGCGCCTTTCAGATTCAAGCGTTAGCCGGAAGAGGAAACCAGGAAGCGATCAAAAAGGCTGTGATAGAGCACGCTAAACTTTTGGAAAAAGGACAATCGCGACCGGACTATCAGCTTTTGGAAGCCTACGCGGAGCAACTTTCCAGACACGAATCCGATAAAATCTGGATCAAAGAGAAAGGACACAGAGGTCCTTTGCTTCTTGGAAGTTTCCCGCAGGGAAAAAGGGACATGAAGGAAGACGACGATCTACTGAAAGGCCTTTGAACTTTTACGCCATTCTAATTTGAATTCAATTGATAGGAGAACATCCATGAAAAAAATCCGTATATTTTTAATCGCGACCGTAGCTCTTCTGCTGACGTCATCCGTCTTTGCGGCGGATCCGATCAACAAGACGATCTGTATCTTCGATCCTTCCGGAACGCACGGCGATATTTATAAGTCAGCTCTTCGCTATCAAGCGCAGGCTCTCAATTGGGGAATCCGTCTGGAGCCGAAGGCATATACGGACGAGGTAGTTGCAAACTCCGACTTCAAAGCGGGAAAGTGCAACCTCGCGTTTCTGACGAGCCTTCGCGTTCGCGGTTATGTTCCTCAATCGGGATCACTCGAAGCGATCGGTGCGCTTCCTTCCTACGATCTTTTGAAAAGAACGATCGACGTTTTGTCCAATCCTAAGGCAAGACAGCTCAACGTTGCCGGAGAATACGAAACGATGGCGATGTTTCCGGGGGGCGCTGTTTATCTTCTTTTGAGGGATAAGAATCTTCGTTCCATAAAGGATCTCGCGGGAAAAAAGATCGCAACTTTAACGTATGACCAAGCGGCTACGACGATGGTAGACGTCGTAGGATCTTCGATGGTTCCGGCGGAGATCGCCACTTTTGCGGGAATTTTTAACAACGGACGGGCCGACGCGTGTTATTCTCCCGCGGTCGGTTTTAAACCTCTGGAACTTATGAAGGGTGTTGTGCCTAACGGAGGAATCGTTAAGTTTCCGATAGGGCAACTTACGTTTCAGATCGTGGGAAAGACCGCGGATTTTCCTGCGGACTATGGAAATCAATCCAGACAATGGGCCGCCACACAATTTGAAACGATGCTTGAGCTTACAAGAAAAGCTGAGAAGGAAGTTCCTGCGAAATATTGGTTGGAAGTTCCGAAAGAGGAAATCAAGGGATACTTCGAAAAATTCAGAGAGGTTCGTATCAAACTCAGAGACAAAGGCGTTTATCACGCTTCGATTCTCAAACTTATGAAGGGTGTTCGTTGCAAAGCCGACGCAAACGCTGAAGAATGTTCCGATTCCTTAGAATAAAAAACATGGCAAAAAAAATCGTATCCTGGGCGGTTCTGCTCTTTCTTTTCGTACCTCTGGTTCAAAGTTTCGGTCAATTGGTACAAGCTCGAATGCTCGAGCTTGGGGAAACCATCTGGCCGCGTTATGCGGAAATTCGGATCAGCTGTATCGCATCTGAAATCAATTCTCAGGAAAAAGTCGAAGTAAGCGCATCCGATTCCGCGCTTCTCGACGAATTGGATCTCGGATCCGGAAATTCAAAAACCGGCGCTAAGAAGGAGAACGTTCCGGCATCTACCGCGCTGACTCCGTTGGAATTGACTTTCGGGCAAAAGTTATATTGCGGAACGGAGAGAAAACTATCAACGATTACTATCTTTGCGATCGATTATATTCCGATGACGATGGTGATTCTTCTTCTCGTCGCCGGGATCGTATCTACGACGAGACGATATCATATCGCTCTCAAAAATCCCGAAAATCGAAAGGAAGAATTGGCCTCGGAGGGTAGTCAGATCGCCGCGAACCTGATCCTCATCCTTTCCGCTTCTTATATGCTTCCCTTTAGCAAAGGTGTGGAGGCACAGATTCAGATCCTCTGGATCGGCGGATTACTTTTTCTTACGGCGTTGAACGTAAAGAATATTATGAATTCGGAATTTACCAATTTATCGGAAGGACAAGCTACGAGCAGATTGTCAGAAATTCTTCTTGCGATTCCTTTGTATTGTTGGATGGCGCTTGTTTGCGGAATTTATTTTACGCTGATCGAACATCATCCCGCTGGCCTCGCGATTTATCTTCAAAAGCTGACGGCTCACGCGACCCTTTATATTCAGATCGGTCTTTACGTCTGGACCGGAATTTTACTCAGAGATACTTCGTTAGGAAGAAGATTTTTCGACCTTCTGAAACCGTGGAAATTGCCGGCAGAACTTTTAGCGGTAATCGTCGTAATCGCCGCGGCGTTGCCTACCGCATACAGCGGCGCCTCGGGTATCGTTGTGCTCGCGTTAGGCGCGACAATCTTTGTGGAACTGAGAAGGGCAGGCGCTTCTCAGGAAAGAGCGTTAGCCGCAACTGCGATGAGCGGAAGTTTAGGAGTGGTTCTGCCTCCTTGTCTACTCGTAGTCATCGTGGCTTCTTTGAACTTGGACGTGACTACAGACGAACTTTTTCACTGGGGATGGAGGGTCTTTGCCGTTTCCACGACTCTTTTTTTGGTGGTGAGTTGGTTTTTGAGAAAGGGATCTTGGAAGATTCAACCTGAACAGAACGCGCTCGGGAAAACTTGGGAAGTCTTTAAGCCCTTCAGTCTTTATATCTTGATCGCCGTGGTTATCGTCTTCGTTCTCGTTTTCGGTTTGAATACCCATTTCGACGAACATACCGCTCCGTATATGCTTCCCATCGCGATGCTTGCTTTGATCTACTGGGATCACAAACAAAGTCAAAAGGAACATCATCCCGCCTCGGGCGCAAGGGACGTGATCAAAATTTCAAGAACTTCCTATGATACTGGCTCGCACTTGGGAGCGCTTCTGATGTTAATGGGGCTTTCTGCATGTATGGGCGGAGTTTTTGAAAGGTCGAACGTGATCAATCTTTTCCCGACTCAGTTGGGCTCGCCGCTTTCGGCGATGATCATTCTTACATTTGTCTTAGTGATCATAGGAATGCTCATGGATCCTTACGGGGCGGTGATTTTGGTTTCGGTGACGCTTTACCCGATCGCAAAGGCGAACGGGATTCATCCATTGAACTTTTGGATGACCGCGTTAGTCTCCTTTGAATTGGGATATTTGACGCCTCCGGTCGCGCTCAATCATCTCCTGACCAAACACGTCGTGAGGGAATATCTTGAAAAAGAACCGAACCTTCATCACGAGAGTTTTTTTTCAAGATACGAAAGGGTGATCGTTCCGATCATAGTCTTGTTTTTGACTTTGATTGTGACGGCGTTCGGCCCTCTTTTATATCAAAGTTGGAATTCTTAAAATAAGGATTCAGATTCTTCCCTTTAAAAAAAGCACGGAAAAATTTTCCGGGCTTTTTATTTTCGAAAGAATGAGACTTAAAAAAATCTCCGTTCGGAAGATACGGATTGTTATTGTAAACCGCCAATATTTCGGGGAATCCGGAAACCAAATTCGATACCGTTAAAGATTCTTGCAAATCTGCATATCGTAAAAATTTTGATTCTTGAGTTATTTAAAAAAATCAAAAAAGATAAGAATCAAAATTTCCAATCAGAAACGAATGCGTTATAATTCAGAAAAATTGAAAGCCGTCGAAACATTCGAAATAATGAATGTATTTCGATCGGGATCGACGGTTCCGGTTCGTCTAAAAACGGACCGGGGAGAGATGGTCGCGAAATGGACAAAGTCCGCTCAAGGGCCGATCAATAATATTTCGGATTGGATCGGTTTGAATTTGGCGAGAGAACTGGGACTTGATTCTCCGAAGACCTTTATTGTTCACGTAAAAAGGAGAATTGCAAATTCCGTACGGGAAACCGAGATTCGCGAAATGATTGAAAAGAGCGAAGGACTAAATTTAGGAATCGAATATTTGGAAAGTTTTTCGCAGTGCGACTCGGAACAACTGGATCGTATTTCAAAAGAACAAAAGGAACTTTGTTTTCTTTTCGACGTTTTGTTTTTAAACTTCGACAGAGATCGAAACAATACAAACATCATCGGAAATGGAACTCTCTATTCCTGGGTGGATTTCGCGTCTTTGATGGAAGTCATTTGCCTTGTAACCAAGCAATCGCAGCCTCCGACGAGCGTTTGGGAAAGGCTACGTTATCATCCTTTTTATCAAGAGGATTTGAATTTTAAATTCTTAAAAAAAATGGACCGAGAGAGAATTCGGAAAGTCTTAGACGGACTTCCGGACGTATGGTTGGAGGTCTACGATTCCGACGCGTTACATTTAAGAGAGGAACTTTTTTTGAGAATAGATTTTCTTTTGACTAATTTTGAATCCCTTTTTCAAGAAAGAATCGAAAAGATTCAAAAAATTGAATATAGAACGAAAGAAGAGATTGCGGAAGAACAAGGGCGAAAAAGAAAGGATTTCGAAAAGAGGTTCGGCAAATTTTAAGCGCGGGCGATAGAATTTAATACTCCGGCAAAGTCCGATCTTAAATGAGATCGTCATTTTTTTCTAAAGAAGAATGAAACGAAACGCTCGCAGTTTAATCGTCTTTTCCGAATCGCAAGGATTGGATTTTTATAAAAGTGAAGGGTTTGATCGCGCTTAGAGAAATCGGTCAAGAGAAAATATGATTGTCGGAGTTCCTACAGAGAAAGTAAAATAATCGCTTGACTGTATTCAATTTATGTGATATGGAAAAAGCGGCAATTTTCCCCGCCAACCCGCCACCTCCACCCAATCAGGGTGGGGCGCGCGACTTTCACGGTGGATTGTAGGAACTACGACGCTATGATTGATAAGCTGCAGATGTTTTTAACGGAATGAGAAGTCTCTCTTAACGGTGCTTTCTTCTTTGCTTACGGCAAAACTAGGTTTTTCTGGTCACGGCTAAAATCGAAGAAGTTTCCAGGACATTTTTCCCGTAACGTTTTTCGATGATTCTTCCGCAATCCAAAACCAAATCTCTGGAATTTGAAAATTTCTTTCCGGAAAGAGACGACTGAAGCTGCTTCGTAAATTCGGACGAAGGAATTCCGATCGCTGAATAAATTCTATCGGAAGTAAGAATCCAGTATTCTCCTATCTTCAGAGTTACCTTTTTTAAATCGAGTTCCGCCGCCTTGTAATCAAAATAACGGATCTTCGACTTTTCGAAAGGGATCAATTCTTCATTCTTATAAGTAAACGGAGTCATTTCTTGAAAGGAAACGTAACCGAGTTCGCCGGTTTTGGTCTCCAAATAAAAGAGGGAAAGATTTAAGAATGGGATCGGCATCTTGGAAAGAATTTTTCCGATCTTAAAGATCCATTCTTCACCTCTGATTCCGTTTCCTTCGTTGGCTAAGGAAAAAATTCCTTCGAGTCTCGCCTTAAAAGCCGATTCCAAAACGCCGGGGCTCGGAAAACCGGCGAGAACTCCGATACATCCGTCCGCCGTCGGAATGACGTTCACATAATCGCAGTTAGAATCTCCGCTCATTCTCGGGAAAAGAGAGACGTCTATGTTTCTTATCTTCGGAAGCTGAATCCTATAAAACGCTCTCTGAATGGAATCCGCGATCTCTCTCGTTCTTTCGTCGACCGTCTCTTGCGCGGGATGTGCCTCCAATTCTTTTTGCTGGAAGAATTTCAGACGAAACGCGCGGACCAATTCTCCGATTTCGTCGTCCCTTTCGGCGACAGGAGTCTCCTCGTAAACGTCGCTTCCCCAATCTTGAACCAGAGTTACTAGGGAACGCATCGAGGCGTAGATCATCTTTACGGAATAAAAAACGAGCGACGCCAACAACGTAGAAAAGGAAAGAGAAATGGCGAGCCGGATCGACAAAGAGATCGCCTTGTTCTGTCCCAAGGGAGATTTAAGAATGATGTCGTCCGTGACCGTGTAGACTAAAAAGAATAAAAAACTTAAAACAAAGACGGCAACCGGCAGTTTGAGTTTGGAAGGAATTCTTATTAACAATTTATTCTCTCTCTATCACCTTCATCAGCACGATCGAAACCGCAAACAAAACGGTCAAAGGAACAAATAAGAACAACATGGAAATCAAATCCGGTCCCGGCGAAAGAACCGCAGCTGCTACCGCAAGTCCGATGATCGCTTCTCTCCATTTTGAAATCAGAAAGGAAGCCTTTAGGATTCCCAAACTTCCAAGAAGAATGAGTACAATAGGAAGCTGAAAAGATAAACCGAAAATCAAATGGATGTTAAAAAAAATTTCGTAGTATTCGTCGATCGGAAGTCTGGATTCAATATCGGGCGGACGAAAGTTGACGAGAAAGATTCTTAAAAGATTCTCAAACGCTTCCGTCCAACAAAGCCAAACGCCGAACCAGAAAAGAAGAGTGCTAAAGAGGATTAAAAACTTTCCGTATCGATCCGTTTTGGGATCGAGAGCCGGAGAAACAAAACCCCAGAGAAAAAATAAAACGAACGGAAGACCTAAAAGAATCGAGATCATAAAAGAACTCTTCAAATAGATCATAAACGGGGCCATTAGCTTGATCTGATAAAACGTCGCCTGAGGACCGAGAACGTTCTTATAGGGTTGGGCTAAAATTTTATGAATTTCTTCCCCGAAAAAAAGGGAAATTCCCATAATGACCGCGACGACCAACAGAGATCGAATGAGGACCATCCGGAGTTCTTCCAGATGATCTCCTAAAGTCATAAACTTTTCTCGATCTCGAACGAGAGACTCGGTCGAACGTTCCGGCTGAGGGAGGGAAGTGGGTGTGGACTTTTTTTTAGTTCCGGCCATTCCGCGGCTGGTCAGGCAGATTTAGATTTTTTGGATTTGGAAGTTTTCGACTGAACTTCTTCTTTAGGAGCTTGTTCTTGGCTGATCTGTTGAGACGGCTCGTCGGATTCTCCCGTCAAGGATTTGCGAAAAGATCTGATCCCGTCTCCTAAGTCCTTGGCGAGAGAAGGCAGTCTTTTTCCTCCGAAGAGCAAGAGCGCGATAAAAAGAATGAGAAGAATTTCAGTCCATCCGAGTGATCCGAAGACTGCAAGTGGTGCAAGCATAGTAATACCTCAAAAAGTAGGCCTTAAAGCCACCGATCCTAAAATCGGATTTTTGGACCTTTGAAAGTCCGATAATTGGACTTTTTAAGCCGGACACTTATCTGTCAAATAGTTAGTAATTCTCGAAGACCAACCGAAAAAATTGATTTCTTTTCGTTTTTCCCTCCGGATGGAAAACGGTTTCCATTTTTGGGAATTCCTGATAAAGCTGATCTTATGGAATTATCTTCAATCGGTCCCTCCTCGAGCGCATCTCTTTCCGAAGCGCCTTCGATTCAAAATTCTTCGTCTTCCCAAAATGCGATCAGCCAAGGGGCGCCGGAAAAGCAGGAAGGCATCGTAGCTTCCGATCCGATTTCTTCCACCGGAAGTTTTGTAAATGTCGAAGCCTGAATCGATTTCTTTTTTTTGAGAAAGAATCCGAATGTTTTTCCGACAGAAAGCGGGTAAAATTCTTTGAAAATGGGCCGTTTCCTGGCGGTTGTATTCTTAGAACTTTGGAAGTTACCGATACTTTAATTATACCAGGTTTGGAAAAAGACAAATTTCAGTATGGCATTAACCAAAGAGCAAAAACAGGAATTCGCGGAAAAACTGACGGACTTCAAAGTCTATTTGGACGATCTAAAAAAGGAAAGTAACCTTTTCAAGTCTCAGTTGAGAAAGGACCCGAGACTGGAACCTTATTACCAAGTCGCTCTTTCGATCAACGCGGTCAAAACCATCAACACTTGTCTTTTGGTCAACGATTTGAGCGTCGCGATCTTGGACATCAAAAGTGATACCTACTTAAATACGGGGCGCAAAGAAGTCTACAACGCGATCTCTTATATGGAAAAGATCGTTGGCGTCGACTACGAATCGGGTCTTGCGGAAAATAAGGATCTTCTTGCAAAAATCCCCGAATTTACTCCGGTCCAAAGATTGAATTTTATAAAAGCGATTCGTCAAGTAACAAACAAAACGATCGAAGCGTTCGGAACCAACAGCAAATGGAAATGGAGCTTTCCTGAAATTCATTTCAAGATCGCCGTGCTTTGTAAAAATCTTTTTGACTTCCGTGCTTTTGAAAAAGAGAGGGATTTGGAAAATCCGAACTATTACATCCGTCAGGAACATTTCAATTTGGTCTTAGAACTATGCAACTACGCCGCTCAGGAATACAGGGCTAAGTTCGATCTTTCCACCCAGGACGTCGGAGATCTCAAAAAATCCATCGGTATGCTCGAAGTAAACCGGAAGATTCTCCAAACGACCGGGGATGCAACCGAGGATCTCGAAAAAACAAAAACATTGATCGAATCCTTAAAAGAGAAAGTCGAATCATTAGAAGCGGATAAAGAGAAAAAGAAAAAGAAAAAATAGACCGAACGAGTCAGATATATATTATAGGAAAAAAGGAGACTGAATCAAAGATGGCATTGGCAGAAGTCAACGATTCAAATTTTAAGACGGAAACATCCGGGGGACTCGTCCTCGTAGATTGTTGGGCGGAGTGGTGCGGCCCTTGTAGAATGGTTGGACCCGTATTGGAAGAACTCTCAGGAGAGATGTCCGGTGTGGTGAAGATCAAAAAACTCAACGTGGATGATAATCAAGATACGGCTCAGAGTTTAGGAATCTCTTCCATCCCGACGTTGCTCCTTTACAAAGACGGACAACTTGTGGACAAAGTGATCGGAGCTCTCCCAAAAGCGCAAATTAAGAATTTTATCGAAAGACATAAATAATTCTTTTTCCTCTCACAACTTATGCTGAAAGAAACATACAAAGGTTATACGGAATTGCCTAGAGGAGGGTATCTCATCGATACCACCGAGGGATACCTCCAGATCGGCTCTCCGCCGGAAACCATCAAAGACACGATGGGGTTTGAAAAAAAATCCCCATTGGTCTTTATTCTTCCGAACAAATTCTTTCACGTGGAAAAGGGAATCAGCACCGCTGAACTCGAATTTCCCATTTATTATAACTTCTTTCTCAGACAAAAAAAAACGTTTATCGTTTGTACCGAAGAGCAGAGAATACAGCTCATCACCGTGCTCAAAGAATCTTTGATGGGTCCGGAGAACATCAACCTAAAGAGTGAATTCTTAAACGGAGAAGAATCTTTCGGCTTTCCCGATATGAAAGCGGAGATGGCCTACTTCCGAGGATACAAAGGACTCGACGACGTAGTCGATTTCAAAGTGTTCGATTCGGAAAACTCGGTTCACTTCGGCGACGTCGCCATCATCAAGCTGGAATCCGGAGACTTTCTCATCGAAGACGGGGATCGGAAGATCGAAGTTCCCGGAGAAGTCGGATTCAATATCAAATATGATATCGGAGAAAGACCGACCGAACCTTTCCAGGCTCCGATCATAGGAATTACTTGTCTCGGACCTTCCCACGGATTCGATCCGGAAGACAATACTTCCGGTTTTATCATCTGGCTCAATCACCAAGGGATCATGGTGGATCCACCGGTAAATTCTACGGAGTGGCTGAGACAATCGAACGTAAATCCGAAACTTATTAACCACGTCATCTTAACACATTGCCACGCGGATCATGACGCGGGCACGTTTCAAAAAATCTTAGAAGAGAACAAGATCACGATCCACGCGACGGAAACCGTGATGGACAGTTTTTTAAGAAAGTATTCGGCACTTACGAAAATTCCGAAAAAGGAATTGCAGGAACTCTTTCACTTCCAGCCGATCATCATCGGAAAGGCCACGATGATCAACGGAGGAGAATTCAGTTTTCATTATGCGCTTCATTCGATTCCTTCGGTGGGTTTTGAATTCTTCTTTCAAGACCAATCGTTTATGTACACTTCCGATCACTTAAACGAACCGGAAATACACGATAAGATGTATTCTCAGGGAATTCTTCCCGAATCCAGATGGAAATTCTTTAAGGAATTTCCATGGGATCGGAGAATCATCTATCACGAAGCGGGAATTCCTCCTCTGCATACTCGCGTGAGTTATCTCGCTTCTCTTCCGGAAGAGATTCAAGAGAAGATTACGGTGTATCATATCGCGAGAAAAGACATGCCGAGCGGAACTAAACTGAAACTCGCTCGTTTCGGAATCGAAAATACGCTCTATCCCGAAATCACTCCGCCAAAACACATCGAAGCCTATAACCTTTTGGACGTGATGACTCAGATCGATATCTTTCACGGATTCCCGATCGAGAAGGCGAAAGAATTCTTACTCATCGTAAACGAAGAGCGATACAAACGCGGAGACCATATCATCCGCAAAGGAACTCCCGGAGATAAGTTTTACATCATCGCTTCCGGGAACGTAAAGTTCGAAGGACTCAATCAGGACGGCTCGGAAGGGGTTCCCGTAAAAAGATACGGAACTTACGAGTACTTCGGAGAAGCCTCTCTTGTGTTGGATCTTCCCAGAGCGGCGGACGTTTACGCAGAAACCGACGTCTTAGCGCTCACGATCGAAAAAAATAAGTTTTTACAATTCATCAGAAATTCGGACCTAAAGAATAACCTAACGCGTCTTAACGAAATTCGGGATTCTAATTCTTGGAAGGCTCTCGCGGAATCCAGACATTTCCGGGGGCTGACCAGCCACCAGATCACTCAGTTAGAATTGATCATGACTTTGCATAAAGTGAACGCAGGTTCAATTCTTGTAAAAGAAAAAGAATTTTACGGTGATGCCTACATCATTCGGAATGGAAAAGTAAACGTCTATCAGAACGGCAACTTACTCGCTGAACTCACGGACGGGGACTTCGTTGGAGAGATTTACAATATCTCCAAAAACTTTGTTTCGAATTATACATTTCGAGCTGAAGTCGATACGGAATTGTATTCCATTCAGCAGAATGACCTGATCGATTACGTAAAGAAGAATCCCGGCGTTTACATGAGAATGAACACCGTCTATTCGTAGACGTTAGGGAGATTAGAATGGAAAGAGTCCTACAATTCACGGAAGAACACGAAGCGTTCCGTGAAATGGCGAGAAAGTTTTTTGAAACGGAAGTCGCCCCGCATCACGAATCCTGGGAAAAAGCCGGAATCGTTCCGAAAGAAGTCTGGAAAAAAGCCGGTGCAAGCGGTCTGCTTTGTCCGAATATTCCTTCCGAATACGGCGGAGCAGACGCCGATTTTCTATATAATGTAATCATAATAGAAGAATCCGCGAAAATAGGGAACAGCGGATTCTTCATTTCCTTACACAACGACGTGATCGCACCTTATATTTCGACTTACGCGAACGACGAGCAAAAAGCCCGTTGGTTACCGGGATGCGCGTCCGGAGACAGCATTCTTGCGATCGCGATGACGGAACCCGGAGCCGGTTCCGACCTCAAAAGTATCCGAACCACAGCCGTTGAAAAGAGCGATCATTTCGTGGTCAACGGTCAAAAAACATTTATTTCCAACGGACAGTTGGCAAATTTAGTGATCACGGCTGTTAAACATGATAGTGGCGCGATGTCCCTCCTGATGGTGGAAGAGGGAATGAAGGGCTTTGAAAGAGGAAGAAGACTCGAAAAAATTGGTTTAAAAGCTCAGGATACTTCCGAACTCTATTACAACGACGTGATCGTTCCGAAGGAAAATCTGATCGGTAAACAAGGACAAGGTTTTCGATATTTGATGCAGAAGTTGGCGACAGAGCGTTTGGTCCTCGGACTTGCCGCTGTGGAAGCTACTGCGCTCGTTCAGAGAATTACTCTACAATACATCAAAGAGAGACAGGCGTTCGGTAAAAAGATCGGATCTTTTCAGCATATCAAATTTAAGATGGCTGAGATGGCCACGGAGCTGGAGATGTGCCGAACCTTTGCAGATAAGGTCACTCTGGAAACCATGGCCGGAAAGTCGGATACCGCGCAAGCCTCGATGGTGAAATGGTATTCGACTGAAATGCAAAAACGTCACACGGATGAATGTTTGCAGTTCTTCGGCGGTTATGGTTATATGATGGAGTATCCGATCGCCAGAGCGTATCTGGACGCGAGAATCCAGACAATTTACGCGGGAACGACGGAAATCATGAAGGAGATCATAGGAAGAAGCCTAGGTCTTTGAAATAAATTTCCAAGAGTTCCCGTCCAATAAATGGGATAAAAATGAATACCTGCCGCAAATCAGTTAAAGGAAGAATTCTTCCTATTTTAATTCTTTTCATTGCCGGACTGGTTCCGGCGGGTTCTCTCCTCTCACAAGTGACTTGTACGGGCCAGGCCTGTACGATCATTCCGAGCAATATCACTTCTCAGTTCAACGGCCTGGAAAACGAGGTTCGTACAAAATACTTAAACGAAGTCGTCAAATCGATGGCCGACTCGGCGCTTCTAACCAATATCAACGCTTCTATGATGGGTCCGGGGACGATCAATCGATTTCAGGTAGGAGCGGGAGTTTCGGCGGCCGGAACGAAAAACGACGATATCCAAATTCACTATGCGGGGATCAATCTTCCGAATCTTCCGAATGGTGGGGCTTCGATCAGCCCTTCGTTTATGGCGGGAGTCAATCTGGGATGGCTGACCGCGAACGGACCTTCCGATCAGGAAGAGGAAAAAAGAAGTTTTCTGCATAGAATCAATCTTTATGTTCACGGATTCCAAGGAAGTCTGGGACAAGGGGATCTCAGATCCGCTACGTCGTCTTCGTCGAACGATTATAAATTCGCTGGAAATTTTAATTCCTTCGGAGCTACGGTTCGTTTTCAGCTTTTGAAGGAACGTTATACGCGGCTTGATCTTTTCGGTTTTACGGGACTCAGTTTGGGACTCGGTTTTCACAGTAAAACGGAGGATCTTTCCTTGGGATATTCCCCCACTTCGATTCCAAAGGTAGCTTTTGGTCCTGCGACCGGACGTTGGGACGCGGACTTCAACATGGATTACAGGGCTAAAACACAATCGCTTCCGATCGATATTCGAACCGGAGTGCGTCTTTTTTACGTTCTTACTATTTTTGCGGGAGCAGGGATGAGCCAGAACACGGGAAGTTCCAATTTGAATCTTCTCGTTTCCGGTCCGGTCACTCTGACCCTGGACGCTGCGGCCGCGGGTTTGCCTCTTGAATTCTTAAAAGGATATTCTGCTTCTTCCACCGGGAATCTTTCCATCCGTACGCACGGGGACGCGAAAGTAAAAGACAGCGTAAACTATTTGATCGGCGGTGTGGAACTCAATCTTGCCGTTTTTAAACTCCTCGTGGAAGGTCTTGTCTCCGAGAAATTTTATTCCGCAAATGTGGGCGTGAAATTCGCGCTCTGAATTTTGCGGCACGGTTTTTGCATTCTTTCCAATAGGCCATTCAAAGATAAGAAGTTTTTTTTCTTCTTTTGAAAGAATCCGGATTCTTCGTAAGATAGGATTCTTTTTGTCTTATGGACGCTTTGAGAAGGTCTTAAATTCCGATTTGGAAAAGAATTTAGCTTTTGATCCTTTGCTTGTATCGATTTCCGAATTCTTTTTCGCCTTATGAAGATATGATTTATAAGGAGAATGCTTTAGAAATAAACAGAATGTGCCCGAGGGAACCGTTATGATTCAAACAACTACAGAGTCTTCCATTCATATCTCCTGTATTCCGAGAGACGGATCCTACGCCCTCAAAGTGAATATTTCCAATAACGAAATCGGGATCATCTATCGTGTGACAGCCGCGCTTTTTGTTAGAGGTTGGACGATCGAAGAAGCCGTTGCAGAAACTTCGCACGACGGTTATATCAGCGATATCTTCATCATAAAGAACGTTGAAAAACATCCGATGACGGACGAGATGCTTCAGGCGATTCATTCCGATTTGAAGGAAATGTTCTTTCAGGGGGTTTCGGTTCTTAACTATTTGGAGAAATTTCCGGACAAGGCGGAATATCTGAAGAATAAGGAACATTCTCCGATCGAACTTTTCCTGTTCAATTCTCAGGGAAGCGATTGCACCGTAATGGATCTGAGGATGAAGGATCGTCCAGGCATCATTTTTGAAGTGTCGCAGCTTCTCTTTCTTTACGGGATCGATATTCTTTCCTTCAAGGCGGTGACCGATTCGGGTTCCGTTCGCGATACTTTTCTTTTAAGGCTTGAAAACGGAAGCAAATTGGACGAGGCGCTTCATTTTGAAAGGCTGACTTCCGCGCTGAAGAACATTCTTTGATTTTTTCGGAAGCTCGCGTTTTGAAAGCGGTTATTCCAAGTTTAAAATAGGCTCCGCTTTTCTTTGTAGCGCGTCCAAAACACTATTTTATTTAGAAAGATCAAGCCGCAAGGTTCTGTCCCAGTTTAGGTATAGAACTACACAAAGTCTCTAAAAGGCGGAATCTCCCGTAATTTGCGGGAACTCACACAAAAAAACAAAACAGAATTCCCTTTGTCCTTTTCGGCTTTTTGGGAATGTTAAGAAGGTTCAGGGGAAGTGTGTGAGTTCCCACATTTACGTTTTGAGGCGTTCACTCAGCGTAAATTCTTCGGGTGGTAGATTGGAATCTTTGCTTTTCGATTGTTACGACAAAGTTTTTTCTTTAAGAAAAAGATTGAAAACGGAACTTAAGTCCGTTCCGTATCAATTCGGAGCGGAGCCTAAATTCTTAAATTAGAATATTTTATTTTTATGATGTTTCTATTTTCCGAGTTGTCATCCGGTGCGCGACTGTCAAAAAAAACTAAAAATTCCTTTATTCGTTTGCGTGCGGATGCGCGTGAACGGGTTGTTTTAACTTCCAGATCAAAAGCAGGAAACAAAAACAGATGATTCCCGAGGTTAAAAAAGAAACCGCAGGTCCTTTGCTAAAGTAGATCAGACAGAAAGCAAAGGGAGCAAGTCCTCTTCCTAAAGAAGCGAGACTTCGAAACATCCCCAGATTGGTTCCCTGTTCTTCTTTTCCCGATACAAGGGAGACTAACGTGGAAAGGGAAGGATGTAAAAGCGCGCTTCCCGAAGACAAAAAAGTCAAGGCTATAAAAAGCTGATAGGAATTGGATACGAAGTAGAGAAGGGCGAAACCCAATAAGAGCGAGATCGAGCCGGCTCTTACGAGACGAGTTTCCTTCACCTTTCCTGAGATTCTTCTAAAAACCCCGCCTTGGATAAGAACTATGATCAAACCGATATAAACGAAAGTAAAACCGATCTCGCTCGGGGAATAATTCAAAAATTGGCTCAGGTAAAAATTGATGGAGAATTCGAATCCGGAAAAAGCGAAAACAAAGACGAAGTAGAGAAGAGAATACAACACAACTTCCCGATTTTTGGAAGTGAATACTCCCAAGATCGGATGAGCTTTTTTACGGATCATCGTCGTTTGCGGATCCGTTTTTAGAGTTTCTCGAAACCAGAAAAGAATCATCAAAAGATTAAGAAGCGCTACGAAGGTGGCGGCTAACGCGGAAGCCGGAAAAGCGGTGAGAGCAATTTCCGGAAACGTAAGTTCTATGAAACTCAAGTCGACTTTTGCAAAAAGTCCTCCGATCGGAGGTCCCGCGATAAAGCCTAAACCTACGCCCGCTCCGATGAGTCCCATTCCTTTGGCGCGGTCTTTTTCACTGGTGATGTCGGCCATCGCCGCGGAAGCGACGGATATGTTTCCTCCCATCATTCCCGTGATTACCCTGGAAAAAACGAATAGAGAAAAACTTCCCGAAAAAAGCCAAACCGCATAACCGAAAAAACTTCCCAGACTCGTAAAAACAAGAATCGGTTTCCGACCGACTCGATCCGAAATTCTTCCCCAGATGGGAGCGAACGCGAATTGTAAAAGCGAATAAAGACTTGCGACGATTCCACCGAAGAGCGCTACAAATAAAGACCAATCTCCGCCGGACGCTTCCATAAGAATTCTGGTAAGATCCGTGAATTTATCCAAGACCGGGTCGCCTGATTTTGCGAGAAAGATTTTAAGCGTTTCGGGAAAGATAGGAAAGATTACGGAGAATCCCATCATATCGATGAAGACTGTGAAAAAAAGTACGAAGGATAGTTTATTCATGCTCGGGAGGAATGCCTGAAAACAATAGTCTTTCAGGCCATTCCCCTTGTCTCAACATTTTCAAAAAAAGGAAAGTTATTGTTTTCTACTCAAGAGCTGTTTCAGTTCGTCGAGCGTAGTTCTCGCCGCTGCTTTGAATTGTTCCGGAATGGAAGATTCGACTTCGGCGGAAAGACGTATGAAGTTCTCCTGAAGTTTTGCGAGAGCTTCCTGTCTTCCTTCTCCGCCTTTGGAAAGGATATCGGTTGCGTCCTGAACCGTTTTGTTGAGAAGTTCACGAACTTGATTCGCTTTAAAACTCTGGTTCGCTTCTCCTTTTTCCCTGAGTTCTTGGTAGATTTTGTCCAGTTCGGCCAAGGATTGTTTCACTCTTCCTTCTCCGTTTTGAAACAACGCGATTCCCGCGTTCAGAATGTCCATCAGTAGTTTTTCCAATCTGCTTCTCCTCTCAATCGAAATTCTAAAATAGAATCCGACTGTTTTTTGTTTCGAACGTTTGCACCGAGAGTAATCGGTTTTTTCTATTGTATAGAATGAATTACGAATTTTCGATCAGCTTTTTGATCTGATCCCGGATTCTCGCGGCGCTTTCGTAGTCTTCGGTTTTGAGCGCGTTGTTCAAGGACTCTTGGAGAATTTCCAGTTGTGTTTTCGGAAGTTGGGAGATCTTTTCTCTGGCGATGGATTCTCCGGGAATTTCCTCGTCTTTCATTTCGATTCCCGCTTCTTCGATTACTTTTTTAGCGAGATAGATCGGAGCGTTCGCGCGGAGGGCGAGGGCGATCGAGTCGCTCGGTCTTGCGTCCAAAATGATCACGTCTTCGTCCTTTCTGAGAGTGATCTTCGCGTAAAAAGTATTGTCTATGATTTCTTCGATCGAAATTTTAACGATGTTTACGTTCAGAGTCGTGAGGAGAACGGTCATTAGATCGTGAGTCATGGGTCTCGGAGGTTTGGTTCCGTCTAAAACGGAAGTGATGGAATGCGTTTCCAAGGGACCTATGAAAATCGGAACCACTCTGGAATCGGAATCGTCCTTCGTTTTTAAAAAAACCGCGAACCCAACGTTTGTCAGGGAAATATCTGAAATTTTTGCTTCTACGAGATCCATTCCCTTTGGAGGCTATCTTTGCAAACCTTTGGTGTCAAATGCTTTCCCGCGGAAATTAATCCAGTTTCTGAATCCAATCGTGAAAGCCGGCGCACATTTCTCGAACGGTAGGCATGTGGAAGAGAATTCCCAAATGTCCCTGATCGAATTTTACGATTTGATTGTTCTTGGAAGGAAGGGCTCTTAATTCTTCTTCAACCGAATCCACCGGAACGATTTTGTCCAGAGTGCCTAAAACCGAGTAGATCGGGAGTTCGAAATTTCTCTGTAATTCCGTGTAGTTGATCGAACCGTCGAAGGAAAAGAACGCGTGATCCTTGCTCAACTGAGAACGAATGAATTGGAGGATTACCTTCGTGGATTCTTCGCAAAAAATATCTTCGATGAGGAAATACCATTCCGGAGGAGAGATTTGTCTATAACCGACGAAGTCTCTGAGGTTCACAACCTTGGTGCTCAGTTCGAAAGAAACCGTTCTCAAAGAAGAATGAAGTCCCAAAAGAAATTTGAAGAATTTATTTAAGTCCACCGTCGGAAGCGTGGATTGGAGGGAGAATGTAGTCAGATCGAAAATAAAATCGGAAATCGATTTTGTGGGAAGAAGACTGAGTCCCGTTTTGATCGCGTTCATCCCGGGGATGTTAGTCCCTACGGAGACGAAGTTCGGAGAAGTCACCGAGATGATTCCGGAGATCGCTTCTTTCGGATCGGGAAGAGGCACTTTGGTCTGAGGATACTTTGCAACAAAGGTTTCGTAAGCGGAAGCGTAGTATCGAGGAATCATTCCTCCCATACTGTGTCCCATGACGACGATCTTTTCTTTTGGAAAACTTTCCCGGATCCAGTTGAGAACCGCAGGAAAATCCTCTTGGATAAAATCGTCGATCGTCCAACCTTCTTTGATTCCGTTGTAAGGAAGGGTTTGTCTGGAACGCCCGCGCATGTCCATTGAGAAAACCCGATAGCCGTATTTGAGGGCCATCTCTCTTGCGACCTTATCCATCACCGAACGGCGACAGAAAAAACCGGGAATCAAAAGAAGAATTTTTCCGGTGTCGTTTGTCTTTTCCGGTTCGAAACGTTTGAGACTCACCGAAAAACCGTTGCTGGACGGAATGATATAACTCGCATCAAGACGATAAGAACAGTTATACGTATGACAGTCGAAGATGATCGAAGTTACCGGATGAACCTGTCCGGAAGTTCTCGTGTAGTAGAGATGTTTCGCATAGGAATGGAGATCCGCTTTTTCGATATTCTTCTTGGCGATATAAGGGTCCGCTTTGTTGTCCATCTCTCTCGCGACCACAAAGTCGACGACGTCGTAGAGAGAACTGAGTTGTTCTCGGACTTCTTCCCTTTGTTCGTCCGTCATTCGGTCTCTGCGGATTCCCCAGATCATACCGATCGGATTACCTTTTACAAAGAGTGGAATTCCTGCGGCGTAGTTCATCGTTCCGGAAAGGAGATGCCTTAGGTTCGGGTGGATTTTTTCATCCTTCAAACTGCTGAAGACGACTTCGGGACGTTTTTTGGTTTCGACGGCGATGATCGCTTCTCGAATAAAGTTTGCGGAGAGATTGTCCTGGTCTTGGATCGAGACCGGAAGCGCACGGTTAATAAATTCTTGAATATCTTTGAGTCCGATTCTGGTCGCGATTTCCTTCATCTTAAAATGGGTCGCGGAACTTACGATCTTTAGATTCTTATCCTGGATCGCTTCGAAGACTGCGTAGTTGAACATCGGTTGGTTGTTTGTGAAAGTCAGTGCGACGATCTTGTTCACAAAAGAGGACCAGACTTTTTCTAAAAATTTATAGGTATAATCCGGGACCGGAAAAATAAAAATATCATCGGGGGAAACGTTAAGTCCGCTTTTCCCTCTTCTCTTACGAGCGGCAGGTTTTTTTTCCAAGAGTTCAGCCATACTCTGCCAGAATTGTTAGTAAAAACTTCTCTGCCAACCTGGATTTGAGCGGTTTTGAATCTTTTTAGAGGAAATATTTTGTTAAAAGCATTCAAATATTTACGGTTGCTTTGAAATTTCGAAGCGGGATGTTAACCATTTTCAATGTCGCTTTAGTATTCTTGAAAATGAAGTCGAAAAGATATGAGACGCTCTGGCAAAATTTTCGGGCGTGCCCCGGACGACGTTTCGATTTTATCCTAGTTCTTATTTTTTATTGAACAAGGAAACGCCGCCGGGTCGCGTCTCTCCAAGCTCGCGCATTCGCGCTCGTCTCTGCGAGACGCTTCGCGCTTTCCGAACCGCTCACGCAGGATTGTTAAGCGAAGTATTTTTTTACCGAAGGGAGTTTCGATTTTGTTAGATAAGATCGAACTTTTTTTATTTGTTAAGCGAAAACAATTAAACGGAAAAGAAGGATCGGACTTTTCCATTTCTATGTTTTTTTCGGTTTGAGTAAAAATTTTTACAAAATTAATAATTTTAAAGAGAGTGAACTTATAGTTTCCGATCAAAAACGAAAGAGAATCAAAGGTTTTTTTTTGGGGATTCTGTTTTTTACACTGGAGAAGTTTTTTCTAGGTATTTTTTTAGAACCGTCTTCGGGGTATCGGGAAGGGAAAAAGCGAGACGTTCTTTGCTGAGCCAGGTAAAGTTATATCGGATTTTCTTTGATTTTGTTCTTTCCTTGATGAGTTCAAATTCTCTCTTCGCGATGACGGGTCGTCTTGAATCCGGACTTACTCTGTAGAACAAGAATAGCCCCCACCCTCATCGGGTGGAGGAGGCGGGCTTGCGGGAAAATTCGGGAGACTTTTCTCTATCAGAAAACTCATCGTTTCTCAACTCAAATTTTTGCCGCCAGGTTGTCGGAACTACGACAAAACTGGATTTAACAAAAACTTACCTTGAAGAAAACTCGAATTCTTTTTGCCGAGGGAGCCCGCTGCGTTGCTCTGAACCTCTTCACTTGAAGGACTTCCGTTACGCAGTTTTCCATCTTGGAAAACTTGGCTTCATGGCTTCTTTTTCGTGGTCTTCGCCGTCCATAGCTCGAGTCACATTTGCGAAGCGCTGATCGCGGCAAACGCTCTCACAAAAAAACTTCAAGTCCTCTCGGCGGACTTCTTTTTGATTGAGGGCTTGATTTTTTCGGAGGGAGGTTTACTCCGTTGGGCCCAGAAGGACTTGAACCTTCGACCCGCAGATTATGAGTCTGCCGCTCTAACCAACTGAGCTATAGGCCCGGAGTGATTCCAGTTTTTCTGGGAAGTCTCAGTCTTCAAGTGAATTTCTACGAGAAGTTACATTCAGAGGTTTGAATTTAAGAAGAAGGGAGGTTTACTCCGTTGGGCCCAGAAGATGGATGCCGATCTATCTTGCGACCCATAGGGAGCAAGATTTGAGTTTAGAGAGGCATCCGCTGAGTTTCCTTGAACCTTCGACCCGCAGATTATGAGTCTGCCGCTCTAACCAACTGAGCTATAGGCCCGGAGTGATTCCAGTTTTTCTGGGAAGTCTCAGTCTTCAAGTGAATTTCTACGAGAAGTTACATTCAGAGGTTTGAATTTAAGAAGAAGGGAGGTTTACTCCGTTGGGCCCAGAAGATGGATGCCGATCTATCTTGCGACCCATAGGGAGCAAGATTTGAGTTTAGAGAGGCATCCGCTGAGTTTCCTTGAACCTTCGACCCGCAGATTATGAGTCTGCCGCTCTAACCAACTGAGCTATAGGCCCGGAGTGATTCCAGTTTTTCTGGGAAGTCTCAGTCTTCAAGTGAATTTCTACAAGAAGTTACATTCAGAGGTTTGAATTTAGAAAGAATTTTGGAAAATCGGTTCGAGAAAGTTTTTCGGTTCTTCGAAAAAATCCGAGATCGTTTTGTTTTCAGAATCGAACACGAGGTAGACGGAGACGATTTTTTCTTTTTTTTGAAAGAGAAAGTAACGGATCGTGAGAGGATTTCCGGAAACGATTTCCTTTCCTTCGGCGCCGATGGAAATCGTTCCGTTCCATTTCGGCGCTAAGAATTTTTTCGAATTTGGAAACAACTCTTTTAAGAGCGTTCTTAACGATTCTTCCCGGGGTTGGCCTTCCCATTCTCGAAGAATCAACATCCAAGCCCTTCCTTTCGTGGGAATCGCTTTCCAGTGATTTCCATTCCCGTTTGTTTTCACTTCCGCCTTTTCGGGAAAACGAACCTTCAACAGACTGAGAGTAAAAGGAAGGGAGGTGGAATAATAGGAAAGATCCGGATCCAACGGATCGACCGCGTATATTTCATCGGCGATGACGATTGAAAACAGAAACAAGGTCGCACGGAATATAACGTTTTTATAATTTAACTTCGAAAAGGTTTTTACGAAGTTGAAAGGAAACCGTCTCGAAGACAAATACGAATCAATAAATGATTTCATCCAGAGCGAGTTCCCTAAATTCTCCCAGATCAAAGACCGGGATCGAGAACCTGCCTTTTTTATCTTCGAGGGTCGTTTCGGAGGCTTTTTTAAAAAGTGGAATGGTGGAAACTTGGTGGACGATCATTCCTTCCCATTTTCCTTTCACTTCGTAAGCCGCGCCTTCGGCGAGTTTTCGAACCATTTTCGAACGCGATTTGTCGAACTTGTTGATTCTATATTTGTAATATACGGTCTCTCCGTTCCAGTCGTAAAAGACCGCGTAGTTTCCTTTCAGTTCTTGGAAGAATAATTTGATCGTCTCCGGAAAGTCGGGCGACTGAGTAGTTAAGGATTCCTTAATGTCAGCGATTCTTTTTTCGTCAAAAGAGATCGAACTTCGATAGGTCGCCGCCGCTCTTTGAACTTCTTGTGCGAAGGTTCCGAAGATACAAATAAAAAAGAGGACCGAAACGATCCCCTTTTTGGATTTAGGAATTTTAGAATTCAAATTCCATCCTCTAATTCTTCGGCTTCTCCTTTCCCTCCGCCAGGAGAAGAACCTCCGCCGCCGGAGGAAGGGGAACTTCCGCTATCGTTGGAAGGCGTCGTAGAAGTCCCCGGAATTGGAGAAGGATCTCCGGAACGAATCGGCCTTTCTCGGTTGCCCGCTTTGTATTTCGGAGAATCGGATTCCTTGAGATCGAGTTCGCTTCCGGATTCTCCTTTTTTCAATTTTTCAATCGCGATCTTTGCGGCCTTTTTTACTTTTTCGCTCGGATCTCTCTGAGCCTTGTATTCGAGGATTTCGAGAACCGACATATCTCCCGTATCGGTGAGATGTTTGATCGCTCTGAGTCTTACGACCGGATCGTCGTCTCTCGCATAAGCATACAATTCTTCTAATATATCTTTGTCTCCCATGGAAACGAGAGCGGTGATCGAATGGATTTTCAGAGGCTGATAGTCTTTGACTTCGTTTTTACTTTTGATGTTTCGGATCTTATCCAATTCCTCTTTGATCGTAGGCATCGAAGAAACGGATTTCATTTTTCCCAAGGCGCTTACCGAAAAACTTCTTAAGGTGATAGGTTCCTTTGCGTCCTTGTAGATTTCCAAAAGCGGACCTTCCGCTTTTTTATCCTTATTCTTTCCGAAGAAGAGGGCGATCTGCGCGCGGATTTCGGGATCGTTGAAATTTTCATTCAGTCTCGCGATTAGAAACGTGGTTGCGTCCTCTTGCGGAGGGAATTCCCCGAGAGCATCCAAAAGACCGACGGTGAGATTTGAATTTTTGGTAAAGTCCTGAGTTTTCAGAATTTCAAAAAGAATCGGCGCTCCTTTTTCGAGTTTGAGTTTTTTTGTCGCGTAGATCGATTCTCTCTGAATGTCCGGCTGTTCGCTTTTTAGAAGTTTCAGAATCTGATCACTAAACTGAGTGAGTTTGACTTCGGAAACGGTGCGGATCGCGTAGACCTTCATCATCCAATCCGGATCCTTTTCCAAAATTTTTCCGAGTTGTTCAATCAGAGCTCCGGAATGTTCGGGAGGAAAGTCTTCCAATTCCCGAAGAGCCATCGCTCTTTCCTTCGTAGTCCCGAATTTCAAAACCTGAAGTAGGACGTCCTTCTTTTTTAAAATCTGTTCTTCGGAAAGTTTTGCCGGTTTGGCTTGGGGTGCGGAGAAAACCGTCTGACTCGCAAGGAAGATGAGAAGAATAGTTGCAAAAAATGGAATGTAATTCACGAGATTTCGAGCGGTCTTTTTTGAATTAATTCTGGAGTTTGGAATTTTGTTCTTCCAGTTCTTGGATTTTTCTGTTGAGTTCATTGATTAAGTGTTGGTTTTCTAAATTTTGGCGGAACTTTTCGATCAGAAATCGAATGTCTCCCGTGAGTTCTTCGATATTCCAAGGTTTCTCCACATACCGGCTGAGTCCTCCGTAATTGATCGCGTGAATCGCGGAATCCAAACCGGCTTGTCCCGTGAGCATGATCTTGATGGAATCGGGAAGTCTTCTGTGGACTTCCTCCAAAAACTGAGATCCTTTCATTCCGGGCATCACTTGATCGGCGATGATCACTTCGATGACGAATCCGGATTGTTGGATCTCTTCCATCAGAGCCAAACCTTCTTCCGCGCTGCTTGCGGTTTCGATTTCATGGCTTTCTCCGAATTCGTTTCGAAGTTGCTGTTGGATCGTTTCCAATACCGATACTTCATCATCGACACAAATGATATAACCTTTATTCATAATCCCGTACCCAAACCGGAAAGTCTCTTCAGAAAGAGAATTGCGTCGTTTTCTCCGGAAATGTCAAGAGGTTATATCGATCGACGCGAGAATTACTCCGACGGAAGTCCTGATTTACTGCGAAGCGATCGTTTGGATCCGAGTAGAAAAATAGTTCTTTCCGTCTAGTTCCGGATGTGCAATGCAAAATCGAATCCAGTCCCGGATCCGGATTTGATTCGGATTTTCCAAGATCAAACCGGAGCGAATGTCCTTTGGTTCCTTTTCCGAAAGGTCAGACACAGGATCGGATGAAAAAAGTTCCGGGGCTTCCCGTTTCAAAATTTCTAAAATGGAGAATCTTACGTCCCAAGCGACCGATTTCTGGTAACGAATTCCAAAAAGGGATTTCTTTCTGGAAAGACGAGGTCGATCAAAGGCCTCATACCCGGTGGAACGACAATGCGTGCGACCTCCGTTTCTTTGAAAGTCCACTCCTTTTAAAATCATTCTTCCGTATGCGAGGTGTTTGGCGAAAGAAACCGCGATTCCGGCCATATTGAGGGACGGATTCTCGAGAATCGGAGCCTCGGGGAAGAAAAGAGAGCGTAACGTTTGATCGAGAGGATGTGTGGAAAAGTAGATCCATTTCGGATTCGGGAGATCAAAAAGATACGCACAACCTCCGAACCAGGTGAGAATCGGAATGTTCGGTGGAAGAATCCTTCGAAAGTGAAATAACGTTCCCCGGGAAGAATCGACGCTCAGGACCGCGTCCGGAAGAATTCCGGAATTCAAAAGCCAACCCAGCGAAGTGTCCGAAGCCAAAAGATGAAAGCAGTTTCTGTTTTTAAAAATCCAATCCGTCTCCGATTCCAGAGAAGGGCTTGCTCCCGTGAAGACCAGAGTCCGGTCATGAAAAAAATTCTTCTTTGAACCCGAAAAAATTCCGGAAGAATTCAAATTCCTGCATATACTCGAAACGTTTCTGACCTCGTTGCGAATCCAGATCTTTTGAAAGTAATCTTTGGCGGACCGATTTTGAGAGGTTTGAGAATTCGGTTTGAGGGAATCCAAAAATTGAACCGTCAAATCCGGGAATTTGCGGCTGTAGACGGGATGTAAGAACGGAGTAACTTTGGCTGTGTTTTCAAAAATCCATTGTGTCAGAGGTTTTTCTAAAAATTTGTCCAGGCCGAAGATCATTCGAATCTGGTGGCCTTTTTCCGAATACGAGCTCAAAAGACGTTGGAAGAATTTTTCGGCGATCGGTTTGAGGGAGGAGATCGGTTCTACGATGAGAAGTTGAACGGGGGTTTCCCTTTTTTTGAGATAAGATTCTACGTGATAGCCAAGAGCGAAGCCGAAGATAAGAATCGTTTCGTTCGGCGAATCCGGAATCGGAATTTGTTCGGAGAGTCTTTCTCCTTCGGATATGGGATTGAATCTGGAATGAAAAAGGAAACCCGATTGGGTTTCCTCTAAGTTTAACGTTCCGTTTGGATTGGAAATGAGACGGTAGATAAGCGAAGACCTCTTAGTCCTCTTTTTTCTCGGCTACTTCTTCCTCTTCGTCGTCATCGTCGAGTTTTTCCTCGTCTTCATCATCCTCGTCGTCATCGTCATCATCTTCGTCTTCCTCATCGTCCTCGTCTTCATCATCCTCATCGTCTGAGTCAAGACCGTCTTCGTCTTCGTCGCCATCGAGGATCGGGCGAGGGGCTTCTTCTGGAATAAAATCTTCTTCGGTATCTTCTTCCGCGATCGGAGCCTGAGGGGCTTCGAAAAGTCCGTTGAATTTAGAATAGGACGCGTTTGTGATGTTCGCTTCTTGATCGAGCTGAACCCTTTCTTCTTTTGTGAAGTAGGCGTATTGCACTTCTTCCGTTGCAAGAGCAAACATCGCCTGAACGGCTAATTTTCTCGCTTTGATTTTTTTAGGGAGTTCTAATCTTTCGATTCGGTCCAACGTGTGGAATCCGGCAACGGCCTTTTCATATTTGTTGCGTTTGGCGAGTTCGATGAGAGTTACGATGTCAAATTCAGGATTAAGTTGGTTCATTCGGATTCCCTGGTAGATTCGAAAGGACGTTCAAAATACCATGAAACTGGGGAGAGATGGGTTGTCAAACGCTTATCGTCCGCATTTCAGAGAAAACTCTTTTTTGAGAACCTCCAAAAAAAACTGTGAAAAGTGCAAAATTATGTCGCATTAGGTCTCGTTTTCCATTCTTCCGAAATCTCTTAGGAAGGGAGAACGCGGGTTCTCTGAGCTTGGTTTATTCCTTGAATTTAGAGCCGGAACGCTTTCCTCTGGTATTATCCATGAATTCGGAACCAGATTTCCGCCTTTTCTTTCCCCCTTTTACTGGAAGTTATGTAGCATTGATGAACCGATTTCTCCTTTTTACACTTTTAGCCCTTTTTGTATTCCAATGTGCTCCTTCCGAACAGCCGAATTTAGGGGTTCAGAATTTCCAAGGAATCACCTTGGACGGAAAAGAAATCAAACTTTCCGAAGTGACCGCTCCTCGTCTGGTTGTGAACGTCTACGGCCCGAACTGCGTTCCGTGCATCAAGGAACTTCCGGCTCTAAATTATCTCTACCAGGAAATTCAAAAAGATCCTAAGATCCAATTTTATATGGTGGTGGACCCAGCCCTTTTTTTTGACGATCCGGAAACGATGTCGCAGGAAGAACTTCTTACAAAGGCAAAACCTTTGGTTCAAGAGGAAGCGCGGAAGTTCGGAATTCAGGTTCCGATCCTTCTGATGAAAAAACCGTTCCGGGTGAGTCGGTCCGATTCGATCGTCACGGGAACTCCGGAGACGCTTCTTTTCAAAACGAAACCTTTCGTTCTCTATTATAATTTTATCGGACCGATCAGTGAAGAATCGAATCCGGCGAAACTTTCCACGGATCAAAAGGTCCTGTTTTTCAAAAGGATGGCCGGATCTTCATGAGAAGTTTGATCGTTCGTTTTAAGGACTGCGAAGGTCCTGGAATCCTTTTGGATTCTTTGAAGGAAAGAAATTATAGAATTTCGTATCACAACGCTTATGATACGAGAATTCAACCCATTCCGGACGCGCACCTGATCTTCGATCTTATCGTTCTTCTCGGGGGACCTCAGTCGGTCGCAGACCCGTCTCTCTTTTCTTTTTTCGAACCTTGGTTCAACCTGGTGCGTTATGCGTCTTTGATACCAAACCGAAAGGTGATCGGAATCTGTTTGGGTTCTCAGATCATCTCGAAAGCGTTAGGCGGAGAAGTCAGAGCGGGTGAGAAGGGGCCCGAGGTCGGTTTTTCTGACGTGAGCGTCAAAGAATCGCATCCCGTTTTGAACGGAACTTCTTCTTTCCCCGCGTTTCATCTTCACGAGGACGTTTTTACGATTCCGAAGGGAGGAAAACATCTTTTGAAAAGTCCGATGTATCCCAATCAAATGTTTTCCTTTCAGGATAGAATTTTCGGAATTCAGTGTCATCTCGAAGTAACGGCTCCTATGCTCCAAGTCTGGAAAGGAGTGCACTCGGATTTTATTCGTTCCGCGGGTTGGGTTCCTGGACCCGATACGGAATCTCTGAGGTCTCAGATGGAAACGTCGGGGCGTAAAATTTTCAACGCGATTCTCGATCTATGAAGTTCGAAAAATCCAAAAGCAACATTTCAATAACGTAATACGGAAAACTGATATGATTCAAAGCATTCTCCGGGTAATCCTTGGAAGCAAATTCGAAAGAGATATAAAAAAACTAATCCCGATCGTTCAACAGATCAATTCTCTGGAAGAAAAGACAAAAGCGATGAGCGACTCGGAACTTTCTTCTCAGACGATTCGATTTCGGGAAAGACTGGCCAAGGGAGAAACCCTGGACGCCATTCTTCCGGAAGCGTTTGCAACCGTAAGAGAGGCTTCTCTTCGTACGATGGGAATGCGTCACTTCGACGTTCAGATGATGGGCGGGATCGCTCTTCACGGCGGCAATATCGCCGAGATGAAAACGGGCGAGGGAAAAACTCTGACTTCCACTCTTTCGGTTTATCTAAACGCCCTCGCCGGAAAGGGAGTTCACGTGGTTACAGTGAACGACTATCTCGCAAAACGGGACGCAAACTGGATGAAGCCGATCTACGACTTTCTCGGTATTACGGTCGGAGTGATTCAGCACGATATGGATCACGAACAAAGAAAGGTCGCTTACTCCGCGGACATCACGTACGGGACCAACAACGAATTCGGTTTCGATTATCTCAGAGACAACATGGTTTCTCACAGAGATCATAAGGTTCAGAGGTCTCATTTCTACGCGATCGTGGACGAGGTCGACTCGATCCTCATCGACGAAGCTAGAACTCCTCTGATCATCTCCGGTTCTTCGGACGAGACGACGGACAAATACGTTCGTATCAACAAAATCATTCCTAAATTGATCGAAGGCGAAGACTACGAAGTCGACGAAAAGGCGCGTAACGTTCTTCTTTCCGAAAAGGGAGTTTCTCACGTCGAGGAGATTCTCGGAATCGACAACCTCTACGCTCCCGAAAACGTGGACTTGGTTCACCACGTTCACCAATCTCTCAAAGCGCATAAGATCTTTCAGAAGGACGTGGACTACGTCGTTCAAGGCGGAGAGGTCATCATCGTGGACGAATTCACGGGCCGTCTTATGGCGGGAAGAAGATATTCCGACGGTCTTCATCAGTCCCTCGAAGCGAAGGAAGGCGTTACGATCGCAAAAGAATCTCAAACACTCGCTTCGATCACGTTTCAGAATTATTTCCGAATGTATGACAAACTCGCCGGTATGACCGGAACCGCAGACACCGAAGCCGAAGAATTTAGAAAGATCTACAACCTCGACGTGATCGTGATTCCGCCTAACGTTACGGTGAAAAGAAAAGACTTCCCGGATCGTGTCTATAGAACCGAAAAGGAAAAGTTCGACGCGATCCTCGGGGAGATACGCGATCTTCAGAGCAAAAAACAACCGGTCCTTGTGGGAACGATTTCCATCGAAAAATCCGAAGTTCTTTCCAGAATGCTCTCGTCCGCTGGTATTCAACACAACGTCTTAAACGCAAAGTTTCACGAACGGGAAGCCGAGATCGTTGCAAACGCCGGAAAACCCGGCGCGGTAACGATTGCGACCAACATGGCGGGAAGGGGAACCGATATCGTTCTCGGTGGGGCGCAACTCTACAAAGAAAACCTCGAAACCTGGAAGGACGAAGACGATCTCGTTCGACAATTCAAAGAAGCGATTTTAAAACAAGATCTCGATCACGCCGAAATCCTCGCTCAAAAAATGGATTCGGGCGCGAAACAAAAAAGAGCCTCCGAAATTCTTGGGTCCATAAAAATTTGGAAAAAGAACCACGAAGACGTTTTGAACGCCGGCGGTCTTCATATTCTCGGAACCGAAAGACACGAAGCGAGACGGATCGACAATCAGCTCCGAGGTCGTTCCGGTCGTCAGGGGGATCCCGGTTCCAGCAGATTCTATCTTTCACTTCAAGACGACCTCATGAGAATCTTCGGTTCGGATCGTATCTCGGGCTTGATGAAATGGGCAAACATGCCGGAAGGACAAGAGATCGAGAGTAAGATGGTGAGTAACGCGATCGCCAGGGCTCAGAAGCGGGTGGAAGGCCATAACTTCGATATCAGAAAACATCTTCTTGAATACGACGACGTAATGAACCGTCAAAGAATCGTTATCTACAAAATGAGAAACGAAGTCCTCGAAAACGAAGACATCGCTCCTCTCATCCACGGATTTATAGAAGAATCCGTGGAAAACCAAGTAGTCACCCACTGCGAAGGAAACAATCCATCCGCTTGGAATCTGGAAACTCTCAACGAATGGCTGGAAGGTCTGGATCTCGACGTCAAAATCAAAGAAGAGGATTTCAAAAAAACGAAAAATCCTCAGCTCGCTCTGTTCGATACGATCAGCGCCGCGGCGAAAAAACGTTACGAAACAAGAACGGAAAGCATCGGCAAGGAAATCTGGAAACTCTTGGAAAGAAATATTTTCTTAGACATACTGGATCATCGCTGGAAAGAGCATCTCTATTCCATGGATCATCTGAGAGAGGGAATTTGGACCGTAGGTTATAGCGAAAGAAATCCTCTCGTGGAATACAAGCTGCAAGGTTTTAGAATGTTCGACGTCGCGATCGAAAATCTCAAAAACGAAGTCGTCAACTTTCTATTCCGAGTGGAAGTGAGCGAAAATTCAAAACTTCCGGAAGAGAAAAAAGAATATAAAAAAGTGGGACAAGAAGTCACCGGAGGATTTCCCACCTTGCAAGGCGCAAACCAGAATTCCTCCAGATCCAACGGATCGACGGTGACTGTCACGACGAGTTCCGGCGGCGGAACCGAAAGAAAGACGAGCCGGAGAAGAAAGAGGTGAAAGCCTCCGTAAAAATTCTTATCGCGTCGGTCGGCGCAGGGTTCTTGGTTTCCTGTGTTACTCCTCCTCCGCCGAAAGGATCCGCAAAGCAGATCTTTGCGGATTGTATGGAAACCTTCGGCGATAAGGAAAAATGCGAGAAGCTGGTTCTCAAACAACTCCTTGGATCCGGACAAGCGGCCAATCCCGAAACCGGAGCCGTGGAAAATCAAATCGCTGCCGAGCCGGCCCTGGATCCGGAAATCGAGAAGAATTTACGGCTTCGCTCCGAGATTAAGGACACGCTCCAGGGTCAAAATCGAATCTTTGTGAAAGAATTTTTAGGAAATCCGGATCAGGTTCAGTTTCGAACCAACAGTATCGAAGCGTTCATTTACACAAGACCCATCAGTCGTCACAAACCGGGCGCCAAGCCGGACCTTGAAATCCGGGTTCTCTTGCGGAACGGGACCGTCGTCCGTGTCGAACACGTAGCCCCTTAAGCTTAGTTTGACCCTATAAAACGCGGTCGGTGCCCTGTTTTTGGGCATTCGAATCGAAAAACGTTTGTAGAGGCGCTCCTACCTAAGAAATGTGGACTTTAAATGCAGGTCCACTGGCTCAGCAGACTTCTCATTCTGGCTCTCACTGCGGTAATCGTATTACCCTGTGAAGAAGACGGAACGTTTGACCTCGCATTCCTAGATGTCAAAAGATCGGAAGTTTATTCCTCTTCCGTAAAACACATCGAAAATAAGGAAACGAATGCACAGTTGTTGTGCGAAATCGATTCTCAGGAATTTGCGCTTCGTTTGAGAAGCCGCTACGATTTTTTAGACCTCGTTTTTTCCGGTCTCTTTGAACTTTCCAAATCGACGATAGAATTCTTTCAGAGAAACTTCTTCGCGCCAAAAACTCAGTACAATTATCTCCTTTCCTCCTTACTGCTCAATCTTCCTCCCCCGATCGCTTAATTAGAAAAATAGAATATTCTATCGTTGGAATTGTATCCGATGATAAGTCTCAATTTAGTGCGCCGCACTGAATCGGGAGAGAAAGCCTAAATAAAGACAGATTTGGTCTTGGAGATTCGTACAACTTGATCCGCAAACATACAAAACTGGAAAACTTATGAAAAAGATTTTCACGCTCTTAATTCTGCTCTCGATGCAATCCATTCTTCCGGAAGAATCTAAGACCGCGTCTTCTCCTTCGAACGGAGAAAGACCCGGACTCGGAGTCCCGATGACTTCGACTCAATCGGAAAATCCGATTCAAGCCGAGGCTCCGAACGGAATTCCGGTCGAATTCAGTCTGGATCTCAAAACTGCGGAAGAAAAACTCTGGAGAAACAACCTTCTCTTGCTCGCTTCTCGTTTTAACATCGACGCGCGCAAAGCGGGAATCGAACAGGCCGGACTTTACGCAAACCCGAACATCTTCATCGATCAGAGTATCTTTGCGGAACCGACTCAAAGATACTTCGACTTTACGCGTTCCGGACAAACCGTAGTTCAAATCCAACAATTGTTTTTGCTCGGCGGCAAGATCGGCAAAAGAGTTCGTGTCGCGGAATTGAACGCTCGTATGAGCGAACAGGAATTCTACGATCTCGCACGCGGACTCGTCACCAAGCTGCGGAAACTTTTCTACGCGATCTACTACTATCGTCAGGCGATCACATTCTACGATCAGAGCCTCGAGGCCCTTGGCAGAACGGTTTCTTCCGCGGAAATGGGTTACAAAAGAAGGGCGATTCTTCAAGCCGAAGTCCTGCGTCTCAAAGCCCTTTATTTCTTTCTCAAAAAAGAAAGAGAAGATTTGAATATTAGAATTTTGGAAAGGGAAGCGGACTTAAGAGTTTTGTTAAACGACGATTCTCTCCGCAACACGGAAGTAAAAATCGTTCCTCAGATCAACGAAGACTTTTTGGACTTCCTGGAGCCGGCCAAACTCAAAAGGGAAGAACTTTTGGAGCTCGCAAGAAACAAAAGGCCCGATCTCAAAAAAGCGATCCAAGCTCTTCGTTACGAAGAAGCCAACTTGGAATTACAACACGCGAACGCAATCCCGGATCTTGCCTTCGGCCCGATGTACAACCGGGGAGGAACCGCGTTTCAAAACTATTGGGGGATCACGGCTCAATTGAACATTCCCATCTTCGATAGAAACCAGGGAAACATCAAGGCTTCCGAAAAGGCCATTCTTTCCAAAAAGCAGGAATTGAAAAACACACTTCTCGAAGTGGAAAACGAGGTCGCCGTTTCGATCGAGACCGCCAGGGTCAAAGACAACCTCTATAGAAAATTCAGAAATACCTATACGAAGGAATATTTGGATCTTTCGAAAGATATGATTCTGAGTTATGAAAAACGTTATATTACGATTTTGGAATTCGCCGATTTTTTTGAAACGTATCGTTCCAGCGTAGTAGAAATGCTGAGACTGCAAACGGATCGTATGGACGCGATCGAGGGAATCAACTACTCGGTCGGGCAGGGAATTCTCATTCCGAAACTATCGGAACCCGTATCGAATCCAAAGAAGGAAGACTGATCATGAAATTACCATTTACGAAACGAACCACATTCATTCTTGGAATCGCGGCTTTTATCGCCGTCGTTTCACTCGCAATTTTAGGACTTTCCAAACGGGGAAAACCGAGCATTCACCCGCCGAGTAAGGCGATCGTTCACGATAAAGGAGAATGGATCGAATTCAAAGAGAACAGTCCCGGTTTGGAAATCATAAAAACCGCGCAGATCGGTAAGGAAGGGGAATTTGTGGAAGTGGAAGCGCCCGCGCGTTTGATCGCTTCTTCTTCTCCTTCGATGAGCGGAGGTGAAAAGATCATTCTTTTCGAGTCTGCGGATCTGAACGATCTCTACGTGGGTTATATTCATTCTAAGAACAGCCTGAATCGTTCCCGAAAAAATTTGGAAAGAATCAAGGACATGTTCAAACACAGGGTCGCCACCGAAAAAGATCTCATCGAAGCGGAGACCGAAGCCGAGAACGACGCGGCCGAACTCGCCGAATTCGAAGGAAAACTTCGCGCCGTCGGTTTGAATCCCGCCGAACTCAGAAACGCGAGCGCTCTGAGCGCTTGGATCATCTGCGACGTTCCTGAATCTCAGCTTCAGAGTTTGAAAAAAGGGAAGAAGGTAAAACTCAAATTTTCCAGCTTTCCGGAGATCGCGTGGACCGGAACCGCAGAGGCATTGGGAGACAACGTGGATCCTACGACTCGGACGGTTAAGGTAAGAATCGCGGTTCGCAACGAAGGTTACGTTTTGAAACCCGGGATGTTTGCTACGGTTCGTTTTCCGGAAGATAGAAAGGGCGATACTGTCGTGATTCCTTTCACTTCGGTGATCACAGTGGAAAGCAGAAGTTACGTTTTTGTGGAGGAATCTCCCCGTGAATTTTACAAAAGAGAAGTGATTCTCGGAACTTCCGGAGAGGAGCGAGTCACGGTTGTGGAAGGACTTTCCAAAGGCGATCGGGTCGTCGTGGAAGGAACCATTCTACTGAAAGGACTCAGTTTCGGTTTCTAACATGAAAGATTTGAAATTCCTAAGTATAATTATAATATCAATTTTTTTGAATGTTTCCCTTTTGGGGCAGACTCAAAAAAAAGATCCTAAGTCCGATCCTTCCCCAGAATGGGTGGAGGAACCGGACGGTAAAACCAGGATCGGAAAAGAAGGCGCGAATGAGAATTCCATCAACGGAAAAGCCCTTCCGAATTCCACGAACTTTCTCGTTTACGGCGCAAGCATCGGTTCTCCCGGAAGTATCAACCTTAACGTAGGTTACTACTACAAGGATGTCGTTCTTCGCGCATCCGGAGGAAAATGGAATCCGCACTGGTGGGGCGGTCAGATCGATATCGGATATAGCTTTTGGAAAACCCCCGTCGTAGCGCATAGCGTTTCTCTTGTATTCGGAAAATTTGAAGTGGATCCGTTCCAACCCGAAGTGGGAAGAGGCGGACAAAATTCTTATCCCTCCGGTTCCTCCTTTCCGGGATACAGTCATAGGGATCCTACTTACGAGGATTTGATCATCCGTTCCTACGTGACGGAACAGAATCCCACGCTGGCTTTCTATCTCGAACACGAAAGCCGGGACCGGCAAAAGGTTCATTTGAATCAGCAATACGTGGGTTTGACTTACGATTTTCTTTTGGGGAATTTTTTCCTCCAGCTCGGCGGCGGGATCGGAAAAGGGGATTATAAGAATCCTCAACTTTTGATTCAAATCGGTTATCTTTTTGATACGAGGTCTTCGGAATGATTCGTAATCTTATCGAAGTTGTACTTCGTTACCGCGTCGCCACTCTCGCCGCAACGATCGCTTCTATCGCATTCGGAACCTGGGCTTGGATCGATATTAGAAAAGAAGCATATTCTGATATAGCCGACACTCAGGTTCGTCTGATCGCAAAGTTTCCCGGAAAGGCCGCCGTCGAAGTGGAAGAGCGCGTAACGATTCCTATAGAAAGGGTTTTGAATGCGATCCCTAAGGTCGCGGTCAGAAGATCTAGGACGATCAACGGTTTAGTCGTATTTCAGTTCGTGTTCGAGGACGGGACCGACGACTATTTCGCAAGAACGAGACTTCTCGAGCGGGTGAGAGACGCCGACATTCCCGCGGAAGTGGAACCCTCCTTAGGACCTATGAGTTCTCCCGTGGGTGAAATTTTCAGATATGTCGTGGAATCCAACGCGAACCACACTCCTATGGAACTCAGGACGATCCAGGATTGGGTAATCATGCCGAAGATGTTGCAGATCCCCGGAATCGCGGACGTAGTCACCTTCGGAGGATTGCCGAAACAGTATCACGTAGTCACGACTCCGGATAAATTGATTCGTTACAAACTTACGATCAACGACGTGATCAAGGCGATTCAGGAAAATAACTTGAACACGGGAGGGAACCTTCTCCTACAGGGGGAACAGGGTTTTCCGATCCGTTCTTTGGGCGCGATTCGTGATCCGAAACATATCGAAAACATCGTAGTAAAAACCGTGAACGGGGTTCCTGTCTTCATACGAGACTTGGGAACGGTTGAAATTTCACATCCGATTCCGAGCGGAGTTCTCGGTTATACGGTTCAGAACGATCAGGAAGGTTTGATCGACGTGGATTCTTCCGTACAAGGTTTGGTCGCCATTCGCAGATGGGGCGATCCGAATATCATGGGAGAAAGAATCCGGGCCCGGGTCAAAGAGATCAACGAAAACTATCTTCCGGACGGGGTTCAGATGAGAACCACGTATGACAGAACCGATCTCGTAAACTACACGTTACGCACCATCGGAAAGACCCTCGTAGAAGGTGTGGTCGTCGTCAGTTTGGTTCTGATCTTTTTTATCGGAAGCGTAAAAGCGTCGATGGTCGTCGTGGCTACGATTCCTTTTGCGATGTTGTTCGCGTTTTTGATGATGAATCTCACCGGGATTCCGGCCAGCTTACTTTCGTTAGGCGCAATCGACTTCGGAATCATCGTCGACGGAGCGGTGATCATGGTCGAGAACATCATGCGTCGATATCGGGACGCTTCTCCTTCGGATAAAACGAAGGGAATCATCCGTTTTACCGTGGATGCCGCTTCCGAGGTGGGGACGGAGATTATATTCTCCATTTTGATCATCGTCCTTGCGTATCTTCCCATCTTTTCATTTGAAAGAATCGAGGGACGTCTTTTTAAACCGATGGCTTTTACGATCTCGTTTGCGATTCTCGGAGCTTTGATTTTTGCGATGACTGCGATTCCGGTCATGATGTCGTATATCTATCGAAATTATTTCGAATCCGCAAATCCGGGACCGATCGAATGGCACAACCCGATCTACGAATGGGTGGAGAAAAAATACGAAAGGCTCATAGAATATCTTGTGGAAAGATCGAAGAGGGTAGTGACGATTTGTTTCTCCGTTGTGGGAACGTTACTCGTCATCGGAGGTCTTTCTCTTGGAACCGAATTCTTACCCGAAATGGACGAGGGCGGTTTTAACCTAAGAATTTTCTTTCCGGTGGGAATCTCCTTGCCGGAATCCAGAAAGTTCATTCCGAAGATCAGGCAAATGATCTATAAGAACGAACAGGTCAATGTGGTCCTTTCTCAGTTGGGAAGAAACGACGACGGAACCGATCCGCTTCCTCCGAACCGTTTGGAAGTCCTTGTCGGATTAAAAGACTACGACGACTGGAAGGAAAAGATCACCAAACAAGAGTTATTGCTCCGAATGAGAAACGATCTGGAGGCGGGACTTCCCGGAGCGAGGGTGAGTTTTTCACAGCCTATCATGGACAACCTTTCCGAGGCGATTATGGGAACCATCGCGGATCTTGCTGTTTTCGTGTCCGGAAACGATTTGAAGGTGATGCGTCAGATCGGAGAGGAGATCCTCGAAATCGTAAAAGAAATGAAGGGCGCGAGCGAATTCGGGATCGAACAGGAAGCGGACAGCTCTCAGTTGACGATTCGGATCGATCGGGAAGCGGCGGCGCGTTTTGGAATCAACGTGAGCGATATCCAACAGATGGTCGAAGCGGCGATCGGGATGCAGAGAATCGACACCCTCTATGAAGGTCCTTCCGATATTCCGCCAAAAACTCCGGCGCGTTTTGGAATCGTGGTGCGTTTTTCGAAAGATTATCGAACCTCGCAGAGGGCGATCGAAAATATGCCGATCATTTCTCCGAAGGGAGAACGGATTCCTCTATCCGAACTTGCGCAAGTTACCTTGGAAGAGGGACCTACTATGATCTTTCGACAGGAAGGAAGAAGAACCGTGACCGTCCGTACGAACATTCGCGGAAGAGACCAGGGCGGTTTTGTCGCCGAATTGCAAAAACGAGTCAAACAGAAGATAAAACTTCCCGAAGGATACGAGATTCGTTACGGAGGGCAGTATGAAAATCTTTCCCGAGTCGGAACTCGTTTGATGATGGTGATTCCGGTGACGATTGCGATCATCTTTGCGGTTCTCTATCTACTTTATAAAAACTTTAAGTATGTGTATGTTGCATTGGCCTGTCTGCCTCTTTCTCTTGTGGGAGGCATTTATGCGTTATTGCTTCGAGGATACTATTTCAACGTTTCCGGAGGTGTGGGATTTATTTCCCTCTTCGGAATTGCGACGATGTCGGGCGTCCTTTTTGTCTCCAGGACCAATCATATCCTGAGCGAAGACGACGACCTCAGTGTCCGCGAAGCCGTGAAAAAGGCCGCGGTAATTCAGCTTAGACCCATGCTCATGACGATGCTTTTGGCTCTTCTCGGTTTGATTCCGGCAACGCTCGCTTCCGGGGTCGGATCCGATGTGCAAAGGCCTTTGGCAACCGTGATCGTAGGAGGTTTGTTCTCCGCGCTTCTTTTGGTTTTGACCGTATTGCCTTCTCTCTACCTGATCTTGGTGGGAGAAAGAAAAACCTACGGAACTTCGAAGAAAACAAGCGAACCTCTGGAACCTTATACCTATTTGGATCAATATACGATGGAAGAATACGAGGAAGAAGAATTGACCTTGCCCAAAGGCAACGGCAGAAAGAAAGGTGTTCCTTCCAAGGATAAGAAGGGAAAGACGAACACTTCGAGTAAATCGAAAAAGAAATAAACCCGACTTCGGGAATCGGTTTCGATTGGTTCCCGAAGTTTCCTTCTCGTTTTCTAAAAATACGATCCGAATTTTGAAAATTCATCCCCTACTTGAATGAAGAAGGTTGAAGTCCTTTGAAATTTTCTTCGATTGAACAATACGATCAAAAAAATAAATTCGAAAATTCTAATTTAGATGTTTTTAAGATTCTATCGAATATAACGGCATTCTAAAAAAAGAAAATTTCGTTCTTCGGATTCGAGCGATAGAAAGAATGAACGCGGACTATAAAGCCGACTCTTCCCTTGTAATCATTAAAAAGCGATTCGAGGTTTTTACCTGCCCCCATTCTTAGGATCAGTGTAATATTTGAAAATTCTCTAAAGAAGGACGTCTAAAATATTCTAAGCCTTGAGGCTAAAAGACGACCGATTGATACGATTTTTTTTTGGATGGGTCGAAGGAAAGCAATTCGAGGTCGGAAGGAACCGACTTCTTTGCGGAGCCGGGTTCTTTATCTAAGTGCGAGATAATATTCCGATATGTATAAAAGTTGCTGCTCGGTCAAAAGACTTTCTTTGGCGAAGGGCGAGGGTGAATCCATTTCTTTTTTTTGAATTTGTTTTCCCGCCGATGTCCCTGCTTTGGAATAGAATTCTTCCCAGGAAGTTTTTGATTTTTGCAAGATATCTCTGAATTTCATAATGCTTTCTCTTTTAAAAAAAGGCGCTCCGTGAAGAAGCGCCTTTCGATACTTTCTAACTAAGGATGTTGGTTCAAAGTATTAGAACTTCGCAACAACACCTAAGGTAAAACCGTATTGGTGATCGGATTTCTCACCGCTTTGGTTTACGAATTGTTTACCGGTCGCCCAGTCTCTACGCATATCGAGTTTGATTAACAGGTTTTCGGTGAAGTTCCAAACGGGAGTCACAGTAAAAGTTTTATACTGTCCCGCGTTTCTCGTTCCGCCGTAGTTCTTGTAATCGTCGCTCATTGCTTCCAGAACTTGAGCTTGAGTGATTCCATAAGCGCCGGTTACCGGGTTCGCCGCCAAAGCCGCTACGACTGCGTCTGCAATCGCGGCGTCGGTCGCTTTTTTGTAATCGCTCAGGTAAGTGTTCGCTCCCATGAAAGGGTTGAAGGTTGTCAAAGCACCGTTGTTGTGTTTATCGTCGATGTACTCGGCACGGACGTTCACACCCCAAGCCTCGTTGATTTTGAACTTCGCCCAGATACCGTAAGCCTTATAAGTAGTCTTGATATCACGCTTGTTGTTCAAACCCCAGAAAAGAGTGTCTTTGTTGAAAACCTCTGCACCGTTCGCATCTACGTTATACTTTCTTTGATCCAAGCCGCCGTTCGCCAGTGCTCCGGATTTTTCACTCCAAGTATAGTCTAAGTCGATCGTAATTCTGTCCGTCGGAGTGATGGAAAGAATCGCGTGGTTCATGAACCAATAGTCCTTGTTGTATTTTGCTCTGTGAGGATTAGCTACGTTGTATTTTCCGAGGTTTGGATCTCCGTTGTTAGCTAATTCGGTCGCAAGAGCTGCTTTCAGAGGATCGACACGAGAAGCGGCTCCGTCGCTGGAATACAATGTGTTCCAGGTAATGGAGAGTTTGTCTTCGATCAACTGACCTTTGATCTGAGTTCCGACCGCCTTTCTTTCAGACTGGCCTTCCACGAAGTAACTCTTTCCGGCAGCGCTACCGCTGTAAGTCGGATCTGTGATAACGTTCAATGGAGCGGTCGTCACATTCGCAGGGGAGTTATAACCGGTACCAGCTCCGCTGTTGTAGATATAAAAGGTTCCAGCCCATTTATCAGTAAACTGCGTTGTTAACCGAGCACCGGTGTGAATGAAGGGGATCGTATTTTGGAAGATCGCGCCTATCGAGTAGTTCGGGTTGCTCATAGATTCGAGAACCTCGTAACCGATATGCGTAGCCATCTTTCCTACGTCCAATGTCATTCCTTTGAGAACCGGGAAATACATGCTAACGTATGCTTGTTTCAGCATATTGTAGTTGTAGATGCTGTTGCTCTGAGAATACGGAGCTTCCTGAAACGCGTTGTTTTGACCGTTTTGGAAGTCGATTCTAAAACCCCAAGGAGAACTCTTTTCAGCGGCTTTCTGGATCGTAAGAGCCACGGCGTTAACCGCAAAGTTCTTGTTGCTGGTTTCAAAAGCACGGGTAGCATCGATGTCGCTTCCTTGTTTCGGGTTAAGATTGTACATATAATATACATCTGCAAACCCGGAAAACTCAACCTGATCATACCATTTCTTATCTTCCGGCTCGGCCGCTTTGGCCGGCGCGGGCGCTACTGCCGCTTCCGCTGCAGGCTTCTTCGCAGTCTGGGCAAAGACTTGGGAAGTTCCTACGAGGCAGAGGACAGAAGCGACGAGGCTTAATGTTTTTATTCTCATCATTCTCCTAAATCTCCTATGCCCTTTATATGCAAGATGCGTGCCAGCGTTTAAAAAAGGGAATTTAGCTGAAAAAAGTGCAGAATTCTTTAGATCTAAAGGGTTATTGTGCTTAGAGTTTGAGACAAGAATGAATAACGGGACTTTTTATTGGGACAAATGCTTAAAAAAAAGGCAGAATCAAGAACGGGTCAAAGTGGAATTCTTTGGAGAAGAATTTCTTTTTGATTCTCGGAGGGATTTTCCAAGACATAAGACAGAAGCTGGGAAAGAATCGGGCCGATTTCCTTCGGAGGAAGCGCCGGTCTGTGTTTGAGAATATCTTCTCCCCGAACTGCGAGTTCGGTTACAAGAAGCGCCGGAGATCCCTTCGCCAAGTTCAGGATTCGGGAAGGATCCAGGATCGACCGGAGGGAAGGCTCGTAAACGTGGCAAAGTTTGAGGATGTGTTCAAGGACTACCAAAAAATTCTCCCGGGTCGCGTGGACGCAGGTCGGATGGAGAAGAATTTTTCGGATCTCGCCATCGCTGATTTCGTTTCTATCCTTCCAACGAAGAATTTCCTGGAGAATCCCCGCAAAGAAAAGGGAATCCTTTGTGTTGTGATTGGAGTAACGCAGATCCTTTAGGAATTGTTTGGAATGACTTCCTACGGCAAACGAACCGAACAGCCACGCGTGGAGAAACGTCAGACGAAGACTCAAAGGAAACGAAGGAATCTCCTTCATTTTTTCCGCCGCCGGTTCGTTCTCCTTTGGATAGAGGACGACGTTCGTGAACAATTCTAAGATTTCAAATTTTTTGAAAAGTTGGAGCGAGGGAAACGGATCCGCACTTTTGAGAGTTTTATTGAGTTCGTCGTGGACTCGTTCCCGGGAAACCTTAGCCGTGATATTTCTGCAAGCTCGGATCGCTTCCGCGGTGTGAGGATCCAAGGAGAATCCGAGGCTGCTCACAAAACGAAGCGCTCGGATCGGTCTGAGTCCGTCTTCGGTGAATCTTCCGATGGGATCTCCGATCGTTCTTATGATTTGGTTTTGTATGTCTTTTACTCCTTCGTGTTCGTCGATCAGAATCTTTCTTTCCAAGTCGAGAGCGAGCGCGTTCATCGTAAAGTCCCTGCGTTTTAGATCCTCGCTCAGAGAAACTCCGAATTCCACGCTCTCGGGTCTTCTTCCGTCCACGTAGTCCGCGTCTTTTCGAAAGGTGGTGACCTCGTAGGCTCGATCGTGAAACAAGACCGTGACCGTTCCGTGTTTGAGTCCTGTGGGAACCGTTCTTTTGAAAAGGGAAAGAATCCGTTCCGGCAGAAGAGAAGTCGTGAGATCGAATTCATCCGGTTCTCTGTTGAGAACCAGATCCCGGACGGAGCCGCCGACCACGTAACATTCCCCGCCTGCGTCCAGGATCGTCTTTGTGAGGGAACGGATGTCGGAGCGAAACGGTTCGGGGATCTTCCCGATCAAAACGGAAGGATCCAACTCAGTCATTTTGAATCATTTTTTTCCAGAGATTTCCGTATCGATCTCGAAGCGTGGCGTTGTTTTCCAGAATCCGATCGATCTTTTGTTTCCATTCCGGATCGACGGTGATCTGGCTAAAGGGGAGCTCCGTTTTTTCGGAAAGAATTCTGTCGATCCCGAGTGCGGTCTTTTCGGTCGCGAACTCGCAGAGTTCCTTGGTTTCCGAAGTTTCCTTTTCGGAAAGACAAAGGAGGAGCATCTCCTCGAACTTTTCCTCCTTTTGCAGAGAAAGAAGTTTGTTTCTGAGGGAGTTCCCACATTCCAAAAAGAATCCGACTGCGAAGAATAAAATCCAGATTCTTCCCAAAGACGGAAATCCGTCCCTGTTCCAGGAATTCGTTTTATTTCGTAAAGGCTTCGTTGGCGAGACGGTCGGCGAGTGCGTTTTTTTCACGGGGAACATGGGTGATCTGGAAAGATTGCAGCGTGGAAACGAGTTTGTCCACTTCCTTTTTGTATTCCAAAAGATTGGGATGTTTTACCTTGTATCTTCCGCTCACTTGTCGGACTACGAGTTCGGAATCCATAAACGCATGAACGGAATCAAACTTTCTTCGAATACATTCTTCGAGACCTCGTTTGAGAGCGGACCATTCCGCGACGTTGTTTGTGGCTTCTCCGATTTTTTCGGAAATGGTGAATTCTTCTTTGTCTCCGAGAAGTCCGGCGACCCCGATCGACGCAGGTCCCGGGTTTCCTTTGGAGGCTCCGTCGCAAAAAATCCGGATCAAGAATTCTTATCTCCGCGAAGGAAATCCGTCACGAATAAAATCGGTTTCCAAATAAGAATGTAGAACAACAGAAGCCCTCCTTTTACAAAGGCGCTCAGGAAATTCAGAATGAATTCCAATCCCCAGCTCGTAAAAGAATACGTCGCTTCCGGCATAAGAAACGTAAATCCAAAAAGAAGAATCCCGAGTCCGAGAAGAATCAATTGTAAGACCGCGTTTCCCAGAAGAAAGGACGCAAGACTTGCGAGCGTGAAAAATAGAGCGATACGAAGTCCGCGTTTTTTGATTTCGAAGTTCATAAAAAGACTGTGCATTTCCGAGTTTTTTGATCCTTGCACGAGATTGAGTTTCTTTGCCATGTTGAAAACAACCGCGTCTTTCGTCGAGTTTTCCCTAAAAAACTTTACGCATCCCGTCGGTCGCGGCATTCTCTTCCAAAGATGATCCGACAAAAACTCCAAGACCTCGTGGATTCTCTTCCGATCAGCCCGGAAAGAAATTGCTCTTATTATCCGGATCGTTTGAGCCAGATTCAATATCTTCCGTTTCAAGGAGAGATCGCCAAAGAGGCTCTTCAGTTTTTTTTCGATTCCGGTTTTCGTCGAACGGGAAATATTCTCTACCGAGCCGCTTGCAACGGTTGTCAGGATTGTCTGAGTTATCGAATTCCCTTGGATCTTTTTGTTCCGAGCCGCAACCGCAGAAGGCTTTTGAAAACGAATTCCGATATAAGAATTCGTTTCGCTCCGCCCGAACTCACGACCGAAAAGGAAATTCTCTATCTTCGTTATCAAAGATCCCGCTATGAAAATTTCGTAAGCGAAGAATCGGATCAGGAACTTTTGGAAGGAATGCGTTGGAATCTTTTCGGAACTCCAGAAAATTCTTTGGAGATGACCCTTTGGTTAAACGAAAGAATCGTAGGCTTTATGATCTTGGACACGGCGGGTGATTCTCTTTCCGCGGTCTATTCGGTTTACGATCCGGATTATCCGAACCGAAGTCTGGGAAGTTTTGCGATTCTTTGTTCCATCCTTCACGCGCAAAAATTAGGAATGAAATTCTACCACCTCGGTTATTTTCTTCCGGGACATCCGGATATGGATTATAAAAAGTATTGGACTCCCTCCGAAATTCGGGAACCGGACACGAATCTTTGGATCCGATCGGAAGAGTTTCGAAAAAAGCATCCCGACTTCCTTTGGAGTTAGGAGTTCCCACGCTAAATCATACTTGTCAGTTCCGTTTCTTCCCGTAAAACGGATGAATATGGCAAAAAAAATCATCGTCGTCGGTGCATCGAGCGGAATCGGAAAAGAACTCTCACTTCTTCTTTTGGAACAAGGACATACGGTGACTCTGGTCGCCCGTCGCGATAAGGAATTGAAATCCATCGCCGCCCCATTCAACACATCCAAGGAAACAAAAGCCTTTATTATCAAACAGGACGTTACCGATTTCGATCAAGTGGATTCCGCGTTTCAAAAAGCGGTGAAATCCATGAAGGGACTCGACGAGATCTACTACGCATCCGGAATCATGTACGATATCAAACCGGAAGAATTCGATACTGCGAAAGATATCGAGATGTTGAACACAAATCTTCTCGGTTGTGTGGCTTGGTTGAATCCCGCCGCGTTCTACTTTCAAAATCAAAAGAGCGGAAAGATCGTCGGAATTTCTTCGATCGCGGGAGACCGAGGCAGAAGAGGAAACCCCGTTTACAACACTTCGAAGGCAGGAATGAATACTTATCTCGAAGCGCTTCGAAATCGCCTCGGAGTTTTAGGAATCCAAGTGCTTACCGTAAAACCCGGTTTTATCGACACCGCGATGACTCAAGGATTGAAAGGACTTTTTTGGCTGATCTCCGCGAAGGAAGCGGCAACGATCATTCTCAAGGCGGCCGACGGCGGAAAGGAATGTATCTACGTTCCTGCCCGTTGGGGACTCGTGGGGCTTATCATCCGGATGATTCCTTCCTTTATCTTCAAACGTCTTTCTATCTAAACCTGAATCGATCGAAAGGGTAAAACACTATGGCAACCGCAGGCAAATCTTCTCCGAAAAAGAAGTCGGCATCTTCCAAAACCGCAACGGTAAAAAGCGCAAAGGCAAAGAAGTCTAACGTAGATATTTTTCTTCCCGAAGCGACGAAGGTTTCAGCATGGGGAATGAATCACCATTCGATTTCACCGGTCGTTTTTCCGGAAAAAGAAGAGGACTTTAAAAATCTCTTCGCTTACGCGGAGCAAAAGAAACTAAAACTCACCTTTCGCGGAGGCGGTTGCAGTTACGGAGACGCGGCGACCAACACGAAGGGAGTCGTCATCGATATCTCTAAATTCAATCGAATTTTGGAATTCAACGCAAAGACCGGAATTCTAAAAGCGGAATCCGGAGTTACGATCAAACAGCTCTGGGAATTCGGAATCGAAAAAGGATATTGGCCTCCCGTAGTCAGCGGAACCATGTTTCCCACGTTAGGCGGCGCTCTTTCGATGAACATCCACGGGAAGAACAATTTCGCAGTGGGACCGATCGGAGATCACGTTCAAGAGTTCACCTTCATGACTCCGGACGGAAAAGTTCTCACCTGTTCTCGAAAGAAGAATCAGGATCTATTTTTCGGAGCCATTTCCGGTTTCGGAATGCTCGGCGCGTTTTTAACCGTAACGATTCAGTTGAAACATATCTACGCTGGAAAGATGAAAGTATGGCCCGTGGTCAGCAAAAATCTCCAGGAAATGTACGACTATTTCGAAAGGGAATATAAGAATTCGGACTATCTCGTGGGTTGGGTGGACGCCTTTGCATCCGGAGATTCTCTCGGAAGAGGGCAGATCCACAAAGCGGTTCATTTAAAAAAAGGGGAAGATCCCGATTTTCCGGAGAACTGTAAATTAGAAAATCAGAATCTACCGAGCACGTTTTTGGGAATCATACCCAAGTCCTGGATGTGGGTCTTTATGCTTCCGTTTTCAAATAATTTGGGAATGCGTCTCGTAAATTTTGCGAAATTTATTTCCGGTTATCTCACAAACAACAAACCTTATATGCAGGGGCACGCAGAATACGCCTTTCTTTTGGATTACGTTCCGAATTGGAAGTTTATGTACAAGCCCGGCTCGATGATCCAATATCAGAGTTTTATTCCGAAAGAGAACGCGGTCGACGCGTTTTCCGAAATTCTTAAAATCTGTCAAAAAAGAGGAATCATCACATGGCTCGCCGTGTTTAAAAAACACAGACCCGATCCGTTTTTACTCACACACGCATTGGACGGATATTCGATGGCGATGGACTTTCCCGTGACTTCCGGGAACAGAAAAAAACTCTGGGAACTCGCGGGTGAGTTAGACGAAATCGTTCTGAAATTCGGAGGAAGGTTTTATTTCGCGAAGGACAGCACGCTTCGTCCGGAAATCGTTCAAAGGGCGTTTCCGAAAAAGAATCTGGAAACCTTTCACGCGTTAAAGAAAAAATACGATCCGAAAGGAATTCTCGAAACCGATCTCTACAGAAGAATTATGGGAATCTGGTGATCGGATGAGTCGTGTGAAGGCGTATCTCGGCGAGCTAAAACGAAATTCGGATCTCAGAGTTTTTCTTTTTGTATTCGCGTTAGGCGCCTTCTTTCGTCTTTTTCGTTTGGATCTTCAGAGTCCCTGGGAAGACGAACTCTTTTCGATTCGCGCGTCCTCCGAATCTTCCCTGACCGCACTCTGGGATTGGATGAAAAACGATCCGCATCCGCCTCTCTATCAAACTCTTTTATTTTTTTGGTTTCAGACCTTTTCTCCGACCGTGTTTTTCGGAAGGTTGCTCAGCGCGATCGCCGGTCTTTTGGTTCCGCTTGCGTTTTACAGATTCGCTCCGGGAAATCTGAACGGAAGAATCAAGGTTTCCGTTTCCGCGTTACTCGCGCTTTCCACCGGACTTATCTATTATTCGCAAGAACTGAGATCGTACAGTCTTCTCGTTTTGTTTTGTACGATACAGCTCGCTTACGTACTTCGCTCCGTCTACGAAACCGAACAAGAACGTGGAACCAAAATTTACTTAACGGTTTTGGCTGTTTCTCTTCTCGCTTCCTACACGCATTTTTTCGGATTTATCTGGTCAGCTTCGGTCTTCTTAGGAATGTTCGTTACGTCTTGGATCTATACAAAAGAATTTCCAAAATCGGAATTCTTATTGGGAGCCGGATTTGCAGTATTGTTCCTTCCCGCACTGTATCTCCTTTTCAACTCGGATAAGATCGGAATTGCATCCTGGATCCCGGAAGCCGGATTGACCGCCTTTATCGTCTTCTTTGATTTGATCTTTCATTCCGGAATTTTCAAAAAGTTCATACCGGGCATCGTCGCTTCTGCGGCATTATTCATAGGGTTTGCCTCCCTTTATTTCCGCAAAAAAGAAGGCGGGCCGCAATCGTCGGATTTTGGATCGGAACATAAGAAATCCGTAATTCTTTTGAGCTTGGTGCTTTTGATATTTTCGATCGTCCTCGGAATTCTTTCCTCGATTCAACCCTTGATTACGGCGAGAAATCTTTTGGTGACGGCGCCGACGTTGTATTTTCTGATCGCGACAGGATTTTCGCTTTTTCCGATCTACAAAGGGAAACGGTTGGAGACCATTCTTATCATCATCTCGTTGGTTTCTCTCTATAACTTCACCCGTCATTATTATAAACCGTATAAGGAACAGTGGAGAGAAAGTTCGCAATATATTCTATCGGAGATCAAGGATCACCCGGAAGAATATACGTTACTCTGTTCTTCCCATTCCTATAATATGGAATATTTTCTAAAGACGGCGCGCATCTCGGGGATCGCCCCGAAAATCTACAGCAAAGAAGAGGCTGAACTTTTTATCAAAGACGCTAAAAGGAAGAATCTTGTGATTTTGGAAACTTCCTGGAAATATCTTGACTCGAAGGAAATAGACGCTCTGTTTTCAAAAGAAGAATTCGATCGAAAAGATCAGTTGTTTTACGGAATGAGAGTCATCGTAATCCGTAAATAAAAATCCGGAATCTTAAACTATGAAGAAAAAAAATATTACCTACGTCATCCCGTGTTTGAACGAAGAAAAAACGCTCCCTCTCGTTTTAGAGAAGCTTGTAAAACTAAAGAAAGATCTAAAACAATACAACGTTGAAATTCTTGTTTCCGACAATGGAAGCGAAGATAAGTCGATTGCGATCGCGAAAAAATTCGGAGCGAGAGTCGTAAACTGCAAAGAACGCGGTTACGGCGCTGCGTTGAACTTCGGAATTACGAACGCGACCGGCGAGATCGTTCTTTTTGCGGACGCCGACAATACATACGACTTCCTGGAATCGCCGGCGCTTCTCGCGGAGATGGAAAAGGGAGCCGAGTTCGTGATCGGATCCCGTTTGAGCGGAACAATTCATAAAGGTGCGATGCCTTTTCTGCATCGATATCTCGGAACTCCAGTGATCAATTGGATTATCAATCTCTTATATTCAAAAAAAGGAAACCGTGTTCAGGACGCGAATTCTGGATTTCGTTGTTTTCTAAAAAAGAAATATCTGGAATGGGAGATCGAAAGTACCGGAATGGAATTCGCGTCCGAAATGCTCGTTAAGGCTTTAAGAAGCGGAGTCAAACTTTCGCACGTTCCGATCAGTTTGTATCCGGATGTGGCGGGAAGAATTCCGCACCTCAGAACTTGGAGAGACGGAATGAGACACCTTTTACAGATTCTCATTCATTCCCAGCAGCTGTTTTACTATTCCGGTTTTGCGCTTTTTTTTACGGGTTGGGCGATCACGATTCTTGGATATTCTACCGGAATTATCGCCATCGGTCCGTTTCATATTTTCGGAATCCATTCCTTAACAGTTTCTCTGTTGATCGCTACTCTCGGGCAAACCGTTTGGGCGATCGGTTTGTTTTTGGCCGCACGGAAGACCTCGGAGCTGAGTCTTTATTCTAAATTGAATCATCTTTCGGAAGATCTTTTGTTTTGGTATTCCGCGAGAATGATCTTGTTTGTCGTTCTGTTGTTCGGTTTTATCGTTTTTCGCTGGTGGAGAAATTCTTTTCAAGTTTTGGATCTCGAAAGGGAAATTTTGATGATCAGTTTCTTAAGCGTTCAAATACTAAATCTCATCGGACAAACTATCACCGCCCATCTTCTAAAAAGAACATAACGAGAGGACTCCGTAGGGAGTCCAAATCCTTACCCTAAACTGAAAAACTATTTAGGATCCAAAAGGGAATGTCTGTAGGAGCTCCTACATTGGTGACTGTCTACTTGCAAAAAGTATGATTTTCTGATAGAGCAAAGTCACAGAAGTTTTTCCCGTCACCGAAACTCAATGATTCGCTCCCTATGCGTCGCTCATCACCCCTCCACCCAAGAAACTCGGCGCGTAGCTCCCAATGGGTCGCTATGCAGGGCGGAGCGCGCGACTTTTACGGAAAGGATGCCGTAGTTACGACATTCTTTTTTTAAAATTGGAATACACTTACGGGTCAGGCGGTGGCAAGGGAAAGTTAACCAGAAACGCGCTGCGGTTTTTTTTTTGGTTCCTAACGTTCGTCAAGAAATATCGCGACGCTTTCTCTTTCCAAACAGATGAAAACTTTTATCTTTGCAACGCGCAGTGATGGTTTTATCTAAGATTCAAATTTCGAACTCTCGCCAATCAAAAAATGGAACTGAAAAATTTAAAAGGAAGAATCCGTACTTCCACAAAAGTAAGTGCGCGTAAAAATCATTGTAAAAATCCGGAAGGAACGAAAGCCAAAATGGAAAAAGAAAAGTTAAAATTCTTATCGTAGCGAATACGTTTTTAAGGTAAAATCCAAAATTTTCTTTTCATCTTTTAAACTGTAGAATCGATTTGGGTCCGGAAAACGCACCGCGATCTTTTCTTTGTATTGTTTTTCCGGAAGATTCGGATCTCTCGGCGGATATAGATCGTATTCTAGAATCGAATACGATTGAATATTCTGTTTTTTTAAAATTTCTTCCAGATCCAAGGCTTCCTTGGGCTCGGTTACCGAAAGATGGATCGCGGTTAGATAGGAGTAGCCGATCAGATAATTCGTAAATTGTCCTTTGTGAACTACAATCTTTCTTTTTTGAAACTCGCTTTGAATCTCGTTGTAAGGACTGATCGCTCCGAAAAGAATCTTAAATCCTTCTCTCGTGAACTTGTAGTTATAGTAAAGGCTCGAAGCGGCTAGAAGAACGAGGATAATTCCCGCCTTTGGAAATTCCAAACTTCTGCGATAAAGAAAGATAAAGATTCCGGCCGAGAGAAACAGATATCCGGATTCTAAATATCTTAAACCGAAGTGATGAACGCCCGCAGTGTAAGGACTTAAAAACGAAATGGAGAATACGGTTCCAAGTCCGACGAGTCCGAGCAGGGATTCGCCGGAAAGTTTCTTTTTGCGGATCAGGTTAGAAAGAACTCCGAGTATCAAAACCGTATAAGGAGCGGCTTTTAAGAATCCGGTTTTGCTTTCGTCCCCGAAAAGATAACCTTGAAAGATGGAGATTTGTTTTGCGATCGAAAACTGGCTCATCGCGTCTCCTGAACTTACGAGAAATCGAATTCCCATCGGATGGCCGGAGTAGACAAAGTTCAAAGAGCCGATAATTGCGAAACCGAGAACGGCGCCTAACGTTGCAAACAATAGATATTTTTTTAATCCGTTTCTGGTCTCCTTCTGAAAAAAGGAAAGGACCCCGAATAAAAGGATCGGGAACGCGGATTCCGTTCTTAGAAAAAATGCAGTCACTGCGACGAGCCCGGAGGCGAATGAGAATATTCTAAAATACGAATCTGTTTTATCGTTCTCTGATTCGGTAAAATCCGCAAATACGGAACTGATTACGAAAAAAGCAAAAGAAAGAAGAAGGAGGTTGTTCAAGGGAACCTCGGAAAATTCTTCCGAAGAAAGAACGGGAAAGCTGAGTGAAAAGGGAATCAGCGTTCCGATCAAAAGAATCCAATTCTGCTTTATGAACAAAGAAAGCATCCGATCGAAGACGATCATACATCCTAGCAGACAAAGGAGCGGAAGAAAGGTGATGATTTTCGGACCGAAAAGATAAGCGGGAAGTCCGTTGATCAACGCGAACAGAGGAGGGTATTGGAATAGACAATTTCCCTTTGTGCTGTTTTTTAAAAAAGCCCAAGGATAATCGAACGGAAAAAAACGGAACGCGGGATCTAAAATTTTACCGGGATAGGAGCATTCCGATTTGGAGACCGCTTCCGCCCCATTCTGAGCAAACGCGATTGTTTGATAGTATTTGATTTCGGAATCACTGGAAATAAAAGGGAAAACCCGATCCAATTGAGAACGATTGAAAATCAAAAAAACGAAAACGATCAGATAAAAACCGTATCTAGCGTAAGGATGTGTCAGGCGATTTAGCATCTTGGGTTTATTCCGTAATGATGATATGAAATGGATCCGTTTTTTTTGCGTCCTCGAGTTCTTTTTTGATATCGGAATTCGGATCCGTTCTTCTAAGGACTTCCGCCTTTTCCCTTCTGCACGCCGATGAATACGGATTTTGGCGAATACATCTGGAAAGCAACGAAATGGCGAGATCCTCGTATTCCTTTTTTCTCCTGAGAATCAGGGACGCTAATACAAGAGTTTCCTCCGAGCGGATCCATTTTTCGTTCCTCGCGACTTCGTCGATAGGGTAGGACACTTTTTTTCGATTTTCCGAAATATTCTTCTCTTTGTATATTAGAAAATTATCAAGTTCTATTTCGTTTTGAAGGGAGGCGAGGATCACGTTTCTCAGTCTTTGTTCCCAGATCAATTGAAAACAAAAAACGCTTAAGATCAGCAGGAAAGAATAAAAGGAACTCTGAAAAAGAGGCTTTTCGGTTTGTATCACACGGGTTTTGAAACCGAATCGAATCTGCAGTAAAGAAAGGGAAAGCGCGATCGGAACGAGAAAGTGTTGTTCCCCTATGTTAAAATCGAAAAATTCGTGAAATGCTATAAAGATAAGAACAGAAGAAAGGAATATTCCTAAATTTGAATTTTCCACTCCTTTGGACCGGATCATCATGAGGGAAAGATAAACGAGATAGGATGCGATCGAGAGAAAAAGGACGGAGCCGACGATTCCAAAGCTGGTAAAGGTTTCCACGTAGAGGTTGTGAGCCTGCGGATAGGAGCGGAAGGAGTGCAAAAAAAGATAAAAGTCTTCATAGCCGATCGTGCCGGGTTGAATATTGGGAAGATGGGCGAGGAGGGAGTCTGCTTCCGGACCTAAGCCGAAAACGGGAGAGTTCCGCACAACCGATTGAAAATGGAAGGACCAAAGAGAGAATCGGATCCAGAGAGTTTCAGGATTGAGATACTGAGTGATCGATTCTTTTCCCGATAAGAAAAAGATTCCGGATCCGATGAAAACAAATCCTAAAACAGCAAGAGCGATCATTTTCCAAATGGAAGTTTTTTTACCTAAGCGGAAAACAAGAAGGCACGCTCCCGCAGCGAAAAAAGCCAACATACTGGCCCTGGAATGGTTGAGAAACGTTAGATAGATCGCGAGAATTCCTCCCGGGAGCAGAAGTATCGAGTAGATTGGAAATTGGAAGGCTGTATATAAAACGACAATTGCGGTGAATGCGGAGATCACCGCAATCGCAGAAACCGGAAAGCCTACGTAAGTCAAAAACAAAGGAGGTTCCCAAATCGAAAACGGCCAGACTGTGTGAACCGCGGAGAAAAGATTTACGGTATTTAAGAGAAGATCAAAAGAAAGAATTAAGAGAAGGCCTTTTTTGATTCCCCTGTTCGGGTAGGAAGAAATTAGAAAAAAAATCCCGATTCCGGAAAGCAAAAGAGAAAGTTGTAAAAAGCCGGCCTGCGACTTATACGATAGGATTGAGGAAGTTAAGACGGAAAGAAAAAAGAGAATCAGGAGCCCGTGGAATTTTTGAAATCGGAATCTTTTCGGAAGCAAATATAAAAAAGAAGCGAGCACAAAGATCAAGACCGGAATCGATTTGATGCTGGAAAAGAGCGGAGGAGAAGAAGCGAACGCAACCGTGTGAATAAAAAGAAAAATCGGAGAAACGTTTTTCAAAAAAAGAAAAATAGAAAACGAAAACGCGGCGACGTAGAGAAGTTTAAGATTTAACTTTTGAGGAAAGTAAACGACGGGAGCGCGGTTGATTCCGTTGATCGTCGATATTCCGATTAGAAAAAGACAGGCCAATAAAAAGAAAGGATGAATTCGGTTTAATTTTTTCTTCTTAGCGATTACAAAACAAACGACCCAGACGAAAAGTGTGAAGACGAGCGTGTCTCTTGAAAGCGCCGGATTGGAAGGATCGAAAAAAAATAAAAAGCCGAAACAAAAACAAAGGAGAAGAATGGGTAAAATTTTTAAATTGAGAAACCGGCTCATTTAAGTTTTTGTACGATCGATGAAAAGAAGATATATGCAGGCTATCTTCTCTCCCTGTTTTTAGCAATCAAGATTCTCCCGGATAAAAGACTCGAAAGTCGTGCGAAAATCACAAATTCTTCCGATACCAAACTTGTCTATTTTTATCCTTCGAATTTGCGAAGTAGTACTCATCAAATTCGCGGAACTTTTCTTTTCTGAGAATTGGCGGAAGAGATACGTATTTATTTCGATAGAGATCCAAATATTTTTCGAAGTCAACGAACGTGAAGAAAGGAATTTTTTTTAATTCCTCCATCGTCTCCGGCGAGTAGCTGAGAATTTTCCAGGTCGCGCCGAGGTCCGCGATTTGGAGGGCGTCGTACTCGTTTGTTTGATTTTCGGGATCGGTAAAAAGTAAAATTTGTATCTTTCTTTTTTTTAGGTAATCGATCGGAGCCGTTTTTTCATGTCCGATTCTTCCTCTCGTTTGAGACGTTAACCGCGCGATCGTAGGATCCGTTAGTCCCGCCTCGGTTTCGATCGCTAAGACCGGATTGAGATAGTAGATAAAAATACATTCCGAACCTGCAAACGCGACTCTTGCCTGAGAAGACTCGAAATGTTTTCTCCAAGGCGTTAATTTTGTTTTCAGTTTCTCCGTGGTTTCCCTTTTGTAGATTTGATTTTCGTCGGCGATGTCGTGCAAGATCGGAAGAGTCGAGCCCTTGTAGACGTCCCAGCGAAGGAGGATCAGAATCGGGATGAAATAAACCGCGATCGTACGGAATCGATTCCAAAAAGCGCGCTTAGAAATTTTAAGCGAAAGCCCGGATTCTACCCATACAAACAGGAGTGGAAGAATCGGGAGATAAAACCGCGCGAACATAAAATCCCCGCCGATCCATGTATAATAGCCCGCGTACAAAAACGGAAAAACAAAAAGAAGAATCCAGTCGAAGTCTTTCGATCCTTCCTTTAGCCGCAAAAAGCTCCGAAGTTTTCGGTAGAATAAGAATACGGAGAACCCGAGGATCGGGATCAAAGCGTAATACATTTTTAAAAAGAGAAATAAATATAAAAATCCTTGCCCGAGATAGGAACTTCCGCCCGACTTCGCATAGAACGTATTGGGCAACAGATTTCCATAATATTCTAATTTCCAAATATAGAAAAAAACGGGAGCCGTGTAAAGGAACGAGGGAAATAGAAAAACCTTTTCTCGGAACAAAGTTTTCAGAGAAAAATCCGGATTTTCCTTATGAAAAATCAAGCCGATGTAAATTCCCGCGAGTCCGTGAAACAAAAGTCCGTCCGGTCGATCGAGACAGGAAAGGGAGGAGAAAAGGATTCCGACTATCCGATTATAATACGTTACTCGCCATTCCGAGGTCAGGTGATAGGCGGCTGCGAGCAACAAGAAACCGTGTAAGGAAGTTTCGAGTCCTCCCGTAGCAAAGACGCGGTTGTGATGTAAAAAAACAAAACAAGAAAGAGCAAACGGAAGCCGGAAAGAAGAGGCTGAATTCCTTCGGTTCCATAGTAATAAATAGATACAAACGCCGAAAAAGGAAAGGATCCCCAAGAAGTAAGATACGAAAATAGGATTTATCGCTTCGGTGAAATGCGCGGGGGTTAAGAGTATGGTCCATAAAAAATTCGTATAACCTTCGACTCTTTCTCCCACGTTAAACACCATTCCTTTTCCGTCCGCGAGGTTCTTCGCATAACGTAAAGAAATGAATGCGTCATCCGAAATCCATCGCATCTGATAAGTGGAAATCAAGCCGAATAAAATCAGCAGAATGCTGAATGTGAAATACAAAATGCGCTTCAAAGTTACACTTCCTTCTCTGAAACGGAATCGGGAAAACATCCTATCGATACTCATGTTTTTCTGGACGGCCAGGAATTTCCTTGAAGGAATGATCGATCCGAAAAACTTGTAACTGAATGATCAGGCCGCTGGGCACGCTTCCTAAAACGAAAGCAGAATGGGATCTTTGGTTCCAGTCCGGGGAAATCATTCCTTATTTTCAACCGATCCTTTCCGTAGAAAGAGATTCTATCTTCGGATATGAAACTTTGGGAAGGTTTAGGGATCAATCCGGAAATGTTCATTCTCTCGGCCCGTTTTTTTTGGACGCGGAGACAGGAGTTTTGGATCCGCAAGAAAGAAAAGAAATCTACAATCTCAAAAGGGAAGTGGATCGGGATCTTCGTAAGAAGGCGATCCTTCATCTCCTCAAAAATCAGCATCTTTTTCCGGACGCAAAACTCTTTTTAAATATTTCTCCCGCGTATATGAGGGACCATATCGAAGAGGAGGCTGCCGATTCTTATACGATACGTCTCGTGAAAGAACTCGGACTCGATCCTTCTAAGATCGTCATCGAAATCGTCGAGGAACACTTTGACGGAAGTTTAGAAAGTCTTAGACCTTTGATTTCTCGTTACAAAAAGGAAGGTTTCCTCGTCGCGATCGACGACCTTGGTTCTCGTTCTTCCAATCTCGATCGAATCGGAATTTTTCATCCGGACATTTTGAAGGTCGATCTACAGATGCTCAGAAATTCCGTTACATCCAGAAATTTTCAGGAAATTCTTTTTACGATCTCAAGACTTTCCGAATCGCTCGGATGTTCCCTTCTTTTTGAAGGAATCGAAAACGAAAAGGAACTCTTCCAATCCCTCACATACAGCGCCCGTTTTTTACAGGGATTCTACTTTGCTGAGGCTCTTCCCGATATGATCGGACAAGAAGAATTAAAATTGCGGTTCGCCACGTTGCACGAACTATTTTTCAATTATAAAAGATATCAATTGATGAAGCAGATCAAACGAGAGAACGAGCTGGAGGAAAAACTGAATCTTTCGGGAATTACTGTTCACGAGGACGGGAATCTTCACGGAGTTCAGATTCAAAACCCGGGCGTACTGAGCGATTTTGTTTTTAGAATCTACGTCACAAACCTAACGGGAAGTCAGGTTTCTCCCAATTATATGAGAATCGGGGAAGTTTCCATGGACACGGACGATTCCTTTATCGGAAGAAACTGGAGTTGGAGACCGTATTTCCTCGAACAATTCTATAAATCGATGAAAGACACCCGCGCGGAATGGATCATCAGCAATCCCTATTACGACATCAGTTATAGCATTTTATTGATCACTTACAGCAAAAGACTGCCCGACGGACACGTCCTTTTCGTAGACGTGCAAGTTCCTGAATATTAGAAAAACATTGAATGCAATGGCGTCAGGCTTGCGCCTGATTCGCTTCCGCAAGAAGGCGGTTGACGTTGTCGATGTATTTTTTTCTTTCTCCGGGGCGGGAAGAATTTCCCTCGATCGAAAGTCCGACGTATAAATTTCCGTCGGCGTCCTTTGTCACGGAACGAATCACGCCGAACGCGGTCAAAGGCGCCTGCATCTTAAAGAAGATATCGAAGGTGAATCCTGCTCTTTTGGTAAGATCCTGATTCAGATCCGGATGGTTGATCTTCGCCTTCAAACCGCCGGTAGAAATGTTGACGATCGGAAATCTTTCTTTGACTAAAACCGTGTTTGATTCCCGGATCCGATCCACCATCTCGAACGTGAGCGTTTTGATCTCCATTACTTCCAGAATATCGATTTCTCGATTCCGATTTTGCGCGTGGACGTAGCCGATCGGGATCGCTTGTTCTTCGTGATTCAGGTAGATGACGGGGACGATAAGTTCGGATCTGATTTTTTGATTCGCATATTCGATGATCTTCTTTCGAACGTCGTCCTTATCGCCGATTTCGCTTTCGTAGTCGATAAATCCTTCGTGATCAAAGGGCGCATAACTTGCAGGCTTTTGCGTATCCGGGATGAATAAAATCTTTCGCGTCTTTTTTACGAGGTCGAACTTGTCTCCGATGCTGCGAAAGACGTCGATTTTAAGGATATCGTATTTCGATTTCAGCTTCGTTTCATAGTCGGCGAAGTTAACTTTGACGGATGTTGGAATATTGAAAAGATTTGCGTCGATCGTCGTTTTGCTCGTGCGGATATTCGTAATCCATACGGTCCCTTCCGGAGGAGCGATTCGATTGAGACTTCGTTCCTTGCTCGCGATCGAGATGTCGGAGACTCCGAGGATCAGCTGATTGCCCGGTTTTTCGTCCAGGACTTCACAATCCAATTCCACATACTTCGCGAGAAGTTTTGTAAGGGTGACTTGGCTGTTCAAAGGAAACGCGTTCGGAGTCTGGGTCTGAATCAAAATTTTAGTCGCGTCTTTGGAAACCTGTAAAATTTTTACGATTTGTTTTACGATGCCGGGAGACTGAGCGACGATGTCGGTTTTTACGAGAAATTTCGAAATAATGTGAAACTTTTTCGCGGGGTCTCCGACCGTTTCTTTATCTCTTTTTTTTCTCTGAATTGTTTCCATAGTTTTTCAAAGCAAAGGAGGGGAAATTCTCTTGATCTCAGTTCTCTGTTTACCTTTTATGTACTAGGTAAGGAATAAGAATGTCAAACCAAACTTACCGCGACTCCGAATATTTAGACGGACTATCCGGAGATGAACTTTTCAGTCTTCAGATCGGTCTAACTTACAGAGATTTTCTCGTCCTCCCTGGATTTATCGACTTCCATCCCTCCGAAGTTGAGCTTGAAACCAGACTGACTCGAAATATAAAACTAAAAAGACCTTTTATAAGTTCGCCGATGGATACGGTAACCGAATCGCAAATGGCCATCGCGCAAGCGTTGATGGGCGGAATCGGAATCATTCATTACAACAACACGATCGAAGAACAGGTCGCTCTTGTTGAGAAGGTAAAACGTTTTGAGAACGGATTCATCACCGATCCTGTGATACTCGGACCAAAGAACGTAATCAAGGATTTGGATTGGATCAAAGAACACAAAGGTTTCACAGGAATTCCAGTCACCGAAGACGGAACAAGAAATACGAAGCTCGTAGGAATCGTAACCAACAGAGATATCGATTTTGAAAAGAATCGAGACATCACACTTGATAAAGTGATGACTACGAACGTAATTACCGGTAAAGCGGGAATCACTTTACAAGAAGCGAATGATATTATCAAAAAGTCCAAGATCGGAAAGTTACCCATTTTAGATTCCAATGGAAAGTTAGTGTCACTTGTAAGTCGATCCGACTTAAAGAAGAATAAAGAATTTCCGGATGCCTCAAAAGACGAAAGTAAAAGACTGCGCTGCGGTGCGGCCGTATCCACATTGATGGAATCGAGAGAAAGAGTCGCGGCTCTGTACGACGCGGGCGTCGACGTGATCATCATCGACTCCGCGCAAGGAAATTCTAACTATCAAATCGAGATGATTCAATTCATCAAAAAAGAATTTAAGAATCTGGACGTTGTCGCGGGAAACGTTGTCACTCGAGGACAAGCCGAAAATCTCATCCAGGCGGGCGCGGACGGCCTTCGGATCGGAATGGGCCCGGGATCCATCTGTATCACCCAGGATACGATGGCGGTCGGCAGGGCTCAGGCGACCGCGGTATTTCAAACCGCCAAACATGCCGCAAAATATGACGTTCCTGTCATAGCGGACGGAGGAATCTCGAATATCGGAGATATCGCGAACTCCCTCGCAATCGGCGCGTCTACTTGTATGATGGGATTTATGTTTGCCGGAACCACGGAAGCGCCGGGAGAGTATTTTTATGAAAACGGAATCCGCCTCAAAAAATACAGGGGAATGGCCTCGATCGAAGCAATGAAAGCCGGCGGGGACAAACGTTATTTCAACGAAGGACAAAAAGTGAAAGTGGCGCAGGGTGTGAGCGGTTCCGTCGTGGATCGTGGATCCATTCTGAACTTTATCCCTTATCTTTCTCAGGGACTCAGACTTTCTTTCCAAGATATGGGTTACAAATCCATTCCTGAAATTCACAAAGCGTTAAGAAACGGAGCGATTCGATTTGAAAGACGTTCCGAATCCGCACAGGCTCAGGGTTCCGTTCACGGACTCTATTCTTTCAGCGCGCCTACGATGAGGGCGGAGTAAGTTTGATTCGGATTCTTGCGTCGCTCTTGATTTTTTTGGCGTTCGCCGTTCCTCGCCAAGAAACAAACCCGCAAGGATCCGCGAGTCCAAGAGTCGCGCAGGAATTGGTCGCGAGACTCGATCAGGCCCTTGCGAAGTCGACTCAGGGTTTGATCAAAGGAAATCTGATTCTCATCCGGAGATCCGGAGAAACCTGGACCTGGGACGTAAGCATTTTCCGAAAGGACGAAGACACTCTTTATCTTTTTGAAAGCAGGGGAAGAGGGTTGGAATATAAGATTCTGATCAAGGACGAAGGCGAGCAAATCTACGCGTTCAACGTACTGTCCAAAAAGATCTTTCGAAAGGTGGACGAGGAAAAATACGAACAACACCTTTCTACCGGTTTTAGTTTTATGGATCTTTCCGGAGTTTCCTATCAGGCCAACTACAACCCGATCGTCCAGAGCGATTTGAAAACGACCGACAATTCTTTCAAAAGAGTTTCTCTCAAACCCATCATACCGTATTTCTACTCCAAGCTGATTCTATTGTTGGATTTGGAATCCCTAAAACCGACACGTCTTGATTTTCACGACAAGGACGGAGTTCTTTTTAAAACGATGAACATCAAATACGGACCCGTAAAAGTAAAACAAAACCAAAAGATCGGAAAGGAAGAACTCGCGAACCGCTTGGAAATGTTGGATCTGAACACGGGGTCTATCAGCGTATTAGAATATACTGAAATTGATAGGGAAGTGAAACCGGACGCTTCTTTGTTCGATCTCGCAAACCTAAACAGATAGGAATTCGTTTTGGAAGAAACGATTCTATTTCGAAAAGATTGGGATCCGAATCTGGAATTCTTCTTGAGTCGCGAGGAAATTTCTCATCTGAAAGCGCTTCGGATCTATTCCGAAAAAAAAATCCTGCGAGTGCTCGACGGGATCGGCTCGGAGTGGGTCTACGAAGTGGAAGCGGGCGCCAATCGAGGAATTCTTAAAAAAACAGTAACTCATCCCAAACCGAATCGCATTTCCGGAATCGCAACGGCGATTCCCAAAGGAAACCGGCTCGAATGGCTCTTACAAAAAGGAACCGAACTCGGTCTCACTCATTTTTACTTTTTAAACTTCGAACAATCCGATCGAAAAGATTTTAACTTGGAAAGGGCGCAAAAGATCGCGGAAGAGGCGGCCTCTCAGTCCAAACAGATCTTTCTTCCGGAAGTTTACGCGCCCGTTTCTCTCAAGGAATTCTTAAAATCCAAAGAGCCGCAAAGTTGCTCTTTTTATTTTTTGGATCCAAGGGGAGAATCGGGATTAAAACCGGAATACTTTCGAGATGCGATTTGGATCGTCGGTCCGGAAGGCGGTTTTCGAGAGAAGGAGATCGATCTTCTCAAAGAGAGGAATGTCTTAGGAGTAAAAGCCGGCGATTCGATTTTAAGAATCGAGACCGCAGGGATCTTTGCGGCCTCGATGTTTCGATACTTTACTTATTGAGCGCGCTGTATTGTAAATACAAGCTAACGATATTGCAGTTCGTAGTGCAAGCGCTCGTGCACGTGTTTAGGTTTTGCAAATTGGAACTCGTAACGGTCGATCCCCAACGTTCCGCACAAACCGCGTTGCAGGAATCGATCGAACCGCCCGGACCGCAGGCGAGGATATAATTGAAAACGGCCTTATCAGTGGTTTCATCATGTCTCGAATGACAGCCACTCAGAACAAGGAAAAACAAGAGCGAAATTAGAATGATGGAAGACAGCTTTCTCATAAGGTTAAGTTCCCTAGCAAGGAATTCCTCGTAAATCAAAAAAGATTGGACATAGACGGATTCCCGCACAAACTTTTTTTGTCGTAGTTATGAAAGTGAACGGAAAAAAACTTCCTCTTTCCGAATTGAAATCGTCCCAGATTCCCGACCTTTTAGAATATCTGAAAATCAGACCGGAGATGGTTGCGATTCAGAGAAATGGAAGTATTCTCAAGAGAGAGTTTTGGGATCAAACTGAATTGCTGGAAGAAGACCAACTGGAAATTCTTAGGTTCGTCGGTGGTGGTTGATTCTAACGTTTGGTTTCATCTCGGTTTGTATCCGATTTTAGATCTTGATTTTTGCAAAAAGGAGAATCTAAACGTATTCGAACTTCCTAAGGTTTGGATGGAATATCCGGATTTGGTTCCTTGGATTCAGATCCGCGCCAAGAACGTAAGTCCGAGAGAATTAGATTCTCTCGTAAAAACTCTGTTAGACAAATACCCGACGATTCCCTGGATTCTCAACGACTACTGGAAGGAAGCGATTCGGATGGATTGTTTTGGAGCCCACGTCGGAAAAGAAGATTATGAATCCTTGAACGAAGAAGAAAAAATTTCCCTCCGAGAATCGAAATTATTTTTAGGAACCTCGTCTCATACGATCGAAGAAGTGAATACGTTGGATTCTTCCCTTTGGAATTATACCGGTTTGGGCCCGATCTTCTCGACCGAAAACAAGGACGACGCTAAATCCGCAATCGGCACCGAGTCCTTGACGAAACTTTCCAGATCCGCTTCTTTGCCCGTGACTTTGATCGGCGGAATTCAAGTCTCAAATTTAGATCGGATTTTGGATCAGGGTTCGTTTCTGCTTTCCAGCATTTCTATGGTATGTTTGGAGGAAGAATTTCGGGCTGCCGCGGAAAAAATCCGAGCGAGAAAGCGGTAACTTTCAATTGACTCTGAACTTATGTCGTATAGGATGCCTTTAGGATGAAAAAGCCTGGTGAAATCATACATCTCTCCGCGAAAGACGATCGGGATTACCTCCTGGATTACCAAGTCATTCAGACGGAAACATTAGGAAAAACAGATATTCTAGGGGTTCCGTTTGACAATGTTTCGCAAGACGAGGCCGTAGCAAAGATATATCGTTTGCTGGAAGAAAAAGAAAGGTTTCATCACGTTCTCTTTTTGGATCCGATCAAAATCATGTCGGTTCGAAAGGGGAAAAAGCTACACAGAATCACGGAAAAAGCAAGCCTGATTCTTGCGGAGGGCGCGGGCCTGCAATGGGCTGCGTCTAGGCTTGGAAAAAATCTCAAAGAGAGAATTTCTCCCATCGCTTTGATGATGGATTTGGTCCGTCTTTGCGAACTTAGAAATTATTCCATCTTCATGCTTGGCGGAAAAGAAGACGTGATCGAAAAAGTTTATTTTACACTTTCCCGTCATTTTCCCGGGGTTAGAATCGTAGGACGTCACGCGGGTTATATGAATCCGCAGCGAGAATTGATGGTCAAGGAATCGATTCGAAAGACAAGTCCGAATATTATCTTTCTTGCAATGGATTTTCCGGAACAGGAAATCTGGATCGAAAACAATACCGCATTCTTCGGTCATTCGGTGATCATCGGTGTGAGCGGTTCTTTAGACATTCTTTCCGGAAAAGTGAGAAAGGCGCCTAACTTTTTCAAACTGAGAGGTCTGATCTGGGTTTGGAGAATCATCAGCAAGCCTTGGAGATTGTTCCGTCTTTTTAGAATGTTCCAGTTTTTCACAGTCGTATTCTTCAAATCTCTTTTCCGCAAAAAATCTTAGAATCGTTTGATTGCTAAATCACACGGACGGGAATGTTTCTGTCGGTAGAAAAGATATTCAAATCATCTAATGGATGATGAAAAAGAACTTGCAAAATTGAAATTTTGAATACAGAATTTATAAATGACTGAACCAAGTTTTATCACTTTGTTTGTGACGATGCTCTTAGGTTTCGGTTCCCTTTTTGGTTTTTTACACCAGGTTTGGAAGCAGTTGTTCTCTCAACTGAAAGAATCGGAAAAAGAAGTGAAATCAGAACTTGCCACCGTACGATCGGAAATGAAGTCGGATCTTGCGACGGTGCAAACGGAAATGAAGTCGGATCTTGCGACGGTGCAAACGGAAATGAAGTCGGATCTTGCAGCTGTGCGAACTGAAATGAGAACAGATCTTACAACTGTGCAAACGGAAATGAGAACGGACCTTGCAGCTGTGCGAACTGAAATGAGAACTGATCTTACAACTATGCAAACGGAAATGAGATCGGATCTTGCGAGCGTACGAACGGAAATGAAATTAGACCTTGCAACAGTAAAGTCGGAGTTGAAATAGGATATCCGTAAGATAGAATCCCGTTTGGAACGTTCTATTTCTGGACTTGGTGAAAGGATTGATATTTTAATAGATCACTTTTCACTTCGACTGGCAACGGATCTTCCCAAAAAAAGAAAGAGGCTCCAAGGCTGACTTTAGAAATACAACACGGTTTTTGAAATCGAATCCAAAAAAGCCTTCGAATTTTTCCGAGGGCTTTTTTTATCTGTAAGATCGAATGGATAAAAATGAAATAAGATTACGAAATTCTAATTCATTCCGGACGCATCAATGGAAATAGAATCGTATCTCGAATCGAGTGCGAGTTAGTAAGAAGCATTACCAAACGATCGATTCCGATTCCGAGTCCTCCGGTAGGAGGCATTCCGTATTCTAAAGCTCGGATATAATCTTCGTCCATCATAAAGGCTTCATCGTCCCCGGCTTCCCTTTGTCTTACTTGTTCCTCGAATCTTTCTTTCTGATCGAAAGGATCGTTTAACTCGGTAAAGGCGTTTCCGATTTCCCTTCCGGCTACGTACGGCTCGAAACGTTCCACGAAACCCGGTTTTTCCGGATTGGATTTTGCAAGAGGGGAAAGTTCCGTCGGATAATCCGTGATAAAAACGGGTTGTATCAGATTCGGCTCCGCCTTATCGGAGAAAACCTCATCCGCGACTTTCCAGATAGACTGACATTTGGAAACGTCGACCTTTTGTTCGGATGCTTTTTTCTTCGCTTCTTCCAGAGTCGTGATTTGACTAAAATCGATTCCGCTGTATTCTTTGATGATGTCCACGTAGGTGACTCTTCGCCAAGGCGGGGATAAATCGATCAAATCCTTTCCGTATTGAATCTTCAGAGTTCCGCAGACTTTTTCGGCCAGATATGTGATGAGTCTTTCCGTAAGATCAAGCATGGAAGCCATATCGCCGAAAGCCATGTAGGCTTCCATCATCGTAAATTCCGGATTGTGTTTCGTCGAAGTTCCTTCGTTTCGAAAGTTACGATTGAGTTCGAAAACGCGGTCCATACCGCCCACGATCAACCTTTTTAGATAGAGTTCCGGAGCGATTCTTAAAAATAACTGCATGTCGAGAGTATTGTGGTGCGTGACGAACGGTCTCGCCGCCGCTCCTCCCGCGATCGGCTGCATCATCGGCGTTTCCACTTCCAAAAAACCCTCGTTTGTCAGAAAACTTCTGATTTCGGAAACGATCCTGCTTCGAGTGATGAACGTTTCTTTTACCGCGTCGTTGACGACCAAGTCCACATAACGCATTCTGTATCTTTGCTCCACGTCAGCAAAAGCGTCGTAGATTACCCCGTCTTTTTCTTTCACGACCGGAAGAGGGCGGATGCACTTTGCGAGAAGTTGAACGCCGGTTAGGTGTAAGGTGATTTCCCCTTTTTGAGTCGTGAAAAGATAACCTTCCAAACCGATGATATCTCCCAGGTCCAAGGACTTAAAAAGGGAATAGGTCGCTTCTCCGAGATCGTCCCGAGTCGCATAGAGTTGGATGATTCCGGCGCCGTCTTTGAGATGGGCAAAACTCGCTTTTCCCATCACTCTTTTGGAATGAAGTCGTCCGCCGAGTTTGTAGATCGTTTCCGGTCCCGTCGGAGTTTTTTCGTATCTTTCCACGATCTCCTTGGATTTAGAATCCGGAAAAAAACGAACCGGATAAGGATTGATTCCCTGTTTTTTGAGTTCTTCGATTTTTTGAATTCTTTGTTGAATGAGTTCGTTTGATTCTTTTGCGTCTAACATTACGATTCTATTTTCCTGGGAGTATTTGATAAAAAGTTCTGGCTAAGTTTGTGAATACGAGTTCGAATCCTTCTTCGGTTAAAAACCAATTGGATAAGCTCGTCCGATCCGCGAGTGGAACGATATGGACTTTGAGACCCGCCGGTCCTAAAACGGATTCGTAGATTTTTTGATTGAGAGCGGACTCGAATCTTTTGGAAAGAATCAGAATATTCTTCAATTGACGATCGAGGCCGATTTTCAAAAGGGATTTCGAAAAATTCTTCGCTCCGGCCGGATAGGGTTCGAGTTTGTAGATGAGAATTTTGGATTCTTCCACACCCAATCCAACGAGAGTATTTTGAATTTCCTGAGTGAGATCCAAACCGATTCCTAAATCGGAATTTGCGGTCGCCGGTGAATAGAGAACGATCAAAATTCCAGCATAACCTTTTTTGAATCCGTCCGCCGCGTTTTTTAGAATGTCTCGAGGAAGAGTTTCTTTCACTTCCAAAACGAGAGCGTCGCTTTTCGGAAACGGGCTGTCCTTTACTAAAAACAAAGGTGAGAGAAAAACGAATCCTAAGATCAGAAGCAAACAGAGGAAAAATCCGGAAAGGAATAACCGCGCTTTGTACAATACTTCCTGTACGGATACCGGTCCTGGATTTGCAGACATATAGAACGAGAGTTTTTCCCAGGAACCAAATTACAAGAGGAATTTAGACGCGTTCCAGTCGTGTTTTGCGTCAATTTCTTTATCTTTTCAATCAAAACCGAATTCTTCTTTCGGTTTCGAAAAAAGGTTAGAATCAAGGGATCTGATTTTTTTCGGATGAGTCGTTACCGTAGAGCATTGCGGCTTCGAGTTCGATCGTAACTCGGGGTTCGACCAACTGAGCGACCGTTTCCACGATATCCGCGGGAGGTTTGTTTAGAGAAAGCATAAGGTCTTCCCAACTTGCCCTGAGTCCGATAAACTTTACGATCGCATAACCCAACATCAGCGCGTTTGCGAGGTTGTAGAAGGAATAAGCCCAATTTTTATGGAGGTAGTTCGTAACAAATCCGAACAACAACTGAGTCAAGAGAGCGTATTCCGCGATCACGTAAAGCGCGGGCATTGCGGTTCTTCCGATGACCTTCGGAGTTCTGCTGAATGGAATTTGTTTTCCGGTGACTGCTTGGTTCAAAGACATCAAAACTCCGGCGAGATTGACCGGAATGAGAAGCAGATTCAGCGCGTAAACCCGGAAGACGTCCTTCCAACGATAGCCCATTTCGACAAGATCCATTCCGTAGAGAAAGAAATAGGGAAGGGAAGAAATCGCGATCCAATAGGTCTCCATTCCTTCGCCGAGAGGACTTCCCATCAAAATCACCAATCCGATATTTACAGCCGCGATCGAACCTAGATAGTGAACCCGAAAGAACGCTTCCACAAACTTCGCAAGATTCCAAGGCCATTGAAAGACGTGACCCAAAAGTTTAGGAAGAATGATCAATCCGCCGTTCGCCCATCTTCTTCTTTGAATGAGAAGAGAACCGAAGTCGGAAGGAGTCGCGCTGTAGGCGAGACGTTCCGGATAGTTGTATAAATTCCAGTTCACATCCAAAAGATCGATGCTCGATTCCGTATCTTCGATCACGGTATTGTCTTGGATATAGCGATGGATCTTGTGTCCTCGTTCCTCGTAGACGGTGCAGATATCGAGAAGGGCTTTGTGACGGAGCATCGCGTTCGCTCCAACCCAAAAGGTCGCGCCGAAATGTGTGAACCCCTGATGGATCTGATATTGGATATCCGTGGTAGCTCCCGCCATTTGTTCGAGAAGACGAGGAGCTCCCGGAATCGCGCTGTAGGGAGTTTGAGCGACGGCGACTCTTTCGTTTTGAGGAGAAGCCATAACTTGCGCGAGTTTCAAGACGTAGTCCGGAAGAAGCATGCTGTCCGCGTCCAAAGTAATCAAGAATTCGGCGGAGGGAATTTCAAAAGAAGAATCCGAATTTTTCGTTTCTTCGAGAATGGTTCCGTGAGATTCTTCTCTTTCCTTCCATTTTTTTCCCAAAAGATAGATGTAGCTGTTTAGGTTCATCGCTTTGTTCGGAAGATGCGATAGGTTCAGATATCTCTTCCTCTCGAAGCTCGTAAAATTTACGGAGAAAAGACAAGAAAGGCGATTGTATTCTTTTTCGATTCTTTCGAAAGAGGCACCGCCCCGTGCAAGAAGATCCTCCAATTCGAGAATCCTTTCCGAATGCAATTCTTCCCATTTTGCAAAGAACCGATCTCTCATAAAAACGCGGGTATGTTCCGGAAGTTCTCTTTTGATGGAATGATCGTCATAGTTTAGAATTCGATTCCGAAACCAGAGGGAAACTTTTTCATAGTGACGGATCAGTTCTTCGGTTTCACAGGAAGAATCCAGCGATCCGGCGCGTTTGCGTTTTAAAAATTCGGCCTTCGCCAAGGATAAGGGAGCGTTCGCTTCCTCAAATTCTTGTTGGAGAGAAACCGGGAGATTTCTCATTTTTTGAAGGGCTTCGAAGTCGGAATAATTTTTCGGTTGAGGAGGGTCGTCTATGAGGAGAACCACCCTTCTGTTCGGATAGTCTTGGAGGGCTGCGGACAAAAGTGTTTCCCGGACGATATCCAATTCTTCCTTGTAGGAAGGAACTAAAACGGCAAGAGGTGGAGAATCCGTTTTGTAGATTTCTTCCAATTTTTCCCTTTCGAGAGGATCGTGTTTGAGGAGCCTTTTGAAATAACCCAGACGGGTGAATTGATAAACGAAGTTCCCGTAGGTGAGTAACGTGATGATGACGATGAATGCGATTTGACCGATCGCGGCGAAAGGCCTGTGATCCAGGATTTCTTCTATGAGGATTTGAAACATCTCGATGCACGCGAAGGCACAGGAGACGATCGTCAGAAAAAGGAAAATGCGTGTGATCCAGATCTGGTTGTTGTAATACCGATTCGTTTTCGAATTCATGGATTCTGCTACAAGAGCTGGATTCTTTCTCATCTAAAATATACTGAATCTACTATATCAAAAATTACCCTTCGTTATGTAATTCATAATTATTGCCGAGCGCGGGAAATTTTTATCGAGTTTATAAAATTTAAAGAATTCTAATAAGAATAAGGCGAGTTTCCTTGTGTGGACTTTTGATTCTTCTGGCATACGATGTAACGAGGATTTTCCAATTGTTCAATGAACGTTGCAAGGTCGCATTTCCCGTCGATGAAGATTCGTTTTACCTGGAAAGGATCTCCTCCCGGGAGATTTGCACCGTCTTCGGTCGTAAGGAGCGCTTTGTAACCGGAATTCTTGGCCAACTGAATCAAAGTTGGATTGTACCATCCGCAGGGCCAAGCGAGGTAATCGATTGAAACTCCTAACTTTTCTTCTAAGATCTTTTTCGATTGCTTGAGTTCGAAGAGGGCTTCTTTGTTTCCCTTTCCCGGAACCTTGTGATCGACCCAGGTGACAAGATTGTCTTTTGGATTCCAGGGATGGCTGTAAGTGTGGGAACCGATCTCAAAGAGCGGGTTTGCGGCCAGTTCCTTGATGTCGGACCATTCCAAGTATTCTCCGTTTCCGATTCCTTTGGGACCGGAGATGATCCAAAAAGAAGCGGGAAAAGAATGTTTCTTGAGTGCTGGAACCGCGTTTAAGACATTCTTCCATCCGTCGTCAAAGTTGAGGACGATGGAGCGATCCGGAACGGCAGTTCCTTTTTTCATATAAAGAAGGAGTTCCTTCATCGAAATCGGATGATATCCGTGAGAGGAGAGATATTCCATCTGTTCTTCGAATTTTTTCAAGGAGATGACGGTTTCTCCCGGTTCCCGATTCTCTTCCGTTACGATTTCGTGATAGATCAAAACGGGAATTCCTTTTGGGTTTAGGATCTTCTGTGTGTGGAATTCTTTTTCAGGCGAACTACAAACCTGGAAAGAAACTAAGATCAGAACCAAGGCGATTCCGGTGGGCTTTAAAGTTTTGGCTTTGATCGGATGCAAAAGTCGATTTCGTTTTCGGAAGATTCTAAGATTCATTTTTAAAAGGCATATCTCCCAGATAATTCTTCTTACCGATGTCCACTCCGTTATGACGCAGGATGGAATAAGCGGTCGTAATATGAAAATAGAAATTCGGGATCGCGTGTTGAATTGCAAATTCTTTTCCGGTCAGATACTTTCCTTCCCAACGCGGCTGCGAGATTTTACGATCCAAGGATTCGTTAAAATCTTTTTCAGAATAAGTTCCGAGATAAGAGAGGACCGATTGGATTCTTTCTTGGAGTTCGGGAAGAGTTTTTTCCTGGTCGTCGTGTTTGGGAGCTTCTTTTCCGGTCAAACGCGAAACTCCCAACTTGGCTGTGTCGCAGGCGATTTGAACTTGTTTGATCAGATGAAACTGATCCGGAGCAAGTCTTGAATTCAAAAGAACCTCTACGTCGAATTTTTTGGTTTCAGCGTAAGAAGCGGCCTTTTCCAAGAGAAGGCTTAAGTTGCGGAGCATCTTTGAGAACTGGAGAATCGTAATTTCGAAGAGCATTTTTTGTCCTATTGGTTATTTGGTGAGAGTTTTTTTTCAAGAATTTGAGAGCTGAACATTTCAGATAGAATTTTTCGGGAAAGAAACGTTCCGTAAGAATCCTTTCAGAAAACGATAAACCTTCCGATCGGAATTGGATGAGAAAGTCAAGAGAAGAAATTCGAGCCGTCGTACCTACGACAAGGTTTACGAGTGAGTTTTATCGTTGGAAAAGAAGAGTTTTCGTGATAGAGGAATGTATTCCGCTTTTTTCCCGCGGACCCTCCACCTCCACCCGAAGAGGGTGGGGGCCATTTCGGTCTTACCGAAAAATTGTCGGAGTTACGACGCGGCTTAGCTCCACGGCGTCTTTCAGGCTCACTCGCCATCCCTGGCACGCGTCGCATTTGCACGCTCTCTATGGATCGCTCCAAATGCTCTCGCCTGAAAGCTTCGAGTCCGATTTCACGATCAATGATTGTTAGATTTAAAAAATGGAGGAGATCTTTGCTCGAGAGGGGACTCGCCGTTACGCAGCATCCACATCCTGTGGCGCTTAGCTCCACGGCGTCTTTC
>NZ_NPDU01000050.1 GCF_002811985.1 Leptospira adleri
ACCAAAACGTTAAACGAATTGGAAGCGAAGCTGACCGCAGAAGCTCTTTAAGAGTCTAAAAAAAGTAATCAGGGATCCTTCCCTGATTACTGACTCGCCTTGACTCGATCCGGAATTTTCAGAACTCCGAACTTTCCGATGTTCCTCTTTGCAAACCACCCCTGATTGACTTCCAGAGCATACAAAACTTTTTCACTCGAATGATAGAGTTCCTTCGTTTGATTCGGTTTCATATCGTGGATGTCCGTAATTCTTTTATCACGATTGAAGTAAGCGATGCTCAGAGGAATCCAGGTATTCTTCATCCAAAAACTCAGATAGTCCGGCTCCGAAAAAACAAAAAGCATCCCTTCGTTTTCACCCATCGACTTTCGATACATCAAACCGCGAGCGCGATCGGATGGAGTATTTACGACCTCGACCGTAAGCGGATGTTCGTCCACGTAGATCGTGATTTTTTCGATATCTCTCGAAGATACGTTGTATGAAACCGCTAAGAAAAAAAAGAGAATAAGAATAGGGTTGAATCTTAGAAGGAACATTCTTTCTTTTATTTTTTTAACTTCCATTTTTAATGCAAAAAAACGACTCGGATTTTTGATTCCCCTCTTTCATAATTTGTCGGAACTCTGTCCCCTGTAAAAGTCATGCGCCCCACCCTGATCTTGGGTGGAGGGGTGGGTGGCGGAAAAAAAACGGGAGACTTTCCTCTATCACAAAATCATACTTTACGCAAGCAAAAAGTGCTCTGTAGGAGTTCCTACAACATTCCGGGGACCTAAAAGTTAGCCGGTCTTTTTTCCAAAAATGCGGTCATTCCTTCCTTGGACTGGCCTCCGTCGAAACAAGCCCCGAAGGCTTTTTCTTCGATGGAAATTCCATCCTTGAGTGAAACGTCCAGACCTTGTTGAATCGTTTTTTTCACTCTTTCGATCGCTTGCGGTCCTTTTTTCAAAATTGAATTCGCAATCACTTTACAAACTCCTAATAGATCGTCTCCCTCTTTCACGAGCTTGTTCAGGATTCCGATTCTATAACCTTCTTCCGCCGTGATCATGTCTCCGGTAAGAACGAGTTCGATCGCTCTTCCGTATCCGATCAGCCTTGCAAGTCTCTGAGTTCCTCCGAATCCCGGAATCAGACCGAGAGAAACTTCGGGCAATCCTAATTTCGCTTTTTCGGATCCGATTCTCATGTCGCAAGCGAGAGTGAGTTCCATTCCCCCGCCCAATGCGAATCCGTTGATTGCCGCGATGGAAACGATCCTGGATTGATGCAACTTTTGGAATACTGAATTTCCGAGTTTGGAAAATTCTTCGCCTTGCGCGATCCCAAGTTCTTTCATCTCCGCGATGTCCGCGCCGGCGACGAAGGCTTTTCCTTCTCCGGTAAAAATCATCACTCGAATATTATTATCTTTTTCAAGAGCGTCGATCTCTTGACCGATTTGGGTAAGAACTTCTTTGTTCAACGCGTTGAGCGCGGACGGTCTTTGGATGGTAAGAATTGCAACTTGCCCTTCTTTGTTTACGTTGATTAATTTTTCACTCATTTTTATATTACTCCACTTCCACGATGAGAAAGAGCGTATCGTCCTCCAGTGCTACGTTTCCGAAAAATTTCTCGACCGACTTCTGCACGTTGGCCTTGAAGACGATCAAATCCTTTTCGAACCGATTCTCATTCAATATTTCTAAGAGGCCTTCCGTTCCAAGCTGTTTTCCTTCTTCATTTTTGTTTTCTATCAACCCATCGGTATACAGGAAGAATCTATCCTCTTCCACGAGAGGAAGTTTTACTTGTTCCGCGATCGGCTTTTTGATTCCGAAACCGAGGATCGCGCCTTCGGTTTCGATTTCATGAAATTCTTTTTTTGCGGATCCGTGGATCAGATACGGATGTCCCGCGTTTGAAAAAGTGATTTCTTTGGAAATAAAATCCAAAAACATATAAATGGCCGACGCGTGATACGATTGAAACTGCTTCTGCAAAGAATCGTCGATGTAATCCATCAATCGAGAAGGATGAACTTTGAGAATATAGGGCATCGTTGAAACCATGATCTTGACCATGGAAGCGACCAGCGCGGACGCGATTCCGTGCCCCGCAATGTCCGTTAAAAAAATTCCGGTGTTCCCTTCCCTCAATTGAACGAAATCGAAAAAATCCCCGCCGATATGATTCGGAGTGATTCTCATCACTTCGTACCGGATCCCTTTGATGCTGAGTCTGCCGGGAAAAAGATTTTCCTGAACCTGCTTTGCAACCGTAAGATCCTGTTGGATGTATTTGTATTCCAGATCGAGCTCGGATGAGATCGAGATCAATCGTTTTACGATGATCACGGATGAAGTTCCTATAACGATACAAAGTCCGTAGACTACGTCCGGAACAAAAAGAATTCTCGGAAAATCATCCAGACCGAGTTCGATTCTTTTTATGGAAACAAAAAAGATATGAAGAGCGATTGCGATCACACCGGTTAAAAAACAGGATCCTTTTTTCAGACGAAACATCTGAAAGATCACGATAAGAGAAATGAGTAAAAAGTAATTATTATAAATCTGCAGGCTTTCCAAATCCTGAAAACTATAAAAGGATTCGTGAAAAAGATTCATCATAAGAAAGATGATCGCGACGTTCGAGATCTGAATCACGGAGGAAAGAAATTTTTCCTGAAAGGAAAGAACCAAACTCATCACGTTGATGAGAAAAATGATTCCCAAGTAAAGAACTCCCCGTTCCGAATTTCGAACCTCCGGAATCGCAAGAGTGGGATACATCGTAAAATGAAGAAGAAAGGCGAGTCTTATAAAAGACTGATCGATACGGGTCTGGTCCTTCCAAGCCTCGGCTTCGCTGTAGTTGAATTCCCTATCAAAAAAAGTAAAGGGATTCAGGACGCCGGAACGAAATCTATTGAATCGTTTTATCCAAGTCATAGCGAGTAATTTCCGATCCGGAAAGATAAATTTTCATGTTCCAACCGGACTCCAGATATTTGTCCAGCTTTTCGGATATCTCCAGGGCTTCTTTTTCCGAATTCACTCGGATAAAAAAAGAACCGGAAGTGGATTTATAATTATATGGAAAACGTTCGCTTAACAAAAGTGTGACTCTAAGATGATCCGCACGGGTTTCGATCACGATATGCGAAACGTGTTTTCGGTTGATGATTCTTTCATGGATCGGAAGACTCCAAGGATTGGTTTCCGCGGCGGAAGATAAGGTCATAAAAAAAAACACAGGCAAAAGGAAATAGAACTTCATCGTTACCGAATTTCCCGAGCCTGGGAACTTTGCGTCCAAATTTATAAGGCTCCCGGATTAGCGCAAACCATTCCGTTTGATACTTCTTTTTTTTTCGGAAATCGCGAGTATCCGGATTCGGGTTTACTTTTTTCCGGCAGTCTGGAAAAATCTTTCCTATGCAATTATTTCCCGGCTATATCATGGAAAAACATTTCCGAATGTTATGGATCGCGTCCGTATTTTTGGGATTCTTCTTTTGCAAACCTCCTTCACAGACAATGGGAAATAATCCTTATGCGGAACTCTTCTCAAATCATAAGATAACAAAGTTGGAGCGTTATACGCTCACTCCAAACTGGGAAACTCGAATTTTCAGTTTGGATCCTGACGAACAGAATTTCCTCCAAGAAATGAATCGAATCGACGGATTTGAAGATTCTCCGATTTCCGATCCGAATCTCGAAGTTTGGAAGAATCGCCTACGCGCCGTTAGAAAGAATCTACCGGATTCCGTAAATTCGATCCTGGACGAATCTCTCTTTCGAGTCGTATTTTGCAGGAATTTAGGCGGAACCGGGCTAACAAGTTTCGTATACGATTCCAAAGGCCCCGTGGGAGGAATTATTTTTTTGGATACGGGAATGTTGACCCAAACGGCGAACGATTGGATCACAAAAAAGGAGAATTCTCCCTTTCGCTCGGACAAAGTAAAAATTTCCGTTCAAATCGAATCGCCGTTAGGCGATGACATTGAACACGCGACCGAATATATCCTCTTACACGAGATCGGACATCTGATTTCGATACGGGAAAAAGTCGTACCGGATTTCAGGGAAAAAAACAGAGACTTTAGTACTTTTGAATTTTCTAATGGAGTGTGGAAAGAAGAATTGGAATCTCTCTTCGATTCTCAATTCCCTTTGCGCAAAATGGTTCGCTTTTATTCCGCAAAACCGATAGATTTGGATTCTACATGGAATCAAATCTATCCGGTCTTGGAAAAAACTCCCTTCCCCACTCTTTATTCGGTAATCAGCGCGGACGATTTTTTCGCAGAATCCTTCGTTTCCTATGTGCATACTGAGATTCAAAAAAAGACCTGGCGCTTGCAGATTTTCGAAGACAAAAAGAAAGTTTTCGAAATGGAAAACGGAATCCGGGAAAAACGTTGTAGTAAACAAAAAGAATTCTTAGATCGATTGTTTCAAAAAATACGTTAGACGCAATCGGCTCCTTGATTCGGAAAAATCGAGCGTCCGCCGATATAGATCAAAGCCGATCGGCGATTATAGCGTCTTACGGAATGATCTAATTTTTTTTCTTCTTTTTGAAATTAAGAATCGGATCTTCACGATTTTTGAACGATGATTTTTCCTGCGATAAAACTCATCGGGATATACGCGCCCGTCAAATCCAAAACCGCAAACCATATCGGAGACGGGAGCATAAAAACGTTCGCGATTCCTCCCGCCAAAAAGATAATACCGATCAAAAAGGAAAACGCCGTTTTTCGATCCGTGCATACGTAAGCCGTGATCGCCGATCCGGACAAGGTCCCCAATGCGTGAGCGAGAAAAGGAAAGAGAAAGTGTTTTGGCTGAAACAAGTGCATCGACGCCTTCAGTCCTTCCATCGTAGTCACATCCGCGCCGTTAGGCGGAGGAATCAGATGACCGCTGACCATGATAATCCCCATATTGACCGCGCTGCCCAAAACAAGACCAGAAAGTACCGCGACAATGTTTCTAATCGTTAAATTCATCCGATTCCATCCTTACATTTTTTTGATTCTTGGATCGGGAATTTTTTACTTAGAGACGAATCTAAAAACCCAAAGCTCGTAAAATAAAAAACGTCCGACAATAAGTGCATTCCTTTTTTAGTATATACGAAGTTCTTAAAAGTTCTAAGCTATTTTTTTCTCAACAACCAAACGTTTTCCTTGGCAGGACATACCTTTTTTAATCCTCCGGGGACCTCCTTGCTTTCCATCAGTTTCAATTGATAACGATCGGAATAGTGCGTTTTCACTTCGTCGTTGTGTATCGAAAACGGAGGACCCGCGATCGCGCTCTGATCGTATTCATAACAGATCAGCAACTGCGGAGCGTTTTTAGTGATAACGATCAGATGCTTTGTATATCGATCCCGCATTTCCTCAGGCAAGGCGACTAAGGCCGCTCGATCATAGATCGCATCGATGGCGCCAAGCGCCGCCTCGGACAACTCAAAGATATCGCCGACAAAGACGTCGATATTTTCCGCGCTGTATCGATCCAATCGTCCGAGATTTGTTATCGTAGGATGGATCCCGAGTTCGGAAAATAATTGTTCGATCGCAATTTTACTCAATTCGGCTCCCGCGACTCGGTATCCTTTCGAAAGAAGCCAAGGAATGTCGAGGGTCTTTCCGCATAACGGCACGAACACTCGACTTCCGGGATTTAAGGACAATTCGTGAAAATAGGCGACTAAGAACGGATTGGCTTCGCGCTCGTGAAAAGCGATCTCATTCTTACTCCATCTTTGATGCCAAAAATTTGCATCCATAAGGACCTCTGCAATAGTTTACTACACACAATCCTTTAGTTTAGAAAGCGGTAAAGCGGGATTTTCGATTGCGAGATCGCAACGACGTAAAGAATTTAAAAAAGAAAGAAACTTTTTTCCTTACGAATAGACGGAACGCTTTGCAGTAACCATATCTTCGTTCATCGGACGCTCACGTTAGGAACCTCTTTTCGATTCTGTTAGCGTTAAGCCAAACGATGAAAGAAAGATAACGATTTTCAAATACACAAGATTATTCAAATATACCAATCCGATCCTAAAAAGAGAAGCGGCCCTTTTACGCCCCGGCTCATTTCTTTTTTTGCAGAATCGCTAATGAAGCTCGAACGAAATCTTGATCTTTTGATAACAAGTCGAACTTACTCCGTCTATCTTACAAGGATTGTAGAAAGCGGTATTCAACATCATTCCCGCAGAGTCGTTAAAGGCCGAACAGTCGCAGCTATTTCTAGATATACAATAATTTTCTAATATACCTTCCGAGTTGACTATTACATACGCGTAGACCGCACATTCGAAGATATTCTTATTAATCGCCGAACGAGGATAAGAGTTGGCCGTCGATGCCCAGACGGGCAGGATCGGATGTTCAAAACTATCGTCCGAAAGAGGAAAGTTCTTCTCGATCAATTCTTGGCAAGAAATTAGATTTTTACTGATACTGTAAATTGTGTCGAGATCGGAAAGTTTTGATTTCTCTCTTCGAACGGCAAACAACAGATTTCCTAGGAAAAATACTACGATCAATCCGATTTTAAAAAATTTCAAAGGTTCGATCCTAATCATCAAACACGACAAGCGAAAGGAGAACCTTAGGCCCCTTCTTTCTTTTTTTGCCGTTATACTATTTTATTCAATATTTTCATTTTCTGAAATCTTAAACTTGCCAATCAAACGCAAAAGCCCTTCCGATTGAGTGTGCATATTTCCTGAAAAACCCGTGAGATCGTCCGCTCCGCTTGCGATCTCTTGCGTTCCATCGGAGATGCTCACGATCGTTTTTGTTATCTCTTCGGAAGCGCGCTTTTGTTCTTGGACGGCCTCTTCGATCTGAAGGCTGAAACTCATAAGAGAACTCGCGCTTTGATGAATCTTCTCCGTATTCTTTTCCTGCGTATTGACCGATTCCAAAACGTTTTTCGCGGATACTCCGAACATATCGACCGAGCTTCGCAGCTTCGCGAGAATTCCGGAGGCCTCTTTGACCTTGCTTGTTCCGTTCATCACGGCTCGGTTCGTAGAGTCCACGAGTTGACCGATTTCCTGAACGCTATTGGAAGTCTGGGACGCGAGTTTGGAAATTTCTTCCGCGACCACGGCAAATCCCTTTCCCGCTTCCCCCGCTCTCGCGGCTTCGATCGCGGCGTTTAACGCGAGTAAGTTGGTCTTTTCCGAAATGTCGGTGATGATAGAAAGAATCTCGTTGATCCTCGACGCGCTGTCTCCGATCTCGTCCATAGCCTTTGTGGATTGGTTCATCGAACTTTCACCGGTGGTCGCCTGTTGTTGGGATTCTCCCGCGAGAGACGCCAGGGATTTCATCTCTTCGTTGATTCTTGCGATTTGTTCCTTGAGAAGAATTACGTTTCCATCGATGTCCTTCATGTGCGATATCGCCTTGACCATCGAATTTCCGACGTTCTCGGCGGAAGCCGCGAGTTCTTCGATGGCCGCCGAAGATTCTTCCGATGCCGAGGCTTGCTCCTGCGCGACGTCGTAAAAATTCCTGGATGACTCCGCCATCTTATCCGAAGTGGAGTTCAAGGATTCGGAAGAACCCTTGATTTCAAAAATGATTCCTTTGATATTATTCTTCATCTGATCGAGGGATTGAAGCAGCTTTCCGATCTCATCGGTCCTTTCGTAGCCGTTGTTCACGACCAGATTTCCGGATGCGATCTCCTCGGAAAAAGAGATTGCCGTATTGATTCCCCGTGTAATCAATTTTTGGAATATTAGATTTAATACGATTACGATTATGATCATCGTCACCAAAGAGGAAGCGACGGTTTCCAGGATGATTCTTCCTAAATTCTTCCAGAAAACGCTGTCGGGAACGCTCACTTCCAGAATCCATTTTTTGTCGTAATTTCCAAGATAGAACGCGTAGAAAAAATGAGTGGCTCCGTCTTTTTTCAGAACTTGAAGTTCCTGTTTTTCGCTTCCTTCCAGAATCTTCTTCTTCCATTCAGGATCTTGAATATCTTTTCCAACAAGACCGGGTTCCTTCCCGTTCGCCGCGTAAAAACCTCCCGGAGAAATCAAACTCAGATATCCTTCTCCCTGATAAGGACGGATCGGAGCGAGCATCATCTGCATGTTCTCCATCGTGATGTCCATTCCCACAACTCCGACCACTTGGCCGCTTCTTCTCACCGGCTTTACGACGGAGATCATTAGAATTTCCTTTCCCGAAACCGGATACGCAAACGGATCCGCTATAAAGTCCCTTCCCGTTTTTTTGGGAACGTTGTAAAAGTAACCGCTCGCGTCCTGATTTTCGTAATAGATCACGGGCTCCAATACCAAAGGTTTATCCGGTCCTGCCGCCTTATTGATATAAGGAATAAATCTTCCGGTAGAATCGTAACCGGGTTTATTCACATACTGCGAGTCTTTAGAATCGAATTTTCCCGCTTCGAAAACCGACCAGGCTCCGAAATAATTCGGATCCGTTTTTGCGAGATCCTTTAAGGTTTCGATCGTCTCTTCCCTGGTCGGTCTCGCGTGAGAGAGCTGAAATTCCAACCCGCGCAAACCTCCGAGCGCTCTGTCGAAAAAATCCTGAATTTCAAAGGCGTATCTCGAAGCGATCAAAGAAGAAGAACCCTTAATATCTTCCGTAAGTTTAAAATAGGTGGTGATCGTATTGATCGTCGTGATCGCCAGACTACCCGCCAATAAAATAAGGGAAAGATATAATGAAATTCTAAACCGTATGCTCATGCTGTTCCTGAACTTTATGTTTCTTTTATATATTTCTAGAAGCTATGCGAAAATCCGATACTGAACCAGAATAAATGCGCCGGAATTTTCTGCAAAAGATAGGATTCCCGAATCGCCTGTCTTAGAGATCCGTCCCCCGCGTCCGGAATCAAAGGACTGTTCGCGATTTGATCCAATAAGAATTGATTGATCGGACCGTTCACCTTGGACGGATCCACGATCAGACCGTCCTTCGAACTTCGGTTGACGTATCCTCCGGTCGCACCATAGTAATTGTCCGTATCATACATATAAAGATTGGGTCTATAGACGTGGTTTCCTTTGATAAAAAATTTCCCGAAAAAGAACGTCAGACTGCTCGTAATATCCTGTATCCCGTTTCGATTGTCCACGATATTGTTCGACATTTCGTAACCGATGTTGACCGCGGGGGTGATACGAAAGAATTTCTCGCTGAAATACTCGTGACTCATATAAAGAGAGAGATAATTCTTACCCGCCGCCAAGCCCGCATTCTCCTGACTCATCTGAGTATAAAAAGAAATCGTGGGGGAAATATAGGAAAGGAACGGCAGTTGCCAAAAGATATAGTATTCCTGCCAGGCAAGCCGAGTGATCTGATTGGAAGTATTGTTCGAACTCGTAACGCCCTGAGCGGCCAGAGAATTATAACCTCCCAAAGGAGCGGAAACGTAACCGGGGTTTTTGTTAAACGTATTGTAGAACCAAGTTCCTACTGTAAACTTACCCCAGCTCGTTTTCTCAAACGTATAATAAAATGCGTAGAATAAACCGTCGGCCCGTTTCATACCGTTCTGTTCCTTATAAGGTCTCGGAGTCAAACCTCCGCAAGTGGATCCGGTCGCATAATTTCCGCTCATAAAATTACTCTGAGTGTCGTAAACACAACTCTGGTTCGCCAAATCGGGGTTAGGCGCCGTGAAAGGATTTCCCTGACCGGGATACGCGGGCCCCGCGCCTCCGGGAGAAAGTTGAAAACGTCCGTCGTTATCCCGATCGTTTCTTTCCGTAAGCTGAAAGTTTCCCCAAAACTGAATCATAAAACCTTTGAGCGGCGTGTTGATATTGATCGTAGGCTGGTAAGAAGGAACGAATGTCGTCGCGGCATAACTATCGTTTCTCCTGCGGTTTGCCAACTCGCCGGAAAAACTCAAACCCCGCCAGATAAAGTCGGAGACGATCTCGTGAGTCACGTCGATCGTAGTATCGTTTCCTTGTGTTCCTGCGTGAGGCGGTTCCCTTTCGATCGGCGCGGCGATTCCTGCGTAAGGATTTGTATGAGTAGATTCTTTAGAAGAGGCGGAAGATTTATCGGAAGCCGCGATGGAATTCTTTCCCTTATCCTGCGCCTTTTCATAGGTCACGCTTACCACGTTTTCCTTATTGATGTAGCGTATGAAGTCTTCATTCTCCGCGAGAAGAACTTTCTCATCGTCTTCAAGAATCACTTTACCGCGGTAGATCAGACCGTTTTTTAAACGAACGATATCTGCCGCCATAAGCGAAGTAGCGAAAAGAAAAAAAATAAAAAAGAACGGAACCGTCTTTAGCCTCATAAAGTCTCCAACCTTATCAATTTTTTATTTCCAAATTTTCAAATTATCAAGCAGAAATGAAACCGGTTCAAAGTTCTATGTTTTTTACAAACCTGGGAAGAATAACAAAAACAGAAATCAAAGACAAGAATCAACTAGGAAAAAACATTTTCTTTCGACGAAACGCAATTAGTCGAAATTTCGAGAAGCAATCCAATCGTTCGAAGAAACAAATTTGATTTAAGACAAAACTGCGTCTTTTTTGAGCAAAATTCACTAAAAATTCGACTCCTTAAAAAAAGAAGAGCTATAATCTTATAAATCGCGGGGGCTATATCTGCGATCGGAAATGCGGAAATACTAACGTCTCATAAACGGTTTGAAGAATCGGCGGTCGAAACGGAATCGAAAATCACAAAATGGAATCCTATCCCAATTCGAAAAAAAGAATTTTAGATGGATTGAATTTAGATCGCACAGTAAATCTGAAAATCCCGAACGAACTCATTCTTGGATCTAAAGAAAAGAATCATGAAATCTCATTTAAGACATAAACAGGAACCGAAGAATTCTCCAAAAGAGAAATCCTATCCGAGATTTCCGCCGATCGGATCGGCGGAGCGCGCTGTAATAAACAGAGTTTGTTTTCCGGGCCAGGTTTCAAAAACCTTTTCAGTCCGTCCCCGTCCGTTAAATCAAAATACTTTAGTAAATTATAAAATTATAATGTATTTAGTATTCAAATCCTCGATACGCAATTCGGAAAAATTCCAATGACTAAGGGCGCGGATGACTTCGAAAGTCTGAAAAAAGAATTGGAAGAATCCAGACTTCGAATCCGATCGCTGGAAGAGAAAGTTCAAGAAAATGAATTTTTAAAGGATTCTCTCCAAAAGGCCGAAAAGAGAATTTCTCAAATCATAGAAAATTCTCCGGATGCAATCGTAATTCTGGATATGGAAACCGGGAAATTTCAGTCCGCAAATCAAAGAGCAGCGGATCTTTTCGGTTATTCTCCGGAAGAATTTCAGACGATCGGTCCCGTCGAAATCAGTCCTCCCATTCAAGAAGACGGAAGATCGAGCGAAGAAGCTGCCCTGGGATATCTCAAAAGAGCCAGTCAAGGAGAGTTAGTCACCTTTGAGTGGCTTCACAGATCCAAGTCTGGAGAAATCATTCCTTGCGAAGTAAGACTGATATCTCTTCCCGGAGAAAAACTTCTCATCCGAGGAAGCATCGTCGACTTTAGAGATCAAAAAAAGATCAAAGACGAACTCAAAGAAAATCAAAAACGCCTGGAATCGGCAATCTACGGAGGCGAACTGGGGCTTTGGGAATGGGATATTCCGACTAACGGAAATACGTATAACGACTATTGGGCGGAAATGTTAGGTTATAAATTGAGCGAACTTGCTCCGCACGTCGATACCTGGAAATCCTTGCTCCATCCGGAAGATCTTCCGATCGCAGAACAGGCATTGCAGAAATACATGTCCGGGGAAAGTCCGGTCTACGAATGTGAGTTCCGCTTAAAATGCAAGGACGGTTCTTGGAAGTGGATCCTCACGGTCGGAAAACTTCAGGATTACGATTCCGACGGAAAACCTCTCAAGATGTACGGAATACACTCGGATATCGATCGAAGAAAAAAAACGGAAGAGGAATTGAAAGAAAAGGAAGCGGCGCTTTCGCGTTCTCAAAAATTAGCGGGACTCGGCTCCTGGGAATACAACGTCGCAAGCGGAGAAACTTACGTTTCCGAATACCTATCCAAAATCTACGAACTGGAGAATCGGTCCTCAAAAGGAATCTACGGTTTTGAAATCGTCCATCCCGACGACAAAGCTCGAATTCGTAATTATTTTCGAGACGCGATTCTGAACAGATACATTCGAGAATTTGAATATAGAATTATTACTCCTTCCGGAATGACGAAAACGATCCTCAATCAGAGCGAATTGATCTCCGACGAAAAAGGAGAACTCGTAAAGATCATCGGTTCTATTTTGGACGTAAGCGAAAAAAGAAAGAACGAAAGACTACTTCAATACAGGCTCGGCTTTGAAACGCTCACCACAAAAGTTTCAAGCGAAATCATCAATCTTCCTTCGCACAAAATTCCGGAAACGATCCGATCCGGTCTCGAAAAACTCGCATTATTTCTCAACATGCAAAGAGGAACTATCCTACTCTATAACGAAAACTATACGACTAGACATGCGACCTACGAATGGATTCACCCGAAAGCCCGAATACAAAAGGAAAATCTAAATCAGATAGAGGAGATCGATCCGAACAGCTTTATTACCGGCGAAATGAAAGCAGGAAGAATCGCAAAAATCGATAAAAAAGAGAATCTACCTTACGATTCAAAATCGGATCGGGAACTTTTCATTCGAAACGGACTCGAATCTTATATCGCGATCCCTCTGATGATCGGCGGCACCTTAAAGGGAAGACTCGGATTCGGTTCGGAAAATCCGGAAACCAAAAAGGAACCGGATCTCGATCGTCTGGAAAATCAGTTATTAAGAAATTTTGCGGACATCATCATCAACGCGCTCGAAAGAAAAAGAGTGGAGGACGAATTGAAACAGGAAAGAGATCTTCTTTCCTCGATCACTGAAAATAGCGCGACCTCCATCACGGTCCTGAACACGAAGGGAAAAATACTCTACGCGAATAAGAGTTCCGAATTCGTTTTGGGAATTAAAAACTCGGACATAGTCTCCCGTTCCTACGATTCACCGCAATGGGAAGCAAGATCCCTCGACGGATCGGAATGGAAAGAGGAAGAACAACCGTTTACGCAAGTTATGCGGACGGGGGCTCCGGTCTACGATATACGACACGCGATCCTAACGGCGAACAAAGAAATCAAATATCTTTCCGTTAACGGTTCCCCGGTAAAAAACGAAAAAGGCGAGATTCAATCGCTCGTGTTTCTCGTCACAGACATCACTGAAAACGTTCTCAAGGAACGCGCGCTTATCGCAAGCGAGGAAAGATATAGAACCGTAGCGGAACAAACCGGAAGTATCGTCTACGACTACGACATTTCCACGGGAAAAGTCACTTGGGCCGGGGCGGTATTTTCTTTAACCGGATTCAAACTCGAAGAATTCCAAAATTTTAATATAGACAAATGGATCGAATACATTCATCCGAAGGATTTGGATCAGGTATTGCACGATATGGAAGAATCGATGGCGAAACATAACAAGTTCCGTTCCACATATCGTTTTAGAACCAAGGACGAACAATATATTTTGGTCGAAGACAGAGGCGTTTTTCTCTACGACGAAAACAATCAACCCTTCAGGATGATGGGCGCGATGATCGACATCGCGGAAAAGAAAAAGGCCGAAGAAATGCTGAAAGATAGCGAGGAAAGACTTAGACTCGCGCTCAACGCGGCAAATATGGGGAACTGGAGCTGGGATATCAAAGAGGATAAAATTACCTGGTCTGAAAAAGCGTTTCAAATATTCAGAACACAACCTTCCGAGTTCAAAGCCAATCTCAGGGCCCTTTTTCACCTAACGCATCCAGACGATAAGCCTCTTTTAGAAAAGACGGTGCAGAATCTTCTCGCAGGAAAAATTCCGGGAGACGACTATTACTTTCAGCATAGATTGATTCTTCCCAACGAAGAACTCGCCTGGATCGAAGCAAAAGGAAAACTCTACCGGGATCGGAATTCTCAACCGTTACGCTTGGTGGGAACCGTCACAGATATCACCGAAAGAAAAAAAGCGGAAGAAGAACTCAAAACTTCCGAGATGAGATTTCAGACCTTCTATCAATTCTCGAATGAAGCAATCATACTTTTAGAAAAAGGCGAAATTCGAATCAGCGATTCCAATCCTACTTTTCAAAAACTTTTCGGATATACCGCGGAAGAAGCCGCCGGTCTCAACCTGATACGACTCTTATCGAGAAGCTCCTTGAAAGATCTGAGAAAAAGAAATTTTTCTTTGGGAGGAAAGGATTCAGTGGAAATCATCGCTAAAAAGAAAAACGGAATTTTTTTTCCGGCAATCGTAAGTCTTAGGACGTTTATCAACAAGGGGAAAGGTTTTTATTCGATCAACGTCATCGATACTACGCCCTTTAAGGAAGCGGAGGAACTCAGAATCGTAAACAATGAAATCAGAGTCAGAAACAGACTTATCGAGATACAAAAAGCGGAACTCGAAAATACCCTGGAGAATTTAAAAAAAACACAGTCCCAACTGATACAATCCGAAAAGATGGCTGCCTTGGGACAACTCATGGCAGGTATCGCGCACGAAATCAACAATCCGATCGGAGCCGTCCAGGCCTCCAATCAAAACATACAGGAATGTCTCAACCGATTTCGTTCCCTGCTTCCGGACGTTCAATTTGCGATGGGATCGCTCAATCCGACGCTCCGGGAATTGTTCGCCGAATTTATAGAAAAGGCGATCTCGGGCAACGAACATTTCACGGGGATGGAGCAGAGAAACCGTAAAAAAGCGATCGCACACGTATTAGAATCTCGTAAAATACCCGCCCGTCTCGCGGCCTCCTACGCGGATACGTTAGTCGACATGGGGATTGGAGATTTACCCGAAAAATTCATTCCTCTATTGCTTTTGGAACAATCCGAAATGATATTGGAATATTCTTCCTTGGAATCTTATTTTTTCAGGAATACAAAGACGATACAAATCGCCGTGGATCGGATCTCGAAAATTTTATACGCTCTCAAGAACTTCTCTCATTTCGACATCGCGGGAGAAAGAATCCTCGCTTCGGTAAAAGACACGATCGAAACCGTTCTAACGATTTATCACAATCAACTCAAGAAGGGAGTCGAACTGCAAAAAGATTTCGAGGAAGTGGCGCCGATCCTGTGTTTTCCGGACGATCTACTTCATATCTGGACAAACCTAATTTACAATTCGTTGCAGGCGATGCAGTTCAAAGGAACGATTCTCATCCGCTTGAAAAAGCTGGAAGACGAGTTGATGGTGGAAGTCAAAGACAACGGACCGGGAATTCCGATCGAAATTCAGGAAAGAATTTTCGAACCCTTCTTTACGACGAAAGCGCCCGGCGAAGGAAGCGGACTCGGTCTCGATATCGTAAAAAAAATCGTTCAAAAGCACGACGGGAAAATCGGGCTCGAAAGTATTCCGGGTATGACTTCGTTTAAGATTTATCTTCCGATCCTTACGGAAAACGTCCGATAGCAGTTACATTAATTTAAGAAAATTGCATGTAACCCATATTCTCATCCTTATATCTCTAACGCAGATATATCTGCATCGGAGACGCATTCGAAACGATTCAATCCTTTGAAAACAAGGAGACTAAATAATCTTCAATGAGGAATTTTCAAGAAAAATATCTCCTGACATTCATAGCGGATCTTTGATAAAGTCATTACTGATAAAAAACACGGGAAAAGAAGAAGATTTACGCACTCTCCTCTGATCATTTTTGCGCTTAAAAGACGACAAAAAAGAATTTTGTTCGACGAGAATCGATAAACAAGAGGCAATCATATTCCGTTTTTCTCAAGGTCATTGTCTCCATGTTTCAATCGTAGATTATCACTGAAGCGAGAATCGTTATCGATATGTCTTTGAGACTTGCTAAGTTTTTTTGGGATGTCCTATAAGTTTTGGATCCACTTGCAGAATGATTTAGAAATTAGAAAACAGAAAGAGAAGTTAATAGAAAAATTAAAAAATATTCAACCCTTACAGAAAACAGGTTGGGACGTAATTTTAGATTCTCTTAATACAACAGTTTTCTGATTTCCGATCGGGTTTACTAAAAGGGCCTACTTCGAAATTGGGAATTCTCAGCGTTGATACTCGTGTTAAACGAGTGTATTCCGCAAGTTATCTGAAATCCTATGAAAATTTTGAACGTAAATTTCTCGACGTATGAATTGTTTCTATTTTTACTTTTCGGACTGAATATTTTTAATTTGGAGAATATCTGATGAATCGGATTTTAGCTTTTATTTCCAAACATTGGTTTCGACTTTTGTGGTTTATATTATTTACGATTGCGATTTTATCCGGAACAACCACGATTTACATACGTTCTTTGTTTCAACCCCCCGACGCATTTTCCGGAAGGGGCGGGGAACAAGCCGCGGGAATTGTTTTTCTCGCGCTCTTACTATCATTTTCCGTCTTAATGATTTCTTGGCTCGGTGCAATTCTATGCGCTTTTATATTGAGACGAACCGAAGGTTTAATCTTTCTCGTCCTAACTTTCGTCGTGCCTTCCGTTGTTCTATTGATCTGTTACATTTTCTGGATCGTTCTTAAACTATGAATCAAAAGAAATTCTTCTTTTTTTTGAAGGTTTATTTAAAACATCGAGGATATCGAATTCTTCCGTCGACCTGCGCCTTCTACCGATGAAAAGATAGACCTGTGATTTTTTTTTAGCCGGCGTCGACGGTTCAAAGGATTGACCGTTTCCAAACGCCGTCAAGGACTGAAATTGGAAATATCGGATACGGATTTTATATAGAAATGTGACGTCGAACGGATTGCGCCAACGAGGAGTTGAACAAAGACCGCAGAGACGATTCTTATCCTTCTAAGGCTGTGGTGATCGTGGAAACCAGTTCTCTTTCATCCCAAGGTTTTTTAAGATAAGAACGCAGATTGATTTCTTTTTTCAGGGCTTCGATGGAGGAATCGTCCGCGTGACCTGTAACGATTACCTTTTGGATCTCCGGATATTTACTGTGAACCTGTCTCAGAAACTCGTCGCCTTTCACGTTGGGCATCAACCAATCGGAAATGATGATAAGAATTCGAACATCTTCGTGAACCAACTCTTCAATGATTTGCCAAGCCTCTCCGGCGTCTAACGCCGTTTCGTATCGGTATCCGTCCCCGAGATGACGTTTCACCTGAGATTTCATGCTCATAAGAATCAGAGCTTCATCGTCTACAAAAAGAATTGCCTTATCCAACTGAGCTACTCACCTATTCTATTCGACTGACCGAAAGATAAAAAAACGCAAGGCGTTACACTATTTGGAAAAAAAATAATGGCAAGTCAATTTTGGAAAAAAATGACGAACCTCTTTTAAAGTGAAACCATAGGAATCGGAAGAATCTCCGCGGAAGGCTCCATGATATAGTAACCTTGACAGTATTCCACCCCTAAGGAACGAACCGTGTCAAATTCTTCTTTGCCCGCGACGAATTCAGCGATTACTTTCGCTCCGATTCGGTGGGCCATTTCCGTCATTGCAGAGGTTAGAAGCAAAGGAGTCTGACTCAAGTGGATTCCCTGAATGAACTTTCCGTCGATTTTGATATAATCCGGATCGATCTCCATCAATCTTTCGAAATTGGATTGATCCACTCCGAAGTCGTCTATCGCGATCTTACAACCGAACTCCTTGAGTTCTTTGATCGTTTCCAAACCCCGGTCCCCGCCGGAAAGTCTGTCGGTCTCCAAAATTTCAAGAGTCAGTCTTTCCGGAGAAACTCCATAGTGTTGAAGACGACTCGCCACCCAAAGCGCAAAACCTTTTTTTTCGAGATCCGATTCGGAGATATTAACGGAAAAGGAATAGTCCGGATGTTTTGAAAAGTAACGCAGCGATTTTTCGATCATGATCGGAGTCAAGAGCCGTATGATTCCGGTAGATCTCGCGATGGTAATAAAACTCGCAGGAGAATAGACTTGGTTTCCTTCCTGGATTCTGGCAAGACATTCGAATTTCGTAATTTTCTCGAGCTTGTTGTCGTAGATTCCCTGAAAGTAGGGAATCACATTACCGGCGTTAATCGCCTCGTTCAGTTTCCTCCCGAGAATCAGATTGATCTGATTCTGATCCCCTTCTTCCATCGAATTGGAATACTGCATCAGTTCGAGTTCACCGTTCTGAGCCGCGTTCATCATCGCGATCCTCGCCTTATAGTATAACGAAGAATAGTCGGTCGCAACGCCGATCGAGACGTTCACTCGGAAAGAAATACCGTCCGCCTCCAGATATTCGGATCTAAGAAGAATTCGGAACGCAGCCAGAAGAGAATGAAACTTGCTTTCTTCGATATCGGAAAGAACCGCGACCTCGTCCTGATAGAGGTGAAACAATCTTCCCGACTTTCCCAAAAACGCGGAAAGAGAATTTAAGAATTGATTGAGGACCTTATGATACACGCCGACGCCGAAATGGTGAGTAGTGGAAGTGGAGGATTCGATTCGAATGACGGAAAGTGTGGCCGGAGTTTTTCGAGCTTCCAAATCATCCAGCGCCCTCCGCAGACTTTCCAGATTAGGGAGTTCGGTTTCCCGATCGTAAAGAAGAGTTTTCTCCAGTCTTTGATTGAGATCCAGAAGCGATACGTCCTTAAAATAGGATTTAAGAGCTTCTTTAATCGTAAGAATCAAATCGTTCGAGTCCCAGGGTTTGGAAAGATATCTGTATAAGTTCGCGTGGTTCAACGCGTTCCCTACCGCGTCCGCGGAAGCCTGACCAGTGAGCATGATCTTTCTGATATCGGGATTTCGATTGTGGATTCGGATCAGAAGTTCGTCTCCCTTGACGCCCGGCATAACCTGATCGCAGATCACGACCGGAATGTCGACCCCGCTCGCCATGTATTCCTCCAGGATTTCCCAGGCGGACTCCGCGTCTTCGGCCGTTTCGATATCGTATTCTTTGCCGAAAGCGAGTTTGAGCTGTTCTTTGAGTCCCCTCAGTATGATCAATTCGTCGTCGACCAGAAGTATAACGGGTTTAGAATCTGCGCTTTCTTTCTTAGGAATTTCGTTTCCGTTCATTCTTGATCCTAAAACGATGTTTCGTTTAACATAATACGATTTGATCGAAACGTTTTCGTGCGGAAATTTATTTCCAAAAAAACGAAACTTCCGCTTTTATCGAATCGATTTAGAAAAACGGAAGTTTTGATTCTTCCGAGATTCATCCCCAAACGCACGTTAGTTTTTTTGAATGTCGAACGTGCAAACCCGACCGTCTAAGTTCTTATATTTGACAACCGGGTCTGTAATTATACTCTTCCCCGTAGAACGCCAATTATTTTTTTTAAATTCCCATGAAATCCGGAAGGTTTTGATGTTCCTTGTTAATTTTGAAAACGAAAGAGAAATTAGTTTACCCGAACAATCCTCTCCTCAGAGCCTGTTGGAAATCAGCTTAGCCAACGGGATTCCTCATACGCACGCTTGCGGAGGAAATGCAAGATGTTCCACATGCCGCGTATTAGTTTTGGAAAATTCTTCCAATTTATCAAAGCCCGAACAAAAAGAAAAGGATCTGTCGCAAAAAAAAGGCTTTCCGGAGGCGGTTCGACTTGCGTGTCAAGCGAAGGTTCTCGGCGACGTTCGAGTAAGAAGAATCGTGTTGGACGACGAAGACTACAATCTTACCATTCCCGGCTCAGCGGAAATATCGGGTGAAGAAAAAGAAATCGCGATCCTTTTTAGCGATATTCGGGACTTCACGAGTTTTTCGGAATCTCATCTTCCATACGACGTAATCCACATTCTCAATCGTTATTTTTACAAGATGGGAGACATCGTTTTAAAACACGGAGGCAAGATAGACAAATACATCGGCGACGGACTCATGGCGCTTTTCGGAACCGAGGGAGGTTCCCCCGAGGAAGTTTGTATCGGAGCGTTGCGTGCCGCGAAGGAAATGGAACTCGAACTCTATTCCCTCAACGAATATCTAAAATCCCATTTTCATATCTCCTTTCGGATCGGCGTTGGATTACATTATGGAAATTGCATATTAGGACAGTTAGGACATCCGGCTAACATGTCTTTTACGGCGATCGGAGACTCGGTAAACATGGCGAGCAGAATCGAGTCCAAAACAAAAAAGGCGGGCGCGACCGTTCTTATATCGGAATCGTTTTACGAGCAGGTAAAAGGAAGGGTCCGCAAAGGAAGAATTTTTTCCACAAAACTCAAAGGCAAAACCGGAGATTATAAACTCTACGAAATCCAAGAGATTCTAAAAAAGGCGAGCCTCAATATTTGGGAAGAAGCGAGAAATTATCTTCGAAAAATCATTCTCGTTCGGGAAACCGGAAGCTGGTTAAAACTCGTCTATCACCTCGCTTGTCTTTTCGACGAAAATGAAAACTGGTTGGGTCTCGGCGCCGCCGCAGGATTTCAAGATTTCAGATCCCTTCCCGAAAACCAGGACATCCTGACAAATTTGGATCGTCTGATCGAAGCCAAAGAGAACTTCTTTCAAAAAAACGGAACCTCCTATTCTCTCGCCGACTATTTGGCGTTAGCCGGCGCCGTCGCGCTCGAAAAATCGGGAGGTCCGCGAATCGCAATAGAGCCGGGCAGAACCGACAAATCATTCGCTTCGGTAAAACAGATTCTTCCCTTGGGGATGTTGACCCAAAAAGATCAACTGCCCTGCCTCGGAAAGATGAATCTGAACGTGAAGGACTTGGTCACGATTTCGGGAGCTCGAACGATCGGATGGCTGGGAGGAGAATCGTTCACGGCAAATCCCTACTATTTCGATAACAGTTACTTCCACGTTCTTTTGAAAGCGGGACTCGAAGGTCCGCTTTTGATTCCAAACGATCGGGAACTCTTGAAAAACGACGAATCAAGAGCGCTCGTTTTGGAATATGCACTCAATCAAAACAAATTCTTCGAGGATTTTACCGCGACTTATCTGCGACTGACCGCTTAATCTCTTTTTATGAAATTTTTTTCTTGAACGAATCGGATTCTTCTCTAACTTGATCGATCGACACTTTTCCGTTCTGAATGGAATAGAATTTTAGGAGATAGAAATGCAGAATGAAAATCAGAAATTCTCGACCGACGCAAAGGGGGAAGATCTTTTCTTAATCTATCTAAAGAACATATTTTTCACCTTCATCACGCTCGGCGTATATTATTTTTGGGCGAAGGTGAATACGCAAAAGTTCGTTCACAGACACGTTCTTTTTCAAAATCAGAGATTCGATTATCACGGAACCGGGAAAGAGAATTTTATCGGATTTATAAAAGGGTTGGGGCTAATTCTTTTAGGAGCGATTCTCGCCGGCGGAATTTTTTACATCGCGTCCTTGATCGGAATATGGGCGAAAGTGATCGTTACGATCGGACTCTATCTTGGATTCTTATGCATCGTGCCGTACGTCGTTATCGGTTCCAAAAGATATTTTCTGAGCAGAACTTCGTTTAACAATATTCGATTTCGATTCAGTGGAAGAGTAAAAGAATTGATTGGAGTCTTTATTCCCGGGGCGCTGTTATCGATCGTCACGTTGGGGATTTATTCCGCGTGGTTTGTCAATCGTCTGGAAAAATTTTATATCGAAAAAACCCATCTGGGAAACGCCGACTTTCAATACGAAGGAAACGGAAACGAATTGTTCTTTATTTATCTCAAAGGAATTCTATTTACTCCCTTTACAGCGGGAATCTATTTCTTCTGGTTTCACGCAAATCTTCATAACTATTTCTGGAATCACACAAAGTTTCAAGGAACCGCTTTTCGCTCCGAACTCAAAGGTGGGACCGTATTTTTAAACGCGTTCATTTCGATATTACTTGTTTTTTTCACACTCGGTATCGGAGTTCCTTGGGCTTATCTTAGGGGTTTAAGAATTTTACTCGATTCCTTGTCTTTAGAAGCCGCACCCGATCTTTCCTTGATTCGAAGCGTGAAGGATCCGAACGCGAGCGCTTTAGCCGACGGAATTTCGGAAGCGAGCGAGGCGATCGGAAGTATTTTCGGCAATTAAGAAAAATGCCGGATCGTTACTACGACGGAAAATCCGCCGTTCCGGTCTCGGGAAATCTGATTTCCAGAGAGACCGGACTCGTCTTCGAATCAACGGATTCGACTTCTGAAATATTCCATTTTTCTTATAAACAGATTCTCTCCTTGGAAAAACTGGGGAACGAATACAGACTTGAGCTAAAAAGCGGCGAAGACGCCGGAGCCGATCTGATTCTTACGTTCGAGTCCAAGGACAAAGCAGCACAAATCAAAAGGAACAGAAATAAGACCTTCGGCGACGGACTCGGGGGTCTTTTATCCAAATTCTTACAACTTCCGAACTTATATCAGATTTTGATCGCTGGATTTTTGGCGTTCGGAATCGGCTTTCTGATTTTTACAAAAGTCGATCAACTCTACGTTTTTGTTCCGGAAACCGCGGATAAGTCCTTGGGGAATCTGATTGGCGATCGTTTCGAAGCCAACTATTCCGAGTGCAAAAATCGAAAGCTGAAATACGGCCTCGAAAAAATAACAAGGACGATTCTTCCCAAAAAAAGAAAGGGCCAGTATGAAATTAAAATATTAAGAAGCGACGATATCAACGCCTTCGCTCTTCCCGGGGGAAAAATTTATATTCTTTCCGGTTTGATTCAGGAATCGGAAACTCCGGAGGAAATCGCCGCGATCCTCGCTCACGAAATTTCACACGTGGAGAGAAGACATGGCATCCGCCAAGTGATCCGTCTTTTGGGAATTTCCATCGTGATCAAACTTGCGATCGGCCTCGGGTTTGACGATATAGGTTCTCTCGAAACAATAACCGAAATCGTGAATACTCTCGCGATTCTAAGATATTCCAGAGAGTTCGAGGAAGAAGCGGATCAAAACGCTTTTGAGATTCTTAAAAAATCGGGAGTGGGTTTGAAAGGGTTCATCGATTTTTTCGAGAGAGAAGAGGCCAAACTTGTCTCCGATAAAAAAGACCGGGATAAAAAACATTCCAAAGAGGAGGAAAAGAAGAATTGGGATCCGGCTGAAATCTTAGATTGGTTGAGCACACATCCGGATAATAAGGACAGAATTCAAAAGGCGAAGGATTTTTCCAAAGGAATCAAAACCCAAAGACGGGAAATTCAATTGGAAGATTGGAAGACGATCCGCGAAAGTTGTTCAGATTCTATTTAACTTCGTCCAGAGGAAAAAGTTCCTTTACTGTGTTGCCTAACGCGCGATCGAAACTTTCGAACGAGTTTAGAATTTCCTGCAGTAAAGCCTCTCCGTTTTTCAGATCGTAAGAGGTGAGCGGTTTTGCTTCTATAAGTTCTTGTTCTAACTGCATATCTTTCATTTTCTTACCGGAGTCTTTTTTAGGATTACGTAAAGATTAGAGGGAAAAAACCGATAAAACCAACGGATCAAATTCTTTTTTTCGAGGATCCGATCGGAAATTATTCTTAAATCGATTCCCAAATTTTTTTGCAATCAAAAGTATGGGAGAAGATGGTCCAGTTTCAACCGATACTCAATTCTCTCAAAAGCTACGAAGCGGGAAAGCCGATCGAACTTGTGGTCCGCGAATACGGAATCGATCCGAAAGACGTGATCAAACTTGGTTCGAATGAAAATCCTTTCGGTTGTTCGGACGAGGTTATCAGAGCGGTTCAAAACTTCGCTCCCAAGATGTCCTATTATCCGGACGATTCTTATCTCGATTTGAAAGAAGCGCTCGCGCAAAAGTTCGACGTAACTCCCGATCGAATTATTCCCGGCAACGGGAGCGATCAGGTTTTGGACTTTGCATGCAGATGCGTTTTGACTCAGGGAGATTCGGTCCTAATCAATCGGATCACGTTCGCTATGTATCGGATCTACGCGCTTCAATGCGGGGCCAAAGTTCATTCTACGGAAACGGTTCCTCACGACCTTGACGCTTTTTTAGATCTCGCAAAGGTCGTGAAGCCTAAAATTCTATTTTTATGCACCCCGTCCAATCCGGTCGGAGACGCACTTTCAAAATCGGAAGTCTACGAATTTTTACGAAAACTTTCACCCGATACGTTAGTCGTTATTGACGCGGCTTATATGGAATTCGGAAAACGGAAGGATCCGGACAAATTCATTCCGGCCAAGGAAGTAACCGATCTTTTTCCTAACGTGTTTTATACGGGAACCTTCTCCAAGGTTTACGGTCTCGGCGGCATGAGGATCGGCTACGGAATCGGCAACAAAGAGTTGATCGATAATATCTACAAGATGCGTCCTCCTTTTAGCGTGACAAATCTTTCCGCGCTCGCTGCAACGGAAGCCCTGAAAAACGAAGATCACGTAGAAAATTATCTCAAGAGCAACTTAGAAGAATTAAGACGTTATGAGAAATTCGCGGCCGATGAAAGCATCGAGTTCATAGATTCTTACGCAAACTTCATTACGTTTTTTGCAAGGAAGCACGGAAGAACTGCGACTACGATCGCACAATCTCTTTTAAAAAAAGGAATCATTCTTCGGGATTTGAAGAGTTACGAATTGAACGCGATTCGAATCACGATCGGAAGACCGGAACAAAACGACAGAGTTTTGGAATCCCTGACAGAGGAATTCGTTTAGTCTTTAAAGCTGTCCGTCGGAACTCCGACAAGCACTTCCGTGAAAATTGCGCGCCCCGCCCTAATCTTGGGTGGAGGGGTGATGAGCGACTCATATGAGTTTCGGTGGCGGAAGACACCGGGAGACTTTTCTTTATCACAAAAACCTTATCTTCGCAAGTAAAAACTCCCCTCCCCTCGTCCGTCGGAACTCCGACAAAAAGATACGAGGAACGACTTGAAAAAAGGACGCAACGGATTTGTAATCGAAACGCAATTCTCGCGGCAAAAAAAGGGTTTAGTATTTTCTTAAAACACACGAAACGAATACTAAACCTGAGAGGTCCCATCCTCGAAAGGAGGAAAAATGTTCCACTCTGAAGCAAAACAAAAACAAGCGAACTCCGCGATCAAAAGAAGTTCTTCGTCTCGGAATAATGAATTCCAAACTCAAAAAAACGAAAAAGAGACTAAAGACAACTTTTTAGAAACCGCAAGCAAACAATTTAGAATCCGCCCCGAACTCTACGATAAATAATCAGCTTCCCTTCTTCCAGGGGGTTTTCTCCCAAACCTTTTCCAGATATTCTTTGAGTTTTAGTTCCATCCCGTTTCCGGTAGGAAAGTAAAAACGCGGAGGTCGTTGTGCGAGCTCGTCCGGGAAATAATTTTGTTCCTTAAATCCTCCGAAGTCGTGAGGATATTCGTAACCCTGCGACGCACCTTCTTTTTTATGAAGAAAGGTGGGGGCGTTTCTCAAACGATTCGGAATTTTAATTCCAGTTCCGTGTTCTCTCACGAAAGAAAGCGCAGCGCCGATTCCTTGATAACTCGCGTTCGACTTCGGACAAGAAGCGAGAAACGTTGTCACATGAGCGAGAATCAAACGTCCTTCAGGCATTCCGATCGCCTCGAGCGCCTGTAAGCCGGAGACCGCCAAAGGCAATCCGTTGACCGAAGCGTTTCCGACGTCTTCGCTCGCGAGGATGATCAATCTTCGCATAATAAAAAGCGGATCCTCACCTCCTTCGAGAAGAACCGCAAGATAGTATAACGCGGCGTCCGGATCGCTTCCTCTTACTGATTTGATAAATGCGGAGATGACGTCGTAGTGCGATTCCCCGCTTTTATCGTATTCGATCACCCTGCTTTCCAAATATTCTTCGATATCGGTTTTCGAAATTTCGGATTCGGGAGGAAAACTGAAGCTGATTCCCTCCAAGTTGGAAAGAAGTTTTCTTCCGTCCCCTCCGGAGAATCGAATCAGAGTTTCCTTCGCTTCGTCGCTGAGCTTGATAGGAGGAGAAAGATTGGAAAGACCTCTTTCCAAAAGAGCGGATTGTTCCTCTAAACTCAAAGGTTCTATTTTAAGAATCTGACATCTGGACAAAAGAGGTCTTGTGATACGGAACGCGGGATTTTCAGTCGTCGCGCCTATGAGAACAAGATGACCCGTCTCCACACCTTTCAAAAGACTGTCTTGTTGGGAAGCGCTGAAACGATGGATCTCGTCCAAAAAAAGAAGAATCGTTCCTTCCCTCTCCGCTCTCTCCAATAACTTTTTGATCTCTGCGACTCCCGTCGAAACGGCGTTGTATTCCACGTAAGGAAGATTCCATTTTCTGCAAAGAATTCCGGCTAACGTTGATTTTCCGGTGCCGGGCGGACCGTAGAGAATGATCGAAACCGGAGAACGATAGTTTACGAGTTGTTTGGTGGCGCGGGATTGACCGATCACTTCGTCGAAGGAAGAAGGACGGATCTTATGAGCCAAAGGAGGAATCGGCTTCTTTGTAAAAAGATCGCTCAAACGGATTCCAGTTCGTTTCGGATTTTACGAAGACAGGTTCGGATCGTGGCGTTACAAACGTCGCAAGCGCTGTGGCAACAAACCAGAGATTGCTCCCTGATATTTCCCTGAAGAATATTTTCGATCAACGCGGAAATTCGGATCGGAAGATCGAATAGATCCAAGTTTTCACGGATGACTTCCTCTCTCGTTTTAGGAAATAAATTGGGTTGATTGGTTTCCAAGAATTCGACCTTGATTGCAAAAGATTCTACTTAAATAAGACTGTAGCGGATCGCAGCTTGTTTACATTCCGCCCCCGACCCAACCGAATTGAATCAGATAATAGAATACTATAAACCGGGGAATTCGAAAAAGACAACCCTGAAAAAACAAAAGATATCTCATTTTCATCGCTCCAGCGGCGAGAGAAACCCAGGAATACGGAAGCGGAGTCAGAGCCGCTAATACAACGGCCCAAAATCCGTAACGATGCAAATAGTGTTCGAGTTTTTGCTCGTGTTTTTTCACAAAACTTGCGACGCCTTCTATTTTCGGTAAAAGAATTCTTCCAGTAAGATAAGAGATCGAACCGCCGATCAGACTTCCAATCGAAGCGGAAACGATGACCAGAATGGAGTTCAGTTTTCCCGCGACCGCGATCATCAAAAATACGTCCGGCGGAATAAACACGTGCAAAGAATCCGCGAGAAGAATTCCGATCCCAACTCCGAAAACGCCCGTGACCTCGATGAACTTTTGCGAAACGTTCAAGACGGGCTCCGGAAAAACCCTCGCAAGAAAAACCACTCCTAAGACGAGGATCACGATTCCGACTAACGTTTGGCGGAATAATTTACGAACTACACGATCCGGTTCTTTGCCCGGAACTTCTTCATTTTCTGTGGAACATTCTTTCGAGGTCATCTCTGCTCAACTTAACTAAGGTAGGTCGTCCGTGGGGACAACGGGAAGGATTTTCGCAATAACTCAATCTGTTCAAAATTTCCGCAAGAATCGGATCGGAAAGATGATCCCCTTTTTTGATAGCGGATCTACACGCCACACATTTAGCCATAAGATCGTATAACTCAGGTTCGCTGGATTCCTTTCCTTCGGTTCTGTTTAAAAAATCGAGAATGATTTCCTTTTCCTGACCCGGCTCCATATACGCGGGAATTTCCCGAAGGACGACGCTGTCATCTCCGAGCGCATCCAGGAATATTCCGACTTCTTCATATTCTTTTCTTCGGTTTAAAATTTCTTCCTGTTCCTGTTTCGAGACGTCGATCCGAATCGGAGTCAGAAGAGGTTGAATTCCGTAATTTTTCTTTTCGAGTTTTCTCAAAACCTCTTCGTAACGAATCCGTTCGTGCGCCGTGTGCTGATCGATGATATAAAAACCGTCTTCCGCTTCCGCGAGAATAAACGTCTCGAACAAAACGCCGAAATGTTTTTTCGGAATAAAGGAAGAATGTTTTACTACGTTATCCGTCAGCGCGTTCAAAGACGCGCCTGGTCCCATTCGATCCAGATCGAAACCTTCCTGACGAGGAACTTCGGCAAAAAGTTCTCTGCTCAAAAGAGGACTTTGTCCGTTTCCGACCGGAGAATGCGCTTGATAAAGAGAACTGCTTTTGAACGTATCCGGAGTCGGTCTTAAAAGACGTTTTTTCAACTCCAAAAAACTGACCGGAGTGCTCGAACGAAGTTCCTTTTGAATGAGCGTTAGGAAGAATCCGTTAAATCCTTCTTCGTCCAAAAATCGAATTTCCTTCTTCGCCGGATGAACGTTGACGTCGACTCTCGAAGGATCGATTTCGAAAAATAAGAAACAATACGGATGACCGTTCGGTGGAAGAAGTTCGTCGTAGGCTTTTTTTAAGAGAACGGAACTGTATTTGATTTCGATCGGCCGCCCGTTGATAAAGATAAACTGACCGGTTCGATTGGATTTATAAAAATCAGGATCGCTGATATAACCGAAAGCCTTGATTCCGCCCCGCTCTAAACTCACTTCCAAAAGATGATCTCGGAAATTTTCGCCGAAAAGATCTATGATTCTGTCTTTTTTATTTTCTCTTGCGGGGAGAACGTAAACTTCCTTTCCATCCTGAAACAAACGAAAACGGATGTCTTCTCTCGCCAAGGCCTGCGTGGTCACCCGATCCCGAATCTTTTTATCTTCGGAACGGATCGACTTTAGAAATTTTCTTCGAACCGGAGTGTTGAAGAATAATTCTTCCACGAGAATTTTTGTTCCCGTAAATCCCGGAATCTCCTCTTTTTCGGAAATTCTACCGCCTACGGATTGAATCTTCCAAGCGGTTTTTTGATCCCTGGTCCCGCTTTCCAACGTTAGGCGGGACACGGACGCGATGGAAGCAAGAGCCTCTCCGCGAAATCCGTAACTCAAAACGTGCTCCAAATCTCCGTAGTCCCTGATCTTACTCGTTGCGTGTCTTTTTAGAGCAGGTTCCAAATCTTCCGGATCGATTCCGGAACCGTTATCCGTAATTCTTAAAACGGAAAGACCTCCGTCTTTGGATTCGACGTCGATCTGCGTCGCTCCCGCATCCATGGAATTTTCGATCAGTTCTTTGACTACGGAATGCGCGGACTCGATGACCTCGCCCGCTGCGATTTGATTGATGAGTTCGGGGCTGAGTTCCCTGATTTTTCCCATGGACTTCGTTCCAGTCTCGAAAGACAAAGCGCCGGTGTCAAGGACGGGAACCGGAGAATTCCATATTTTTCCGACAATCAGGTCTGGAAAAAACAGATCTTCCTTTCTTTTCGGCAAAAGAACTTTCGTTAGAAATTCTACAGAGTTCAAAAAGAATTTCAGGATTCTAAATACTCAAATTACCATTTGAGAAAAAAAAATTGCACAAACATCTTGATCCGTAAAAACAATCAATGGGCAGTCCGTTCTTATTATAACATTCTCAATTTTATTTAGATATATTATATAATTCAGATATACTATTTTTCATAAATTCCTTGTAACGAATACAGATTCATTTTCTTCTCTCGTAAGGATTGCTTTTCCATCAACGTCCATTCCATAAAGAGAAGATTTCAAAATTCTTTCGTTCGATCTTTTCATTTTTAAGAATCAACGACTGAAATCTTAGATTTCGTGTTCATACCAAAGGGGAATTTCTTTTGATATGAGAACGGTGAGAATAGAAAGGCTGAGGAATTATTAAATTAACAAAATGAACTTCAAACGCGAATACAATTTAGAAAAGTTTGTAAACAATTCATTGGATCTCATTTCGATTCAACGATTGGACGGCACCGTCATTCAAGTGAATCCTTCTTTTGAAAGGATCTTAGGTTGGTCCGAGAAGGATCTCCTTGGCAGGAATCCGTTTCACCTCTTACATCCGGACGATTTGGATTCTACTCTGAAAGAAATTGAAAAATTGAATCAGGGAATTCCCACGCTTGCATTTCAAAATCGTTATCGATGTTTCGATGGAAGTTATAAATTTTTCGCCTGGACCTGTTATCCCGACTTAAAGGAAGGACTTCTGTACACTTCCGGACGCGATATTACGGATCTTGTGGAATCCAACCGGAAGATCAGCCAACTCGCGGCAAAACTCAAAGAAACGAATGATAAACTTTTTGAACAAGCTTCGACCGATCCGCTTACAAAACTCAAAAATCGTAGGGCTTTCCAAGAAGAATTGCAATACCTCATTCGCCTTGCTCTAAAGGAAGAAACACCGATTTCGCTCTTGATGGTCGACGCAGATCACTTCAAAGCGTTCAACGATCAGTTCGGTCATCTGGAGGGGGATCAGGTTTTGGTTCACCTAGGGAATCTCCTCCTTCGATCCACGAGAGAAAGCGATATTGTCGCTCGGTACGGAGGGGAAGAATTCATCATCGCGCTTCCGGGAGCTTCCGAAAAAGAGGCCGCCACAATCGCGGAATCCATAGCAAGAACGATCCGAGATTTTTCGTGCGAGAAAAAGAACGTAACCGTAAGCATAGGGATCTCTACGATTCAGTTTCATTCCAATCGATGGAATGAGAATACCGACTTTCAAAAGCTTCTCATTGAAAACGCGGACCAGGCCTTGTATCAATCCAAAATCAACGGTAGAAACAGAGTAACCCATCATTCCTCCATCGATCCAAAGAATCTTCTTTCTCCTCGTCTCGACTCGGATTGTTCCCATACGGAATGATCCATTATACAATTGAGGACTTTGACCATGACCTATAAAAACGAATACAACCTTGAAAAGTTCTACAATTACTCCCTGGATCTTTTTTCGATCCAAAGAATGGACGGAACCGTGATTTCGGTAAACCCGGCCTTTGAAAAAATTCTCAGCTGGGCGGCGGAAGATCTCCTCGGGAAAAATCCTTTCGATCTTTTACACCCGGAAGACGTTGAAGAAACGATGCAGGAATTTTCCAAACTCAATACCGGAGTTCCGAAAGCCTCGATTCAAAACCGGCTTCGATGTGCGAACGGAGACTATAAATATCTTTCCTGGACCGGTTTTCCCGATCTTGAAGCCGGTTTGGTTTACATCACCGGCCGCGATATCACCGAGCTTATCGAGTCCAATCAAAAGATCAGTCAGTTAGCCGCGGAACTCAAAGAAGCAAACGATCAATTGTTCGAACAGGCGTCGACCGATCCTTTAACAAAGCTCAAAAACAGAAGGGCCTTCAACGAAGAATTGCATTATCAGATTCATCTCGCGCAAAAACAGGAAAGTCAAATTTCACTGATGATGATCGACGCGGATCATTTCAAAGCATACAACGATCAGTTCGGTCATCCGGAGGGAGATCGGGTTTTGATTCTTCTTGCGGACCTTCTTTCGAAAGTCGTAAGGGAAAACGGTATCGTCGCTCGTTACGGCGGAGAAGAATTCATCGTCGCGTTGCCGGACACTTCCGTCGAGGCGGCGCTTTCGCTCGCGGAAACCATGCTTAAAACGATTCGTAATTTTTCCTGGGACAATAAAAAAATCACGATCAGCATCGGAATCTCAACGTTTCAGTTCGATTCTTCTTCCTTAAAGAGCAAGGATTACGTTCAAAGACTGATCGAAACGGCGGACCGAGCCTTGTATCAATCGAAAATCAAAGGAAGAGACAGGGCCACTCACTGTTTGAAAGTAGATTCCGAATGTGAAAGACTGAAATGAAATCTTCAATCAGTCCATTGAAAATCATGACAAGCGCTCTTTTTCCTAAAATGAATAAGCAAAATCGCTCCAATCGTTCCTATATCGTTTTAAAAAAACTTTCCGATCGACGATATGGAATCAGAGGGCGTCCTTATCAACAAGGAGTTAGATCAAAAAATTCAGAACCTCAGGACAATAACTTTCGACATTCTTACCTAAACGAATTCAATTTTGAAAATTTCTATAATTATTCTCTATATCTGTTTTCGATTCAGAGAATGGATGGAACTGTCATTTCGGTAAATCCTTCGTTCCCGCACATTTTGGAGTGGCCGGATGAAGAATTACTCGGACAAAACCCTTTTCACTTAGTACATCCTGAAGATATGGAAGTGCTGATTCAAGAATTTCAAAAATTCAATCAGAACCTTTCTCAATAGATCCTGCCAATTCAAGTTCAGAATATTTTTTAAACTCGAGTGGAAGGATGATTCATATTACAATCTGCAATCAAAGGCAAAGATTCCATCTGTTAAGATTCTTTGAAAACAAATAGAAGGCAATCCCTGAATAGCAATTCAGGAGTTAAGTCTCTCCATTTGTTTCAACAATCAAGCAAAGGAGCTTTTGATGTTTCAAAAACTTTTCACTTTCATTTGTGTAATTTCGTTTTCAATTACACTTTTTTCCTGCGAAGATTCTAAAGATGACGACACGAGCCTATTCGTATTATTGTATTCTTTAATCAGCATGAACACTACCGGAAACGCAACTTGCAAAGAAGCAGCGTTTTGCAGAACCTTCGTTGCGACTAACAATGGCGCCGGCTTTTCAGGAAATTTAGGCGGCGTTTCCGGAGCGGATGCGAAATGTATGGCGGAAAAACCTTCCACCCTTACGGGAAGTTACAAAGCTCTTATCGTTGCAGGAGGAAATTCGCCGAGAAGCATTGTTCCGAACAAAAATAACTGGGTCTTATTTCCAAACAAGGAATACCGTAGAAAGGATGGGACGACTGTAACTTTCACAACAAACGCACAAGCGATTGTAACGTCGAATCTTTCGAACGGAATCGATGGAGGAGCAAAAACCTATTTCTGGTCCGGATTAAGTAGCCCGGCGAACGGGACCGGTTTGTGGGAGGAAGGCAACAATTGCTTAGAGTGGACTTCGGCAAGCGGAGTAGAACCAGGACAGGCGGGCAACACGGCGGAAATTTCCGCCGATTTAACTCCCGAAGGTGCTTTTACAATTGATACTCATGCTTGTAATTCGAACTTGAAGTTACTCTGTGTAGAGCAGTAAAAATTAGGCACACCGTATCGAATACGGTGTGCCTTTCCATCCTCTTGAAAACTCCGTTCCATTGAAGGTAAGGATTCACAACGGAAGTTATTTTTT
>NZ_NPDU01000051.1 GCF_002811985.1 Leptospira adleri
CGAAATCTCATACATTCCTCCCAAGCTGATAACCTTACTTGCGTCCTGCAACCGGTTCTTAATCACTCGGCTTCCGCTAAAGTCATATTCATACTCGATCGTGCCTTGTTCCACCGTGTCCATTCTGCGCAGCTTTTGAAACCCGTCATACGTAAGAACAGCTCCGTTTCGTGATATCATATTCCCCGAGCCGTCATACGAGTAATCTCCGAGATATCCTGCGCTGCTCACGTGTGTCACTGCGTTCGCGTGACTCGGATCTCCGTAGCTGAAGGTTCTGTCTCCTTTTTTGAGTAACTTCCCGGTATCACTGTAGATATAATCTTCGGTTCCGTATTTACCCATAGCGGAAACAAGGCGATTCGAAGAATCATACGTAAAGTTCTGCGTTCGGCTTCCGTTCAACTTGTCTTCTATCTGCGAAAAATTTCCTTTCTCGTCGTACGAATACGCAACGTTTTCATAGACGTTCGTTCCTATCTTCGTCACAGTTTCTAATGCCCGCTTCGTCAACTTGTCTACGTAGATATCCGTCCAAACGCCGTTTCCTAATTCTCGAATGATCTTCACCCGATTTCCTTCGATCACGGGGCCGCGATACGATACAAGAGGATGTTCTCCTGCGGAGCCGTCGCCCGGAGTCAGCGTGATTCCGTTCAAATAACCGGATTGCGAATATTTGTGATTGATCTTCGTCCCTTCCGGATAAACCACTTCTGTAACTTGATTCAGAAAATTGAATTTCTTCTCCACGAGCAAAACCAAATTGTCTTCTCTAAAAATCGTCTTTTTGATAACGGTTTGATTCCCTCTGGAATCGTATGCAAATTCCGTGGTTCCCAATTCGTCCGTCACTTTCGACAAACGGCCCACGCCGTTGGGAGAAGAAGGAAGATCGTATTCGTAACTGTGAACCGAAGTTCCACTGGAAGAATCGGCTCTCTTACTCAAAATTCTTCCCAAAGAATCGTAAGTAAAAACGATCCTCGAACCGTTCGCATGACGTTCTTCGATCAGATTACCGGAAGAATCGTAATCGTAGGAAATCAAACCCGAGTTGACATTGTTAAGCGAAGTCCGCATTCCCGCAAAATTATAACCGATCGAAGTCTGACCGTTTTCGGGATCGATGATTTTGGAAACGTTGCCTTTGGGAGTGTATTCGTAACCGATCGTTTTACCGTTCGTCGTTTTGCTGATCGTCTGACCGAAACCGTTTTTGACCTCGACCGAAGTGGAAAGAATGGTGGAACCGGATTTGGAAACCGTAGTCGTAGTATTCCCGTTATACGAAATCGAAGTCTCCGTCCCTTCGTTGGAAACGATCTTGATCAGATCCTGATTATCGTCGTAGAAGTAATCTTTCACGCACAAAATCTCTTGACCTTCCAAATAAGGTTCTATCTTTCTCAAGACCTTACCCGCCTGATCCTTGTAAGTCGCTTCGGTCAAAACAAGACCGTCCAAAAGACTTCCCCGCTTTACGGTCAAACCTTCCTTTAAATTTACGATCTCCTCCGACCAGGAAACGGAATCTGCGTCGGCGTAAACCGTGGTCTTGGCCCGAGCGTTGACAAGACTGCCCGAATTGGAATATTCGATCGTCTTTGTCCAATCGGAGGAGCCCGGAGCTTTAACCGCGACGACTCTCCCAAAGGAATCATATTTAGTTTCCGTAATATTTCCGTTCGCGTCCTTGCTCGAAAGTTCCAAACCTCTCCTCAGATCGAAAGTTTTTTCCGAAACGTGGCCGAAGGAATTGGTGATCCGAATCGGAAATTTATGAACGACCGAATCGTATTCGATCGTCGAAACATTCCCTCTAGCGTCCCGAACCTGAGTGGGATTTCCGAAAGAATCGAAGGAAAGAAACTGAGATTCGGAAAAAACGCTGCCGTCCAACTTTTCGCGAACCCTCGAAATCGAATTACCGGAAAAATCGAATTCTTTTCTCGCGATCACTTGACCGCCTTTTAGACTTTCATTGAACTGCGGTTTTAAAAGAAAGGACGCGGAATCGAAGGACGTAAGATCGGAAACAGTAACACCGTCGATCGTGGAGGACTTACCCGTTTGGTTAAAGTTCGCGTCGTAAAGGAGGGAAGTACTCACCGATTGCAGAAGAACACCCGAACGAAAAATCGCTTCTGAGGAGGAAACCGGACGAATCCAGACCGAACCGTTCGGGAAAACCGATTTGGAATAAACGTAAGAACTCGAATGAATAGGAACCCCCGCCTTGCTCACGGACAAAGAAGTTTCCACACCCGCGAGATCCGGATCCGAAGAACTAAAAAACCGAACCGTATCCGTGCCGGTGATCGAATCAAAAGAAGAAACGGATTCGTAACCGAGAAGCGAAGACTTGCGCAAGGGTCCGCGGAAAAACCTCGGAGTACTAAAGGTGAAATCCGTCTTAGAAATTAAAAACTCCGCGGAACCGTCCCAGCCGAAGGAAGAGATCGACTTCACGACCGATTCGGGAGCCAAAAAAGGAAAAACGTTCGGTTTAGCCGGAGCGACTGCGGACGCGTTGATCCTCTGACTAGCGGGTTGAGAAGCGAGATGAGACTTCTTCAAATCATATTCAATCTTTGTAACTTGTAAAAACGAAGATTCCGTGCCTTGGTAGATGTTTTGGATCAGACCGTCCGGAATCTTAGGCTCGAAACGAAGAACTTCTAAAGTGGAATTCGAAGCGAAAGGAACCTGTCTCACAAGAATGGAAGGCAAAGCGGGATTCGGACTCGGAGTCCAATCCGAATACTTCTGAGGACTGGAACTCACGCCGATCAATTCCGTAACGCCGTCCCCGTTAAAATCCAAAGACTGCAAAAAACCGCCGGAAGCCCACGAAAAGTCCGAGGTCAAAGGAAACGAAACCGAACCGGAAGAACTCAAACCAGCCAAACGAACGTTGATCCTGCCGTTCTGAAAGAAAACCAGATCGGCCTTACCGTCCCGATTGAGATCGGAAAAATCGATTTTGTTTTTCCAATTCGAATAACCCAAATCGGAAAGAGAAGCGGTCTCCTCGGGGGTCGGGGTCGGGATCGCCATACGATTGTTGTCGATATCGTTCCAAACAAGACGATCATTCGGAGCAAAACGAACCTGAATCTGAACGATAAAAAAGAAATACCCGACTCGAATCTTGTCGTCTTGACCGTCCTCGTCCAAATCGACCATCGTATCTTGATTAGGCATCACCGAAATTGGAGAAGAGAAAGAACCGTCCGATTTAAGAATTTCAACGAGATAACCGGTCTCGCCGTTTCGCGTAACGCGATCCATACGACCGTCGTAGTTGATATCGTAATCGGCGTAACCGTAGGAGCCGGGTAAAAAAGGATTCCCGATCTCGGAGGAAAGGGGGACGTCGTTTACGAATTGTCCGATATTCTCGGATTGAAAATCCTTCCCGTTGAAATGGTATTGATGAATAAAAGTTCCGAAAAAAGGAAACGAACCCGAACTCATCGAAACAAAATCCAAAAAACCGTCCCCGTTCGTGTCCGCAAAAAAACGATTCCCGGAAGAACCGAAACTACCGCCGAAGGAAGAACTCTCGTTCAAGGATGTACTGCCGACCACCGACAAAGAATTGGAAATCGGATCCAAAGAAAGAAAGGAAACGATCAATCTTCTGGAACCGAGCAAACCTTCCATACGGACAAAATCGGGGATCCCGTTGCGATCCAAATCCGCGAAAAGTTGAAACTCTAAACCGAAGTCGGAGAAAGAAAGAGTCTGAGCGAAATTAAGAGAACTCCCGTCCGAAAGAAAAACGTCCAAACCTAAACTGACGTTCGCCTGGACCAAGTCGGAAAGACCGTCTCCGTTCATATCTGCGATGAAATGCCGGCCTCTCTTATCTTGCGATTGAGGAACGAAGGCCGTCACGTTCGTACCGGAATCGTGAAAATCGGGCCCCCAAAAAATTCGAAAAGGAACGCCCGGTTTTTCAAAAAGTAAAAAATCCGCTTTGCCGTCCCCGTTAAAATCACCGGGAAAAATTCTTCCCCTGCTAGTAAGATTCAAAACGTTGCCGAGAGGACTCGAATCGATAGGCAAAGAAGAATTCAGAGCGTCGCCCGCGGATTGAAGATCCGTCACGTAAAAATGTTGATTGTCCTTGGAACCGAGAACACGAACGTATTCGGCGATACCGTCGCCCGTAACGTCAAGCGCGCCGGCAAAAGAAGTCTCGACGCCGTTCGAATGAACGTCCCAAATATTCTGAGTCGCCCAACCGCAAATCAAAATCGCCCAAGGACCGACCGAAGCCATACAACCCGCGTTCGAAGTACAGGCGCAGGCAATCACGCCGTTGTCAAACGCGCCTTGAAGACCTTCTTGAATCGCACGGAAAGTCAAAGCAAACCCGTTTGAAATCGAACGATTGAAACTCGGAGCAGAAAGGGAAACATCGGAATGATCGGTATAAGAAAAAGTCAAAGGATCGAAATTGGATCGACGAATCGTTTTCAGTAAACGGGAAGTATCGTCATAAATATAATCGAAAGAATACGAATCGACGTTCGATTCGGAACCGAACTCGTCCCGTGCAAAGACGTCGATACTCGAAAGAACCTTCGAATGATATTGTTTTACGTTGGAAAAAAAAAAGAATCGAAGAAAAACCCGAAGCCTCGTTCGAATAACCGAAAGAAATACGCGCATTGCCGTGAACATAGACGATCTCCGAAGGCAGCAAAAGGCCCTTGGAAAGACCATCCGAATCGTAGGACACGTCGTAACCGTTACCGAAAGAATCGCGAACGCTCTTTAAACCCCAAGTAACTACTTTCCCTGAATCCGGGGCTTGCGCTAAAATTTTAGAATCGATCGAAGTTCCGAACAAGTAGACCTTACCGTCTTTCTCTTCGAACTTCCAAGCCCCGCCGGACAAACGGGAAATTTTAAGAGAAGGTTGAAACTTAGAAAAAAACGAACCGCTGGAATCGGACAAAAGCTCTCCGCCGATAGAGGAGATAAAGCGGGAACCGTTTTCGAAATAACCGAAATTAGGATTAACTTGAACCGTAGGAAGACCTTCGAGAGAGAATCCCTTACCTAAAATACCATTTGATGAAGAGGAGCTATAGCGAACGGAAAGTTTAGGTACAATATCGCCCGCACCCGGAGGAACGGATATTGGAAACGAAAAAGAGGACTTCCCAAAAGAATCTACGCTAAGTTTTGGTATCGCTTGTGGCATGGAAGATTCCTCCGAAGGAAGCGCCAAAGAAAAAAAACTTTGAATCGATTGGAGAAAGGAAAAGTTAAGAACAAAAAGAATAACAAATACTAAGAAAATGATTCGCGGAGCGCGTGATTTCATCCAAAAACTCCAGTTCTATTTGTATCAAAGTAACCGTTTCGCTAAGATCTTCTAAAAACAGAAAAGCCTAGGTAATGATACCAAATTGACACTTTTAAAAACTTGTGGCGAACTAGGAAATATTTTTTGAATTTTCACTCTTTAAAGAAAATTTTGAATTATAAATAACTTTGTACTAAGGAACAAGCGACAACTCTTAGTACATAAATTCTTCAGTGTGAAAAAATGTACTAAGGACAGTTGTCTTGAAACAAATTCTTTATCCTATTTACAAAAATGATGCAATTTCGAATTGCCGATCGAAGGATAAATTGACAAACACACAGGGAAACTATTTAGAGACGTTATTGTCTCTTTGCTCTGGTCGGAAGCGCCTTTCTCTTTCCAGCTTCTTCTCAAACTGACCATGCGTTCTTAGTAGATGAGATCCACAAAAGTGCGGACACCGTTAGTCTTCGTTGGAAAGAAAGGACATACAGAATTCCAAAGTTTGAGATTCAAAAAACCGGTTACGTAAAGAAAAGGAACGGAATTTTCGATTCCATATTCGGAATTTCAGCAAACGATAAAATCAATTTATAAACTTCATCAATCTCATTAGAATTTGATGTTAATGCCGAGACGATTGAAACTACTGGATCGATTAGTTCCTTTCACTTTTGTATAAGGATTACAAAACAGGAATCGGCCAAAAGATTCAATTTTCTATCTGAATGTTCAGCTTACCGCGATTTCGGCCCACAATGAATCGTTCTTCAATTACAAATAAAGACGGATGCCGCTAAGGCGTATGCGCGAGCAAACCTTTGTGGCGTATAATTTTCTTCATATTCTATCCAAAGTGCGGACAAAGATAAATAAAATGATTGACTCATTTTTTATATAACTATATGATTATATAAGTATATATAAATGCAAAATCTTGACGTTACCTTTGCGGCGCTCGCGGATTCCACCCGTCGTGCGATCCTTATGCGCCTTGCGAAAGGCGAAATGACGGTCATGGAGTTGGCTAAACCTTTCAAAATGAGTCAGCCCGCGATCTCGCGGCACCTCAAAATTCTCGAACAGGCCGGCCTCATCTCGACAACCGTCCGCGCACAGGAACGGCCGCGTAGGCTCGAGACCGCACCCCTTAAAAAAGCGACCGATTGGATTGAGAAATACCGTCAGATGTGGGAAAAGCGGTACCAAGTGCTCGATACGCTGCTTGTAGAATTACAAACGATACAAACTCAAGGAGACCAACAAAAATGAAAACGAATCAAAAAGAAGTGAAGATAGAACTTAGAGGCGAAACGGAAGTCGTACTTACGCGTTATTTCGCAGCGCCCCGTAAATTGGTATTCGATTGTTTTACCAAGCCGGAACTGATACGTCGATGGCTGACCGGTCCCGAAGGCTGGAGGCTGGAAAGTTGCGAGGCCGATCTTAAAGTCGGCGGCAAATACCTGTATGTCTTTGCCGACTCAAAAGGAGTCAAAATGGGAATTTACGGAAAATTCCTAGAAGTGATTGTACCTGAGAAAGTAGCGAATAACGAGAATTATGCGACGGACATGTCGGCATTCAATCCGGATGGTCCGGAAAATCCCGATGCGACCGTCGAATCACGCACCTTCACAACGGAAGGCGATGGAACTCTCCTCACTCACGTATTCAAATATGCTTCGTCCGAAATACGCGAACTCGAGTCCGGTGCGGCCGAAGGCTGGATTCCACTCTGCCTGGAACTCGACAAATTATTGCTGGAGATCGGATAAGTATCTTTTTCCTAGCGGCGAACCGATTCAATTATTATAACGATTTGAATGTTTTTGAAACGTTATAATAATTTGCCGAGCTTATACGAGCGTTTTTATTATAGATAAAAACGTTCTTACACCGAAGCCTGCACGGTGAATCCAATTTCAAAACCTATTTATGCTCTTTACAAGCTTCTTATAGCGGTTGTTTGATCCCAATCATTTTCTTCTCTTATTAAAACCTCTTACTCGTTCAGACCGAAATCCAAACAAATTGGATTCTCAGGTATTGACCTCCTCCGATTGATTTATGAGAATCTTTGCATATACCGAAAAGGAACTGAATATATTTGTAAAAACTATAACCTGCTCTAAAATAATTATACAAAAAATGTATAATATAAAATCGCCAACCTTAGAAATCAATTCTCCGGAAGATGATTCCATAACAATTGAATGGATAAAAGGTCGCGTTCGCATTGGCATGAGTTTAAAAAAATATTTCAAAACCTTTTTGGTTTTTTCACGAATTTTGATTTTTTGAATTTTCCTCCGGTGAAGAATCATTGAATTCGCTTTATAAAAGATTATTTACAGCGCGTCCTAGACCTTATTTTATTTTGTCGGAAAGATCAAGCTGCAAGAACCTGTCCCAGTTTTGGGACAAATCCTTATACTTTTAAATAGGTTATTCATCAGCGGAGTTTTTGCCGAGGAACGCCTAAGAGATTTAAGAATAAGAGTTGTCCCTACAACAATGATCACTCAATTGTAACCGCAAATACCTTTATTCCACCTCCCGCAGACGCTCAAAAAACCGTTAGGATAATAAACAAGCGCTCGATATTCTAAAAGCCGGCGAACAAAACTCGCGATTTGGTATAACTGAATTCTCAGTTTCTGATTTTGATATTTTAAGAAAACTCAGCAAGTCGGCTGAAAAATGGTTTTTGAATCGTGATCCAACAAATAAAAAAATAAAATCCATTTCGCGGGAAATATCGTTTTTCTTATGGATTTCTCTCACGAAAGAATTAAATTAAGAGTAGGCTCTTTAACTTCAGATTCGAACATCATCGAATAAGCTATAAGTAAAAACCGCATTCCCCGATGTTTCGTTCGGGATAATTCATCGGGCTATTTTTCATCCGTAGTCAGTTTTTCGATAAGACGGTTTATTCTTTTGGGAAGGATCAAAATCAAGGGAATAGCAATCGGATATCCGATGTAAAAACCGGCTAACCAGGCCTCAAAAAAACCGGAATTCATTCCATTTTTTATAGCTGCATTTGCAAATGATATAACGAAAACCATTACGAAGCCCATGAAAATGGCGAATAACAGATCACGATATTTGCGATGAATCATTTATTTGTTATCCTTCTTGGATTTTCCCTGCCTGGGGGACATTGTTCTTACCCATTCCCGAAGCCAATTGGCTTCCCTTATGATGTAAGTCGGATCGCGGAAACTATGCGTGAGCAGAGTTGAGCCTTCTAGTACGGAAAGCAGATGTACAGCCAGATTACCTGACTCAGCTTCCTGCCCTATTGCCCGAAATTGAGCTTCGATCCAGACGAGGAATTCACTGAAGAGCTGGCTCCCTTTTTGTGCAAGCGGTCCGCCCTGTTTTTGCAGTTCGCTACACAGAGTTCCCATCGGGCAACCGCTCAAAGCAAGCTGTTCACTATTGTCTTGCATCATCTGGATGAAAGACAATAGCCGGTTTTTCGGATCCGGATCTTTATCCCATTCATTCCGGAAGGCGCGATAGTCCAGAACATGTTGTTCGATCAGAGCATTTCCGATAGCGTCTTTTGTTTTGAAATAATAATAAACATTGCCTAAAGGAATTTTTGAGTCCGCTGCAATGTCGGCTAACGTGGTTTTGTCGAAGCCTTGCTGATAGACTAATTTTACGGCAGATTGCAGCAGTCGTAACCGCTTCGCCGCAGGCGCTTTTACTGATTTCGCCGCGGCGGAGTCGCGACTACCGGCTCCGTCTTTTTTCTTTGTTATAATTTTTTTGGTTTTCCGTCTTATTTTCAAAGGATCGTCCTAATTTTATAACCGCTCAAGAATCGATTCCATCAGTGCTGGTGCCGTCCGATGACGAAGATTGGGAGCGATTTGTCCTCCATAAAGAGGTAATACATCCGTTCGTCCCGTCTTTATCATGGCTGATTTTAGATATGACATGAACCAACTTTGAATAGGGAATGGCGGGAGTTCCTTGCTGCGAGCTATCATATCTTCAGTCCAACGATTGCTGATTCCTCGCGCTAACCGTCCCGTGAACGACCGTGTTAATGTAGTCTGTTCGGCCTTGTCGCTAAATAACATCGCACGATGTTCAGGCGTCGTTCCGGATTCTTCGCACGCAAGAAAAGCAGTTCCTATCTGGACCATCTGCGCGCCGAGCGATAGCGCGGCACGTAATCCTCGCGCATCCGCAATCCCGCCGGCGGCGATCACCGGCGTCTTTACACGATCAGATACTAACTGAGTGAGTACAAATGTTCCCATGAGCGAATCCTCTGCCGGTTTCAAAAATGACGTCCGGTGTCCGCCTGCTTCAAATCCAGTGGCTACTATAAGATCAACACCGGCTTCGTCAAGCATTCGGGCCTCAGCGATTGACGTTGCAGTACCGATCGTAACGATTCCACGCCGTCTGCATTCCGCAAGAATCGCAGGTCGTGGAACACCGAAAACAAAACTAAAGACCGGCGGATTTGCTTCTATAAGCGCTTCGAATTGCTCCTCAAATGAATGATGAAAATGAGCGGGATGTTCCGGTCTTTGAATTCCGAATTCTCGATAATAAGGTTCAAAAATTTTGAAAACCCTATCGAATTCTGCTTCGTTCAATTCCAGACCGCCCTGGTCATGGTCGGACACCCAAAGGTTGACAGCAAAAGGATGCGGGGTCAACGACCGGATTTCGTTCACTAAAGGCCCTAGATCCGACGGTGCCAGACTATGTGCGCCGTAGGATCCTAACCCGCCCAAATTCGATACGGCTGCCGCTAAACGAGCAGTAGAAAGGCCGCCGCCAAATGGACCTTGAATAATTGGAAAACGAACGCCTAGCCTGCGCACCGCTTCGGTTATTTTTTCGTGAGCCATTCGACTTAAGCCTCCTATATATAATCAATGAGCAATCTACAAAACTCCGACAAGAAACGAATCTACCGACCATCTTCCCGAGCCGAAAAGAATAATAGGCACGGCCATTCCGATTGCCAAAATATGAAATTCAAATCCTTCCCCTTCCTGATTTCCACCCCAGTTCATGAAAAACCCGGTTTTTAAATGGGAAGTTAGTATAGCTCCGAGCATAACGATTGCAATTCCAAAAGCAGCACCCCGCGTCAGAAAACCTGCGAAAAGTGCGATACTGCCGAAAAACTCAATCAATATCACAAGAACGCTGAACAAATAGGGAACACCGACTGCGCCGGTGAGATACCCCATGGTTCCTTTGAAACCATATCCTCCGAACCATCCTACGAGTTTTTGTGCTCCGTGAGGAAACATCACAATAGCGAGGACTACACGCAGAATAGTCAGAGTCAGATCATCATTTGTCTGAAAAAACTGTTGAAACATAAACTTCTCCTTTAGAAGCGGAATCGAGATTGTGTCTGCTTGTCGGATAATTTAGTCAGTTAACTGACTTATAATTTGTCAACTAATTTTGGAAAATACACCGAATTACAAACTTAAGATAAAATCCGATCCAGCTTTTTTTTCGTCCGGATCGGTCAATAGGGTTTTTTACTATTTAGCAATCGGGGTTAGGACGTTGGGTTTGCCTCAACTGCTATCTGAATTTTCACATCTTCTCCAATCAGAACTCCCCCATTGTCCAGCGGCTTATTCCAGATGATGCCAAAATCTTTACGATTGATTTTCGTATTGGCCTCGAATACATATTTGAGAGCACCGGACGGATCTTTCACTGAACCCTTGTAAGTCACGGTGAGACCGATCTGTTTGGATATGCCGCGTAGCGTCAGGGTTCCAGACAATTTTGTGGGCACGCCTGGTCTTAATACAACCGACCCGGAACCGGCAAACGTAATTGCAGGATTTTTTTCTGCATCAAAGAAATCCGGGCTTTTTAAGTGGCCGTTTCTCTTTTCATCATTTGTGTTTATTGAATCGGTCTTGATTTTGACGACCAGATCGGTGAGCCGGCCTGTCTTTTCATCGAATTTTGATGTACCTTCAAACTTATCAAATCTTCCGGTTACGGATGCAATGACCATATGAGGCACAGTGAATTCAACTTTTGAATGGGCAGCGTCCACCTCGAGCGCTCCTGCAGAAACCGTTGTGAGCGGCACTCCCATGGATAGAACCGCTAAAAGCAATATCCTGAAATATGCTTTTATCTTAACTACTACTGTTTTGAAAAACTTTCGAAACATAAAAAATCTCCTTTATTTACCAAGCGAAGTTTGAATTTGTTTGGTATAAAACTAAGTTAGTTTACTAACTTAGTTTTGTCAAATGAATTTTTCAAAAGATACGGTTACTTTTCTGAGTCGTACGATTTTCGGCCGAAATTTGCGTATAACGGAAACGAGTTTCTCAAGGCAAAGTTCGTTTTTTGAAGTTATTGTACGCCGGAATATTGCGATGACATCGCTGAATCGCGCTCCAAATTTCATCTGCACTTGAAAAAGACCACCGATCCGACAATAGACCTACTCCCAACCTATCCCCCAGAGCAAAGAATCTAGAGCGCTGATCATGGAGACAAAGGAATGAACAACCATAAAAATTGTGAAACTAACGACCTCGGTTGACGGAAATGATAAAGCATTCAACCTGAGGAGTAATATATGGCGACGGATTCTCGACGATATATTCGGAAAAAATCAAAATATGAAATCATTCCAAAGCATCTCGTACTATTTCTAAAATATGCAGACACTTTGGGATTTCAAAAGAAACTTTCTATCTAGAGAATTTTTATATACACCTAATCGAGACATATCTCTTGTATGCGATATATTCGGAAAACACAATTGATATTGAAAAGGGCCGTCTTGCCCTTATAGACCTTTCCGAGACCGCTTCCACGAGATTAGGAAAACATCCTAAATATAAAAATAATGACAGTTTGAATTCAATTTACAAAGAAATTTTAGAATTTCACAAAAAGGAGATTGTCGAAGACTTTTCCAATTTGTTAGAATTGATCCTTCGAAAAGAACGTTTTTATCGATATAAAAATTCATTCGATAAAAAGAGTAGCGAAGAAAAAACGAAGGAAGATAGGGATTAATATAAAAAACTGAAGACGGATTTGGATCGACCGATCTTAAAATGCGATCAGATCGAGAAGAGATTGAGGAAACAGCGATCTACGTTACGTTCCCGTTGGGAAAAAGAGGACTCGGAATTTTTGACTAAATTTATATTATAATTAAAAGAATAAAAATATATTATATTTGTATAAAGTGCATAACGATTGAGGACAAAAACTCAATCATCTTTGAACAATTGATCCGAAAAGCGGGAGTCGCCCACGAGACGGCTTTCTAAAAGATTGTAACCGACTCTTCTAAAATACGGTTCGATCATTTTCATATATTGTTTTTTAGTTCTCACAAAAGCGTAAGGATCCTCAAAGTGGATTTCTTTCTTCATTCTTATATAGTCGTCTTTTGTGGGGACGGAAAAGTAGAGATACTTTACGATTTTATGAAGTTTTTCGAAGACGGGCTTGAGATCGCCTTCAATGTATTGAACCACCGAGTTGCAGATCCCGAGATCGAAAGGAAGATGAACAAAATAAGACAGATCCAATTCCTGAACGGTTGTGTTTAAGACGGAGATATTCCAGGCGCGGATCCATTTTTGCGCGATCAATTCGTCGAGCATCTGCTCCGATGGATCGATCGCTAGAACTCTTCCGGGTTTGAAGATTTTCACCATCTCTTTCAGGAGAATCCCCTTCCCGAAACCGAAGTCTGCGATGGAATTTACGTTGATCTCCATAAGATTGAATATCGATTTCGCATAACGCGCGTGCTCTTTTGCGTTGAAGGTGGCGTCTACGTCGGTTCCGGATCCGTAGATGTCCCTCCAATAAGCCGTCTCAAAGGGAAGTCCGTTCGCTCCCAAAGTCAAACCCTCGTCTTCGGAGGATTCTTCCTTTTTGCCTCTCAAGCCGAACTTTAGCTTTTCTTTATATTCAGATAAGGAGACTGCCGTCTTTTGACTCTGGGAAGCCGGATTCTTATCTTTTGAATTTTTCTTTTGGTTCCAGATCGACTTCAAGAGTTTTGTTCCGGGCTCAGCGCGGACGACGTGAAGATTCCGGTTAAAAAACGATTGAACCCCGCTTCTCCATTCTTGGAAAGCAACTGGGAATTCGCTTTTTCCACCTGAATCTTGATCTGCGTGTTTTCCTTTTCTCCGACGATCACTTTTGTAAGAAACCCCGTAACCAGAATCTGTTCTCCGGATAAAAAGACGTACTGCGGATTTTTGAACTTATATCGTTTTATCAGATCCCTTTTGTCCGCGAGCCAGACTTCCTCCAAAAAGAGATAATCCCGATTCTTCCATTCCTTAGGCTTCAGAGAAACGAGTCTTTGTTTCGAATGAAAATACACGTAAGACGAAACCGCGGGACTTGCGAAAATTCTCTCGTCCGTTTGTATCACTTCCCGGCTCTTTAAGTTCAAAAGATCTTTCGTAAACGCTCCGAGTTTAACCGAGTTGATTCCGGTCGTGGGCTTCACCGAAAAATACGCGGAGACAAGAAGTGCGACGAACAAAACGGCGCTCGCCGCAATCGTGCTCAGTTCCTTTTCGGATCTCAAAAGAAAACTTCCTATGTAGAGGATGAGAAACAAAGGACCGATATTGATCAGATAATTCCAACCAAGTCTATAAAAACTTTCGAAAGAACGTTCTCCGTAAAAGTCGATGTTGACGAGAATCGTCAAAAGAGCGAGAAGAGCTCCCATATAAACGAGCAGCACCAGCTGCGGAATATTTCTTCTCTTAAAGAAAACGGACTGATGTTTTTTTCTCTCCTTGATTCCCACGGTTCCCGCCTTGATCACAAAGACCGTCATCCCGTAAAGAAACACCGAGAAGTGGGAAAAGAAACTTCCGAGAATACAAACCGCGAGCAAGAATATGTCGCCCAACGTTTCCATTCTAAACGCGAGAAAGAGAATCAACAAAAAGGAAAGGCTGAACAACTCGGAATAAAAATACAAAGGCATCGAAAAAGTGAGAGGTGTCAGCGCGGAAAGATAACAGATCAAATAATGATTCGGCTTCCATTTTTCTCTCTGAAGAATCAGCCCGATCACGTGAATACAAAACGAAAATACAAACGCAGAAAGTGAATAGAATGCAGTTGTATAGTTGAGTCCCGTGATCGACTTCCAAAAATCCAGAATGAAAAAGGAAAGCGGAGCCTGATCGGAGAAGAATTTTCCTTCTTCCGTAAGAGAACGAAGGTTGGCGAGAACGTTCAGCGCCTCCGGATTCAGAGGTTCTCCAAACCAGTTATAAAGGACGGAAAGCACGACTGAAAGGCCGATCGCCGAAAGAAAAAGGTAGATTGGGTTGGCTTTGTTGCTTCTTTCTAAATCCATTGCGGGTCCGTTGGGTTTTTGCGGAAATCAGAGCAAGGATAAAAATTGAGGTGAAATTCTACCAACACATTTTGAAGTAACAATGAGAACCTCGAATCGGGACAGAATTCATGGAAAATAAAGATCATATCCTTTACGACAAAACCGGAAAACCAACCAAAGAACCAGCCTGGATCTTCAGAACCTACGCGGGACATACAAACGCAAGAGAATCGAACGAACTCTTTCGAAAAAACCTCTCTAAAGGTCAAACCGGACTCTCCATCGCCTTCGACCTCGCGACTCAGTGCGGTTACAGTTCCGATCACGCGATCGCTAGACCGGAAATCGGAAAAGTCGGAGTTCCGATCAATACCTTAGAGGATTTTAGAATTCTCTTCGACCAAATTCCGATCGAAGAAATGAACACATCGATGACGATCAACGGAACTTCGATGTATCTTCTGTCTCTTTACGTCGCGCTCGCGCAGGAAAGAGGCGTAGACATCTCCCTTTTAAACGGAACCACTCAAAACGACATCATCAAAGAATACCTCGCAAGAGGAACTTACATCTTTCCGCCGGCGCAATCCATCCGAGTGATCGTGGACATGTACGAATACTGCTTGAAGAATATTCCGAAATGGAACCCGTCGAACATCTGTTCCTATCACTTGCAGGAAGCCGGAGCGACTCCGGTTCAGGAACTCGCCTTCGCTCTTGCGACCGCGATCGCGATCCTCGACGCGATCAAGGAAAGAAATTGTTTTACCGCGGACGAGTTCGAACAGTGTGTGGGAAGAATTTCGTTTTTCGTAAACGCAGGAATCCGTTTCGTGGAAGAAATGTGCAAAATGCGCGCCTTCACCGACATGTGGGACGAAATCACAAGAGATCGTTATCAGGTGAAACAGGAAAAATATCGCCGTTTCCGCTACGGAGTTCAAGTGAACTCTCTCGGTCTCACCGAAGAACAGCCGGAAAACAACGCCTGGAGAATTCTTATCGAAGCGTTAGGCGTCACCATGAGCCGAGACGCGCGTTGCAGAGCGCTTCAGCTTCCCGCTTGGAACGAAGCCCTTTCACTCCCTAGACCATGGGATCAACAATGGTCCTTAAGACTCCAACAAGTTCTCGCGTATGAAACGGATCTTCTCGAATATCCGGATCTATTCGAAGGTTCTAAAGTGGTGGAAAGCAAAGTCAAAGAACTCAAAGAGGAAGCCTACAAGGAAATTCAAAAAATTCTGGATATGGGCGGAGCTATCAAAGCGATCGAAAACGGTTATATGAAATCGCAGCTCGTAAAATCGCAGGCGGAACGTCTCGCAAAGATCAACAACAACGAACTCGTCATCGTCGGCAAGAACAAATGGACCGAAGGAATTGAGTCTCCTCTGATGACCGACCAGGACGGAGGAGTTTTCAAAGTGGATCCTAAGTCCGCGGAAGAAACTCTGAAGGTATTGGCGAAGACGAAAGAAAAACGGGACGCAAACCAAGTAAAGACCGCCCTCGCCAATCTCGAAGCGGACGCAAAAGCGAATAAGAATCTGATGACTGCTTCGATCGAATGTGCGAAAGCCGGAGTTTCCACGGGAGAATGGGCCGACGTCTTGAGATCCGTCTTCGGAGAATACCGGCCTTCCACCGGTGTCGAAGGACAAAAACTCAATCTCGAAACCGAAAAGGTGGTCCGCGTTCGCGGTAAAGTCGAAGCCTTCTTAAAGACGAATGGAACCCGACCGAAGATTGTGGTCGGCAAACCGGGGTTAGACGGACATTCCAACGGAGCCGAAATGATCGCGGTTTCCGCAAAACACGCCGGCTTCGACGTGATCTACTCCGGAATTCGTTTAACGCCGGAAGAAATCGTACAAACCGCAGTGGAAGAAAACGCGGACGTGATCGGAGTTTCGATCCTTTCCGGTTCTCATCAGGAACTCGCGGAACAGATCTTTCAGGAATTAAAACACTATAAAGCGGACATTCCCGTCGTGTTCGGCGGGATCATTCCTCCGGGCGACTTTGACGCGCTTTTAAAACTCGGCGTCAAAGCGATCTTTACTCCGAAAGACTACGATCTGATGGACGTGATGGAGAAAATCATCGACATCATCTCCAAAAAAGTCAAAGCCGCATAACGCGTCTTTTTCGGAAATGTCTGTGAACATCTCGTTGCCGGAACTCGCGGAACTCATCGAAGGAGCGCGGGAGGGAGAAAAATTTCCTCTCGCGAAATTGATCTCCGGAGTGGAAAGACCCGACTCTTTCGAGTTTAGAAAAATTCTTTTCGAGGAACTTTCCGCGAGAGGTCTGACCGGAAAGAATTCTTTGACAGTGGGTTTTACGGGAACTCCGGGCGCGGGAAAGTCCTCTCTTCTCGGAGAACTCGCGACCCAATTCTTAAAAGGGGAAAACGACGAGACGATGGCAATTGTCGCGATCGATCCTTCGAGTCATATCTCGGGAGGTTCGTTGCTCGGCGATAGAACCCGTCTTTCGCTTCCCGCCAGAGAAAAAAGAATCTACTTCCGTTCCCAGCCGAGTCAACTTGAACTCGGCGGAGTCAATCCTTATACGTATCACGTCATCCGTCTTTTACGCTGTTTCTTCCGCTACGTATTTATAGAAACCGTCGGAATCGGACAAAACGAAATCGAAGTTTCCAAACTCACGGACCTTTCCTTTCTCGTTTTACAGCCGTTAGGCGGAGATCAGGTTCAGTTTATGAAAAGCGGAATTATGGAAGTCCCGGATTCTTTCATTCTGAACAAATGCGACGAGGAACAACTCGCGAACTCGAGTTACCATATGCTGATCACGACGTTGGAATTCTTAAAAGATATCATGCCCGGAAAAAATCTTCCTCCCGTTTTTAAAACTTCCACCAAAACGAAGGTCGGGATCTCCGAACTTTTGGATTTTATCCGCAAAACGATTCCTTTCGGAGATCGTTCCAAAGAAACTCTTTTACAACTCAAAAAATGGATCAAGAACGAATACGGCAACTTCGGTTTAAGATTGATCGAAAACCTCCCCTACTCCGGTTCCACAAATTTCGAAACCCTAGAGTCTCTCGCACTGGATGAAATCAAAAGACACTTGAAAGACTGAGTTCCATTCTTCGTTCTTTCTTTAAATCAAAGGCCTCTGAAAAAATTTCGGATTCCATGGATCGGAATTTATTAGGTCAATTAAGAATCGAAGTCCGTTAAGGAGAATCGTTATGGATCGTGAAAACAAAAGGGTCTCGTAGGAGCTCTTACGAATCTTCTTTACGGTTTCGTTTCAATCTCTTGTTGGAGTTCTGCTTGGCGTTCGATCGTTTTAGAGATTCGATTTTTTTCAAGATTCTTCATTTTAGGATTTTGAGAAGTTGGAATCGAAGATTTGTCCGAGTCGGATCCTCTCATGTCGATCCGAGCTTTTCTTCCCATTCTTATCCTCTTGTTCACGCTTCTTTCGCGCCCGAGCTTTTCTCAGTCCGCCTATTCGGCGTTAGACTGGGTGCCGGTGACAAAAACGGAGTTTTCCCAAATTACCCCTCCCGCAAACGACGAAAAAGTCCGGAGTTTTCAAGGCGCCTTGATCGCGGGAAACTGGATCTTCTGGCCCGCGATTCTTTCGGGTGAAAACGGAAAGGAAAGTCACGGCGTAATCCTGCGGAATTTTAAGAACGGAGATTCGAAGCGGATCGATTTCGGTGAACCGGTTCGCGGTTTGGCTTGGGACAAAGAGTCGAATCAAGTCTTTGTAAGATTGAAAAAAGAGATCGCAGTAATCGATTTCGATTCTTTCAATACGAAAAGAAAGTTTCCGTTTCCGGCGACAAACTCCGGTTGGACTTCCATCGGCTTCTTTCAAGGTAAACTTTTCGGAATACAAGGAAATACATTCACTTTTTATGATAAAGAAAACGGAAACGAAATCGAGAACAAAGAAGTTCCTATTCCTAAGATCGCTCAGGCGTATGCTTGCTCCGATAAGGAAATTTTTCTCTGGAACAGCGACGGCGACTTTAATCTCCATTCTTACAATCCGATTTTAAACTCGGTCCGAAACCGCTTTTCGGTTAAGATCGACGGAAAACTCGCGCCGAAATTGGCTTGTCGAGGCGACGATTTAGCGCTCGTGGATCCGGAAAAAGAATATTATCAAATTCTAATTAAAATCGGAGATCGCTTTTATCCCGTCGTTCAAGGGAACCAAATTCTCAAAGGAAACCTGAGTTACCGTTTTGCTCCGAAGAAGGAAAAGATCTCCTTTGTGCTTTCCGTGACCGCAAAGGATAAGAATTCGCCGGAATCCGAAATCGCAGTCGCTATTCCTCCCAGAGAAACGGCTTCCCAAGTTCTGTCCGAGGAAACGGTAACAAAATTAGGTAACTTTCAAGAAGACGCTCAAGGAAATCGGACTTTGTTTGTACAAATTCCGGCTTTGTCCGTCGGTCAGTCTTGGACCGAAGTCGTCTATTCTGCGAAGATCGATAGATTCAATCTGGATTCGGGGCTTTCTAATTTTAATACTTCGTGGGAAGATTGGAAGGTCGATCGTAAATGGTTTCAATTCTTAGAAGATAAATCGGTCTATCTGATCAACGATCCAGGTATCACTTCCGTTCGAGATCAACTCAAAGCGGATTCTTCCGGCGTCGAAGGTTATATCCAAGCGGTCTATAAACATATCACGAAGAACTTAGTCTACAAACAAGACGGTCGTTTCGACGCGGCGCCCACCGTTCTTCTGAACGGTCACGGCTCTTGCACCGAACACAGCTACGCTCAGATCGCCCTCTTGAGAAGCGCCGGGATTCCCGCGAGACTCGCTTGGAACTGGCTCCCGGTTTCCCCTAAGGTGGAACTCAATCACAAGTTCGCCGAAGTCTGGCATCCTTCCTTCGGTTGGATTCCGATGGAACCTCTCTCTTCTCCGAGAACTAGAGCCGGCCTGACTTTTGCTAAACATATCGTTTTCGCGGTCTTGAATTCTCCTTCTCATTCGTTTATCAAAGGTGGAGACGTCCTCTCGAATTTTACCAAACCCTCCGGCAGCGCTTCCCGTTCTTTGGAGATCGAGCTGTCTTCGGATGATTCGGTCTCTTCCAGAAATCTTTCGGTTGGGGATTCTTCTTGGTCGGATTCTTTTCCTAAAGTGAAACCGATTTTGAATAAGATTCTTTGGAAAGGCGAGGAAAGGTCCGTGGAATGAGGGGACGCGTGACTTGGGCGGGGATGGGTCTCGTTGGGCTTGGATGGTAGGGTGTTTTTTTCGGGTGAGAATGGTTTGATTAGGCGCTGTTGGGTTGTAGTTGATAGGGAAAGGTGTCGGTCATTGGGTTGGGCTCGAATTCTAATTCGCGGGAAATGAGATTTCGTCGTAAATCTAAGGTCCATATCATTCTGTAAGACCCATGAAAACTAGGAACTCCTTGGTTCATAGTATCCACGATAGAATCTCCAACTCCAACTTCATCCAACCAAAGCAGATAATTGAAAAGATAACACCTCGAAACCCCGTGCGCGGCCGCAAGGGCTCCCAAAATCGCCCAAGTCCCTGTATTCACCCGAATACTCATCTTCTTCATTTTCCCGACGCCTCGATTGTATTTGATCTTCCCCGCCCTCCAGTGCAACCTCTTCAGACAACTCACATACTTCGAATATCTCCTCAGAAGATAAGGAAGTTTTCTCCGAAGAATTTTCCTCTCATCGGCGCTCAACTCATTCCAAAAGGAGAGAGGAATCAAAAGCGAATCCGAGCCCAAAGGGCCTTCGATCAACGCAGACTGAATCTTTCTCTCGGAGCTAAAAGATAGAATATCCATAACTAGAACGGTTCCCCGTATTTGCGGGACATCGCCCTTTCGCAAAAAAATCGCAAAAGAATCCGTTTTCAAGACCCACTTCTCCTTGACACTGGAAATTTATTTCCTACATTACTTCCCCTATGAATCCATTTAAAATCCTCTTACTAATCTTCCTCTCCTTCCCAATACTTTCGGAAGGAGAACATCCAAACCATGCAATCGGAGAATCGCTTCTAAAAATATCCAAACGGGCAAACTTATCGGATGCGACGATATCCGGAAACGGATACAAAGCGGTTGCATTAGTAGGAGACGTCGACGGAGACAATGGACCGAGTACATTGGGATACATAAAGAATATGCAGGAAGTGACGAAGGTGCTCAAAGCCCGCGGAGTGCAAGTCGCGGAATTTTATAGTCCCCGAACACCGTGGGAACAAATCAAAGAAGCGGTCAAAGGAGCTAATATTGTCCTCTACGCGGGCCACGGAGTCGGAAGCAATCTTACCAATTCACCGTATCATCAGAAGTATGTGGGAGGATTTGCCTTAAAAGGAAAATTCGTATCCAACGACGAAGTGGAGAATTCTTTAAAACCGGCGCCGGGAGCCGTAGTGATTTTTCTAGGAGCTTGTTTCACCGCAGGAAACATGGCTTATGATATGGGAGTGATCGATGCGGAGGAAACAAAACACAGGATCTCCATGTATTCTGCCCCGTTTCTAAAAGCCGGCTTTCAGGGATATTATGCGACATGGGCGCCATGGACCGCGCAGAGCATCGTTGCCGATCTTTTCACGGGAAAAAACTACGGAGGGATTTACGACACACAAACCAAACTCGCCGAAGTAACCAAGCTCGATCATCCTGAATTCTCCAAAGGAAAACTTTATTATCACAAGGGTCTTCAAGAAGCGAAAGTGATTTTCGATTACGCGTTCGCCGGAAACCCAAACGCAAAATTTTCCGTTACAACGACATCCGAAGAATCCAAACCTTCGAACAATCCCGACTCCCTTACGCCGGAAGAACAAAACGCAAAGAACAACGCGCTTATCAAAGCGATCTATAAGAAAGAATCCAACACCGCACTCCGTTTGTTAAACGAAGGCGCAGATCCGAATACGGAAACTAAGGGATGGAGAATTCTCCATCTTTCCGTTTACTTTGATCTACCGGAACTCGTCAAAATTCTTCTGGAAAAGAAAGCGGATCCGAACTACCAAGTGGACGGTTATACGGCGCTTTCTCTGGCGACGGCTTATGGAAGAACCGCGATCATTCCGCTTCTCGAAGCAGCCGGAGGAACAAAATCAAGAGCCGCTTCGAGCAAGCCTAAGCCGCAATGAATCTTATTTTAAGAGTTTGAAAGCGTGTGTCCAAGATTGGGATAAGAATCCGGGAATACACCAAAGAATACAAAGCGGTTCGATCGCACGGGCCGCTTCCACTTTACCCATGTCCTCGGTATCCCAACCGAAAGTATCCAAAATTTCTTTCGTCTGCTTTTTAGAATTCTCGTCGTTGCCGCAGATAAACATACTTGGCTTTCCCCCGTTCAGTTGAGGATTCACCATCAAAGAGCTTCCGACCGAGCTGAAACACTTCACAAAATTCGCTTTAGGAAATTCTTTTTGAATCTGTTCCATAAGAGATTCGTTATACGATGTGAAAAAATTCAAAACTCCGTTTACGGGCGCTTGATCGCCGATCGGATTTGTGGTATCCAGAATCGTTTTACCGGTTAGGGAATCCGCTCCCGCCAGTTTGAGAACTTCCTTAGCGGCATTTCCTTTGGAGGCAAGAACAAGAATCTCGCCGAAGTTTGAAGCATCAGAGAAAGATCCGACGGACGCTCCCTTCCCCGCTTTGGACAACCAGTCTTTCAGTTTTTCGGGATCTCTCGTCCCGATTTTTACTTCCGCGCCATACTTGAGGAATCCGTTTGCTAAAGTTTGACCAACGATTCCCGATCCTAAAATTCCTATCTTCTTTCCTTTCATTCGATTCTCCGTTCGTTTAATGATACAATTCTTTTCTATTGGGACAATCAGAATGAAACCGAATGTCCCATCTTTCTTTCACGTATTCTTTCCCAAGCAAATTTACATGAATCTCAAGATAAATCTGTCGGAACTCCGACAATTCTTCCGTAAAACCTGGCGCGCCCCACCCTAATCTTGGGTGGAGGGGTGGGCGGCGGAAAAAACGGAGCGACTTTTCTCTATCAGAAAAACATAATTCTTTCAAGCAAAAAGTTGTCCTTGTCGGAATTCCCACAAGTCGCCTACCTGTGAACATCGTCGCAGGTTCTAAAACCCTTCCGAGCTTTCAGACATGATAACGTCGGGCAACCGCAGCTATATTCTAACGTCGGCAAGTCTTCCCGTTTAGACGTCCTTATATCCGATTCGTTTCGGGAGAAAGACTCCGTTCTTATAAAAAACGAAGCCTCCAGATTTGGAAAAAATTTGTTTCCTTAAACGGGAGGCGTTTGCATCTTGATTCTTGAAATTGGTTCGAATCAGCCAAACTCTCAACCACATATTCCGAATTCAGATGAGAATATAACTTTGACAAGGAGTCAAAAATGAAAAATAAGTTCCGTTCCATGACCGCGATCCTCGTTCTCGCGTTATCACTTAGCATCTTTCCTTCTCTTCTCTTTGCTGAAGAAGATGCGCATTACATTCAACCTGACGACTTTTTTATCACCAAGGAAGAATTCAAAACTCAATCTTGGATTCACGTTCATCTCGCAAAACAACTCACCCCTCCTTCAGCGAAGACAAAAAATGAGGCTGAATTTTTACAAGTTCACGATGGGAATAAGGTCTGGACGAAGTTCTTCTATGCTACCGAAATCGCAAAACAAAACGATCTCAAAATCGGAGCGATCGTAATCATGGCCGATCTCGGAACGGAAGACGGTTATCGTGCTCCGGAAAGCAAAGAAGAAGCTCGCACTTGTCAGTGGTTTATCGCCAAGGTCACCGACGTTTCCGATCTCTACAAAGGAATTGTCACCGTATCCGGCGGGTATAAAATCAAAGTCGAAGGAATTCGTGTTCCAGTGAAGGCGACTCACAAAGGAAAATAATTTCTTTCTATTCTTCTTCCAAAAGGCCGTCCTCGGCCTTTTTTATTTCCTGTTAAAACGACATCTTTGTTTTCAAAAATCTTCTTTTTTGTCAAAATTCGATTTTTTAGAACCGCCTCCCGATTCTTTTTTTTGAAAAATTTCCAAACTTTTCTGCAACAAGCTCCTCCTCTTCGGCTCCTATCTATCACAATAGGAGCTAATATTCAATGGCAATTATTATTACATTCTTTCTGGCGCACTGGTTCTTATCGGCCTTTGCTCAGTCCTTCTTCCTTCACAGATACGCGGCTCATGCGATGTTCAAGATGAACAAGTTCTGGGAAAAGTTCTTTTATATTTTCACCTGCGTCGCTCAGGGTTCTTCTTTTCTAAATCCCCGCGCTTATGCGATCATGCACAGACAGCACCACGCTTACAGCGACACTGCGAAAGATCCGCATTCTCCGATCGCTTCCAAAGGTTTTTTGGATATGATGTGGAAGACCGCGCTCAACTACGAAGCGATCCTCGATGAAAAAGCGAACGTAGAAAAAGACTTTCGGGGAAATTATCCTCAGTGGCGCGCGATCGACAGACTCAGCGATTCTTGGACGTTTCGTTTAATCTGCGGAACTCTCTACACGTTATTCTATCTTTACTTTGTTCCCGCCGGCCAATATGGATGGTATCTCTTACTTCCGATCCACTGGTTGATGGGACCGATTCACGGCGCGATCGTAAACTGGTGCGGGCACATGTACGGTTATAGAAACCACAAGGAAAATCCGGATCATTCTATGAACACTCTCTTCGTGGATTTTTTAATCGCCGGTGAATTGTATCAGAACAATCACCACGCGCATCCGAATTCTCCTAACTTTGCGTTTCGTTGGTTTGAATTGGATCTGACTTATCAAGTGATGAAGGTTCTTCATCTTATGAAAATCATCAAAATCCAAAGAGCTGTCTGGACGGAAAAAGGGAAAAAGATCCTTCGTGGATCCGATGTGGTCGTAGATCCATCTCCCAGCGTAGCCGCCTAAGAATCGCTCCTATTACAAGCCCGCCTTCGGCGGGCTTTTCACTTTATCATTCAAGTTATTATTTAGAAGAAGTCGTCCCGAAAAGTACTTCGTCCGACCGAAAGCCGTCGTATTAAACTAGAATCTTCTGTGTGAGTTCCCACGAATTACGTCTAATTTTTTGTGAGACCTTGATTCTGCCTTGCGATTCAAAAGGCGTGTGAGTTCCCACACTTTTAGCGACAAGCCTTGAAACCAAATCGGAGATTTAAGAATTCTTCCCGATTCTTTTATTTTCGGTCCATTTCTTCCGACAAACAAATCCGCAGAAAAAAATCCGAAACGGGCTTAAGGTCCGTCCGAGATAGAATTTCGAAAGATTGCGTCCTTTCGAATATTCTAAAAAGTAGGAACTCCCACTCCAAAAAAGCTCTAATCTAAATTTTCCAAATCTTTTAAAACTTCTTCTTCGTAATTCTTTTTGAGTGTTTCTATAAAATTTTCAGGAAGAGTAATTTTATCGTTTAGGACGAGAGAAAACAATTCGTTTAACAATTCCTTTTCTTCAAAGCCGGTAAAGAGCCATTCCAAAAGTTCCAGAGCGAGATCCAGCTTTCCTTCGGAGGATATCATCGTTCGAAATTCTTTTTTGATTTCCTCTTTTTTTCCGGCTTTTAAAAAGTCGCGAATCTTTTCCGGATAAAGATTCATCAATGTTTGTTTTTTTGCATTCGGAGTAAATAGGAAATCCTTCCGTCCGGAAGGAAGATGGGAGCGCACAGCGTCCTCAGCGGCTTCCGAAGGAACATTCAATTCTTTTAATGTTTTAAAAATAACTTCTCCGAGCAGGAAATCCTGAAAAGGATGAAACGGAAAACCTGCCCCCGGAGCGGAATCGGAAGTCATTCCTTTTCTATCTCCACTTGTTTCCGGACTTTCTCAAACAAGTTTTCCAGTTCTCCGGGCGTAAATTCCCGAGTCGGTTCGAAAGAACAAAACACGGCTCTGTAATACTTATCCTTGTGAACCAGATAAAAACCCGCTTCTTCCATAATGGTTCTGAGTTTTGTTTCTCTGGGAGCGGTAACTACGATCGTGACCGAAGACAATTTGCTCTTTCTGTGATCGATATGAAAATAACAAAGGGCCTCTTCCGGATCCAGACGATCGATCTCCTCTTTGATCTCGTCGAAACTCGTTACGTCCCTCGGCCCCTTCGGATCCCGATAATTGATCAGAACCCTTTTGAAATAGTGAACCTTATTTCCTTCCGGAGTGATTTCAACGCCGTTTAAAACCCTTCTTTCATCGGCGAGTTCTTTCATCAAAAATTCGCCTCTTCCTCTGGAACTTTCGATATCGAAAAGTTCGGAGGAGAAATCCCCTTTTTTCACGTTCTCGTTGATCTGAGAAAGTGTGTATTTCATTCCGGGCTTCATCTCGTGTTTAAAGGACATCTTAAAAAACGGATTTACGACTTCATTATGCAATTCTAATTCGATTTCGGCGTATTTTCCCTGCCCGTGCTCTACGATGTTTTGCGTGGCTTCGGTTGCAATGATCCTGATCGTATCCGGATCGAGACCGGCTAACGATGAATAACGATGAACGAAATTTTTGATCTCATACAAGGTCCCCAAACTTTCGTCGATCCGTCCTCGGATCTCGTTCTCGACGATTTCTTCTCGAAAAATTCTCGCGTAATATCTTACGCTTGCCATTCCCTTTTTTAAATAAGGGGATTGAGCCGTGTTTTCGATCTGGCGTTTGAGTTTTTTGTTTTCATCTTCTAATTCTTGAATTCGTTTCTCTTCTGGGGACATAAAGCTCTTTATTTCTGTAACGAGATTTTCACATTCCCGATCTGAAAACCGGGGGATTTCTAAACTACCTTCCACTGCTATGGGTTCAAGTGATAATTCACTTTCGAAGCTGAAAAAACAAATTGAGCCTGTTTTGAACTTTAGAATTTTTTCCAAACGGGCTCGGTCCTAATGAAAAAAATTCTCAACATTTGAAATCAGATGAATTGAGCACCATCTCGAAACCGAGCGAGTTTTTTATGAGTTTCCGCCAAAAAATATTTTTAATCCTCAGTGCAAGTCAGTTGTTTCTTGTCCTAATTCTCGCGTTTACTTTCATTCAGATGATCGACCGAGTCAAAAACGAACCGCAGGACAAGCGCGCCCTCGACAAATCAGTAGATTTTCAAAAAGAACTCAGACATAAGGAAGAGACGATCCGTTTTATGCTCAAAGAGCTGGAACGAAATTCGAAAACGATTTCCATTTTAGAATCCGGTTCGAACAACCGCGCCCTCTTGGATTCCCAAAGAGAATACTTTCTCGGAATCATGAAACAATACGATCTTACGATCTTTGAAGTTATCTCCTCTTCGGGAAAGGTTGTCTATCGTTTTCACAGACCAGCCGATTTCGGAGACGACAAATCCAAACAGAAGATCGTGCAAGAAGCGCTTAACGGTAAAATCGCGTCGACTCTCGAACTCGGTCACAGCGGCTTGGGCCTTCGTGTAACGTCGCCTCTGCGAAACGGCTCCTTGGTTTTGGTCGGTCAAGTCGTGGATCAAAAATTCACCGAGAATATCACAGGTTCCACGGACGTCCACATGGCGATCTATGAAAAGGACAAACAGATATCCGTCTCGGGTGATCGGATCCAAAACTACCTGAAAAATCATCCGCTCTCTTCTCTCAAAAACGGATCCCGTTTCGCCTTCGACGGAAAGTATTATTACCTCACGAGAATTCCTTACGAAAACAAAGGTCTCACCAATTTAGCGTTAGAATTCGTTCTTATGATCGACGAAACCGAACTCCACACCACGACGCAGAACCTCTGGATCTATTGCGGCCTTTTGGCGCTTTCTATTTTTATAGGAATTCTTCTCGTATCATATCTTTTTTCGAGGGATATCATCAACGCGGTTAAAGCCTTGAACTTCGCGATGAAAAATCCTTCCGAAGACGAAACCACGATCATCGACTTGGATCGTACGGACGAACTCGGTCAGATGGGAGAAGTTTTCGTAAACATGAAAAAGGAACTCCTGGACCACCAACTTTTTCTGGAAAGAAAGGTCGAAGAAAAAACGCAGGAACTTCAAGACACTCTGAACGAAGTCCAGGCGTTAAAGGAAAAACAGGACGGGGATTATTATCTCACTTCGCTTCTCATCCAGCCTCTGACGTCCCTTCGTTATTTGGACGAAAACACAAAGATAGAATCCATTCTCAAGCAGAAGAAAGAATTTCAATTCCGGACTAAAAATTCGGAAATCGGAGGCGACCTCTGTTCCATCCAAGAGATTACGCTGATGGGAAAAAATTATCTCGTAATTCTAAACGCGGACGCGATGGGAAAATCCATTCAAGGCGCGGGCGGAGCGTTGGTCATGGGAACCGTTTTTAAGGCGATCATCACGAGAACACAACTCTCCCGTTCCAATCAGAAAAAAACTCCGGAGAAATGGTTGAAGGACTGTTATACGGAACTCCAAAACGTCTTCGTAACGTTCGACGGAAGCATGCTCGTTTCCGCAGTGATCGCGTTATTCGATCAGGAAACCGGAGCCTTGTATTCGATCAACGCTGAACATCCTTGGATGGTTCTTTACAGAGACGGGAAGGCCAACTTTCTCGATCACGAACTTCTTCTTAGAAAGATCGGTTTTACGGAAAACGCTTCGGAGCCGATCATCCGTGTGTTTAAACTCGAACCGAACGATTTCGTTTTTATCGGATCGGACGGAAGAGACGACCTTCTCCTGAAAAGACCGGGTTCCGAAGAAACGTTTATGAACGAGGACGAAACCCTATTCTTACGTCTCGTGGAACTCGCGAACGGCGACCTCGCCGATTTGGAAAAACTTCTTCAACACGCAGGAGAAGTCACGGACGATTTGTCCATTATGAAAATTGCATATAAAACCGAAGTGGAACTTCCTCTTCAGAGAATTCCTTCGGCGGGCGACGAATACAACCGTCTCGTAAAAGAGGGAATCCAGGAAATCCGAAAGAAAAACCTGAAAGTCACGAGAGAACTTTTTGAAAAAGCGCTTTCCATCAGCGACGCAGATCCGGGTCTTTACAAACAACTCGCGAGAATCTGCATCAATCAAAAGGATTTCTCCGCGGCTGCGGCGTATTCCGAAAGTTACGTGGGCAGGTTTCCGTTCGACAACGAATTCTTATATTACACTTCCTTTACGTTGCGTAAGATCAAAGAATATTCCAAGGCGATCGAATATTCGGAACGACTTCGTTCCAGAGAACCGGAGAATATCCGAAATATGAAACATCTCGTGGAACTCTACAGACTCGTTGGAAATCGTTCCAAGTTTCGTTTTATCATGACGAACCTCAAAGCCCTCGTCGCGGAAAAAGAAGCCAGAGACGAAGACTACGATCAGGACGTTCCTTCCGAAACGATTCTCGTCTAACCTTTGCGTCGGAGCGTCTTATCCTTCGATCCTTTTTTTGGCAAGAATCGGACGGCTCGCAAAAATGAAACGCTCCGCACTGAAGGTTCCTTAATTTTCAGGAACGGCTTCGTTCAAAATTCTTCTCCCCCAAAAACCCGGCGGGTCTTCCGGGAAAACAAAAGACCGGAAACGCGCAAAAATGGGTTTCTGTTTTCCAACGGATCTTGTATTTGGATCATTCAATGGCTTTGGAGAGATTACAATCCGTCAAACGAGTTCTCATTTTGGGGAAACGAACCAAGTTCGAATTGGATATGGAAGAATGGGGTTCTCTCGAAAGTCTTGAAAAAATCTATAAAATCCAAAACGACTCCTTTGCCAGAATCCACGAATCGCATCTCAGACAGGTCGAAAATCGGGAGACTCTCAAAAAACTCTTCCCCGATAGCACCTTTATCTTTCGCAAATCCATGGAAGAATTCCCGCCTTCTTCCTATGACCTCGTAATCGCGCTCGGCGGAGACAACCATTTTACCTATGTGGCCCACCACGCGGTAGATACGCTTGTCCTCGGATGTAATTCCGACCCTCCCACTTCGGTGGGCGCCCTTCTTTCCTTTCACGTGGAGGATATCAAGAAAGCGTTGGAAACCGGCTGGGCAAACGCGATGATCGAAGAATGGCCCTTGATCGAAGTGAAAATTCATTATCCGGACGGAAGAAAGGTCAGTACTTTACAAGGAATCAGCGAGATTTCGATTCGGAATAACAGCCCCGATCTTACGAGCCGATTTTTTATCTGCCACGGGAAAGAAATGGAAGAACAGAAATGTTCGGGACTTCTGGTCTACACGGGCGCCGGCTCCACCGGTTGGGTTATGTCCTGTGAAAACAAGGATACAAGTTTTGACAAACAATCTCCGTTTTTCAAAGTCTATTGTAGAGAACTTCGGAAAAAGGAACACACACAATATACTCTGGACCATTTTACGGTCTCGGATAGTTTTAGTTTGATTTCCGAAATGAAGGGCGGAATTTCGATCGATTCTCTTGCGGAAACGATTTACGATTTTCCCCCCGGCGCAAAAGCTGAATTTAAACTCTCAGAAAAAAAATTACATGTAGTGGTTCGTAAGTTATGAGTCAATTGAGCATCAAAATAAAAGAGACATCTCCGGGAATTTTCGTTTATACGCTCGATGGAAGACTGGATGAAAGTAGTTTTACCGATTTTAAAAAGGATATCATCGATCCTCCCCACCCGGATGTTGTGATTCTCAATCTCGCGGAATTAAAATACATTTCCAGTTCGGGAATCCGGGCGATCTTCGAGCTCAGAAACAAACTCGCAAACGAAAGTAAAAAACTTCTCCTCACCGAGGCTTCGGACAAGGTCATTCAGATCTTCAATCTTCTGGGTTTGTGGAAACCGTTCACCCATTTGGAATCCGAAGCGGAAGCCATCGACGTCGCCCAAAAATAAACTTCTTCTACTTTAGATAAATTGCAACTACTCCCGACCTCGGAACGGAACCTCCTCCGTGCGGCCAGTGGCTCGTAGGATTCTGATAGTCCTTCGTGGTTTCACCGGGATGCTGCACCGAAACGAACAATTCCTTCTCATCGGGGGTGAACCAAAGCCCGGTGAGTTCTGCGCCGATCGGAGCCGAAGCGAATTGAAACGCCTTCCCCGAGTCCGGCCCTGCGGTCGGAATCACGAACATTCCGTTGTTGCCGAACTTCTTATATACCGAAAGATTGAGACTTTTTTGCGAGACGTCGGTCACCATCCAGAGGTTTCCCTGTTTGTCAAAAGCGAGATTGTCCGGCGCTGCAAATCCGGAAGCCCGCCCGCCTGCGGCAAAAACTTCGAAATCGAATTCTAAACCGGCGTGGTTTCCTGATTTTTCCTGAATCCTTACGATCTGACCGAAAAGATTTCCGTGAGAATCGTTATTTGTCATCGCGATAAAAACGGTTCCGTCGATCGGATGAATTTCTATGTCCTCGGGTCGATCCATCGGAGTCGCTCCGCAGATCCTGGCCGCGTCCCTGCAATACACTAGGACGTCAGCTTGAGAGGAGAATCTCGCTTTACCGTTTTCTAATTTAGAATTTCTTAATAATTCGTTCGTCTCCAGGTCCAATGGAATCCAGGTTCCTTTCTCGAAATTGGCCGCGTATAGGATCCCTTCCTCTAAAAGACTGGAATTTCCCGCACCCAAAGACGGATCATAAGAATTCTTCGAAATGAACTTATATACGAATTGATCCTTTGCGTCGTCGCCCATGTAGACCACCAGCTTGCCGTCCGGCGATAACACCAGTGCCGCGTTCTCATGCGAGAATCTGCCGAGCGCGGTGTGTTTCACGGGAGTCGACTTCGGATCAAACGGATCGACTTCGATCACCCAGCCGTAGTGGGTTTCGTTCGGAAGTTTACAGGGTTCGATCACCCATTCCACGTTCTCCTCGCAGGAAAGAATCGTATTCCAAAACGTAGTCCCCCCGGCGCAGTTGGCGAAGGTTCCGAAAACACGATTCGTATTTCCGATCGCCTGGCTTCCCGCCGCCGGACCCGTCATACGAAACTCGGTGAGGCCGTTGATTCTTCTTCCGTATTTCGAATCGGGAGACATCTTCCATTCTCCATTCTCCTTGGATAATCTCAGAACGGAGCCGCCTAACGCGTAAAGATATTGTTCTATCTGTTTATCGGTTCTCAGATTCGGACCTTGTTTCTGACTATCGTAGCCGTTTACGTAATATTCCAAAACTCCGAGAGTCTCGTGGTTGTTCCAGAGAAGTCCGTTGTCCTTCTTACCGTTGAAAGGAAGATAACAATTGAAGTCGGAATTAAAACCGAACGTATCCCCTTGCGGATTGATACGATCTCCGAAGAGTGCGATCGTTCCGTATCGATATCCTTCGGGAAGAATCAAAGAATCCCGCTCGCTCGCGGAGATCGGTTGAAACTTCGGAAACGAATTTTTCACCGTTGGAATGGAAGGTTTATGATGAGTGCGTTTGCCGGAACCGAAAAGGCCGCCGGATTTTGCGAGAGCAAGCGCTCCGATGCCCTTCCCTAAGTATTCTAAAAACTGGGATCGAGTCAGTGTCATACGTCTAAGTTTTCGGAATCTGAAACGATCGCCATCCTGAATTTCTCGATCTCTTCCTATTTTATCTGGTTGTAATAATCCGAAGCCGTTGAAAACTATCTGACAGAACTTGATTCTTTTCCTTCCATGAATTCATCTTCCTTTTCAACTCCGTTTTATAAGATTCTTTTCATACTCGGGTTGGGCTCGATTCTGTTTTTTCTTCCTTTCTATCTCGTCGTCTCCGGCGAGAACAAACACCTCGATCAAGTCTATCAAAGCCTAAGAGAACCCGGCTCGACCGTTTTCGGAACG
>NZ_NPDU01000052.1 GCF_002811985.1 Leptospira adleri
CTTCGGGTTCCACGACAACGGGACAAATCCCCCCGATTTTAAAGGAAGATAACACTGAAAGGCGGACTTCCGACCTAAAAGGTATTTTAGACGACTCTAAAGATTCTTTTAAAATCCGGATCCGAGATTCGGAAAGAGGTGGGAGCATATTCTAATACACAAAAGATTTTCTTCCTACTCTCCTCGGCAAGAAAAAGAACTCAAGGAATTTCGCGGTTTTATTCGATCCTAAAAAGGAGAGGTGACCTATGTTTTTTCTCTTACTTGAATCCGTATATTTAGATTTTGCGTCCGGAAGGACCGATTGGGAAACCTATTGTGAATCGGTGATTCTTCTTGCACAAGACCAAGAAAAGTTAGCCGGCTTAGTTTAGAGGTAAACCAAGTCCACTGGAAAATCGCCGGTCTTCCGACCTAAGAAGGTCTGACAACCGTCTTAGTAAGGTCCATTTTAAAGAATTCCACAATTCTCTCGGAAATTGCTTCTTTTGAAAGTGGACCTATCTCCGCTACTTTTCCCAAAGGAGAATAGATCACGACGCTGGTTTCCACTTCTCCAAAACCTTTTTGGGTTTTCCCGACGTAGTTCCCGACTATATAGTTGAGATTTTTATTTTTCAATTTCCCAATCGCATGTTCTTCTAAGAAATTTGTTTCTGCTGCAAAACCAACCAAACAACAACCGGAAATCTCCTTTTTTGAAATCTCAGAACTAACCGATTTAAGAATATCCGGATTCTTCACTAACTCCAAGAGGAGGACTTCGCTCCCGTCCTCTTTTTTGATCTTCATCTCCCTGCTCTCCGCCGGTCGGAAGTCCGCCTTTCAGTGTTATCTTCCTTTAAAATCGGGGGGATTTGTCCCGTTGTCGTGGAACCCGAAGATTCAGAACAAGTTTTAGAAACACTCTCCATTTTTGAAAAAATAGAACTCCCTTGGAAAATTCTTGGGGGAGGTTCGAATCTCTTGATTTCGGACCATCCGGACAACTTTCTCACTCTTCGCCTTTCGGGAAAATTTAAGAATTTTGATTCATTAGGGGAAGGAAAATTTCGGATTGGAGCAGCGACAAATACGACTCCGACGTTTCGGCAAATTTCGCAGGCCGGTTTTACGGGAGCCGAATTTTTGAGCACAATTCCTGGTTGGACGGGAGGAGCGGTAATTCAAAACGCCGGTTGTTATGGAGGTGAACTTTTCGATCTTATAGAAACCGTAGAATTCTTAAGAAATGATGAAGTGTTAATTAAGAAATCAAATGAAATAGAACACGGTTATCGTTTTACAGAATTCTTAAATAACAAAGATTCCATTATCCTTGGGATTGAAATTCTTCTTAAGGAAGGGAATTTAGATGAAATTGAAGAATCTTTAAGAGATAAGAGAGAGAGAAGAAATTCTTCTCAGCCGGAAAATAAAAAGAGCGCCGGTTCTGTTTTTAAGAATCCTAAAATTTTTGGAGAAAACGGGAAAGAAATTAAGGCTTGGGAGCTCATTGATCGCGCAGGTTTAAGAGGTGCGGCCAAGGGAGGCGCGCAGATTTCTCCTGAACACTGTAATTTTATCGTAAATGTCGGAACTGCAACGGCTTCGGATGTGAATTATTTGGTCGAACTTGTCTTGGACAAAGTCTTTCAGCAGAGCGGGATTCTCTTAAAGCGGGAAATCGAGTATTTCGGTGATATTCCTTGAAGGACCTATTTGCGGACTTCCGACCAAAAAAACTCTCATTCCTTCGAAGCGTACATAGAAAGGTCGGCCTCATGGATAAGGTCTTCCAATTTCTGAAGAGATCCGACCGACATTCCCCAAGTAAAATGAAAAGGTGGATTGTTTTCCTTGCATTTTTTTAGGAGGACCGACATTGCCTCGTGAAATCTTTCCTGAGTTTGAAGAATTTTTTCTCTGTTCTCATGTTGAACGAGAACTAAGAACTCATCTCCTCCGATTCTAAAAATTTTGTCCGTTCCCCGAATCACATAACGAAGAATATTTGCAAAACGACAAAGGACTTGGTCCCCCGTTTTGTGCCCGTAAGTATCGTTGATAATCTTAAAATCATTGAGGTCGAGGAGAGCGACAAGGGCAAGCTGATCCTCCATTCTCCGCCCGGACCATTCTTCCTTAAGATGGTTCAACTTGTTTCTATTAAAAACTCCGGTAAGAGCGTCTCTAAATGCAAGGGTCTTTGTTTCCTCATATTGATTAGAATGAACTAAAGAGATCGCAGTAAAATCCGCAATCGTCTGGAGAATTACTAAATCTTCCTGGGTAAAGGAAGAACCGTCGAACCGATTTATAAGTTCGATTACCCCGTGAACCTGCCCTCTAAAAATCATCGGTACTGCAATGATCGTTCTTGTCTCAAAGCCTGTTCGATCGTCAACCTTCGAGGAGAATCTTGGATCATTTCTTGCGTTTTCCACAAAGACAGGACTTTTTGTTTCAACGACGGATCCCGCGATTCCCTCTCCGAATTTTAACCGAATGTTCTTAATTCTTTCCAGATCTAGGCCCTCGGCGATGAGAAAGAATAATTCTTCCGAACTTTCATCATATCTCATAAGACTCCAGTTCTCCGGACTGAAAAACATTCTGACTTCTTCCATAACGGCGTCTAAGATTTCCTGCTGTTCCAAAGACGAAGTAATGATTTTTCCTATGGAAGAATACAGTTTTATGAGTTCAGGTTTTGGGTCTTTTAAAGGCATGATTCATTTTTCTCTTCGAGCGAAACGATGGAATTTTTATTTTTCGAGTCCGAGTTTATATTCTATGTGACAAAACCCGTTTTTATCAAGATATTTCCATTTCGCTCAATGATTTTATTCTTTTACCAATCTACAATCAGTTCAAACGTTATTTGATCCCTTTTATGAGAGAATTTCTGAATTAAGCTTTGTATCCTAAACTTTGTTTTTTCGGTTTTTTTGTGAGGGTTTTTCTTTTCGTCGTTTTTTTCCATTTCTAAAAGAAGTGTACGAAGGTTTTGCACATTGATATTCCTAAATATCTCGCTATTGTTCGGAGTTCCGCCCAGTCTTTTTCCTTTGGGCGGAACGAGAGTCGTTTTAGATCCTGCGACTTCCTTTGATAAGAGGTTCTCTCTAAAGAATGTGGCCTTTTGATTTGAATCATTTGTTCTCTGTATTCTTTTAAGAGAATTTCAAGATACGCGCTGAGGCTTTTGTTCTTTTGGATTCTTTCTAAGGCATAAGAGTAGAGTTGAAATGGAACATAAAGATCCGCCGTAAAATATCCTGATCTCCTTGAATCTCTTAACTTTCTTTCATGAAAGAATTTGTCCGTTTTTTTGTTTTGTTCGCTCATACCGGATACGGTTCCGAGAAGTCTCCGGACGAGCGGGGAAAGGAAGATTTTTTTGTGAAATTTGCGCGGAGTCCGACTCTCCGAAGAGATTCTCCTCCGGAGTTCCGACCCCTCCTAAATTCCAAGGATCAGCTTTACTCGATCCTCTAGACCGCGAACTCGATCCAAATACAAAGCATCCACGGAACAGGCCAGAACCAAACTATGCAGAAGATCCACGCAGAGAGAAAGTTTTTCTTCCTTCCTCTGAATCATTTCGTTTCTTTCAAAGGCGACTTCCAACAACCTTCTATACTGACTTCCATATCTCTCCGTGTACTCATTTTGCAAATTTACGGGAGCGGAATAGATTAGGCTGAAAGGAAGCCTCGCTTTATCGGGATATTCTTTTGCGGTGACGGCGATCGCTCTAAAAATGGAGATTACTTCCGTATGAAGACCTTGGTCTCTGACGATTCTTCTTCTTATTTCATTGAGAATCAACAAGTGAGTCGCGATGAGCGCTTTTCGGAAAAGATTTTCCTTAGAATGAAAATGATGATAGATGCTCGGTTGTTCTAAACCGCATTCTTTACTGATTTCACGTAAGGAGGTTCCATGAAATCCTTTTTTAGAAAACGCGATCGCCGCGCCTTCTAAAATTCTTTCGCGAGAATTTTTATAGTCCCTATTTAACGGATAAAGGGGACTTCCGTCTTTTCTTAACACTTGCTTTGTATCTCCGGTTTTAGAGATCTTTCTTTATATATTGATCCTAAAACGTTTTTTCAAATATCTTAATATTCGCACGCTCAATCGTCAAAATTCTTTTTTAAAAACCTCGAAATAATTTCTAGTATCGTTAGGCAAAATCGAAGGAGACGGTCCGAAGCCGGGATTGTTTTGATTCGGATTGTATTGGCCTTTGCTTTCTTTTTTGTTCTCATTCCCCTGATAACTGATCAAAGTGCTAAACAGAAGTTCAAAATTAGCGACATTCAAAGTAGAATCTTCTAAAGTGATTTCCACTAAGAAGTGATTTCCCGAACTAGTGTAGTCGAACTCGTAAAAAAAGACGGGATCTGCGTAAGCGGAAAAAATCGGAGCGATCTTCTTATCTTTTTTATCGCTTCGGTAAATCTGAACAAGGAAAGAATGCGCCGCATCGTCGTGAGCCAAACCGATTCCTAATTTGTATTTTTGCGTACCTTCTTCTTGAATGGATGGGAGATGAATCTTATAGATCACCGAGTTTCCTTTAAAAACCGCACCGTTGAATTGGTGTTTCTTTTCAACGCTGTATCCGGAATCCCGGAGATTTCTTCTGACCTCTTCGAGAAAAACTCGAAGCTCTCGTTTCTCTTCATTCGGTTTACCGGTTACGGAAGTTCCCGCCGGAGTTTTATCTTGGGAAACGAGTAAGGGTGCGTAAAAAACGGCTAAAAGCGATAATAAAGGGAGAATTCTGCGTATTTTAGAAATAGGTCCGTTCATTTTGTTCTCTTCCAATGTAGTTTAGTCGAGGATGTACATGATGAAAAGATTTTTTTATCCATTCATATCCCCCTTTTGTTTTTTTCGAATCGGTCGACATTGATAGAAGATACTGTTGGGATGGAATTCTATGCAATTTAAGACTCTTCTCGTAATCATTTTTTTTCTTTCTTTCGGGAACTGCGTCTCGAATTCGAAGTATGATTCTCTTTTAAAGGCTTACGAGGATTCCAAACTTGAAAATCAGAGAATTATCGGTGAAAAGGAAGGGCTCTTCAATTCTTTAGAAGAATTAAAACGAATCCAAGAAGAATCGGACAAAAGAATCCGAGAATACAAAGGTCTCATGGCGACTTTTCAATCCATGATCGACTCCGGTAAGCTCAAAATAAAGATTATCGACGGGAGAATGGTGGTAGTTCTCTCTTCCGATATTCTTTTCCCGGTAGGTTCCGCGTTTCTTTCTCCTTCCGGTACGGCGGCTATTCGAGAGGTGACAACTCTTCTCGCGTCTCTGGACGGGAAACGTTTTCAAATAGAAGGCCACACCGACGATACTCCGACGGGAATCAAAGGTTATACGAATTGGGAATTAGCGTCTTCGAGGGCGTTGAATGTTCTTCACACGATGGTGAAAGCGGGAATGCCCGAGATAAGAATCAGCGCGGCATCCATGGGCGCTTCCAGACCCGCGCTGCCGAACACTTCTCCCGAAAACAGATCCGCAAACCGAAGAATCGAAATCGTAATCGTGCCGGATCTTTCCAATCTTCCGGGAATGGAAGAGTTGAAAAAGTATTCGAACTAAATTATATTCAATAAATATAATTTTATACGAACGTATAAGCCCAGTAAATCAGTGCAACCTGCAGCGGTAATCTGAGAAGTAGGATCCATTTCGGAGGATCCGTTCTTCTCCTCGATTGATAATGATAAAGATTTGCGGGAAAGACGGCGATCAAAAGCAGAATCACACCCCAGGCGCCGAGCGATCTTGTATCCGGAAACAAGAGAAGAAATCCGAGTCCGATTTCAACGAGTCCGCTGATCCAGACTATGAATTTCGGATAAGGCATGTAGGGAGGCATAATTCTCAGATAAAATTTCGGCAACACGAAATGAAGTATTCCCGCGACGATATAGAGAAACGCCATCGTATAAAGGCTAAAGACGATTGTATCCGGCATAATTCTTTCCTTTTAGATAGTAAGAATTATACCGAAATCGGCCGGGGTCGGATTAAAAAAAAATCAAATCGTCCTTTTTTCTCTGCCTCGATATCGGTTTCTCTGTTTCCGAATTTTCATTTGAAAACAGCCGACTCGAAGAGAGCTGATTTGCTTTTGGCGAAATTCTTCCTTACGATAGGCGTCTTTCTTTTGCAAGAAACGATTTGAATTTAAATTCATAGGCAAAATTCTCCTTGCCCTGGAATTACTCGGTCATCATAGGAAAATTCGATAAAGTACAAGAAAAAAAAGGGGCCGGCGCATTTTTTTTTCGATTTCGTTACTCAGGTTAGAGCGAGTATTTGAAATTTTCTTTTCCCGAATTTTCGTCAAATCAGCTTATAAAGTATGGATTTAAACAAACCTCTTAAACAAGTGATGACCACAAGAATTATTACGGTCAACTTGGAAGATCCGGTCGCTCGAATCGGCAAGATTTTTGATAATTTGGAATTTCATCATCTTCTCGTAATCGACGATCAAAAAAAACTCATCGGCGTAATTTCGGATCGAGACTATTTAAAGGCGATCAGTCCTTTTATCGGAACAAGATTGGAAAGAGTTCAAGACGACCTTACTAAGAAAAAAACGGCCTCGCAGTTGATGAGCGCTTTTTTGATTACGGCTTCGGCGGATCAAACCGTCAGATATGCGATAGAACTTATGATGCGTTATAAAATTTCCTGTCTTCCGGTAATGGACGGTCACGGTGAAATTGCCGGAATCGTAACGACGAGGGATATTCTAAAGGAAGCTCTGGTGATTCCCCAGGACTCAACTCCTTGATTCCACAATCCTGAACGAGGACAAATTTAACGGGGACGTTTGCGGATTGCGAATTAAAGAAATTGAATATTCCGAATAAATTCTTTCGAGAGATTCGGCTACTTTTTCCCAAGTGCAATGAAGCGCCTTTTTACGGGCCTTACCCGCCATTTTTTTTCTAAGACTTGTCTGATTTGCTAAGAAACAGGACATATCTACGAATTCTTGTTCTCGTCCGAAACCGGGTAAAAATCCGGAAGAACCGTGCTGTAGATAGGAACCGGCGGCCGCATATTGATAAGCGACCAAGGCGATTCCGCTAGCCATCGCTTCTAACACAACATTGCCGAATGTTTCCGTCATACTTGGAAAAAGAAAAAGATCGCCTGATGCAAAGTGCTTCGCCAATTCTTCTCCTTTTTTTAAACCCGCGAAAATCAAATCGGGATTCTTTCTTTCCAACGGATCTTTGAGCGGTCCATCTCCGACCAACACCATCTTTGCGTTCGGATTTGTTTCCTGGATTTTTCGAAAAGCACGAATACTGAGTTCGATATTTTTTTCCGCCGCGATTCGGCCCACATATAAAACTACGAGTTGATCTCTGGAAACCTCCCATTCTTTTCTAAGAATGGGATCCCTCTTGGAGGGATGAAAAAGGTCCGTGTCGATTCCTCTCGCTACAACACGAACGTTATGATAGCCTTGCTCCACAAGTTTCTCAACGATGTCCTGCGACGGAGTAAGGGTGATTTCCGTTTTATTGTGAAGATTACGGAGATATTTTTCTACAAGTCTTCCGGCAAAGCCGAGCTTATAGTATTGGGTATAGGAATGGAAATTGGTCCTGAAGTCGCTTACAACGGGAATACCCAAATCGTTCGCTGCTTTCACCGCCGACCAACCAAGCGGTCCTTCGGTGACGACGTGTACGACGTCCGGTTGCTCTTTTTTCAAATGTCGCTTTAATATTCTTTTCGCAGGAAATCCAAAACGCATATCGGAATACATAGGAATTCTACATCCCGCCATCAAAACTTCGCGATATCCGTCGGTTGCGTTTTCCTGATCCCTCAAGCCCTGCCTTGGACGAAACAGGAGAACGTCGTTGCCTCTTTCGACGAGATCGTTTACCATTTTATGAAGCGTTTTCGCGACCCCGTTGATTTCGGGATGATAAGTTTCAGTAACGATCGCGATCCGAAAATTTCTTTTGGGAGAGATGAGAGAACGGCATACTTCGATCGGTTTAGAATTTCTCATACCGTTATGGTAGCGGTATGAGGTTCGGATTCCATTAAGGAATGATTAAATTTCCGTTACAGAACGGATTCATTTCTTTTTGTTTTTAGGAATTTTAACGGGCGCGTTTTTCTTTTTGGAAATTTCTTCCCATTTAGTTTTGAGCCATACGGCCGATTCCACCGTCTTGCCGTCCGAGAATTTTACGAGATAAGGTTTTCCGGTGACGCTGGACTTGGTGCCTATGTATTCGATGAAGTTCGGAATGGTTTGAACTTTGCCGTCCGTAGCCTTCAGCTTTCGTTCCATGTGTTCTCTTGCTTCTTTCGGTTCGTGTTCTGCTCCGTTTCGAATGAATTTACATTCGCAAGATTCAAGGGAGTTCATCAAAAGATTCAAGTCGTTTTGAAATTCCGAAACTTCCTCGGCTCCGACGGAAAACGCTAAGAGGGAAACTAACAACAAAATCATTCTTTTTTTCATCTTCACTGTTCCTATAAGTAATTGTTAACGATGTGTTTCAATTCTTTCAATCTAAAAAGTCGCAAGAATGGGATCATTTCGATCTTCGATCGGATTCGATTTTTTTTGCACCGAATTCTTAAATTCTAAAACTCGATCGGAGTAAAAAGCGCAAGATGAAAGGTTCTTATTTCATAAGTATATCCGTTGTCTTTGAACAATGGGCCTCCGAATGCGAGTCCAAATTTAAAACAACCCAGCTTCGGAGTTTCAAAATAAAACATAAAGGAAAATATCTGCTGCTTACTGAAACTCATTTGAAGTCTTGAAAGGCTTCCTAACGTAAGCGATTTTCAAAACGATTCTCCTATCTCCTCAATTCTTCCAGAGCGTCTTCGAGTCGATCGTCTCCCCAGAAAAGTTCTTCATTTACGATAAAGCTGGGCGCGCCGAAAATTCCGAGCGAAGCGGCTCGTTCCGTTTGTTTTCGGAGTCTGTTTTTTATTTCTTCGTTCGATGTGCCTTGGAGAATCTCTTCGGAGTTTACGCCGATCTTTTTTAGAATCGGAGTCAACACGTCCCGCGAAGAGATGTCTTGGTCTTGGGCAAAATTGGCTTGAAAGGTTTCTCGGATAAAAGAGGAAATCCAAGGTTGTGTTTCGTTTGCAATGGCGATTCTGGAAGCCAAAAGTCCGTTTCTTGGAAAGACATTCGGGATTAAAAAGTCGATCCCGTATTTGCGGCTTCTTCTTTGCATATCCTTCCACATATATTTTCCTTTTGCGGGATATACGTTGAATGGAGAATCGTTCCAACCTTGTTCCTTAAAAATCGGACCGAGTAAAAACGGTCTCCATAAGATTTCAATCGAAGAGTTTTGAATTAACTTTTCGATTCTCATAACGGAAAGGTAAGAATACGTACTCGCAAATTCGAAAAAAAATTCAATTTTTTGCATATACTGGTTCTCCTTTAGAAATTTAGTTTCCCGAAACCGAATTCGATTTAAAAAAATTCCAAATTTCTTCCGCGGGATCCAACTCGTATGTCGGGTTTCCCATTTTTATAAACGGGACCCTCCGATTTATTCCGGGCCAATTGTGTCCTCCGTCGATTATCTTATAAAGAAGAACCGAAACGCTTCCCTTGCACCGATTGTAAGAATGGATTTCGACGCTCGTGCCGTCTTCCTTGTCGTCCTTCTTTTTGATTTCCGGTTCTTTGAGACAGGAATTCCATTGAAGCCAACGGTTTACCGAATCTTCTACGCTTAAAATTTCTCCTCCGTCTCTCACATAACCGCCGTAATACGGAACCGTCGAATCTTTGGTTCCGTTGATGAACGCCACGGAAACGTTTGCGGAAGGTTCGAAGTTCCTTAGAACAAATTCAGAAATCTGAGAGGAGACGCTCACGCCGGCGCGGAATCGTTTCGTTTTTTCGACCAGCATTCTTTGGGTCATAAATCCTCCGTTGGAATGTCCAAAGATAAAAATCTTATCCTTCGAGATCGGATGGGATTCCGAAATATGATCTATGAGTTTTTCTAAAAAATGAACGTCGTCGACCTTTTGTCTATCGGCGGGGGTCGCCCCACGTCCGTCTGCCCAGCTACGATCGACTCCGTCCGGATAAACGACTATAAAACCTTCTCTGTCGGAAATATGATTGAGTTTAGAATCCTCCATAATGTTCCTTCCGCTTCCGAGTCTTCCGTGAAGCCCGAGAACCAAAGGAACTTTTTCCGTTGCTGAAATTTTTTTCTCGGGAACATGAATCCAGTAAGTTCTTTCGATTCCGTCTACCGTGATTTTTTCCAATCGAGAGCCGTCTTTCGTTTCCGTACGAAGATTTCTTAAAAGTCTGCAATCGGTTAGAACGAAGGAAGTAAAGAATAAGAATATTATCAAATTAAAATATGTCTTAAGTTTCATTTTTGTTTTTCGAACTCCTCCAGAGAATTGATTAAGGATTTTTCGAAGGAAGTGGAAGGCCAATAGAAAGGCGAGAATGGGATTAAAATCCAACCCCTCCACTGATCCAAAAGTAATTCGTGCACGGATTCTTTCGGGGGTTTTCCGGATTCGGAGATTCTGTAAGTAAGAATATGTTCGCTTCTGATGTGAAAGGGAACCACGCCGAGAGTTAGAAAACTGGTTAACAGATTGAGGAAATGTAAGCCGCGATATTCGTATTCCGCTTCCTTTTCCTGAAGGATGATTTCCAGGAGCACGTCCGATTGTGGATCCTCTCGATATCCTTTTTCCTGAAGATTCTTTTTGATATGATTCATTTCCGAAACGTAAAATGCGAATCCGGTGAATTCCAAACGAAGAGGTTTTCCTTTCGGAATGGAGATAGAGTCTCGAATTATTTCCGGAGGATTTACGATTCCGATACAAGAAGAAAGAAAAGCGACGATAAGGATTGTGATGGTTTTCTGTTTCATCTAATAGATCGACCTCGAGTCAAAAAGAAATTTTCTCGCATAACCCGCGTAGACGAGTTCGATCTCGTTTCTGTCGTCGAAAGGCATCAACAGAAGAGGGATCCAGCCGATTGCGAAAACGTTTTCGATTGAATAAGAATATTCGGCCACTTTCCGATTTCGTTTCCAGACTTTGAATAAGACGCGGTCCGAGGATTTCTGAAGGATCGGAAAGATAAGAAAAGTTCTGTAAGCGGCGATTCGATTGAGAAGATAAAGAGAGAACTTTCCCGGTTCTTTTTCGAGCATCCAAGAAAGAGGCTGGGAATGTTCTCCGAAGAATAAAGAAAAACGGGGAGCCTTTTCCAAAATGATTTGGATATTGATTTCGGAATCGGTCTTCGTATGAACTGAAAGTTTCTTAAATCTTCCGGAAAGATGAAGGGTTCTTAAAATTTCGGAAGCAAGTTTTTTGCCGGAGTCTTCTTTCCAGCCGATCAATTCGTAAGTGACTTCCCGATCCACATCGGTTTCTAAGTTTGAAACCGTAGGCGGGTCTCCGATGAGAAAGGTGGAACAGGATTGAAAGAGAAGAAAACTCAAAGAAAGAATTAATTTTCTCAACATTGAGAATAAAATGAAAGACTTTCCTTTAAGATCAAGCTCTAAATCCGAACTCATCCAAAGGAAGAGGTTGTTGATTTTTGAATCGGATCCTCGTTCGATTCCGCGCGCGGGATCGGGACCTTAAAAAATTCTTAGATTAAATTTCCCCAAGCGTCGATTTCGTGATCCACCGCATACAATCCCGGGTCCAATCTTTTCCCTTTTTTATTTTGATTCGCCATTCCCAAGGCCGCGGATGCGAGTTGTCCGATGATCGCGTCCATTCCTTCGGTCGGAACTCCGTAGAATAAAAAGTTAATCGGACTCAAGTCGCTTAACAAATAGAATGTTTTTTCGATTTCTTGTCCGTCTTTGTTTACGAAGAATGTCACCTTTCCGCCTTGATCGATTCCGGACTGAGGATCTAAAATCCGGTCGAATTCTAACTTGGCGGGAAAACCTCCGATCTTCTTTTCATCGGAGAAGGAAAGGTCGTTGATCCACTGAATCAAATCCGTGTATTCGGCGGTTTTTGTGGATCCGGAAGAAATGAGAACCTTCGATTTGGTTCCGTTGAGAATCAGATCCTCAAAATGTTCTTTTTTAAGAATGGAATTTCCGATCACTCCCAAGATGAGATCCCTGTTGTAAAATTCTTCCTTTGGAATTTCGTCTATCGTTCTATAATTTCGATTTCCCGGCTTCTCCACCTTGAGATCGACTTCGATCGTTTCCTGGTTTGTTTCGTGCAATCTGGATTCCAAATATTTGCATAAGAAGGTTCCGATGTTTCCTTTGGCTCCGAGTATCAGAATTTTTCTGGAAGAAAGGATCAAACCTTGTCCGTTTAATATCGTTTCGATCGCATTTAAAATGGAATACGCGACTTCTTTCGATTCTTCTTTTACCTTTTGATTGGAAATCGCGATGGAGAACGCGGGTAAAAAGAGTTTTTTATTTTTGTCCTGAACGCTTTTGAGACGATCGTATCCGTTTCTCGTATGTTCCACGGTGCCGACTAACGTATTTGTTATCAATTCGGCGACGGTTATTTTGGGAGCTTCGGCTTGAAGCGAATATTCCTTACAAAGAAAGGAAACGTCTTTTCCGTTTAACGCAAATTCGTTGAAAAACGGAGCGACGTAACCCCCGTCTTCCACCAGAATCACTTTTTCTTTTTTCTTGTAAGAATCCAGTAGCAGGCCGAGAAAAAGATGACCGGAGAGTAATTTCATTGCATCGAAAAATCCGAGTTTCTCTTCTTCCAATCGTTCGAAGAGGGGTTTGAGTTTGGAGGAATCGCTGTAGAGCGGCGAAATGGAATAGTAGATTTTATTCTTCGCTCCGACTTTAAGTTGTAGACCGGACATATAAAAATGATCGGTGGGAACGTCCAGAAGAACGTCCAAATACGCCGCAGGAACGACCCCGCCGTATTTTACAAAAGAGACCGTGAGATTTTGAGCGCCTAATCTTCGAAACGCTTCGATCAGGGCTACGATCTCCGAAGTGATATGATGAATCAAAAAAACGTTGAATCCGCTCAGATCGAAATTGTGATTTTCGCCGTTCGCGATCCGTTCCAAAATCGGCATCCGCTTGAGATAATGATTCAGATCCAGAGTGGTTCTTTTGGCGTTGAAACTGAAATTGAGAACCCGGTCCAATCGAGAAAGGTCGATGAAGACGTTCGTATCGTCCGAGAGTCGGACCTTTACGATATGGCCTTCTTTTAAATGTTTTGTAATTTCATGATCTTCTAATATTAGAAAAATCTTTTTAAATAAAGGAAGAGTTTCGTTCGGATCCGTTTTTACGACGGACTCGGAAAAAACTTTGTCCCAAAATAAGCTGATTTGATCCAATTTACCGAGCGGAGTTTTTTCGATTTGTTCGAAAACTCGCGAGAAGGAGCGGTTTTCCTCCACGTAGGATTTTTCGCCTCTCTGCGCGGCGGAAAGAATCCCGTTGTTGATCGCTTCCGCGATCTTCGTGCTTCCGGCGATAAAAATTCTAGAACCGATATCGTCCACGACGACGTGCGGAACCGCGGTTAGATCGATGTTGGCTCGATCGTAATTCTCCACCGTGAGTCGAAAGAAAAATTCTCCCGGTTCTTTTTGATTGGGAACTCTTTCCAGAATGAATTGGTAGTCTATGTTTTCGTTCGGGCTTGCGTGGTGGAACGGAAATACGAGCGCAAAGATTCCGGAGGTTTTCGGATCTTCTCCGTAAAACTCGGGGTGAATTTTTTTCGCCCAGACCTGTCTCTGAAACGTTCCGAAGACGGTTCTTAAATGATCTTGAAATTCCTCCTTAAAAAGAAGGATGTCTTTTAATACTCCGGCGCGCGCGTAGATCTGAATGTATCCGATGTTCATCTTCAGGAGTTCGCTGTTGATGTTCGGATTGATTTTGTAAAAGATCGTTACGTCTCCGATTCCGTTCTGGACTTGTTCGAAAACTTCTTCTCCGAGAGTTCTGGAAAGAATGGAGAGGCCGGTAAAAATTCTAAGATTTCGTAGATCCAAATCCCAAATTCCGTCCTTTCCTTCTTTGAGGACGGACCCGAGAGAAGTCTCCGATTCTCTGTGTTTGAAAGAATTAGGCATGTGTAATGACAACTTTGATCGCTTCGGGAGTATGCGCGGTCGTAAACGCCTCGGAAAGTTTTTCCGGAGAATAAGAATGTGTGATCATATTCTTTTCCAGCGCTTCGGTTACTTTTTTATTTTCCTGAAGAAGTTTGATCGCGAGGTGGAAATCTCCGCAGCGGGAAGTATGAATCGACTTTCCTAAATTCAAAAATTCTAATAGAGGATTGCCTTTGGATTCTCCTTTGAAAAGGATCGCGCTTCGGGGACGGATCAAAGAATTCTCGTGTTTTACGCTGGGTCGTATGAGAAGATCGATTTCTTCCGCGGTTCCGGCGATTCCAAGATCGAATCTCGGAACGTATCCTTGGAAATCTTTCGAAAGAAGAATCGCTTCCGCTTCTTCAATGCTTCCGTAATAAACTTTGAAATGAGAAGGAAGAGAAATTTTCCCCACGCTCGGAGCTACGTAGACGGTTTGATTGGAACGATTTTCCTTTTCCCAGTGAAAGTTCAGATTCTCATCGCTGAATTTTAAAAGGGAGAGCTCGTCTACCACGAGTTCGGTGAGTTTTTTGACTCCGAAAACTTCCTGTCCGTTCGTGGTTTTCAGATGCAATTCCCGTTTGGAAAGTCCGATTGCACTTTCAAAACCGGAAGTCGTACTTGTCGTGTCGTAGACGATCGCATAACGTTCTTTCAAGGATTCTAAACTTTCCTTTCTGAGATCGATCGCTTCGTCCGCTCCGAGATTGAGGGAAAGTTTTAAAAGATGATCGTGCCTTGCTATAGCTGAAATCTTAAAATCGACTCCGGAAGAAGTTCGATAAGCGGCTAACGCGGCTATGACGAGACTTCCCAATCTTCTCGGTCCTAAGACGGCGACGTTGTCCCCTTTTTTGGGCGGAGACGCGATGACGGCTTGCAAAGAAGCGGCAAAGGGTTCGATAAGAACTGCGGTCTTGTCCGGAATATTCGTGAACGGAATCGCCGCATTCTGCGGAGCTAAGATATAAGGACCAAAGCCTCCCGGAAGTCGGTCGATTCCGAGAACTTTTCTTTCCGGGCTATGTGTCGGAATTCCTTCCTCGCAGAATTCATCTACGGGATCGTCTCCTCTGGCTTCGAAAGTGTCGTTGATCTCGACCACGTATTTTTGTTTGATTCCGTTTTGTTGTTCCAAGTCTTCCGCGATGACCTCGTGTCCGATCACTTGCGGCAAGGGAAAAGGGAGAAAACGACGAGAGAGATCGGTGGAACAAACTCCGCAGAGTTTGGATTTTAGAAGTTTGTATCCCGGTCCAAGATGAAGGTATTCTTTTCCGTTTCTGGAAATGTCCCAGCCGGTTTCAAGACTTCCTTCGAATTGATACTTTGCAGTTTCGAAAGAATCGTCCGAACGATAGTCCATTGCATCAAATTGGATTTTCATACATCACCCTTGGTTAGACAAAGAATCTAAGAATTACGGTCAGTGTAGAATGCTGCGGGATTCCGACAAATCCATTCTCATGCGTTGGAGAATACAATCCTTCCCTTTCTCCAAACTTGAAATTCTCCGGGAGAGAACGGATTCCATTCTTCATTGGAAGTCAGAGGTTGGGTCGCGATGACCGTGACTATGTCGCCCGGTCTTGTTACTTTTCGGAAGTCCACGGTTAGATCCGCGTCTAAAAGCCGCGCTTTTCCGAAGGGAGATTTTCTCGTGATCCAGGAAAGTTTTGTCGAGCAGAAGGCGTAGAGGTTTTTGGAATCGCTGAAGAGAAGGTTGGAGACCCCTTTTGTTCGGAGTTCCGTCACAAATTTCAAGATCGCACGGAAAAGTTCCGCTTCGTTTCGGGGGCGATCCGGGAACTTCTTCTTGAGCTTTCCTAGGAGCCAGCAGAACGCGTATTCGGAGTCCGTAGTTCCGACCGGTTTGAAATCACCGAGGGATTCTTCTTTGATTCCTTTGAATTGTCCGTTGTGGGCGAAAGTCCAGTAGGAACCCCAGAATTCTCGGACAAAGGGGTGGGTGTTTTTCAATTCTACCTTTCCCCGGTTTGCCTTTCGGATATGACTGATGACGGTTTCGCTCTTGATTGGAAGTTTTCGGACGAACTCGGCGATTTTGGATTCTACTCCGGGGGCCGGGTCATGGAAGACACGAAGTCCGCTTCCTTCATAGAAGGCGATTCCCCAACCGTCTTTGTGAGGGCCGGTTTTTCCACCCCTCTGGACAAGGCCCGTGAGGCTAAAGCTAATGTCCGTTGGAACATTCGCGCTCATGCCGAGGAGTTCACACATTCTTCTTCCCTTTCTAAGTTAAATCTAATATATTGAAATAATTTTCGTCAAAACGGATTTACGCCGTTCAGCGATTTTTTCAAGGATTCCTTGCAGAAATGAGCACGCAACTGGAAACTGAGCCGGTGATTTTGCATATAGATACAGAAACCGGCTGGAGAGGAGGGGAAAGGCAACTTCTCCTCTTGGCGGAAGGCCTCAAAAAAAGAAAGATTCCTCAACTCATCCTGGGTAAACCGGGATCCGCCCTGGAAAGCCGTTGTTCCGACCACGGGCTTCCGTTCGAAGCGCTTGCGATGAAAGGAGAATGGGATCTTGCGTCCGTGAAGGCGATTCGCGCCATCGTCCAAGAAAGAAAAGTCCGACTGATTCACACTCACACCGCAAAGGCGCATACGCTCGCCCTCTTTGCAAAATCAAAACTTCCGACAACGAAATTGATCGTTTCCAGGCGCGTTGATTTTAGTATTCGGAAGAATCTATTCTCCATATGGAAATACAAATCCAAACGCAACGACCTCTTCCTCACGGTTTCCAATAAGATTCGGGAAATTCTCTTGAGGGACGGAGTCGATCCAGCAAAGACGGTTACGGTTCACAGCGGAATCGATTTCTCTTTTACAAAAAAATTGCCGGACCCGACGCGTTATAAAAAAGAATTCTCCATCAAAAAAGATACGATCGTGATCGGAAACGTCGCCGCGCTCGTGGATCACAAAGATCAAAAAACTCTTCTTCATGCGATCGCGAAGGTCGATCCTTCCAAAAATTTCAAACTTCTCATTCTTGGCGAGGGAGAACTCAGAAAAGAATTGGAAGACTTAACGACTTCATTAGGAATTTCTGATAGAGTGATTTTTACCGGTTATCGACAAGATGTTCCGGACATTCTTTCCCTTTTCGATATTTTTACCCTCACTTCCAAAGAGGAGGGACTCGGCACTTCGATCCTCGACGCGATGGCGGTCGGTCTTCCGGTTGTCGCAACGAAAGGAGGGGGAATCGGAGAAATGCTCACTCACGAGAAAGGGGCATTTCTCGCCGAAGTGGGGGACGCGGATTCTCTTTCAAAATATTATGAAATTCTTATAGACGATTTGAAGCTCAGAAAATCCTTCGGAACCTTCAACAAAGAATCGGTAAAAAGATTCTCCATCAAAAACACGATCCGTAAAACGGAGCTCGCATACTATTCTTTCTTAGGGGAAGAACTTTTCGGAGCAACAGAATGAAACGTCTTCTCATCATCGACGGACATGCCTTCGTATTTCGCGCCTACTACGCGTTCGGCGCTTCCAATCTTACCAATTCCAAAACCGGACAACCCAGCGGAGCTACATTCGGTTTTTTTAAAATGCTTTTCAAACTTCTTCAGGACTACGCGCCCACACACGTGGCGATGACCTTCGATCCTGGCGGGCCACTGGAACGGGGAAAAACCTTCGAAGAATACAAGGCGAATCGAAAACCGATGCCCGAAGATCTTCGTCCTCAGATCAAAGAAGTGATGGAAACCCTCTCCAATATCGGATTTAGAGTTCTCAAAATGGACGGACACGAAGCCGACGATATCATCGGAACCCTCTGTGAAAATTACAAATCCACCGCAAAGGAAATTCTGATTTTTTCGGGTGATAAGGATCTTTATCAACTATTAGAAAAGAAGAATATAAAGATGCTCCGCGGAAAAAAAGGAGTCACCGAATTCGTCGAGATCGACGCGGGTTGGGTCAAGGAAGAATTGGGAATCGACGTCAAACAAATTCCCGATTATATGGGAATCGTCGGAGACACTTCGGATAACATTCCCGGAGTCAAAGGCATCGGGGACAAAGGGGCATCCAAACTTCTTCAGGATTACAAAACTCTCGACGGGATCTATAAGAATCTCGATAAGATCAAAAATCCTTCGATGAAGACCAAACTTTCCGAACAAAAAGAGAACGCGTATCTTTCTAAAGCTCTCGCAACGATCAAACGGGATCTTGATTTGGGAATCACCGAAAAAGATATAGAAACTCCGGATTACAAATCCGATCAGGCGATTCTTTATTTCAAATCGCAGGGTTATAACGTTCTTTCCAAAGACCTCGCGAAATCAGCGGGAAAGGAAGTTCCAAAGGACGCCGACGTTTCGGAGAAAAAAGAGGACGCGCCGATTCCGACGGGAGAAAAGGGAAATTATAAATTCATCACGACTGTGGAAGAACTTTCCAAAGTTTGCAGAGGACTTTTGAAATCCAGAATTCTCTCGGTTGATACGGAAACAACTTCCCCCAATCCGGCGATGGCCGACCTTTTGGGGATTTCTTTTTCCAATCAGGAAAAAACGGGATTCTACGTTTCGGTTAAGAATTCGGCTTCTTTGTTTCAGGAAAAATCTTTGACTCTGGAAGAAGTGAAAGAGCACCTCGGACCCGTTCTTGCGAGCGAGGTTCCAAAAGTGGGACAGAACATAAAGTATGATCTGATCGTATTAGAAAATCATGGTTTTGTGTTAAACAATATCCAGTTCGATACGATGTTGGCTTCGTATGTTCTTCAACCGGAAGGAAGGCGCCACAATATGGACGCTCTTGCAAAAGATCTTCTCAACTACGATACGATCACATACGACGATCTCGTCGGGACGGGAAAGAAAAAGAAAGAACTGACGGACATCGATCCGGAACAAGTCGCGGAATACGCGGCCGAAGACGCGGACATTACGTTTCGTTTGTATCAGGTCCTTCGAAAGTCGATCAAAGACTCCGGCGTGGAGCCCATTCTCCGGGATATCGAACTTCCTCTGGTTCCGGTTTTGGCGGAGATGGAAAAACACGGGATCGCATTGGACGTTCCTTATTTCGAAGAACTCGCTCGGGACTTCGACCGAGAGATTCGTCACTTAGAAGGCGAAATCCACAAACAAGCGGGGACTCCGTTTAACATCGCCTCTACGAAAGAACTTCAGAAAATTCTCTTCGACGAATTGAAACTGAGAACCGTAAAAAAAACGCAGACGGGTTATTCCACCGATCACGAGGTTTTGGAAGAATTGGTCGGCGAACATCCGATCATAGAAAAACTTTTGGAATACAGAAAATATACGAAACTCAAATCCACGTATGTCGACGCGCTTCCGAAGATGGTCAATCCTAAGACGGGAAGAATTCATACGAGTTACAACCAAACGATCGCGGCCACGGGAAGATTGTCCTCTACGGATCCGAACTTACAGAACATTCCGATTCGAGATCGAGAAGGTCGTTTGTTAAGGAAGGGGTTTATCGCCGGTTCCAGCGATTATGAAATTCTAAGTTTGGATTATTCTCAGATCGAGCTTAGAATCATGGCCCACGTTTCCAAGGATCCTGCGATGCTCGACGCATACAACCACGGTCTTGACATTCATAGAAGAACCGCTTCTGCGCTCTACGGTGTTCCCGAAAAAGAAGTCACATCGGAGATGAGAGACAAGGCCAAGGTCGTCAACTTCTCCGTGATTTACGGTGTTACTCCGTACGGCCTGAGTCGTAATCTTAGAATTTCCCGGGACGAAGCTAAGTCTTTCATTGAACGTTATATGACACAGTATCCGGGCGTGAAAAGTTATATGGACGAAATGATCGCCTTCGCAGAAACAAACGGTTATGTTCAGACTTTGACCGGAAGACGTCGCCCTGTCGCGGACATTCACAGCACTCACAAATCTGCGAAAGAAGCCGCCAAAAGAATCGCGATCAACAGCCCGATTCAGGGAACAAGCGCGGATATGATCAAGATCGCGATGATAGCGATTCATAAAGAAATACAATCCAAGAAATTAAAATCAAAACTTCTATTACAGGTTCACGACGAATTGGTCTTTGAAGTTCACAAAAAAGAAAAGGATGAATTCAAGGCTTCCATGAAAAAGCAGATGGAGACCGCGATGCCGCTTAACGTTCCGATTCTTGTGGAAGGAAAGTTCGGAGTCAATTGGGATGAGGCGCATTGAGAGCGAGCTTGAACTGAAATGATTTAGAAACCGACGTCGATCTTGGGTCGATACGGACTAAAAATCAAGTGATTTGACAAACCGAGTTTTTCGAAGGATGATTTCGATCCAACTTTGAATCTAAATCATTGAGGACCGCGCTCTGTTTTGTAAATATACTTACACACGTGATCGATGGATTCAAAAAAGAATTACTTACAGCGCGTCCTAAAACCTTATTTTATTTTGTCGGAAAGATCGAGCTGCAAGAACCAGTCCCAGTTTTGGGACAGGTTCTTATAAAAATACAATGTTTTTAGAAGAGTTCTTTCGAGTGTGGTCAAAGTCCATTCGATCGCAAGTTGCCATTTTTTGGCGGTTCATTCTGCTTCTTGGATTCGATCTTGATGCGTGAGTCGGCGACTGTCGGCTGGGCATTATGAATTGTACGCGCAATTTCCTTTCGAATAGAAATACAGGATTCTTTGCAAGATACGCATTTTCATTGTTAGTCGGTCTTTTTTGCGTTAGTTCTTGCACCGTATGGCCCATTTTGACGGCGACCGCTCTTTCCAAATCGGATGATTCCGATTCTTCCTCCTATCTACTTTTGCTTTTATCGACTGGAGCTTCTGGCCCGGTAACGGAAACCGGAAATCCGACCACTACGGCGGGCGCTCAAACTTCTACCTGCGGATCTTCCGGATGTACGATCCTTTTATCTTCGGGGATCAACGGAAACTTTGGAGGAATCGCCGGCGCAGATACGTTTTGCGCGAACGAAGCCGTTTTGCAAAACGCTCCTGGAAATACGGCCGGTTACAAAGCTCTGATCATGACCGACAATGGAACCAGAAACTTGACCTCGTCTTGGGTTCTTTATCCGAACACCGTATATCGTAGTAAAAGTAATAGTAACTTGGTGATTACGACGACTGACGCGAACGGACAATTTCAATTTCCGCTTTCCGCGGAAATCACGGGCGCCGGTGGGAATGCGGTTTATACCGGAATCAATACGACGGGGCCGAGTTGGGTTCCGAAGACCGGGGTAAATTGTCTGAATTGGACGGATAATACAAATCTTGTATCGGGTTGGATCGGAGTCAGTAACTCTCCAAATCAGGAAATCGATTCGGGCGCTTCTTTTACGTGTGATCAACTTCTCGTTTTATACTGTGTGCAAAGATAGAGATTGATTTTCAAGGTAAGAATGGAAAATATTTATTTCCATTTGATTTAACGTTGCTCTACCTTCCATCAAAAATTAGAACCGATGGAAGAGAAAAAGTTCGAAATCGGAGCGTTCTAAGGAGAGAATTTTTTTTCGGAACCTTCTGTTTTCAAAAGTCAGAAAGCGTATTTTGCAGCGACGGATAGATTCTTTCTTAATTTACATTTATAATAAATAATATTCAATTACAAATTCCTATTTATTGGTCGTTTGTTCCATTCCGTTGAATCAACCTTGCTGTAGGAATGAGCGCCTAACTGCTGGGTAGTATGAATTGTACCCGCAATTTATTTCCGTATAGAAATGCAGGATTACTTTCTCGATTTGTATTTTCGACGTTAGTTGTCCTTTTGGCTTCTTGTACGGTTTGGCCGATTCTTACAACCGCCGCGGTTCCGAAGTCAAAAGATGCGGATTCTTCCTCTTCCCTTGCTTTACTTTTATTGGCCCAAGGGCCGAGTCCTTTAAATTCTTCAAGCGGATCCGATACGTCGACTCCGGGTGGACCGACTACTTGTGCGGCGACCGGATGTTCCCTTTTTGTATCCCCTGTCACCAGCGGAAATTTAGGCGGAGTTGCCGGGGCTGACGCAAATTGCGCCGCTCGTGCCGCAGTGATCGTGGCTCCGGGGAACGCGGCGGGTTACAAAGCGCTCCTTATGGCTGAGGATGGAACGAGAAGTTTGACCACGTCATGGGTATTGTATCCAAATGCGAATTACTATAGTATTGATAATAATAATTTATTGATATCCACCACAGATGCGAACGGACAATTCGCGGCGACCTTAACGAATGAAATTACGCCGGCCCCTGGATTAGCATATACCGGCATCGATACGAGTGGTGCCACGTGGATTCCAAGATCAGGACAAACATGCGTCAATGCGGGCGCGTCCTGGACGAGCGTGAGCGGTGGAGTTACCGGTTGGGTTGCGAATCCCAATTCTCCCGGTATTGAAATGGGAGGGGCCGGAACCCTCACGTGCGCGACCAACGCAACGATTTATTGTGTTCAAAGGTGAGGATTAGGGTAGGGTTGTGTTGAAAATAAATTATATAATCATAATATTTTTTTGTGTCTCGATAACCTTTTGTCAACACGCGAGAGTGGAAGTTTCACCGATCGCAAATCAGAAAAAGAAAATCGAAACGAAGAGGGAGCGAATTCTCTTAAAGCAAAATTATTACCTAATGGGATTACTTCCAAGAAAGATCGAATACGAAGAATCGAATATTTGTCCTGAAAGAGGAATCAAAGAAATCCATCAGTTTTCCTCATTTACGAACGTTCTATTCGAACAGATGACGTTGGGAATTTATTCTCCGCGTTCTTTGGAAATTTTTTGTTACTGAGACAACGATGAGAATATTTCAAAAAAATCGAAACGAACTTTTTATCCGTGGAATTTACGTCGGATTCTTTTCCTTAATTCTGAATTGTCACCAAACGATAATTATTCCCTCCAAGTCTCCGCGTCTCGGCGAATCGATCAAAGGTGTGAACGCCACTTCCAGAAGTTACGTTCTCGGTTACTTTGAAGGAAGTCATTCGAAAGCGGAATGTTCGGAAGGAATCGAGAAGTTTAGAATTTTTAGGAGTTTTACGGATTTTATCATACATATTTTCTTAGGTGGAATCTACAATACGCGAAGTGTAGAAATTGAATGTGTTCGTCCCCAATTGGATTTTGCAAGCATCCAAAAGTCGGGTTCGATGATTCTGAAAGGAGTCCACTTTAATTCCAACTCCGATCAGATTTTAAACGAGTCGTATGTCATCCTGGAAGGGTTATCGAGATATCTAAAAGAACATTCCAAACTTAGAATATTGATCGTCGGGCATACCGATCTAAACGGAAATCAGAAAAGAAACGACGCCCTTTCTTTAGAGAGAGCCTCCGCGACAAAAATGTTTTTAATCTCCAGGGGAATCGATTCTCCGCGTATGGAAATCAAAGGACTTGGATCCAAAAGACCTATGCTTCGGAGTTTGGACGAACGAGCTTCCGCACTCAATCGAAGGATTGAAATTCAAGTGATGAAAGAAAAGGAAGACGATAGTCTATCAAATAAACGGATCGAACCGGAAGAAGACGACTCCGATAAAAAATATTCCACCAAGGTGATCTTTCGGGACGGAAAAGTCTTAAAAGGCAACGTATTAAATCAAACCGCAAATTCGATTCAATTCGAGAGAAACGGAGAAATTCAGGAAATACTAAAGAATAAGATTCGAAAAATAGAATACATCCGCCGTTAAACGTATTTGACGTCTTGGATTTTTATTTTTTTTGATTTATTGTTCGATCCTTTGTGAAAGGATCGAACAATGAAGCCGATTTCACGCGCTCATTTCCTAAAACAGACGGCCGCATTTTTGTTTTCCGCCGGACTTTCGTTTCCTGTAAAAAAAATATTTTCCAAAGAAGGTTCCGGTATGTTGTATAGAACGATTCAAAAAACGGGTGAACAAATTCCCGCGATCGGATTGGGAACATGGCAGACGATGGATATTTCCGCGGATTCTTCCGAAATCAAAAATTTGAGAGAGGTCTGGAAAGAATTTTTAGATCAGGGAGGAGCCCTTGTGGATTCTTCTCCTATGTATGGAAGATCGGAAGAAATCGTCGGAGTTTTAGCTTCCGAATCGACGGAGGAATTTAGGAAAAAAATTTTTTATGCGACGAAGGTTTGGACCAGAGGAGAGAGTGCAGGCAAATCGCAAATTGAAGCCTCGTTTCAAAAATTCAAAACGGAACGAATCGATCTATTCCAAATTCATAATTTACTCGATACACAAACTCATCTTAAAACCTTACGTTCTCTAAAAGAAAAAGGAAAAATCCGTTTTATCGGTTTAACGCACTATGTGTCTTCCGCATTTTCGGAAATGGAAAGAATTGCAAAATCGGAAAGTATAGAATTTTTGCAAGTTCCTTATTCGATCGTTACTCGAGAAGCCGAAGACAGAATTCTTCCTTTTGCCGAGTCGAAGGGAATTTCCGTTTTGATCAATCGTCCTTTCGAAGAGGGAGAACTTTTTCGAAGAGTCCGCGGAAAAATTCTTCCGGATTACTTTAAAGAATGGGATTGCGATTCTTTCGGACAGGCTTTTCTAAAGTTCATTCTCTCCAACACCGCAGTGACCTGTGCGATTCCTGCGACTTCGAAACTCTCGCATTTAAAGGACAATCTAAAAGCGGGACATGGAAAACTTCCCGCAGGAAAGGATCGGAAAGAATTTAAAAAAAGACTTTTGCAGATTTTGTAAACGTTGAATGAAAAGATTTTGATTTTTTGGCTTGTCCTATGCTTTGTAAGATCAAGAAGAATTTTAAGTTTGAGAATTTGGACCGACAAACGGTTTCTCCGAAGAATTCCGGATTGGTCGGAACTCCGGAGGAAGAGATCGAGGATTGAAATCTCGTTTGAATTTCCTTGAATCGGCTATTCCAAAGGGATTTTTTCCTTTTTACTCGCCTTTTCGTAATTTTTTTCCCACAAAAACATCGAAAACCTTGAAAGGTCGGAACTCCGGAAGATTTCTTTCTCTTTTTCAGAGATTCAAAAGAGAGTCGTATTTACGAATCCAACATTCTAGTTTAGAATGATACCCCGTCCCACCTATGTTCAAACGGGTTGGGTAAGTAGAACGGATTGCTTTCCTGTTTGAATGTCTTCAAACACGGATTCAAAAATGACGAAAGAATTCATTCTCAGTTTTCAGAATTCCGAATTATAAAAAGCTGACAAAAGAACTTTTTATGGAGCTTTCATGAGTCGTACGAGCCTTAAGTTTATCCTTTTGATTTCCGGAATTTCCATTCTTTTTACGCTCACTGGAATCGTCTCCGGAACCGCGTATTGGATCGGCAGAAAAAAAATCACGGAAACCCATATCAGTCAGATGAAAGGCGTGATCGCAGTCGTCGGTCTTGAGTTTGATTCTTTTTTAACTTCTCACGAAAATTTAGCTTGGACCCTCGCCGAAGATCCGAGGACGATTCAGTCTCTTAAATCCGGCAAACCTATCGCTGCAGAATATTATAAAACTATAATGAATCGTTTTGCGGTGTATGAAAACGTATTTGTCAGCGGATTGGACGCCGACGCGAAAGTCATCGTGGACGGGATCGGAGGAAAGAGCATCGGTTTTAAAATCGAGGGCGCGGGAATCGAAAAGAGTCTCCTCGCAACAAAGGAAGGTAAGTCATATCTTGCCAAGGCAACAAAGTCTCCGATAACCGGAAAACCGGTAGCTTTGCTTTCCGTTCCCATCATGGAAGGGAACCGCGCCATCGGACTTTTCGGGATCGCTCTTTCGTTCGATTCTATTTCCGAAAAAATGCTCAAGGAAATTAAGATCGGCGAACAAGGTTATGTTTCTGCAATGAATCAGGACGGAATGATCATTGCGCATCCAAAAAAAGAATTGATCCTGAATCTTGACGTTTCGAAAGAACCTTACGGCAAACAGATGCTGGAAATGAGAACCGGAGAAGTGTTGGAGTTTACTTTCCGAGGCGCCGATCGATTCTCCACGTTATTCCGTTTGGATCGTTGGGGAATTTCCATCGTAGCGATTCAGCCGAAATCGGAAGTTAGAGAAGCGTTGATCGGGCTTTTGATTCTTATCATATTCGCGGGAGTTTTGACCGCGTCCGTATCGGCTTATCTTCTCTATGTCCTTTTAAAGAAACGTTTGAATCCGCTTGAAAACGCGAGCAAACTATTTAAGACTATGGCTGAAGGAGATCTAACTTCGGATATTCAGATCGTTTATGATGACGAAATCGGTTCGATGAGTCGAGATATGAATTCGTTTATCAAAAGTCTTAGACATTCTCTCAAAGAAATACAAAATATCTCGGTAGAATTGGTTGCGTCGTCCGAAGAGCTTACGGCTTCCTCCGATTCTTTTGCCGCCGGCGCTCAGGCGACCGCCGCCTCGACCGAGGAAATGTCGGCAACGGTCGAAGAACTGTCATCGGGAATGGATAATATTTCCTCGGGGACCGATCGTCAGTACAATAATATATTAGAATTTCATAATAATATAAAAGCCCTTTCTTCGAGCGTCAGGGAAATCGGATCGGAGATCAATCACGCGCTTGAATTGACGCAAGGGATTTCCAAGCAGGCGGTTAAGGGAGAAGAATCTCTCGGACAAATGAAGACGATGGTTCAGAATATAATCAAGTCTTCGGGGGAGATGTCCGCTATCATCGGAATCATCAACGATATTTCGGATCAGACTTCCCTTTTGGCTCTGAACGCCGCCATCGAAGCCGCCCGTGCGGGAGAAGCCGGAAAAGGTTTTGCCGTTGTCGCGGAAGAAATTTCCAAGCTCTCGGAAAAAACGGCGTCTTCCATCAAATCGATCAGCGCGATGATCATGAGAAACAATCAAGAATTGGATTCGGGTGCGAGCGGAATTCAGTCGTCTTCCGAAGTCATTCACGAGATCATCTTGAGCACGGATATCGTTTCAAAGGCGATGCAAAAACTGCACGGCGTCACGAGTTCTCAGGAAGGAATCAATCTTCAAGTGGCTGAAAGAGCGGATCGAGTGGGGCAGGACGCGGAATTCGTAAAACGAGCGATGGACGAACAAAAACAGGCGTTTCACGAAATCACTCAGGTAATCGTTCAGATCAACGATCATACGATCTCGACAGCCTCGGGTTCCGAGGAAATTTCCGCCTCCGCAAAAGGTTTGGAACTTTCGGCCGAAAATCTAAGAAGAATCACCGATCGATTCAATCTCTGAATTCTTTCCGATCGCTGAATAAAAAAACGAGCGTCGTCTTCCCGATCGGAAGGTTTAAAATTTAAGAATCGGTTCAGGTCGTTTAACAAAGATTCTATTCTTACGAAAATTAGATTTTAAAAGAATCAGATTCATATAATTAATGATTGTTTTTTCCATTCCATTTTTGTAAAATTCCAATTGCGATTCAAGTCTTCGGATCTCGGTTTTAAATTCTAATTTAGAATTCGCGGTCTTGAAAGATAAGAAACGTTTTAAGATTGAATGCGAACTTATGGAATTGAAAATGGTAAAGTCGATTTGTCTCACGGTTTTATTCTTATCAATTCTCTCGGCTCTTACCTTCTGCCGATATGATCTGAATTCTCCCTCCACACCCGAATTTTCCTTGATCGGATTGGCTCGTGTGTCCGCGGTGTCTTCGGGTCCGATCGGACTTTCCATCAATCAGATCAACGTGAAAAACGGTTCCAATTTCGACTTTCAATCCGTCTTAAACGGATTCAAGTCTCCGAACGCCGTAATTACGATCACCAATTCTTCGGGAAGTTCTTTCGATATCCCTTCTTCGAATTTTTTAACGATTTCGGGTGCGAATGTTTCGGATTTTATTCTGACGAGTTCGCCTAACGGTACAATTGCGAACGGCGCCTCGATCACCACCGGAATTTATTTTAACAGTTCGTCCATCGGTGTGAAGTCGGCGATTCTTACTTTGCAGCCGGGAGGAAGTCTATCTCCGATTGCGGTGAATTTGCAAGGAACGGGCGTAGGAAATCCTTCCGGGATGTCTTTGTTTTCTCAATTTGAAACTCTGACCTTTGCGGATTCTTCCGGAAACGGCAATCGCGGATTTGTTACCGGAAATTTCGGTTCTCCTTTTATCACCGGCGTTCGCGGAAATGCGATCCGTCTCGGTTACGGAGCGTTTCCCGCTTTCGAATATATTTCGATCCCGGATTCCACGCCGCAGAACTTTCACTTTTCCGGAACTCAGGCGATTTCAATAACTGCATGGGTTCAGCCCGACACTTCGAATTTCGGAACGATTTTTGAAAAGTCACAGGACAACGACGGGAATCCGAATCTGATCTTTGATTTTTCCGCGAGCAACTCCGGACTTCGAGTGGGATCTTGGAGGGAAACCGATTTTTCGGAAGCGGTGACTTGGATCGGTTCGATTCCTGGAGGCTGGCATCACGTGGCCTGCGTTTACGATCCTTCTTCAAATCCGAACGTGAGCTTGTATCTCGACGGTATTTCCGTTCAAACCGGAAACTTCGTTTCCTCGACGATCGCACCTCCGAATTTTTCGGACGCTAACATTGGAAGATTCCGAAGGGACGCAAGTCAACTTTTTGTGGGATCGATGGACGAGCTTAGAATTTATTATCCGACCGCGCTTTCGGCTTCGCAAATCCAAACGATCTATAACAGTCGTTAACAAAATTAAGTGGGTGTTTTATGACTCTTCAAGAATGGAAACAAAACGGATCTTATTATTCGTATCGGGATTGGAAGATATTTTTTAAAGAAGAAGGTAAAGGCGAATATCTCCTTCTGATTCACGGATTTCCGACTTCCTCTTTCGATTGGGAAAAGATCTGGGAACCTCTGAAAAAAAAATACAAACTGATCGCTTCCGATTTATTGGGTTTCGGATTTTCTTCCAAACCCCGGATCGATTATAGCATTTTCATGCAAGCTGATATCATTGAATCATTGTTAGCCGAAAGAGGGATCGATGAAGTCAATATTCTTGCGCACGATTTGGGAGATACGGTCGCTCAGGAACTTCTAGCTCGATTTATCGAAAGAAAAAAATCCAAAAAGAAGGGAATCAAAATCAGACGAATGATTCTACTCAACGGAGGAATTTTTCCGGAATCACATCGTCCGCGCTTTATTCAGAAACTTCTGCATAGTCCGATCGGTTGGATTCTTTCATTGCTCATGAATCGTAATTCCTTTCAAAAAAGTTTTTCAGCAGTTTTCGGAAAGAATACGAAACCTTCTCAGGAAGAATTGGATCAATTTTGGAATTTAGTTTCATCGGACGGAGGTACGAAAATCGCTCATCTTTTGATCCGTTATATACAAGAAAGAAAACTGCATCGAGAACGATGGGTCGGCGCGATTCTCGAGGCGCCGATTCCGATCCGAATGATCAATGGAATCGCCGATCCGGTGAGCGGGGCTCATTTGGTGGAACGCTACAGAGAACTATCGCCGAGGGCGGATATCATAGAATTAAAAGAGATCGGACATTATCCGCAAGTGGAAGCGCCGAACGAGGTATTGAAGGCTATTTTTAAATAAAACAACGCCCGTTTATTCGTAAGAATTAGAATCATTCTTTTTTATCCAAGGGATTCTCCTTGAAAAAAAGAGGTACTAAAAGATCGTGATGGAATCAGGAAAAAAGAGGATTGTTTTTCAGTAATCTCCTATTCTTTTCATGGCTAAATCAAGTTATAATAATCCGAGATTTTTTGATTTTGTTTACGATGAATTCTTAACCGCCGCAGTGGACGACTCCACTTCCTCTTTTCAGGAAGGAATTCTCTTCCATTCGTTAACCAGTGAAAATATATTAGAATTACTAGATATAACCGGAATCCTCCCCGAAATCCATAAGAAAGGATACGATAAAGTCCAGCTTGAAATTTCGGGAATGGGTCAGGATTTTCAAAGACTCGTTTTGATTTCGGATAAGGAGATTCTTCTTCATCTTCGTTTGAGTATTCAAGAATACAGATTGGAGATCAACGATTACTTCTTTAAGGAAAAATACTTGATCATCAATTGGTTACAGACGCGTCATCCGAAATCGCCGACGACCGACAAACATAGGTTGTATCCGGGACAAGACGTTCCGGGTTTGGGGATTTTTCATCAGATATCCGATTTTATCGGTTTTTTAATTCTCTCCCTTCGATTGAACGGCGCGGTGATTCGTCCCGAATATTTTCACGACGCAGTTTTATTTTCTAAAAAGTTTCACTTTTTGACGCCTGAAGCGCAGGCTTTATTTCTCGCACTGAGAAGGGATTTTAAAAACGAATCGATCCGCGGTATTTCCACTTATCTTCATTCGGGTAAGATTCAAGATCACAAAACGATCGTACAGTGGAAGGCGGTCGAAATGATTTTATTTCTTGAAAAGACCTTAAATCCTTTTGTGTTCAATAAAAAGTTTGATAAGAAAGTCGGCAAAATATTGGATTCGATCAAACTCAGCATCTTGGAATCTTGAACGAATTCTTTTTTAGAGATTGATGTGTTCAACTTTGCGGCTTTCCTCGATATAAAATCTGAAATTTTGAAACGAAGAAAAAAGACTTTCTTTCGATGGGATTTCCTTTCGCGGAGAATTTCTCGAACATATTCTGCGATTTTTTTGAAAACGATTGCCCTTTCGAATGTGTTTAAGACCGTGCGAATCTGGATTTAGCCGAGGACAAGAATAGGTCGGAACAACGGCGGTTTCATTTTTCAAATAGACTCTTTGTTTTTCTAAAGAAGTTTAATTAATCCTTTTTATCTATTTCGATTCTTGATTGGAACATTCTTATGGATATTTTGAGAGAAAGGCGCTTGTTTCTCCTTTTTCTATCCGTTTACAAAAACTTTCGTTTTATAAAAAGCTTCAAAAAAAACTTGTAATTCAATTCTGTTGATTTCAAAATCTGACTTCGTCGAATTTAAGAATGGAAGAGAGAATCAGTATGGATCACAGAAAATTTCCGAGAGTCTTTCCGGCGGCAAACGAGATCATCGAAGTTCAATCGAAGGGAGAGAATTAAAAAACCGATAAAATCGGATATCTGATGAAAAATCCCCAAACC
>NZ_NPDU01000053.1 GCF_002811985.1 Leptospira adleri
CTCTGATGGTATCGGTTACTAAAAAATCCTTTCTTGGAAACGCGCTCGGCGGCCTCGACGTTTCGGAAAGGGAAATCGCTACCGTGATCGCCGAACTCTATCTTTCCATTCAAAATGTTGAATATATTCGAACTCACGAACCGAAAAATCTAAGACAAGCGATTGAGATCTGGAGACTACTCCACATGCATTGAAATTTAACGTCCGACTTTGATGTCTTCCACGGTTTTTTTTCCGGAAGAATTCAAAGTGGGTAATATCTCTTCTTCGCGGATCTGAAGTCCTTTGCTCTGCAATCTTCGAACGTAAGGAACAATCGGACTCAAATCGTTATTGGGATTGATCGACAACAAAACTCGTTTCCAGAGTTCCACAAACTGCAAGGTTTCCCTTTCCGAGTCGGGCGTTTTACGAATCCATTCCATTGCCTCGGAGTAGTTTCGTTTTTCATAATATGCTTTCGCGATGTAGTAACTTAGATCGGGAATTTTGTCGTCGGTCGAATGGAGATTCATCGCGAACATCAGTAGATCGTCCCATTTTTCCATATCATGCGCAAGCAGAACCATTGAGGCTCGAGCGTTTTTATGATACGGATTTATTTGGAGAATTTTCTCCAAATAAAAGTATCCCTTTTCAAAGTCTTGTTTTTCCAAAAAATACACGCTCAATTCTTCCCAGGAAATCAATTCCATGCCGGGGATTTTAGATTGTACGTCGAGAAGCAGAACGGTTTCCTCTTTTCGGTTTTGCGAATTGAGAATTTTTCGAAGCTGTTGAATCTGATCTTTCTTTGCCGTCTTGAGATAAGCGCCGATTTCCTCTTTCGCTAAATCGTATTCGTCGATCAGAAAGTGCATTCTGAGAAGATTGGAAAAACAGATCGGATTGGATGGGGAAAGATTTAGACATTCTTTCCAGGAAAGTTCAGCGTCGTCTAAGAAAGAATTCTTCGCAAAAAGAATTCCTAAATTATTTTTATCTTCGGCGGTGATTCCCTTTCCTTTGTATCCCCGCACGGCCCAAAGAGAATTTACCTTCTCCAATTCCACTTGGGAAAATTCGGTCGAGTTTAAATATAAAAAAGAAATATCCGTTTCCAAAATCTCCGCTTCACGGATCGGATAAATGCAATTACTTAAAAAGGAAATGACTAAGACTATGAATAAATTCCAAAACATTTTAGTAGGCCATTTATGATGCCTCGTTTGAATTTCCAAACTTTGTTGGGAGCCAACGCCAATGCTTACGCTTCGCCGCTTTTGGCAACCTCGCTCTCTATGGATCGCTCGCTTCCTGTACACCGGTTTCTTCCAATTGTTTCTGAGCATAGAGCATATACTTCAGAGCTCGTTCTTTATCACCATGGAACAAATACATGAGTGAAAGATCAAGTGCATCCTGGGAACTTGGGGGAGCGAAGTCTTCCGGATTCTCCTTGCTCATCTCAAATTTAGAACGAAATTCTTCCAATTTGTTTTTTGTGAGTTTTTCCAAAGATCCGAAGAAGGCAGCTTCTTCAGGATTTTTTTTAGATTCTTCGATCGCATCCGAAAAACGGGTAAAACCTTTGGACTGGGAAGTCGCTTGTTTTAGAATTTCAAAAGACTGCTTGAAGTTTCCCAGTCTGGTATGGACTTCGGAGATCAACACTTGCATCCGAGAATCTCCCGGATAAAGTCGGTTTACTTTGTTTGCGACTTCGAGACATTCTTTCCAGCGTTCTTTTTCAAAATGAAAAGTAGCCAACGCAGTGAGGGCCATTCGATTTTCGGGATCGATTCGAATCGCGTTTGTAAGGTAGAGTTCGGTTTTTTCATCTTTCTCCAATTGCCGATAACAGTAGGCGAGAAGGATGTGAGATTTTAGAAAACGTTTTTCGAGTTCGAGGGATTTTTTGAGGGAACGAATGGAAGTTTCGATTTCTCCCAATCGATAGAGTTCGACTCCGATGTTGTAGTAAAGTTCCGGAGTCTTTCCTACGCTCAACGCTTGCTGATAAACCTCGATCGCTTTTCTCGAGTTTCCCTGTTTCGAATGAAGAGCCCCGAGATTTAAGTATGATTTCTGATACTTGGGTTGTGCTTGAATGATTTTTTCGTAGAGCCGAATCGCCTCCGGGAATTTGCCTTCTTTTTCCAAAGTGAGCGCTTGGTTGAATATTCTGCTGATATCTGTCCCGGTCATAAATGAATTATCGGACCGAATTCTACCTAGGACGACTGAAAAAGTGGTAATGAAATTTTTCAAATCGACCGACTTATTAAAGGAATCACTAGGACCCGAGGGAACAATGAAACAAATAGCAATCTTAGTAGCCCTGATCATTTTTACGTCTTGCGCTTCGGTCGAATCAAAACGAAGCGTAAGCGCGTCCGGAGACCCTTCCGAGATTTTCTTTGAAAAAGAAATCGCTCCGATGGATAGAGAATCCGGTTCAAACACAACTTCGCAAAAACCTTCGAGAAGATCTTTTGAGGAAGAATTGAACGTTGAAAAATACGCAAAGGCTCAACCACCTGAAAAAACGAATTCTTCGTCCGGAGATTTTGACGAGATCGGAATGTCTTCCTGGTACGGATCCAAATTCCATGGAAAACCGACTGCGAGCGGGGAGAAGTTCGATAAAACCAAACTCACTGCGGCTCATCCCACTCTTCCTTTGGGATCCATCATCAAAGTTCAAAATTTGGAAAATCAAAAGGAAGTCTTAGTTCGCGTGAACGACAGAGGGCCTTTTGTTAAAGATAGAATTATCGACCTTTCTGAAAAAGCGGCTGATACTCTTGAGTTCAAAGATACGGGAGTCGCGAAAGTCGGAATCAAAGTGATCAAACGCGGCGGAGCTGCGGGAGAAGAATCGGAAGACCTGGAAAATTCAGATGACGAAGACGCTTTGTTAGGCGATGAAACCGGAAAACCGGAAAAACTGAATCCTCAAAAAACGGATTATCCGAACAAACCCATTGCTGGCGGAAAATACATTAAAGGCTCTCCGAAGGGTTATACCGTTCAAGTCGGCGTATTTCGCGATCAAGCAAAGGCTGAAACTTACAAATCCAATCTCGGTCAAGAATATGGAGAGAAAACTTTCATGTTCACGAGAGACGGATTGTTTGTGATTCAGTTGGGTGATTTCGGAAGTCGGACTGCGGCCGATTCATTGAAGTCAAAATTAAAGACTGACGGAATCGACTGCTTCATTCCGAAAAAGTAAAATTCTTCTTTTTAATCCGTTGTTTCCTTGGAACAACCCTGCGGGATTCTCGCGGGGTTGTCGATTTTATCGGTGAGCCCTGCAACTATCGTTTTTCATTCTGCTTCTACAGATATCTTTTGCCACTTCTACGACCGCAACTCCGCAAGTATTTAGACTTGGATCCACACATCCGGGATAAACAAGTAAAAGTGTCGGAAAACAAGTATCATATTCTTTCATATCTTTGGCGCATTGTTGTTCGCTTGATACGAGCAAGTTGCAATCTGAAATTCCCGTTATGAGGATGAAAGAAAGTAGGACGAAAATAAATTTCTGATTCATTTTCTAATTAAGAAAGGCGCGCCTCAAAAAGTCATTCAGAAATTTATTTTAGACATACAATGAGAATGAATTCGATAGAAAAGAATATCGGCAAAAGGATTTCAGTAAGAATCCGGGATTTCAAAAGAAACTGATTCTTCAAAACCCTCTCAATTTATAGAACTGTCCCCTTAAATTCCGCCGCCGTGAATGAATTCATCCAGGATTTCTTCCAAGTTATCTTTTCCGCCTTGCGGTCTAAGTCCGTTTCCATCCGTGCGACCGATGGAGTGAACTTCTTTTTGCAGAGTTTCTATTCTTTCAAGAAGAATGGAGAAAACCTTTGCGACCGGATCCGGGATTTCATTGTGATCCAGCATGTGTTCGCCTTCTTCGCCGATCGGCATTTTAGAGCGAACGATCTTTGCGGGAATTCCAACCACGGTCGTATCGTTCGGAACGTCCCTCATTACAACCGATCCGGCTCCGACTCGAACATTCTTTCCGACGGTGATGTTTCCTAAAATTTTCGCACCGGCGCCGACGACGACGTTCTCAAGCAAGGACGGATGACGTTTCCCCGACTCTTTGCCGGTTCCGCCCAAGGTAACGCCTTGATAGATCAGACAACCTTTTGCGATCGTGGCCGTTTCCCCGATCACGACTCCGTGTCCGTGATCGATCATAATTCCGTTTGCAATTTGTGCTCCCGGATGAATGTCTATTCCAGTAATGAATCTGGAAAAAGTATTGATCATCCTTGGGATTAAGGAGAGTCTCATCCGATAAAGAAGATGAGCCACTTTATGAAACCAGAGAGCGTGAAGACCGGGATAACAAAGTACGATTTCCAGATACGATTTTGCCGCTGGGTCGTACTTTTTAATAAATTTAATATTTTCAAACAAACGATTTTCTCCGCGCTCTGATTAGTAAAAGGCTAAAAATTCGCGATACCATGTAAAGAGGATTCTTTCCAAGAAGAATAAGAATAACGATTGAACCAGTCCAGATTTTCAACGCACTTGATCCTTTTTATCCTAACTTTTTTGACTCTGACCTTTCAGAGCGAGTTTCTTGAGATTCCCTTTTTATCTTCGCAATATATCAAAGAATTATTTCTTCTTAGACTTCCTTATTCGCTTTCTTTGATCACAATCTTATTGGCGCACGAGATGGGCCACTTTTTAGCCGCGCGTCACTACGGCGTTAAAGCGACTTGGCCTTATTTTATTCCGATTCCGTTTGCGCCGATCGGAACCATGGGTGCCGTGATACGAATCTTAGAACCTATCCGTAACAAAAAACAACTCTTCGACATCGGAATTTGGGGACCGTTGATGAGTTTGATTCTTTCCGTTCCTTGTTATATTATCGGAATTTATTGGTCTTCCCTAGTTCCGATGGAATCTTTAAAGGGAAACCCCGGAGTGATTTCATTCGGAGAATCTCTTTTTACGATCCAAGTCAATCAATGGATTTTGGGACCTTTTGATCCGGCCATTCAAGACGTTTGGATTCATCCGCTTGCTCAAGCGGGATGGGTCGGATTGCTCGTTACCGCGATCAATTTACTTCCTTTCGGTCAGTTGGACGGAGGCCACGTAATTTATTCCGTTTTTGGTGAAAAATATCGGAAGTGGATTTATTATCTTTTTATAGGTTTTTTACTTTTGTGTTTTTGGAATTTCTCATGGTTACTGTGGGGTTTTCTGATTTATTTCATCATAAAGGTAGAACACCCGTTTGTCCCTGACCCGGTGGTTCCTTTGGATCGATTTAGAAAAATCGGCGGTCTTTTGATCTTGTTCTCGCTGATTTTTATTTTTGTGCCGTCGCCGATCCAACTCGGAACTGATATAAATAGACCCGGTCTTGCAGAGGAGTTATGGATTTCACTCAAGTCAGTTTTTTCAGGTATTTAGTATTATTAGGTTGTATCATTTCATTTCCGATATTCGCTCAGGATCAGGAAATCAAACTTACGGACAACGCGTATGGATTCACCTATGACGGAACGAATTTTTGGTACATAGATTCTTCCCAGCGTTCTTTGTATCGAGTCGACCCTTCCGGAAGACAGGAATCCTTTCCCTTAAACATTCCCTTTCTCACGGGGATTAATTTTGATCCGAGAGAAGGAAGAATCTACATCGCTTCGAGAAAGCTCGTTCTCAAAGTGGAACCGAACACGGGCGGAGTTACGGAGAGGATTCCCATTTCGATCGAAAAGATCGGAGGAATTGCAAGCCAGGATTCTCTCTTATACGTGCTCGATCAGGAGAATGGAAAGATTTCCATCTTAGACAAAGCGACCGGAAGAATCATCGGCGGTTTTCTTACGGATAGAGCTCAACCGAAAGATCTCGTTTTCGCAAGGGATTCACTTTGGATTTCTGATTCTTCAGACGGAAATATTTATCGATATAATCCGAATAACGGAGCGATCACCGGCTCCATCAAAACTCCCTCTAAAGAAATCAGAGGAATGGTTTTTTTAGGAAGCAGAATCTACATCGTCGATCGAACCGGGAAAGAAGTGAAACGGGTTTCCTTTGTGGAAACGGATCGTTTTATCGCTTCGGGCGAGACGACTCACCAAGTAAAAGTGAAACTTACTTTTTCTTTGAACGAACTTTCCATCGCAGGAGGAACGTTAGGTCTTTATCAACCTCCGACAACGGAACACCAAAGGATTCGAAATTTGAAGATGGCCGAGCCGGGCTTTAAACAGGATTTTATCGGAAACGGAAGGGCCTTTGTAAAAACTCTGGGTGTGGACGATAAAAAGGGAACTCAAACCTTAGAATATTCTTTCGAAGTCAGGACTCAGAATATTCGTTACTACGTTACCGACGATTTCCTCGAAAAGAAAGAACGAATCGGAGACGACATCAAACCTTTCCTAAAAGGCGAACCGATCGAAAAGTCGAAAAACGCTTACTACATAGACAAGGTCTTCGATGCTCGGTTGTTCCGAAACACGATTTCGTCCTTAAAAAAGAATCTTGTCGATTCCGGCGTCCCGGTCCGGTCCTTATTTACCGCATCGCGAGCGGAAAAAAATTCGGTCTCGTTCAAAGAAACTCTCGAAGTTTATATTCCCGGTTTTGGTTGGGCGCCGATCCAAAACGTTAAACCCGGTTCCGATGAATCCTCGCGCGTTTTCAAAAAAGGGGAAGAAAGTCTGGATCTTTTTCGCGCCGAGAATTGGGAAGATATCGTTTCTCCGATTTTTTATAAAAGCAGAAATTCCGAAGAATGGAAATCCGTTCCCGCGGAAATTCAAGTCAGCTTTGAATGACGTCTAACGTATGAAAATAAACTCCGGATTCTAACTTTCGGAATTTTTAAGGAGCGAAGTTTCTCGCGTAGCTAGAAAGAATTGTATCGCTTTTGCGGAAAGAGTCCAAGCCCTTCCCAGCATAAGCATCGCGAGCGATAACCATAGAATATGATTGTTTCCCGTAATTCTCCCAAAATACGCGATCGGTAGAAAGAACAAGGTCGCGCTCAGCAACATGGAATTTCTTAGGATTCTTCCTTGGGTCAGACCTATAAAAAAACCGTCCAAAATAAAAGCGACGGTTCCGATTTCTAAAACCGGAACGAGCCAAAATTGATATTGCTCCAAAATGGAAAGAACTCCCGAACTCTTTGTAATCAGTCCGAAAGTAATCTTCGGGAATGAAAAAAGGAAGATCAAAAAAAACGTGGTAAATAGAAAACCAACCGAAAGGGCTAAGACGAGTAGAATTTTTAGACTCTTTCTTTTCTTTTCCGCGTAAAGATTCCCCGCCAAACTTTCCGTAGACAAAGCCGCGCCGTCCACTAGATAAGCGCAAACAAGAATCATCTGATGAAGAATTGAATTTGCAGCGAGGATCTCGGTTCCCATTTCGGAGCTGAAGTTTCGAAATAGGCTGAATGTGATTATAAGAAACAGAGTCCTTAGAAAGATATCCTTGTTTAAGCGTAGGATAGAGGAGAATCCGGAAAGAGAAAGCAGGGCTTTTTCTCGGATCCAGCTTAATTCAAACTTTGAATCAATTCTCCATTCTCTGAAAAGTAGAATCAGAAAGAAGGATAACATACCGAATTGGCTGATTGTCGTCGCAAGACCCGCGCCGTAGGCCTCCCATCCTAATTCCAAAATGAAATAAGCGTCTAACGTTATATTGATCATATTTGCGATCACGGTCGCTATAAGAACGTAAGAACTTTTTTCTCTTCCTAAAAACCAACCCGTAAAAACATAATTACAGAGTACGGCGATAGAACCCGGAATGCGCGCGTCGAAATAAGAGACGCCGGCCGCTTTTACGGCCGATTCTCCCTCCAGAAGTCTAAATCCGAATTCTTTAATCCATGGGGAAAGGATGAGAATTGACGCGCCAAAGAAGGAAGCGAAACCGATGGATCGAACTAGAATGAACAGAGATTCCTTTTCGTTTTTTTCACCGGAGGCTTGCGCGGTTAAACCGGTCGTCCCCATTCTTAAAAATCCGAACATCCAAAAAATGAAATCGAAAAGGATTCCGGCTAACGCGGCGCCGGCCATGAAAATATGCGTATCTAAATTTCCTAATATTGCAGTGTCAACCAGTCCGGTCAAAGGAACCGTGATATTCGCAAGGATATTGTAAAAGGTGAGTTTATAAAATTTAGATTTCAATCAGCTCAATTTATCCATCACACAAGAGGCGGTAATATCCCCGGTCACATTGATCGTTGTTCTGCACATGTCTAGAAAACGATCCACTCCGAGAATGATTCCGATCCCTTCCGTCGGGATTCCCAGACCTGCAAGAATGGTCGCCAAGATCACGATTCCAATTCCAGGCGTACTCGGCGTTCCGATGGAAGCGCCGACCGTAGTAAAAAGAAGAAAGACGAGTTGTGTAGGGCCAAGATCAATTCCGTAATATTGAGCTAAGAAAATCGAAGCGACTGCTTGATACAAGGCGGTCCCGTCCATATTAACGGTTGCGCCGACCGGGATAATAAATTCAGCAATGTTCTTTCTTACTCCTAAACCTTCAGTCGCAGTTTGAATGGAAACGGGCATCACCGCCGCCGAACTAGAAGTCGAAAAAGCGAGCAACTGAAGGCTCGCTATCTTTTTAAAAAAATCAAAAGGATTTCTTCTCGCCGCTAAAATGAGAATGATCGAATACATGACTAACACGGAAAAAAGCCCGAGTAAGACCGTGCTCATATACATTCCGAGTGTGAGAAGAAGCTCCGCTCCAATCGATGAAATCGCTTTTGCCATAAGGCCGAAAACTGCGAAAGGAGTAAGACCCATCGCCCAGTTTACGATTTTCATACTGATCTGAAAGACCGAATTTAGAATTTCTAAAATAGGTTTGGAAATTTCTTTCGAGACGGAAAGAATCGCGATTCCAATTAAACAGGAAAAGACGATGACGTTTAACATTTCTCCCTGAGTTACGGAAAGGAACGGATTCTTTGGAAAAAACGACATGAACAGTTCTGGATATTTATCCAAAGTGGGAATGCTGATCGGATTCGGAATTTTTGAAATTTGTAAATTTTTTATTGGCAGGATGGATTTCCCCGGTTCCAACCAAAGGGCTAAAGAGATTCCGATGGCGACGGCCGCGAAGGTAGTTAAAACAAAATAAAATACGGTTCTGATTCCAAGTTTTTTCACATTCTCCAGATTTTCAGCCGAACAAATTCCGAGAATAATAGAAGAGAAGATTAACGGGACCATGATCATCTGCAAGAGGCTGATAAATATAAGTCCGGGAATAATAAGCCAGGACGTTGTAAGTTGAGCGACATCTCTGCTTATAAGAGACAAGTCGGAACCAAGTAAGGTACCCGCAAGAATTCCAGCCGCCATTCCGATGAGAATTTTCAGCCAAAGTTTTTCCCTTAAATGTCCGGAAATCTTGGTATTAAGGGATGTTAGCTTTTCAAAAACGGCCATTAGGGAAAACTCTTTTGAATCGTTATTTTTTCTATTGATTTTTGGTTTTGATATGAATTATTGAAACCGTTTTCGAGATTTTTGATTAAATCCGTGCTTTTTCGAACAAAATATAGAATTAGAAAGACGGACTGGAGATTATGGGATTAGATTTTCTGAGATCAGATTTGATTCTCTTCAACTATTATTCTTTTGGAAGTCTATTAGTAACACTTACGACTTTTTTTCTGGCCGTCTTCTTTATCAGCTTAAGAAGAAAGACCGTTGCAACGTATCATCTCGGAATCGCTTTTTTTATCCTTGGATTATTTGAGATCGGCTATTTTCTTGCGGCGTTCTACTATCATCCCGTGGCCGCATATCACCGCTGGCTCACCGGTTGTTTGATTCTTCCCGCCGTTACTCACTTTACTCAATTTTTTATCCGTTATCCGAGCAATTACAATAAGAAGATTGGAGCCTGGCTGATGATCGGTCAGCACATACTTAGTTTTATCGTGGGATGCATCTTCATCTATCTTACTTATATCTCGGAAAAAATTTATCACTTCACGGCGCATCACTGGGATTTTAACGCGCTTGCTTCCAGTCGATATCTTGCGTTTATGATCGCATTTTATTGCGTGATCGCTTTTATCCTAATTCCTATTTGGAGAATTGTCACAGATAAGGATAAAAAACGATTTGCGATCTTTTTGTTTGCGATCGGGTTTATGATCGCCGCCTTTTATCCGAATATCGCCAACGTTTTGAGTCGGGACGGTGTGATGGAAAGATCTACGTATATGACTTCCAACGTAATCTTTTTCTTAGCGGCCTTCTCAGTCGTAGTAATCGTATTTATCAACAACAGTACGGAACGAACCACCTTCATGGTGAAGATCGTCGGGATCACTTTGTTTACGATATGTTTGATCATGCAGGCTCTCGTATATATTTCGAGTCAGGATAAAGAATCGGAGTACGACAGTCTTCATGTCGTTAACAGCGAAAGAGTTTTGGAAAGCGGCCGTACGAACGACGACGTTCAATACATTTTACGTTATGATGAAAAGAGCGGAGAACTGGTAACAAACGATTATGATCCAAAATACGCTTTGGACCTTTCGTTCGTTAAAGTGGATTTACAGAACACTCTAATCTACGAAGAAATTGCAGGTCTCAAAGAAGACAACTTCAGGGAAAATCTCAAAACCATTTTGGATTCTTCTCCTGAATATTTTTCGGGATACAAGGACGCGATCTTTAAGTTTGTAAAAGACAATTCATCCTTAAAGTCAAAAGAATTAAAGACTGCGCTGTTAAAGCAGGCGGAACGACTCAATAAGGACGCATTCGTAAATACGAACAAACTTCAAGGAATTCGTCCCGAATCCTTCTGCGAAGAAGGCAGATCTTACTTGGAAAAAAATAAAGAGTTGGAGTCCTTTAAGACCGGAATTCTAAAAAATTTGGACGGATGCAAATGGAAGGGAAAGGAAATTTCCGGAAAAGAGCTCAAGGCCGAAATTCTAAAATACTTCAGTTATTTCAAACCCGCGGAAACAAGACACTATAGAAGAAGTCTCGATGGACTGGGCCATCACGTCGCTTTTATGAAATACATTCCAGCGAAGAAGCAGGTCGTCGAACTCGGATTCTCTTATAAGAAGTATCGAGAGTTTATGCACCCGACTTCCGTAAAACAGACGATCATTCTTTTTGCGGTTATCTTTGTTGTGTTAGTTTTATTTCCTTTGTTCTTCAAGAGTAGTCTCGTCGATCCGCTCAACAGTTTACTTTCGGGCGTGGAAAAGGTAAACAAAGGAGATCTCGACGTTCAGGTTCCGGTAAAGGTTCGCGACGAGATCGGATTCTTAGCAGACTCGTTTAACTCGATGGTTTCGTCGATCAAACAAGCCAGAAGGGAACTCCAGGATTACGCAGAAAACCTGGAAGAAAAAGTAAAAGAAAGAACTCAAGAAGTACAGGAGAAGATGGAGGAAGTTCAAAGGCTGAAAGTTCAGCAGGACGGAGATTACTTCCTAACGTCCCTTTTGGCAAAACCTCTTTTCTACAACGCCAACAAATCCAAACTCGTAAATACTGAATTCGTTCTTAAGCAGAAGAAACAATTCGAATTCAGAGGAAAACATTCCGACCTAGGCGGCGATATCTGCGTTACCGGAAATCTCCGTTTGGGAACTCCCGATAGTTATAAACGTTATACGATGGCGATGAACGGCGACGCCATGGGTAAATCTATGCAAGGAGCCGGCGGTGCGCTCGTAATGGGAGTTGTGATGAACTCGATCATGGCTCGTTCCGCGGCTAACAATCGTATTCTGGATAAAACTCCGACCGAATGGTTGAGCGAAGTCTATCAGGAGATTCATTCCGTTTTTAAATCCTTCAACGGAAGTATGGTAATTTCAGCGACGATATTCTTAATCGAAGAAGAAACTGGAAAGTGTTTTTATTTTAACGCGGAGCATCCGTTCAGCGTTCTTTATAGAGACGGGAAGGCGAGTTTCTTGGAGGAAGGACTTCAACTCAGAAAGTTGGGATTGGATTCCGAATTCGATTTTCAAATTAGAACTTTTGAATTAAAGAAAGGGGATATCTTGATTCTCGGCTCGGACGGTCGGGACGATATCGATTTAACCCCCGAAGAGACCGTCAGAACGATCAACGAAGACGAAAATCTTTTCCTGCGTAACGTGGAAAAAGGAAAGGGAAACTTGGAAGATATCGAAGTGGAAATTCGAAAATACGGCGAGTTGACGGACGATCTTTCGATGCTCAAAGTTGAATTTCAGCTTGAAAAGAAAAAAGACGAGTTAGACGAAATGTTTACCGGCGGAGATAGAATCGAAGTCGCTCTGAATCCGGATGCCATTTATGAAGACGCAAAACAACTTTATAAAAACGGGAAAGTCGAACAAGCTCTTGAACTTTTGAAAACCGGTTATACTCACGACACCGCGAACCAGAAAATCAACAAACTTCTCGGTCTTTTGAGCTTTAAAGGGAAAGATTATTCCACGGCAATTGAAGTCCTGGATAATTATCTGAAGACCGATCCCGGCTTGCACGAATATTGGTTCTACCTTTCGATCGCAAATAAGAAGGTCGGAAAATACGATCAAGCTCTTCATGCGAGTTTAAAACTAAAAGAAATACAACCCGAGAATCTTTCAAACTTGATCAATCTTTCCGATATCTATCGTTTGATGGATCAATTCGATTTAGCCGAGGAAGTTGCGAATCAGATCATGCATCTCGATCCTGGAAATCAAAACGGGGAAAGACTTTTGAAGCTCATCGAACGAGATCGTGCGTAGACTATTCTTTGGAATTTTAATTCTACTTTCGTTCGATATAATTTCGGAGAAAAAATCCTGGATTCGAAGAATTCCTTTGTCCCGAGGCGATTTGGTTCTCGAGATCCGAAATTCTTCCAAGGATAAGGAATGGAACGAGTTCGCATATCGTAAGACTGTCGATCTGTTTAAAGCGTTGGAATCCTATTCGGGAATTTCTTTTCACGAAGCGAGCGCCTCCATTTTTGAAGGTCGAAAAGCATCCGAAAAATTCAGAGTTCTTTTAGTCGTTCAAGATCAGATTTTTTTAAACGGAACTAGGGTGGGGGGATTCAATAATATCTCCGGTGATCTTGGGCCCGAGCGAGGAATTTTTCTGGAACCGGATCTCGCTCCGCTTGGATATCCCGCGCTTCTCTTTCACGAACTCGGACATTTTTATTTTTCGGATATCGCTTGGTTAAGCGAGGGGATCGTTTCCTTTTTACCCTTCGTTCTTTATAAGGAAAAGAAACTTCAACTTTCCAAAGAGGAACTGATTTCCATGGCGGAAGAATGGAATATGGAGGAAGGTCTTCAAGGAGGAAAGGATTTTCCGATCGATCCTGATTTTAGGGAAAGAATTCCCTCTGCGACTCCTACTTTTTACAATAAGGCTCTAAAAGTTCAGTTCATTCTTTATAAAGAATTGGGTCCTGCCGGATATCGAGAGTTTGTAAAGAAATTAGTTTTTGAAAATTCCCCAAAAACAACGGGACAAGTGATACTCATCTTAAAATCGATTCGTGATAAGAATTGGTCCAATATTCTCAAAGGTTGGGTCACACCCGGCTCCTATGAAGTTTACTCTTGGAAAACTTTTCAGAAAGAATCTATTTTCAAAAATTTCATTTCCCTCTAAATTGAACGCTTGTTTCAGAAAGAGGCGTTCTTTCCGCAAAAATCCCGCTTATATCTAAATTAAAAACTCAGAAGCGTATCGAATTCGAATTTGTTTCTATTTTATCATTGAAAAGAACTTTCCTATCTTTAGAGTAACGTTTGTTTGGAAAAAAAATATAGATTCAAATAAGACGAACACTAGAGATCTTTAAAAAACAGGTTTATTAAAATTATGGGTGAAACCGAATCCATCTGGAACAACGTCCTCCTCAACTATTATTCATTCGGAAGTCTACTATCCTTTTTAACTTCCATGCTCATCTCGGGTGTTTTCCTTTTTATAGATAAGAAAGTATCGAGCACCAAACATTTGGCCTTTGGCGCTTTCTTACTCGGCATATTCCAATTTGGTTATGTTTTTGCGGCGGTTCTCTATCATCCTTTTGCGGCTTATCACCGTTGGATCACGGCCGGTTTGATATTACCGGCAATTCTTCATATCGGCCAATTTGTCGCTCGTTACCCGGAGAATGAAAATCCAAAATTCAATCTGATTACTACGATCGTACTTTGGGTCGTCGCCATTGGTTCTGTGGGTTATTTCTGCATTTCCACTTACAATGGTCCGGTTAAATATCACTTCACGGCGCATCACTGGGATTTTAACGCTGAGAACGTAAGTAGAACGATCGCGATCATCATATTTACTTATGTTTTTATCAACTTCGTTGCGATTCCGATTTGGAGGATTACCGTTTTGAAGGGGAAGTCGCGATGGATCATCTTCGGATTTATGCTGTCCTTCCTTGTGGGAGGAACCGTTCCTGTCGTCGCAAACCTGTTGAGCCGAGACGGTTATATCGAAAGGTCGATCTACCTTACTTCGATCGTGCTTCTTTTTATGGCGGCGTTCTTTATCATTCTTATCTTATATTTGAATTTTTCCGTGGAAAAAACTTCTTTTATGCTCAAGATCGTCGGGATCACTTTCGTAACGGTCTTGATTATCATGCAGGCGCTTGTTTATATTTCCAACCAAGACAAAGAATCCGAATACGACACTCTGAGTCAGATTCACATGGAGCGCGCATTGGAAGGAGGAGCGGTCGAAGACGGCATTTCTTATATTATCAAATGGGATCAGGGTAAGAATTCTTTCGATAAGTCGAAGTATGATCCGAACATTCATCCGGACGAAGAACAGCTTACAATCGATTTCAAGAACACACTTTTGTATGAAAAAATTTTTAATCTCAAAGAAGAAGGATTTCGCGAGTCCGTGATTCGACTTGTCGAAAGTTCGCATGAGAATTTCGGCGGTTATCGTTATTCCATAGTAAACTTTCTAAAAGAACATCCTGACGTGGAAGGCGCCGCACTCAAAGCGTCGCTTAATAAGGAATTATCCAGACTGGGTTTGTATGTATTTGTCGCTTCGAATAAATTGGATAATATCTTTCCAGAGGATTTTTGCGCAAAGGGACGAAGTTATCTGGATGGCGCTAAAGAAGTTAAGATGTTTCGAATTTCTTTGGAATATCGCTGGAACTTTTGTAAATGGGACGGAAAAACGGTGACCCCCGCTAAACTTAAGGAAGAAGTCCTCAATTACTTTCGTCCTTTTGTCCCTTCGCTTACGAGATATTATCGTAAAAAGGACGTTGGCGATCACAGCAATCATTACATTGGATTTATTAAATACGATTCTCAGAACGATCGGGTGAGTGAGGTAGGATTTTCTTATCGGGCATATCGCCAATTTATGCATCCGACCGCGCTAAAACAGATCATAGTCTTAGGCGTTGTTATCGTTGTGATCATTCTTCTTTTTCCTTTGTTTTTTAGAGGAAGTCTTGTTTCACCTCTAAATGACTTGTTGAGCGGGGTTGAAAAGGTAAACGACGGAAGTTTGGAAGTTCAGGTTCCGATTCGAGTGAAGGATGAGATTGGATTCTTAGCCGATTCCTTTAACAATATGGTGACGTCGATTCGAGACGCGAGGAAAGAACTCCAAGACTACGCGGAACATCTAGCTCTCAAAGTTAGTCAGAGAACGGAGGAACTTTCGGAGAAGATCGACGAGTTTCAAAGACTTAAGATTCAGCAGGACGGGGATTATTTTTTGACTTCTCTTCTTGCAAAACCTCTCAACTACAATGCGAGTAAATCTCCCAAAGTTTCGACGCATTTTTTGCTAAGACAAAAAAAGCAATTCGAGTTTAAGGGAAAACGCGCGGACCTCGGCGGCGATATCTGCGTGACCGGTAATTTGCGTTTAGGAGTCCCTTCCAACTTCAAACGTTATATCTTCGCGATGAACGGAGATGCGATGGGTAAATCCATGCAGGGCGCCGGAGGCTCGCTTGTTATGGGAGTCGTAATCAATTCCATTCTTGCACGCTCGGCGGCAAATAATCGAATCTTGGACATTTCTCCGGAACAATGGTTAACCGAAACGTATGAGGAAGTCAACGCGGTCTTCAAATCCTTTAACGGAAGTATGGTGATATCCGCAACGGTATTCTTAATCGAAGAAGAATCCGGTAAAGCCTACTACTTTAACGCCGAACACCCGTTTACGGTATTGTATCGAGACGAACGAGCAACATTCCTAGACACCACGTTAAACCTCCGAAAGATAGGATTGGAATCCGAATATCCTTTCAAAGTATTTACTACGACCTTAAGAGAAGGCGATGTTTTGATTCTTGGCTCCGACGGTAAGGACGACCTGGATCTAACTCCGGATAAAGATACAAGATCCATTAACGAGGATGAGACCTTATTCTTAAAAAGTGTGGAAGCCGGTAAAGGCGACATCGATCTGATCGAACATCTAATCTATAAGAACGGCGAAATCACCGACGACCTTTCCCTATTAAGAATCGAATATGGGATTCGTACCGAGGAAGAATCGAAAGTTGATTTGTACGATTCCGATAAAACGGAAACGAAGTCGGCGTTTGACGAGATTCCGGATTGGAGCATATCCTATTCTCACGCGCGTCAATTATATAAAGACGGAAATATGAAAGAAGCGATCGACGAACTTGTGGATCTTTATTCTAAAACTCCCGAAGATTCCAAAGTGATTAAACTTTTGGCGCTTCTGAGTTTTAAGGATAAAGACTATGTTAAGGCGGTTGAGATTCTCGGAAAGTATTTGGAACTGGATCCCGAATTGAGCGAATATTGGTACTATCTTTCCGTCGCTAATAAGAAGTTAGGAAGATTTTCAGAAGCGATCACCGCCTCGGAGAAAGTGGCATCTAAACAACCTGACAACGCGAATAACTTAGTGAACCTCTCCGATTTATATCGATTGCAGCAAAAATATACCGAAGCAAAGGAATTCGCAGACAAGGCTTTGATTTTGGATCCTCAAAACGAGAGTGCAAAGAAAATTCTAAAGAAGATTGAGAATCATGTTTGAGAAAAAACGGCGGAGCGGGAGAGAAATCTCCCCGTTTTATCCGGAGAGATTTGATTGCAAAAAGGATCGAACGGTTTCTAAGATTTAGAAACCGTAAACTTTTGTTTTTATTTTACTCTTGTCCAAGTAGATTCTTTACCGATCATCATGAAACCGACTTTGTAGCCGCCTTTGAGATCTAAAGTATCAGCATTTCTTAAAGTAAGTCTTCCGTCGTAAGTTTTGCCGCCTTTCGGATCGTAAACTCTACCGCCGGTCCATACTTGTTCTCCTTCATAAGAGAATCCGGTAAGAAAAACGAGACCAAGCGTCGGACGAGAACGAAGACTTTCGTCTTTATTGTTATTGTCCAATTTTGGAGTCCCCGGAGTTCCCTCGGTGCTTCCTGCAGGATAAAGAGGTTCTTTCAGCCAAACGATTTTTCCGCAAATCTTAGCTCCGCATTTGTGAACGTCCACTTGAGCGTCTTTTTCTTTATTCCACCATTTTCCAAGGATTGCATCTTCTTCACCTGCAAATACAGGCGCAGAAAGAAATGCAAAAGCAAGAAAAATTGCGATAGATCTAAATCTGGTCATTCCATTCTCCAAAAAAGTGTTTTGAGGTCAAAATTCTGGAGTGATAACGGATAAAGTCAACAAAAAAGAAAAGAATTCTATTTCTCGAAATCTTTGTATAACATCGAAGGTTGAATACCTTGATTAGCCTGATATTTACCGGAAGAATACTCCGTTATTTGTCCTTCCACAGTATGATAGAAAATTTGACAAACTTCCACACCGGGATAAACGATCAAAGGTTGGATCACGGAAATTTCAAGGGTCCAAAATCCTTTAAAACCTACGTCTCCGAATCCCGCAGTTACGTGAACTAACATTCCCAGACGACCGATCGAAGAACGTCCTTCGAGCATCGGTACTAAGTTATGCGTCTCCGTAAATTCTAAGGTTCTTCCTAAATACAAAACTCCCGGTTTTAATAAGAGACCGGATTCGGGAATGATAATCTTTTCCGCAGGGTTAGGCTTTTTCATATCCAAAGGAAGTTCAGTATAAACCAAAAGTTCTTCGTGAAGTCTTAGATTGTAAGAATTTGGATTGAGAAGTTTTTCAGAATAAGGAGTGATAACTATGTCTTTGCCGATGCGTTTCTGAATTTCTTGTCCTGTGAGAATCATTTATTTTCCTTTGAAGATCGGTTTTCGTTTTTCTTGAAACGCTTTGAGCGCTTCCACCCGGTCTTCTGTCTTTAAGGTCTCGTTATAGTATTTACTTTCAGTCTTGAGAGCCGTTTGTATATCTTGACCATAACCTTCCGTAATTGCTTTCTTTGCAAGCTGAAGAGCGATAGGAGCAGAATGAGAAGCGATTTCCTCGGCTAACATTTTCGCGGCGGGAAGAGAAGAATCATGCCAGATAGAATTTGCCAGTCCATAATTCAGCGCAGTCTCTGCGTCGATCGTCTTTCCGGTAAAAATCATTTCTTTGGCTTTTGAAATTCCGATTCTTCGGGGAAGTCTTTGTGTTCCTCCTCCTCCGGGAATAATTCCTAAACGAGTTTCCGTCAGACCGATGCGGATATCGTTTTTGAGTAGAATAAAGTCGCAACAAAGTGCGAGTTCAAGTCCGCCTCCGAAAGCGTCTCCGTCAAGAGCTGCGACGGTCGGATAAGGAAAATTCTCAAGTTCCAAAAAACAGTTTTTCAATCCCTCTAAGAATTGGGTCACTTCCTTCGGAGACATACCGACTCTTTCTTTGAGATCCGCACCGGCACAAAAAGAAGGCCCGATTCCTCCCAATACCAAAGCTCGTATCGACGGATTCTCCTTTGCTTTTAGGATCGAGTCGTGAAGAGTCGTCAAAAGCTCTTTGCTGATTGCATTTCGTTTTTCCGGTCGATTGAGAAGTAAGACCGCGATTTCTTTTTCCGTAGAGTAGATGACAGTGGGGGATTCGCTCATTTCAGGCACCATTTTTCAGGCAGAATAATTCTTGCCGAAACCTTTTTGTTCCGATAAACTAGGTGCCCGTCGTAAAATTTTCAAGCCAAGTAAGGTTATGCTACATAAATCGACAAAATTTTTTCTGATCCTTTTTTTTCTTTCGTTCGCTCATTGTAAGGAAAGTAAATCCAATAACGAATTATTTGCCGGCTTAGGAATCGGAAGCCCAGTCATTACTTCCATCGATCCGCCCGCCGGTTCTCCTCCTCAATCAACCGACGTAGCTTATACAGGAACTCAAATTACGATCACCGGCAGGAATTTCACTCCGAACTCCACCGATACGATCGTGAAATTCAACGATCTCGTAGGAACGATTTTTTCGATTACAACCACTGAAATCATTACGACCGTTCCCGCCGGAGCCAAGGCCGGTTTTGTAACGGTTTCAAAAGCGGATGGCGCTTGTGATACCGTTTACGGGACGGATGGTTACAACTGTTCCGCCCGTAGATTTTACATAGATTGTTATAAGGCCTATGGAAATATATACGGAGATGAAACCGCGGTAAACTATCCGGATTCTTCTACCGTTAAATTTACGGCTGATTTCGGGACAAAGGCTTTTCGCTCCAATCTTCGAGAAACCGGAGGCACAATTCTTACGTTAGAATGCGATAATTTAGTCGCCGTGAAATATTTTACCAATGGTTGCGTTGCGACCGACAATGGAACTTTGGCCGCTCCGGTTTACAATCCAACGATCAATTTCACAGATAATTATGCGGTTCAATATTTTATTACTTCCGCAAAGGGAAGTTGTAAAATCAGCTTCCAATAAAAAATGTTTGGTTTTTTTTCGAGATCTGCTAAAGTTCGAATAGGAGTTGTATCATGAAGGTAGTTTCCTCAGTTCAGCTTGGACTTCCAGAAAAAGGAGTCAGAGATACAAGAAAAATCCCGAAAGAAGAAGGGATGGTTCGCGTCGAGCCGTATGAAAATAAGCAGGCTAACGTTTCAGATAAGAGGGCTTTTGCAGTCGAAGCTGGTCAAAACGGGGATTTCTACAAGGTAAAGGGTACTTTCATCGATAAGGTAGGCTGAACCGGGAGAAAACGGTTCTGATCCTTAGAGAATAAAAAAGCCTCTCAAAGAGAGGCTTTTTTGTGCGCGGATATTTTTAGAAAAAATTAATCTTTATAACTGATTTCTAAAACGTTTCCGGATGGATCGAGGAAGTGGAGGAATTCTCCGGCGCTATTCGTTTCCGGACCGCGAACGATGGAGATTTTGTTCTCTTCCAATTCCGCGATTGCTTCCGTAAAATCATCCACATCTAAAACGAAACTTAAAACTGGAATTTTGCTCTCTCCAAGAGAGTTTTTAAAACCGGAAATCTTCTGAAGTTTAATATTGATCGAATCGAGTCCCATTACAACGTATTCGCCCGATTTCTCATCTACCGATTCAAAATCGAATATATCAGAATAAAACTTCGCAGAGGCTTCCGGATTCTCCGCAGGTATTAAGAAATAGTCGATTCCTTCAACGATAATCATGGATCAATTCCTGTTTAAACTTTTTCGTCATTATGGAAGGAAAACCTGGATTGTCTATTTAAAAACGAAAACCCGATCTGAATGTGATAGAATTTCAATGGAAAGTTCGTTTTAGTTATTTTTCACCGATTTCAAAAAAGTGAAACAACCGAGGATTCGGTTTTCCAATCTTCCAAATAAAAGCGTCGAGAATATAATGGGTAAATTGCGGTAAAAAGAGCGCGGATGCCAAAAGAGCGGTCACGAATTCAGGAAGTTCAACGGAATAAAAGCTCGCGTTTTGAAAGATTTGAAAATGATCTTTCCAAATAAAACTGTCCCAAGCCCATTCCTCCGCAAAAGAGAATAAAAATAAAATTCCTAAAAAACAAACGAGAATCGTAATCCAAGACTTGGATCTAAAAATTTCCCATTTCATTTCGCTCGGATTTTGGATCACATAATAGAAGAGCAGAAAAATATAAGGAATACCGTGATTGATTACGTTAGTGATCGTAAAAGAAAAATCGGAATTAAAATACACGATTCCAAAATACCAAACAAACCATGTATTGACAACGAGTAGAATCTTTCCTAAAGGAAGGGACTTATATCTAATAAAGTAATAGATATGAATCACTAAATACAAACTTAACCAAATTTGCTGTAACCAGAGTAAGGCGGTTGCGATGCTCGGAATCGGATACGTCCAAAAGTCACCGTCCATAAACCAGGAGAATTCCCTTTTTTGATCCGTGAGATGCCAATAAAGAATCGGAATTCCTCCCGTTGAATAAATCGTAATCTTATCAAGAATAAACGGAATTTGAATCGGATCGCTCTTCATTCGGTAAAGGGCTAAAAAGCCGAATTGCTGCCGGATAAAATGAAAGACCGCGACGTAAGCCATAATTCTCCAAAACCAAATCGAACCGAAAGAATAGAGAAAGACGGAGAATAAAAAACAAACGATAGGAACGGTTATCAGAAGAGTTTTTTTCTCCCTCCATTCTTCTTCGTTGAAATAGGATCGAAACAAAGTGGAATAAACGTGAGCCACGTCGATTAGGAGAACCGTACAAAACCAAATCCAAGGATTGATTTCAGTGGGAAGTATATTCCATTCTTTTAAAATGATTAAAAAGAATACGGAAAGAATCCCCGGAAGAATGATAAACGACATGTCTAAAACCGGGTTGAAGATCCAGCCCTTAGATTTCACAATCTTTGTTCTCCTAAAATCTTCATAGCGGCGTGATTTCCGCGAATCAACGCTTCTTCAAAAATGGAAATTCCGCTCAAGTCTGAATGAGCGAAGTGAAGATTAGGATAAGAAATCGCAAGAGCTTCCCGTTGTCCTCCCCAGATCAAACCGGGCACGGGTCGAATCATCGCGTGCGCGTAGGTCATGACGTCGATATTTTGAATCCTTTTTTCAATGTCGGGATGCGCCTTTTTTAAATCGAATAGGATAGAATCTTTCCATTCGGACCAGGAAGTTCTCATCATCTTCTTTCGAATAGAAACCGTATCCTTCTCGCCGAACGCCCGATAATAGGTAAGGACTGATTCTTCTCTTCCTGCGCGCAGATCCTGATGCGTGGAAACGATATAACCCAGAGAAGGGCTTTGGTAGATCACGTTATCCCAACAGGGTGGGATTCCTTTTCCGGTCGGAATCCGGTCGACGGAAAGATTGGCGACCAACCAAGGAGAATACGTAAGTCCTTTTGTGACGTCCGATTTTTCACCGAGAATATATTTACGCGTGAAGGATGGAAGCGCGTAGACGATCGAATCGCAATGAATGACTTTCTGTTCCTTTGTTTCGATCGAATAAACCTGAACCGTAAATCGAGATTCTTTCGAATCGGAAGGAAGGACTTTTTCGACGAGAGTTCCAGTTTGAATTTTGGAAGAGATCGGAGTTCGGAGTTTATCGACCAGAAAGCCGTTCCCCTGAGGCCATGTAAGCAGAGTTAAGTCTTCTCCGCTTTCGTCTACCGGTCGGGAACAAAAATAATGGAGCCCTATCCAAGCTGAAATCGTATCTATCGAACCCCCAAAATCGTCTCGAACTGAATAATCCAAAAACCAAAAAAGTTCCTTGGTTCGAAATCCTTGTTCCTTAATATATTCAAAAAAGTTAATTCTGTCTAATTTTAGAATTTCCGGATCTCGAGATGAAAGATCGATGGGAATCGTAAACGCTTTTTTACCGTCGCTGCCTCGTTTGATTCTCCACTTTCGTATCCATTCCTTAAATTTACGTTCTTCTAAACCGGCGTTTGATTCGGTGTTTCCGCCGGGGAAAAGGCCTTCGTTCCATCTTCCTTGATAGAAGATTCTTTCCTCCGGATCGAAGCAGAGATAACGTTCGTCGTAAACGGGTTTGCCTCGATTGTCACGACCGACGATAACTTCGCTTTCCTCTAAAAATTTGCGAACGAGAACGGCTTCTTCTCCCGGTTGTGGAAGATAATGGGCGCCCCAGGGAAAGGCTCCGATTGAATTCTTACCGGATCTAGAATTGCCTCCGGCTTCCTCCTCCAATTCCAAAATTTTAAAATCGGCAAACCCTGATTTATGAAGATAATAACCGGAACTCAATCCGGAGATTCCGCTTCCAAGAATCAAAACTTTAACTTTTTCCGAAACGTTTCGATTTTTATTCGAGCCGAGTTCGTGCTTTAAGTTCTCGCGAATTCTATGTCCAATCTCTCGATCCGGGCCTATGATTTTTCCGGAGATTCTATGTCTGAACTTTAAAAAAGAAAATCCGCCGATCACCGCGGAAATACAAATCCCCAAAATCGTAAGAAAGGATCTTCGTGAAATGAGTTCTTGCTTTTCGGTCATGCTCGATTGGAAGATTAAAGGGAATCTAATTTAGCGCAAGGAAAAATGAAGGAAAAGAATTGCCTTCGGTGTCGGAAAGATTCTTTTGCAAGGAATGGCTCTTTTTTTAGATTTTGATAATACACTTTTCGATTCCGTCTCGATATATGAGTTTTCCATTCAGGAACTTTTCAAGAGAGCGAAAGAATACGGTTTCGTTTCGACAAAAGAGTTCGCACAATTATACGAGGTTGCTCGCAAAGAAACGAAACTCGAGCTTTCGGATTCTCCGGCAAATCGTCTTCGTTTGATTTATTTTAAAAAGATATGTCTTAAGAAATGGGGAAATTTGAATCCGAAGTGGATTCTAAAATTGGAAAAAGATTATTTCCTTTTTTTTCAAAAGGGAATCCAAGTTTTCAAAAAAAAATACGAGAAAGAATATAAGGAAACATTTTCTCTTTTAGGACAGATATCCCAAAAACAAAAGATTCTATTTTGCACGAACGAAAACCTCAGAACTCAGTTGATCAAAATGAACGTTTTACTTCCTAAGAAGTTAAGATATGACGTTCTGAGTTCGGAAGAAGTCGGTATGGAAAAACCTTCCGAACGATTTTTTTTGAAAGCGATGGAACTCGTAAAAGGGGAAACTCCTGTCTCTATGATCGGAGATTCTTTAAAGGATGACGTGGAGGGCGCTTTGCGTTACGGAATTCCAGCGATTCATTTGAAATCCGTGTTTTCCAAAAAACAAAATAAGCTGGAAGAAAGAAAAATCGTTCTTACCGAAGTTCCCAAAAAGAACGAGTATTCTTATTTAGAAACGAACGATCTTCGTATCGCTCTGAAATTATTTCTTTAAAATGGCGAATAACGTATTATTGAGATTCAAAGTTTTAAGACTGAGAAACCAGATCATCTTCGTCGCATAATAGTAAGTCTTTTTAAAAAGAGTACCGAGGTTCCCGCCTCGACTTCCGGAAACGGAGGCAATCGGTTTTAGGATCGTAAATTTGCAGTCTTTAAAGCCTGTTTGACTGGAAAGCATTTTCATCGTTCTTTCAGTGTAATCGTTGATATGATCTTTCGCTTCGAGATAATGTCCGTTAGGTTTCATTCCTTTCAGCAGAACTTTCAGACGAGCCTTAAACAACTGAACCGGAAAGTTCGGGGTTTGCAAAAAAAGAATTCCACCCGGTTTTAAAAGAGAATGCAAATATTCTAATAAACTGTGAGGTTTCGGGATGTGTTCTATAACGTCCCAGAGTGTGATGATATCCAAAGAACCTTTGGCGATTCCTGAGTTTTGAACGATTCCAGGGAAAACGTTTTTGAGTCCGTTTTTTTCTTTCGCAAACTGAACCGCTTTTTCCGAAATCTCGTATCCGATCGCTTCCCAACCCGGTTTTTGGTCGCCAATTCGTTTCACAAAAAATCCAAGTCCGCAGCCGACGTCTAAAATTTTTCCCGTCGGAGCTTTTAAGAATTCATCGATAAAGTCCTGATAAATTTCCCTGTGAGCGTTGTCCCACCATCCGAGATCGTAAGAAGAATCATCGTCCCAGTAGCCTTCATAGTGTTCTTCTTGTTCGTATGTGGAGAATACATGTCCGCAGTTCGAGCAGCGGACGATATCGATTCTATTCTCGACAAATACGGTGAAATTTTGAGTGCTCGAGCAAAGATAACAGGTTTGATTCAAAGAAGCCCCCAGGCCGATGACCGGATTTTCAATGTCTCCGGGTGAAGCCTGAAAAGCCAGAAAAAAGTAGAGTCCTTTTTCTTGTTTTTGAATTCCCCCGAGAAGAGTCTAAAAAAAAGATAGAATTCAGTTTATCACCAGGAGTTCCCGTGACCGCGCTTAAATTTACGAAAATGGAAGGAATCGGTAACGATTACGTTTATATCGACGCCACTCAAACGGACGTTCGTCTCTCACCGGAACAAATTCAGAAACTTTCCGATCGCAATTTTGGAATCGGAAGCGACGGAGTTATTTTTATCCGGAATTCCAAACAGGGCGATTTTATGATGGATATGTACAACTCGGACGGAAGTTCTTCCGAGATGTGCGGGAATGGAATCCGTTGCGTTGCGAAATATATCTACGATCACGGTTTGACAAATTCTAAAAATCCGAAGATCGAAACCGGGGCCGGCATCTTAGAAGTGGACCTGAAGATCGGAGCCGGAAATAAAGTGGATCTGGTAAGCGTGGATATGGGAAAACCGATTTTAATTCCTTCCAAAATCCCGGTCCTCTGGAAGAACGAAGAAACCATTATCGATCAGGCCTTGGAAATCGCCGGTAAGAGTTTAAATTTTACCGCAGTGAGCATGGGAAACCCTCACTGTGTGATCTTCGTCGACGATTCCGATCAGTTTCCCGTGAGAGAAATCGGTCCCTTGATCGAAAACCATTCTTTCTTTCCGAAAAGGGTAAACGTAGAATTTGTTACCGTAAGAGGCAAAGATCATCTTTATCAAAGAACCTGGGAACGGGGAGCGGGGGAAACATTGGCTTGCGGAACGGGGGCCTGCGCAGTAATGGTTGCGGGCAACTTGACGGAGAGATCCGGTAAAGACGTGAAAATCGACCTTAGGGGCGGAACTCTTCGAATTCAATGGCAAGAATCAGGTCATGTTCTGATGACAGGTCCGGCTCGCGAAATCTTTTCAGGAGAAGTAGAAATTTAGAATATTCTAAATTTCTTAATTAAGCGACGTCCGCTTTTTGAAGTGCTTCCATTCTGAGGCGGACTTCGGTCGAAAGTTTTTTGAGATTGTCTTCCAGTTTTCCTTCCAGATAAGGTCTGTGATCGATTTTCGGGCCGTAGAGTACTTTTACTTTTTTGTAAATCGATCTTCTTTTGATATCGCAGACTTCTTTGGGCATTCCCATAAAAGAACGAACGAGAGACGGAATTGGAATATCCGAATAACTTTCTTCGATTGGCACGATTACGGACGGAAGAATATCGACCTTATTTCGAATCGAGAACGCCGCGAAGCCGTCGTGGAATTTTACCATCGGGCCTGAAAAATCGTTCTTAACCATATAATCGTGGCCTTCCGGAAAAATTCCGAGTACGCCGTCTCTTTTAAAAACCTGCTGCACCATCTTGATGCTCGCCATCGAAATTTTGCCGTCGATTGCCATCGGAATTCCGCCGGCGAGTTTTGCTAAGTCTTTGAAAATAGGAATTCGAAAGGTATAATCCGCGGCGATCCAAGAAATATAACGTGGAAACGTATAAGAAAGAATAAAAGGATCCATGTCCGATCTGTGATTGCTTACAAGAATCACTTTTCCTTCTTGGACTATGTTTTCCGTTCCATACGCGTTTATGTTAACGGCGAAACCCAAAAAAGGAGCCACAAACTGCTTGAGTCTTAAATATGTCTGCGCTTCCTTTTCCATGATCTTCTCCCTCGTTCTATACAATGAGGGAAGTCATTTTATTCCCCCGTAAAAATAGACCACCATTTCTTTTTTTCCTCCGGAGAATTTGTATTTCTCGGATCGGAGGCGGATTCTCTTCCATAAGATCGATCACCGCCTAAGTCTTGAGGCCGAATCGAATCCCTTCTTTTTCTGGCGCTCTGCGGAACGGAACGTCTTAATTCTTCCAGCTCTTTCTGAGCCGAGGCGCTGGACTTGATATAATTTCTAATATCGGCCCATTCGGGATCGTGTTCGTTCCCGTAGACTGCAAAATTCATAAGATCAATCGAATCAAAGTCAGGCATAAGAGCTTCTTTCCAGGCGTATTTTTTTATATTATAATAGATCGGGAAATTTCCCGCAATCTCATATAGTCTCCTTAGGGGAAGGAATGTGGCAACAGGTTTTCATAACGAAACTTCTAAAAAATGTTAAGAAGTTGCAGAATACTTTTGAATTCTCGATTTTTCGGCTTCAAAGGATTTGGGTCGGAATATCGGGAATTCACCTTGAATGAACGGCCAAAAAAACGGACAAGAATTCCTAAACTTCTTTTTGTTTTTTCAAGGGAGTTTCTGAAGATCGGCTTTCCCGAGACCGAAAGTACTATCAATGGGGAAGAAAGAGAACGACTTGGGAAAACGACATAATCAAAAAATAGGGGAAGTTGTGCAAAACGAAAGATGGAATGAAACCCAAAAAGGAAAAATCGTCCAGTTTCCAAAAAAGAGACTTTGGAATACGGAAAAAATAAGAAAACTCTGCGAAAAATTATTTTTCTAACAAGCTTGGATGAAAGGTGGATCGGATTTTGTCTTTTTTTTTAAATCAAAGAAATGCCTTCCGAATTTCTAAAAAGTTGGGATATGATCTTTTGAAAGAACGAATATTCTTTTAAGTAAGTAAAAAGAAATGGAAATATCGAAAGAAGACTATTCCGTCGAAACGGAAAAGAATCGGGGAAGAATTAAGATCTCCGGAACACTACGTTTGCTCAATGTCGAAGAATATGAACCGATCATATCTCTAATCGAAACGATTCTGGAAAGCGCGGGCCGCGGAAAAGCGATCATAGATATAAAAAATTTGGATTTTTTAAACAGCGCAGGTATCGCAAGCATTTCAAGATTTGTCGCGGGATATAACAAAAAGAATATCGGCAATATCGAGATTCGAGGAAATAAAGACCGATATTGGCAGATTAAATTTTTGGAAAATTTAAAAAAACTCCGCTCCGAAATCAAAACAAGTTTAGAATAAATAAATCAAGAAGTGAGGGCTTTCCTTTTAATTCTTTCCACCTCGTTTAGATCCAAATAAGCCCTTACCGTAATTTCATACGTTCCAAAAGAAACGTCGTTGATTAAGAATCCCAAACGAACCGGAAAATCTTTGGATAAAAGTAAAAGCCCGATTCCGGAGTTCACCTCTTGTGAAGAGGATTCTTTCAATTTGCTCAGATAAATTTCATCGGAGTTTCGATTGATCAAAGAAGAAATAGAATTCTCCAATTTATTTTTTGAAATTTCGTCCGTTGAATTTTTGATTTCGATTTTTAGAATTTCGGAATAGTATTTCAGATCTAAAAGAATTTCCCCCTTTCTATCTTTGGAAAATTTCGCCGCGTTTTCAATGAGTTCGTTTAACACAATGGAGATTGTATTGGCGGAATCCGGATCCAATTGTTCTGGAAAAGAGCAAAAATTGGAAATATAATCGGCGGTCAAAGAGCAACGTTTCCATTGAACCCGCAGATCCATAGGTCTCAATTTCAGTGAGAATTCGCTTTCGGGGGGAAGAGAATCCGGTATCAGATTGTAATGTCCGTATTTTACTGGATAACTCATAACGTTTGTTTGGACGTCTAAATCCGAAGATTTCAGTTTTCAAAATTGAAACTTCAATTCCGAGATAAGAAAGTAAAAAAATGCCCTTGGTAAAAAAACAAAAGTCTCTAAAAGAGGGTTCTTAAATTCTCCAAATATTTCTCCCACCCGGACTCTCCTTCTGCGGGAGCCCAAGCCGCAAAATCCTTGTCGGTAGAAGGGTTGTAAGGACCCGATTTCCCTTCAAAACAAATCGCATTCTCTGAAAGACAAACGAGAGTATGATAAACTCCCGGCGCGACATCGATCCCGTAGGACGGTCCTTCCGCGCTCAGTCGATGGGTTTCGAGGAGAGATCCGTCGTCGTTAAAAAGAATAAATCCCAAACTTCCCCGTAATACAAGAAAGGTTTCGGGTTTCGGGGGAGACTTATGTCTATGAGCCTGAATGTAAGTGTTTTTGGTAAGGACGTTTAGAAATCTTTGATAGACTTCTGAGAGTTCGTGAAAATTGTGATTGGCCCTTCTGCGGGGAGAGGCGTCGGCTTTTTCCAACACCTCTTGAAAAAGAGAATCTGTGATTAGTTGTTTAAGCGGTCTGGAGGAGGTCGAGTCTGGATTCACAGTACTCAATAAGATAGGATTTGCACGCAGTGCAAGTATTTCCTGCGTTCACTCTTTCCATAATTTCTCTATAATCAATGCCTTCCGATTTCGCGGTTTCCACGATCGTTTCGAAAGCTACTTGTGCGCAGTGACATTTTTCCATCTGATACCAACTCGTTCCTTAGGGTTCTTATACAGTGTAAATGAGACTCAGTCTTAGTGTCAATTCGTACACTTGGTTTTTTATATTTTTTTGAAAAATAAAAAATCGGAAAGGCCCGTTATCATATTTTACCGAATAAAGCCCTTGGAAGCGGAGTAAGAGCGGAAATGCAAGTTTTGGAGAATTTGCTTCCGATTCGAAAATGAATGGCTTGAACGATTGATTTTGTCGGAAATTCTTTCGGAATGGGTAGTAAACTCAACAGAACGGAAAGCGTTCGTAAACAGAAAGAATTGAGGACTTATATCCTACCTGAATTAGGAAAAAGTCCTTGGGAAGATGTTCTTTACGAACCTCTGGAGAATCTGATTCCAAAAAATTTGAGTTACCCGCACCGACACGATTTTTATGAAATTTTGATCGTTCGATCCGGAAGCGGAAAGATTCGAATCGATTCTAGAGAATATTCTTTGTCGGCGAATAAAATGTTCTTTTTGACTCCGTACCAGGCGCATCGATCCGAGTGGAGTTCCAAAGCCCGTGGTTCCGTTTTGATGTTTAAAGAATCGTTTCTTCTTGCGGATTCCAATTCAAAGGGTCCGTGGGAATATCCCTTTTTCCATTCTTTGGAGTCGACGCCTGCATTAGATTTTTCTAAAATACCATCCATTCTAAACGTGATTTCCCTTTTTGAAGAGGAATGGTTTAGAGAACAGGATTCCGATCGGAATCTCTTACGGAATTATTCCGAAATTTTGATGATTCATGCGGAACGTTCCTATAAAGAATTACCGGGAGGAATTCCGTCTAAAACGAGTTCTCTCGTTCGAAGGTTTTTAAAGTTGGTAGGAGAATCCCCGAACGCCTCGAAGTCGGTTCGAAACTACGCCTCCAAATTATTGGTCACTCCGGGTCATCTGAACGACACCGTTAAAAAAGAAACAGATCGAACCGCTTCGGAGTTTTTAAAGGAAAGAATCAATCTGGAAGCGAAACGTCTTCTCGAACACACGGACGCAAACGTCTCTGAGATTTCCGTTAAACTCGGGTTCAACGACCATTCTTATTTTATACGTTTTTTTGATAGTGTCCTTAAAGTTTCGCACAAATGAGAACTTGAGAAGAGCTCTCCTCACACGATCAAGCCATGAGCTTTAAAGTTTTTAACTCTTTTAATTTCTCCATGTCAACATACTTTTTAGTTCCCCACTTAGTTGATGCAAC
>NZ_NPDU01000054.1 GCF_002811985.1 Leptospira adleri
AACATCAACGGAAGAGACGTCGCAATCTACGGACACGACTTTACACTGCGTGCCGGTTCGATGGACGCGACCAACGGAAGCAAACTCGCTCGGCTCATCTACATGGCGGGCGAACACGGAATTCCTCTCATCGGAATGAACGATTCTGCGGGAGCTTACGTTCCTGCGGGGGTCGGCGGACTTGACGGTTACAGCGAGGCTTTTACAGCGCTTCGAAAAATCAGCGGAGTTGTTCCGAGTTTGATGCTCATGTTCGGCTTCAACGCGGGCGGTGGCGCATATCTTCCTCGTCAGGGATCGTTTATGATCCAATGTGAAAACACATTCTTCGGATTGACCGGACCCGGCGTCGTAAAGTCAGTTCTCGGCGAGGACATTTCCGCTGACGATCTCGGGGGACCTAAGGTTCACGGACAAAGCGGAGTGGTGGACATCGTAACGGGAGATGAGCTGGGATCGCTTAGAACTGCGCTTCGTTTGTTATCCTATCTTCCGGACAACAACCATTCCTTTGCTCCGTTTCATCCTACCTCGGATCCGACCGATCGTTTTATATACGAAGAGGAAATTCTTTTCAAAAAGACCTTTAACTCTCCTACGGGGATGAACACTCCGTTCGATATTACCCTTTATCTGCAGAACATCTGCGATCACGGTCAGTATTTTGAAATCCAGCCGCAGAGATCCAGAAACTTAGTCACCGCTTTCGGAAGAATCGGAGGCCACGTCGTCGCGTTCGTCGCAAACAACTCCGCCGTTTCTTCGGGACAGATTGATATCAACGCGGCAAGAAAGGGAACCCGTTTCATTCGTTTTTGCAATCTCTATAACATCCCGATCGTTTTCTTGGAAGATACGACCGGATTCTTACCCGGAAAAGAACAGGAACAAAATGGAATCGTTCTCGAAGGAAGAAAACTTTTGGATTCCATCATCGATATCCGCACACCGCGGCTAACATTGATTATACGGAACGCATTCGGCGGCGCCTACGCTTGTTTCAACTCGTATCACGTGGGAGCCGACATGGTATTTGCGCTTCCTACTGCAAGAATCGCCGTGATGGGGCCCGCCGGAAAAGACTACGTCTACAAAGACGACGTTTCCGCGATCCACAGAGAATATCAGGAAAATGTAAAGAAGGGAATGTCCGAAAAAGAAGCGATCGTAGTTCGGGACAAAAAACTTCAGACCCTTTCCACACAGTACGAAAGAGAACTGATGAATCCAAAAGAAGCCCTTTCTCTCGGTTCGGTTTCCAGAATCGTTCTTCCGGGTACCACCAGAAATATTCTCTTTCAAAACCTGGATTATTTAATCCGACATTATAAACCGGCGCCGTTGTCCGGACCTCAAAGGGAGTTTGAGTAATCGACATGATCGACTTTCAAAACAATCGCATTCAATTTCATCAGTCCAATTCGCCTTGGATCCGTTCTTTTTCCTTGGAGTCGATCAAGTGTTTGATCGTTTGTAGGGGACCGGTTCGAAAAGAAGCCATGGAAATTTTCGATTCGATCGGAATCAGAGAATACGGAATTCTTCTTTCCGAAAAAGATTCAGTAGTCTATCCGATGGCTCTCGCTCCGGAACTCAGAGGTTTTCGTTTTCCTCACAACATTCACCGAGTTCCGGATTATATGGGCGCGGGGAATGCGGAAAAATTGGAGAGAATCCAACAGATCATTTCCATCGCTAAAGATAACAAATATACTCATATCTTTGCCGGTTACGGTTTTATGGCGGAAGATTCCGAATTCATTTCCGCGATCGAAAAAAGCGGAATCGTTTTTATGGGTCCCGCTTCCTACGTTGCGGACCAAGCCGGTTCCAAAGACGCCGCGAAAAAGATCGCGAGAAAACTGGAAGTTTCCGTAACTCCCGGCGTGGATAATATTTCTTCTCTCGCACTTCTTGCAAAAGCGCCGGATGCAAAGGCTTTGGAAAAATTTGCAAAGGAGAAGGGGATCGATTTTACTTTTGATTCTTCCGTTCCTCTCGATGCAAATGCGGAAAATTTACTCGAATTAGGATATTCTAAAATAATAGAACTCGTGAGCATCGCCGATCTCCAGGTAGAAGCCGAAAAAGAATGTAAGAAGATTTGGGAAAAATATTCCAAAAATCGAATTCGTTTTAAATACATCGGCGGCGGCGGCGGAAAAGGACAAAGGGTCGTTTCCAAGATGGAAGAGGTCAAAGGCGCGGTTCAAGAAATTCTTTCCGAATCGAAAGTAACCGCTCCCGGAACCAACAAAAACTTCCTCATCGAATTAAACATCGAGAACACGAGACACAACGAAATCCAATTGATCGGTAACGGAGAATGGTGTCTCGCTCTCGGTGGAAGGGATTGTTCCGTGCAGATGCACGAACAAAAACTTCTTGAGATTTCCCTCACGCAAGAACTTCTCGAAAAAGAAATCGCGGCTTGTGCGAGCACCCATCCTAAAAAAGCGGAAGTGTTAAAAGGCGACTTGAAAGTTCTTCGCGAAATGGAAGAACAGTCCGAACGTTTTGGCGCAGCGGTCAAACTCAACAGCGTTTCCACATTCGAATCGATCGTGGAAGGGACCAATCACTTCTTCATGGAAGTTAACACTCGGATCCAGGTGGAACACAGAGTCACCGAGATGGTCTATTCTTTGAAGTTTAAAAATCCTGAAAATACGAACGAGTTTTTTATCGTGGATAGCCTGATCGAAGCGATGGCTCTTCTTTCTTTGCACGGAAAAAGACTTCAAAAACCGGAAAGAATTCTAAGATATCCTTCCGGCGCGGAAGTGCGCATCAACGCGACAAACAAAGCGATCCAGCCGCACGCAGGCGGCGTGATCATGGGTTGGTCCAAACCTCTTCCCGAAGAAATTCGCGACGATCAAGGGATCAGCATCCGTAACCCGGACATGGGTCTATTCGTACATTATAAAGTGGCCGGCGCTTACGATTCAAACATCGCTCTTTTGATCACCCATGGAGAAAGCAGAGAAGACAATCTAAAACGTCTCGGAAATATTCTAAGAAGAACCGAACTCAGAGGTCACGATCTTCAGACAAATCTCTTAGTTCATTACGGATTGATCAACTGGATCCTCGGAAAGGATGCGATGTTCAAACCTTCCACCGCGTTTATGATTTCTTATCTCGCGGGTGTTGGGGCCTTGGAAAGCCTGATAAAGGACGTGGACTTGGAGATCGCTTGGAAAAAGACGATTTCAGAAGCTCCCGTGGAAGCAAAAAAAGTTCTGAGCCGTAAACTCACTCTAATCACAAGACCGATCGAGGCGATCGCGAAGGACGCACACTTAGTCGCCGGTTTTATCGGATTTCATCTCGGTCATTCCTGGAAGATCGCGGGCAACAAGATAGAATGGCTCCGTAATCCGATTTTTATTTTGGCCGATCTCTATCATTATCTCAACATGGAAGCGGATCCGACTCAGCCTCCATCCGAGCAGATCTGGGATCACGACAACGAAATTCTGCAAAAGGCGATTTCTTTTTATCAGGACTTGTCCAAGAAAACTGGGATTGCGGCCGATTCGATCGAGCTAGTAACAAGTTTGAATGACGGAAAAACTTTGAAAGGAGTCGACTCTTCTATCGTTTCGCAAGTGATCCAATCACACAATGGATTTCAAATCGGACTCGAACTGATCAAACTTCTTCCTTCCGCGGGTTTGAATTCCGGTTTTTACAACCTAAGCGTGGACGAAAAGCTGGAAGCGATTCTTCCGGAAGAATTTAAGAAAGCAGATACAAGAGACGCTTTTATTAAGTTTTTGGCTCCTCCTCCGAAGGCAAGCTCGGATGAAATCGTGGCTCCTATGGGTGGGATGTTCTATTCGAAAGAAGCCCCGGATCTTCCTCCGATGGTTCAAGTCGGAGATCATTTCAAAGCGGGACAGCCTCTTTTTATCGTGGAAGTTATGAAGATGTTTAATAAGATTTCCGCGCCGTTCAGCGGAACCGTGAAAGAAATTTTATTAAGCGACAGCGACGGAAAGATCATATCGAAAGGTCAGACGATCTTCAAGATCGTTCCGGACGAAGTGATTCACATCGAAACCGATCAAGAGATCGCCGACAGAAAGAAAAAGGTGACCTTGAGTTTGATCTAAGGCCGCGCCACCACACCAACGCGGAGCTTCCTTCGCGTTGGAAAATTCAAAAACGCTGAACTTCTCCCACGATTTTGGAAAGTGGGAGAATTGTATCGGCGGCTCCTCTTAATATCGCTTCTTTCGGCATTCCGAAAACCACACACGTCGCCTCGTCCTGTGCGATCGTGGAGGCTCCGTGCTGCTTCATCTTTAAAAGACCGTTTGCTCCGTCGCTTCCCATTCCTGTTAGAATGATTCCTTTTGCGTTTCTTCCCGCAACTTGAGCCACCGAATTGAAAAGAATATCGACCGAAGGTCTGTGGCGATTGAACAAAGGTCCGTCCACGATTCGAATTCGAAATTGAGCCCCGCTTAGATAAATCTCCATGTGTCTGTTGCCGGGAGCAATGTAGGCAGAACCTTCTTTTACAGGATCTCCGTCCTTTGCTTCTTTTACTTGGATTTCACAAATCGAATCCAAACGATTGGCAAACGCTTCCGTAAATTTTTCCGGCATGTGTTGCACGATTACGATTCCGGGACAGTGGACGTTTAGTTTTGTAAGAATGAATTCGAGCGCTTGTGTTCCGCCGGTGGAGGTCCCGATTGCAATCAATTTATCCGTGGTACTAATTTTAGAAAAATCGGCTTTGATCGGCTTTGAATCCGGAAGAGTGGACGGAGAATCTTTGGAAGAGTGAAACCTCATCCTTGCTTTGGCGGCGGCTTTGATGGAATCGGTAAAAAGAATTTCGGATTCTTCTATGAAATTTTTTACGCCTAACTTCGGCTTTTCTATGATATCAATCGCACCCAGTTTCATCGCCAGCATCGCAGTTTCGGATTCTTTTTCGGCTAACGAGGAACAGATGATCACAGGCGTCGGTCTTTCCGACATGATCTTCTTTAAAAACGAAATTCCGTCCATACGCGGCATCTCGACGTCCAAAATAAAAACGTCGGGCCACATCGTTGATAATTTCTCCGCGGCAAAAATCGGATCCGAGGCGAAACCGATGATCTCGATATCCGGATCTTTGGTAAGAATTTGAGTCAGGACTTGACGAACAACCGCCGAGTCGTCTACGATAAAAACTTGGATCATGACGCTTTAGGCCTTTCAATATAAATTTCGCCGTCCCATAAAGAAAAGAAAACTCTTCGATGAGAAAATCCGCCCAAATCCTCGGAAGCTACCGGAAGATGATTTTTCGCGAGAATCTCTTTCACCGAGTGGATGTTTTTCATTCCTATATCCCGAACGGATTTGATTTCTAAGAGTTTTTCCTCCTCCGTCGAAAACATGGACGCTCCTCCAAAAAGTTTGATTTGAAACTGACCGTATCTGTTGCCCGTTTCTTGAATCTTATCAAAAAATAATTGAATAGCGTCGTCCGCATACTTTGCGTTTAGGTCCGGACTTGCTTCACCGGGAGGACGATTTGGCAGCATCACGTGCGCCATTCCTCCCGTAAGTTGAACTGGGTTCCAGAAACAAACAGAAACGCAGGACCCGAGCAATGTTCTGATCCTTAAATTCTTTTGCCCCCAGCAAAATCCGCCAGGTTGAAGAAATAAATCCCGAACGATATCCGGTTCCATCATGTATTTTCTACAAGCGCCTCTGCGTTTTGATTCTCTTCCAAAGACGTCAACTCGTCTAAGTTTAGGATTTTCTCCGTATTCAGAATGATGATAAATCCGTCCTCTTGACGCGCCATTCCGAGAATAAAATCCACCTTAATACGGGAACCGAAAGTGGGAGCCGGTTCGATATCGGAAGCCGCAATGGATACGACTTCGTTTACGGATTCTACGAGAATTCCCAAATCGGTTCTTTCCTTTTTTTCTCCGTTTTTGGAAGTCTGAAGTTCCACGATGATCACGCAGGTCTTACGATCCGGTTCTATCTTCTGTTTAAAAAACTTATGCTTGAGATCCACGACCGGAACTACGTTTCCCCGAAGATTGATCACGCCGGGAATGAATTCGGGCATCAACGGAACGTTCGTCAAACCGGAATACTCAATTATCTCTTTGATATGTAATATTCCAATTCCATAACATTCTTCCCCGAGATAAAAGGTGAGAAATTGATTGTCCTCCATCGCGCTCATACTTTCACTCCGGCTCAATATTTCTCAAACTTATCGGCGGGAGACATTCCCGTGTTATCCGATTTCGGTTTTGGTAAAACTTCTTTTTTTACGGGCAGAACCGTTTTACGCGCCGCTACGGAAGGAGTAGGCGTGTTTCTGGGAGTCAGTCCTCCGTTCATCGACCTTTTGTTTTCCCCGTCCACGATCTTAAAGAAAAGAACGGATTCCCTGAGTTGTTCCGCTTGAGAATTCATCTCTTCCGAAATTGCCGCCAATTCTTCTGAAGCGGAAGCGTTCTGCTGCGAAACCTGATCCAATTGTCCCATCGCTTTGTTGATCTCGGAAACTCCGGCCGCTTGTTCGTCGCTCGCGGCAGTGATCTCTTGCACCAAGTCTGCGGTCTTTCGAATCGAAGGAACGATCTGGGAAATCAATTCTCCCGCTCTTTCCGCGATTGCAACGCTGTTTCCTGCGAGACTGCTGATCTCATTCGCCGATTTTTGACTTCGCTCAGCAAGTTTGCGGACTTCCGAAGCGACGACGGCAAATCCTTTTCCGTGATCTCCGGCTCTTGCCGCTTCGATCGCTGCGTTCAACGCAAGCAGATTTGTCTGATAGGCGATATCCTCGATGATACTGATTTTTTCGGCGATTTGTTTCATCGCTTTCACGGTTTCAATTACGGAAGTTCCTCCTTCCTCCGCATCCTTGGAAGACTTGGAAGATATCTGTTCCGTCTGACGCGAGTTTTGCGCGTTTTGATCGATGGAAGCAGTCATCTGTTCCAGAGAAGAGGTGGTTTCTTCCACGCTCGCCGCTTGTTCGGACGCTCCCTGACTGAGCGAATTCGCGGTGGAGGAAACTTCGGTCGCAGAGGTTACCAAACTGGAGGACCGGATGATGATGTCTCCGATGATCTCGTTCAATTTATCCATCGTTGTGTTCGAATATTCTTTGAGTCTTCCGAAAGTGCCGTGATACTCGTTCGTGATTTTTTGAGTGAGATTACCTGCGGAGATCCTTTCCAAAGCGTCCACAACTTCGTTGAGTCCTACGTTACTCACTTCCAAAAGCTGATTGATCGATTGACTTAGGTTTAAAAAGAATCCGGTCTTCGAATCCAAAGAGATACGAGTACCAAAATCTCCATGGGCCGCGGCGCTTACGATTCTCTCAACTTCCTCTTGAACGATCAAAGCGTTCGTCACGTCCGACCATTCTACGACCGAACCCAGACGTTTACCGTTCGAGTCAATAATCGGATTGGCGATCAGATCGAAAGATCTTACCCCTATTTTAATCGAAGCACGATGGACTCCGGTGAAATTACTCAAAAGACCCCTTTGGTGAGCGGGATTCTTATGAAAATTATCGATACTAGAGCCGATTAAACTTTTCAAATTGAACTGAGCAAACTGCTTCTTAATATCGCTTTCTCCATTCTGGAACATCTCGATCACGGCCTTGTTCATGTAACGAATGTTAAAATCCGTATCCGCGATCATGATATTAGTCGTCGTACTGTCCAGAGCCACTTTTACGCGCGTGAGTTCTTCGTTCTCAATTTCCCTTTGCGCCGCGATTTTATTCTGCTCCGTAACGTCCGCCCATTCTACGACCGAACCGAGTCTCGCGCCTTTTTCGTCGATAATCGGATTTGCGATCAGATCAAATTGTCTTCCTCCGATTTCGATCGAGGAACGGAAGGCCTCGGTCATTTTTCCGAGAAGTCCTCTTTGATGCGCAGGATTCTTGTGGAAAGAATCGATATTCGTTCCCATCAAACTGGACAGATTGAAATTTCCCAATTGCTTTTTGATATCGGATTCGGCGCGAGTGAACATGTGTCGGATCGACTTGTTCATGTAAACGATGTTCAAGTTTGCGTCGGCCATCATGATGTTGGTGGTTACGTTGTCTAAGGCGACCTTAACTCTGGTTAACTCTTCGTTTTCGATCCTTCTTTGTGAAATGATTTTATTTTGTTCGGTTACGTCCGACCATTCCACAACGGAGCCGAGTCTTGTTCCTTTCGAGTCGATGATCGGATTTGCAATCAGATCAAATTGTCTTCCGCCGATTTCGATCGAGGAACGGAAAGTTTCCGTGAATCTTCCGAGCAATTCTCTTTGATGCGCGGGATTTTTATGGAATGAATCGATATTCGTTCCCATCAAATTGCTGAGATTGAAGTTGGCGAGTTGTCTTTTGATGTCGGATTCCACCGCGCCGAACATGGATCGAATCGCCTTATTCATAAAGACGATATTCAAGTTCGAATCGGCCATCATCAGATTGGTAGTGACGTTATCGACGGCGGTTCTCATTCTTAAATATTCCTGTTCAAAGGTTTTCATAACACCCTGTCCGGATTGATTGAACCAATAAAAAAGACCTAATAAGACGGCCGAAATGATCAAATAAGCGAGTATCGTTGTTAAAAAGTTATTTCCACTTATATCAGTCGAAGCGGCGGTTTCGGTTTCTTTTAAGGATTGGGCTAAAAATTCGCCTCTCACTTTTCTAAATCGGGAGAGCTCTGAATAGAAATCGATTTTGGAAAGATCCGAAAAATCGTTTTTGAGATCGGACGAAGCCGCAATCTTCTCCTTAAATTCTCCGGCGGCAGAAAAGAGAGCGGAGACGCTCTTTTCGAATTTTTTAACCTCGGGATTTTCGGATTGTTTGGAGGCGGAGAGAAAATTTTTCAACTTTTTCAAACTTGCTTCCACTTCCTTCAAATCGGAAGAAAGAATCTCTCGATCCTTGCCGACCGCAAAGTGAAACGAAAATTCGGCAACCGCCTGTTCCGTTCCGATTAGGGATTCGTTTATCGAAGGAAGAATTCCGGAAAGACGATCGTTTGCGGTTCCAGCGGGGGAGGTCGGCGAATAGAAGTTCTGAGCGGATAAGAATAGAAGTCCGTTTAAAACGATTGCCAGCCCGATAAAAATTCCTAAGCTTTTTCGAAACATTTTATTTCTCCAAATTCAAAAAATCTAAAATACTCTCTAATGAACGGAAGCTTCCTTGCTTCTCACAATTTCCTGATCTCTGACCAGGTTGTACAAACCGGGAACATCTAAAATAAATGCAATCTCACCGCTTCCTAAAATGGAAGTGCCGCTAAAACACTTCACGTTTTTAAAAATTTCCGCCATGGGTCGGATTACGGATTGAACTTCTCCGTGAAGCTCGTTGACGACGATTCCGAAAGTCCTGTCTTCATATTCCAATATTACTATATTCTCTTTTACTGATTGATCGGAACCGATCGAAAGAAAACGGGAAAGGTGAAGAACCGGAACGAGTTCGTTTCTCAAATTCATGGTTCCCGAAGAAGAATCGTCCAGATCCGCTCTGGATTCGACGGTTTCGCGAACCAGTTGCATCGGTACGATAAAGTTCGAACCGGAAGCCTTCACTAAAAAACCGTCGATGATAGCGAGCGTAAGAGGCAAACGAATCAAAAAGGAACTCCCTTGATCCTTGGTGGACTGGATCTGCACCGAACCCCGAAGGGATTCGATGTTTCTCAAGACGACGTCCATTCCCACTCCGCGCCCCGAAAGATTCGTAACCTGTTCCACGGTGGAAAAACCGGGTTGAAATATAAGGGAATAAATTTCGGATTCGGTAAGAATTTGATCCTTTCCGATCAAGCCCTTCGAGATCGCTTTGCTTACGATTCTTTCGGCGTCCAATCCCTTTCCATCGTCCGTGATCGAGATGAGAATGCTTCCGGTTCCGTGGCTCGCCTGGATTCGAAGTTTGCCCGCGGGAGGCTTTCCTTTTTTAATTCTTTCTTCCGAAGTTTCGATCCCGTGATCGAGTGCGTTCCGGAGGATATGAACCATGGGGTCGGCGATCTTTTCAATCACCGAACGATCGAGCTCGGTTTCACCGCCGAAAATTTCAAGTTCAACTTGTTTGTTCAATTCTTTGGATAGATCGCGAACAACACGTTTGTATTTCTCGAAAAGATCGGCGATCGGAACCATGCGCAGACTCAGCGCGAATTCGCGGATTTCACTCACAAGTCGATAAAGAGTTTCTGAACTTTCTATCAATTGTGTATCTTCGGAATCGATGATCTTCCGGCTGAGATTGGCTTCTTGAGTGATCAATTCTCCTACGAGGCTGATCAGAGTATCGATCTTGGAAGAATCCACTCTCAAAGTTTTGGTCTGCATTCGAAGGGCTTCCGATTCTTTTCCATTCTCCTTAGATACGGAAGCATCCGTTGAAAAGTCCGAAGTAACTTTCGAAGCAGGAAAGCCGTCTTTTAAAATCCGGATTTCATCCGCATCCAAAGATTTCTGAATTTCGAGAGCGTTCAAGTATGCGTCTTTTCCAAACGGAAAGTCGTTACAATTTTCTTCGAAGAGTTCAAGATCGCAGCCGGGAGGAAGAATCTTAAGATAACTTCCTTCTTTCAAAAATTCGAGAGTGGAATGAATTTCTTCGCCGTTCGAGGCGGATTCGTATGAAATTTCAAAAGCGAGATAAGAATGTTCCGGATTGAAGTCGGACCAAGCCGGTATCGATTCCGGATAGATATAAAGATGTTTGATCTTTCCCGATTGCGAAAGATATTTCAAGAAGGTATAAGTATCCATTCCCGATTCGAAAAGGTGAAGATTCGGAAGAAGAGTTATCTGCCAGTAAGCGGATTGAGAGGGCGTTCTCGAATTCTTGCTTTCAAAAGAATCGCCGGAAGAATCCTTTGTTTCATCCTGCGTTGTCGACGTCGAATTCGAAGAAGCTCCGGAAAGTAATTTTTTTGCAAGAGACGTGAGTTCGGCTTGTTTTCTGGAAGATTTGGAATCCAGAACCAAAGTATCTCCCACGTTCTCGACCATATTTCGTATATGATCACAGGCCAGAAAAAGAAACTCGATTCCTTCTTTCGTAAGATTTTGTTTTCCGGAACGAATCCGATCCAAAAGTGTTTCCACTTCGTGAGTGAATTTTTCGATCGGCTCGTATCCGAACATTCCGGAAGTCCCCTTGATCGTATGAATCGCCCGAAAGACGGAATGAATACATTCCGAATTCTTCAGATCCTTTTCCAATACAAGAAGATTCGATTCCATCGATGAAATGAGTTCCAACGACTCTGAAACAAACGTGTCCCGAACTTCGGATAAGTCCATCTTCAATCCTTACCCATTCCGTATTGAAACGAAAATTCCTTTAGGTCTTCTTTCTGCAGTTTGATCTTATCCCGTAAAAAACCGGTTAAACCGTAGAGATCGATAAGTTTTAAAACCGCGTGGCTATGATTGATAAAACGAATCGTAAATTCCTTTCTTCTCGCTTCCTTTTTTAGAGCCAAAAGGATTTGAAGACAAGACGTGTCCAACTTTGAAATTTTGGAGAGATCGATTTCCAATATAAAATTCGATTGCTTGAAGATTTCGTCGAAGTTTCCCTTGAGTTCCAGCGCGTCGTAGATCGTAAGTTCTCCCTCGATCCATATTTTCAAACCCGTAACCTGGGCGTTATCGGACCGAAATACTACGGATTCTTTTTTAAATTGGAAAGCCATAAATATTACGGTAGTAATTTATGAATCGTTTGGACGAGTTCTTCCGGCGAAAACGGTTTCGTAAGCCAAGCCCTTGCCCCGGCGGCAAGACCTTCCGTTTTGACCTCTTCTTGGGATTCAGTGGTCAGCATGATGATAGGAGTAAATTTATTTTTGGGATCCTTTTTGATCTCTTTCACAAAGGTAATACCGTCCATGTTCGGCATATTCATATCGCTGACGATAAGATCCACTTTATCATTTTGTAATTTATCCAACCCGTCTTTTCCATCTACCGCTTCGACGATCTGAAATTCTGAATTGCTACTAAGATGAAGATTTAAGATCTTCCTAAAAACCGCGGAATCGTCGACGATGAGAATTCGTTTCATTCCAATCTCCTTATTGAACCAATGGTAAAAATATTTCTGCGAGTACACAAAGACTGATGTCTTCGGATGTGTGATCGTTTGCGTTGTGGATAAAAAAGAGTCCGCTGTGTTTTCTGACGATATGGTCCACGGCCGTAAGTCCCAAACCGAGACCGAATTTTTCAAGGTGGGAAACGTTTTCATCCGGAGGATAAATTCTAAAAAAGGGCTGAATCACAAGTTGTTCGAACCTTTCAGGAATTCCTCCGTAAGGCCGTACGTTCACTCGATTTTTAAAAGTGATACAAAAGTATCCTTGGTTTATGTTTGCGAATATATCGATGGGAGCGTTCGTCGACGAATATTTATACGCATTGAGGAAAAGTTCCTCCAAAGCGAGTTTCAAAAAGGATAGATTTACTTTTACCTTATATTCCCTTTTTAAGATGGGAAGATTGACCGTAATTTTTTTGGTAATCAGAAATGCTTTTAATTCTTCCGGAAGCTCTCTGATCTGTTCCAGAATTTCGTTCGTAGAAATTACGGAAGGGTCCAATTCTTTGTCGATCAGGTTTAGAAGTTTTTCCAGACCTAGGAGCATATTCTTCGTAATTCGATTGTTGGTAAGGAGAAGATCTAAAATCTCCTTATCGATTTTGTACTGATTTCCGTCTGGAATTTTCACCGAATCGACCATGTCCAAAAGACTCGTCATAGCGCCGATCCCGCTCCCTTGCGAAAGGGAGGTTTTCAAACTGTAGATGGAAGTCTTTTCAAAGGATTCGCTGTCAGACTTGCGGATGGTTTCTTTGTAAGTAAGCCATTCCAATTGACTTCGAAGTTTTTGGCTCTCAATCTCCGCCAAATTCTCTTCCATCTTTTTTAAATGGCAATAGTTGAGGGCTTTCTGAAGCGTTCTGATAAAAACGTCCGGGTAAATCGGCTTCAGGATATAATCAAAAACGCCGAGTTTCATAATCTCTATGATTTTTTCGGAGCGATCGATTGCGGTTTGAACCAAAACGACTGCGTTCGGATGTGTTTCTTTGAGTTTTACCAGAAACGAAGCTCCGTCCATCACCGGCATCATCAGATCCAGAATATAAAGAGAGTAATTTTGATTTTCGATCATCCGAAGAGCTTCGGCTCCATTGGCGGCTAACTCGTGTTTAACGCCAATTTCGTCGCAAAGACTTTCCAGAAGAATGCTGTTCTCCTGTTTATCTTCAATGATCAGAACGGGATCGTTCGGAATACTATGAAGCGACGTCTTCTTTTTCAACTCTGTTTCCAAATGTTCTCTCCTTTTGAATTTCAAATAAGATCGATTTCAATTTCTCTAAAGAGAAAGGATTCTGAATCGTATAATCCGGAAAAAATGGAAGCAAATCTTCCCGAAAGGGAAGCGGGATATCCGCCGTATCTAAAAGAACGAGGTCTCTGTTCTTAGGTTCTTCCATCAACCAAGTACGTAAAACCTTCACAATCCCGATGTCCTCCAGGAGGAGGTGTGTATCATATAGTAAAACTATGTGAGAATCGAGGCTTTTTTGCGCGATTGTTGAAAAATCTTCAGGAGAAAGGAGGGATAGGAACTTCTGCGAATGAATCGTGAAATAGCGTTCTATCGCGGAATCAAAAATTCTATCCCGAATCGCGATTAAAATCAAAGAAGACTTAATCTCCTCCGGATAGACGACTTCGGGACTCTCCATTTTTTGAATATTAGAATTCGCAGGAAGACTTTCCAAGCCGATAGGGGCAAGATTTGGAGTTTCTTTGGGAAGAAGAATGGAAAAAGTGGTGCCGATCCCTAAACTACTTTCTACCCTTATAGACCCGGAATGAGCGTCGACGATCTTCTTAACGATCGGAAGTCCGAGTCCGCTTCCTTCAAACTCGCCTTGGTTTTCACCCTTGATCTGATAGAATGTATCGAAGATCTTTGAAAGCTCGGAGTCGGCGATTCCGATCCCCGTATCGGAAACCGTAATCTCAAATTGAGAATCCAGTTTTTTTAAACCGACTAAAACCTCTCCGGGCGGTCTTGTAAACTTAATCGAATTACCGATCAAATTCAAGAGAATTTGTCGAATCCGCTTCGGATCCCCGTTCATTTCAAATTCCTCCGATTCCGGAAAAACTTCGAAAGAAATTCTTATCTTTTTGGTGATTGCGTCCCCGAGAATGATTTCGATCGAGGTGGAGATTAGATTCTTAAGATCAAACTCGGAACGATTTAAAACCAACTTGCCGGCTTCGATTCTCGAAACGTCCAAGATATCGTTGATAATATTGAGAAGGTGAACTCCGGAATGAAAGATCAAATCCTTGTATTTGTTTTCTTTTTCCATTTCGTCCGGTAATTGCATCAACCTCGAAAATCCGATGATCGAGTTTAATGGAGTTCTCAATTCGTGACTCATATTCGCTAAAAATTCCGATTTTGTTTTGCTGGCTTTTTCAGCCTTTTCCTTTTGCAAAATCAATTCTTCGGTTCTTTCTTGGACGAGAACTTCTAACTTTTCCCTATGAATTTTCAATTCTTCTAATATATTTTTTCTTTCCAAAAAGACGCTGATCAGATCGATAAAGGTTCGGATCGTAAAAATCTCCTCTTTTACCACTTGAGCGGTCTTAAAATTCTCGAATCCGGCAAAGCCGAACCATTCGTTGGACACAAAAAGAGGAATCAGAGTGATCGATTTGATTTGCCTTTCTTCGAAAAAAATTCTTTCCGGCTCGGGAAATTCCTGATCGGTCCCTTGGATATATCCGCCCGAGGAAAATATTTTTTTCCAACGGCTGTGGTTTTTAGAATACGAGATCAGTTTTGTAAGAGGGGTTTTTGTCGATTCTACGGATGGATCCGCCACCTCCACTAGGAGTTCGGCCTCGTCCTGACTTTCGGTGTTCTTAAAAAGATAAAGCCTTTCCGAATCGACAAAGACCAGAAATTGTTCCATCGCGTATTTAAGAATTTTTAGCTCGGTCGAAGTGGAGAGAAGAATCTGTGTAGCGGCGGTTATGCCCATTTCTAGACGAAGGCGTCTAGTCGCGAATTCTCCCTTTTTAACTTTTTCAGTAATGTCTCTTTGGATAGAAATATAATAGAGTATTTTTCCTTCCCCGTCCCGGATTGCGGAAATATGCCATTCTACGTTGTAGGAACTCCCATCCTTTTTGTAATTGATTGTATCTCCCGAAAAGTCTTCGCCCGCTTTCAGAGCGCGTTTGAGATCTCCAATCAGCTTTCGGTTCGTAAGAGGCCCTTGTAAAATGCGGGGAGTTTCCCCGATCAACTCCTGCAACTTGTATCCGGTCATTTTACAAAATGCCGGATTAGCAAAAATAATTTTTGGACCTGGAAAATCTAGAGCAGCTTCCGTTACCAAGATGGAATCCGAAATCTGATTTACCAGAATCTCGTAAAGTTCTTGCGAAAACTCAAAGTTTTTTAGGTCGCGTTCCACGGCCCGTAAACTTCTATAAAGTTATAAAAAGATCAATACTTTTCTTTTCTCACTCTTAAGGAATGTATATTCGCAAAGTAAAAAATACTAAAATTCTCGTTTTTTATAAGAATTTCACCCCTTAAGGCACAAGAAAATTTAAGGAGAAAAGTGAAAAATTCGCTATGTCACTTAATGAATCGATTTTGTTTACGTGAGGAGATTGGTCGGAAGTTTGAAATTCATAGAATCTTCCCTTGATCCGGGAAATAAATCTACGACCGCATCGGGGTAAAATGTTTTTAACTTGGAAATAATTTCGTCCACGAGAACCTGAGGTGTGGAAGCACCCGCAGTCAATCCTAAAACCTTAATTTCGTTATTTTGAATATACTCTTTGGAAAGATCGTCGGCCCCGGTCACTTTGAAAGAATGGGGTTTTGATTTTTGAGCAAGTTGCAAAAGCCTCAAAGAGTTGGAGCTGTTATCGGCTCCTATGACGAGCATTGCGTCGATGTTTCCCATCATCTCGGACACCGCTTCCTGTCTTTCGGTCGTCGCATAACAAATATCATCTTTGGCAGGATGTTCCACGAAGGGAAAGGTTTTTGCAATCTGTTCCACCACGTTTCTTGTGTCGGCGACTGACAATGTGGTCTGCATCAGATAGGTCAGTGGTTTTTGAGAATCTATCTTGTCTTTAAGCCGTATCACGTCTTCCGGAGATTCCACTAGAAACATTTCCGCTTCTCCCATCGTTCCTATGGCTTCGTCGTGTCCTTCGTGTCCTATATAGATGATCTGGTGCGTATCTTTGATTCTTCTCGCCTTACGATGGACTCGGGTAACGAGCGGACAAGTCGCGTCTCCGATTTTCATTCCTCGATTTTTTGCGGCTTCCACAACGGAAGGCGCGACACCGTGCGCTGAGAATACCACCGTCGCTCCGTCCGGAGCTTCCTCGAGGTCGTTGATAAATAGAATTCCTCTTTTTTTCATGTCTTCCACAACTCTTCTGTTGTGGACGATTTCTTTGCGGACGTAGATCTGTTCCGCGGCGTTCGCCTGAACCTGCTCCACGTAAGAAATCGCATACTTCACACCGGCGCAAAATCCTCTAGGGTTCGCTAAATAGATCTTTTCTAACATGAAAACTCCGTTCGAATACCATCTTTAAAAACGGATTCCGGTAAAGAATCAAAAAAAAATCGTTCTAAGATTGGTTTTCCGCCACAAAAAACTGAAACCAATACAACCGTTCAGCTTCCGGTAAGAAATTCTACGTGAGTTCGCAACTTTATTGTGAGTCTTCGATGCTCGTTTGCGCCATCTATTCTTTGCTGAAAGGCCTTCTTATGAGTCCGTGTTTCAGGGGACATAGCAAAACTAAAAAAGGAAGACGTTTTTTATCTTATAATCTTCTAAAAAAGTGCGTTATCGGATTTCACGGAAGGGTCGATTGATTCTTTGAAAAGGTCAAGGAAGACCTTTGAAAAATCATTACCCCTAGTTTAGGGAATCGGATTCAAGGAGGAACCGAATGATTATCAACCATAATATCAGTGCCATTTTCGCGCACAGAACATTGAAGTTCAACAGCGAAAACATGGGAAAGGACATCGAGAAGTTGTCCTCCGGAATGAGAATCAACCGTGCAGGTGACGACGCTTCCGGTCTTGCAGTGTCCGAAAAAATGAGAACTCAGATTCTGGGTCTCAGAAGAGCGGAAATGAACACTGAAGATGGTATGTCTCTAATCCAGACTACTGAAGGATATCTCCAGGAAACTCATGAGATCGTTCAAAGGATCCGCGTATTGGCTGTTCAGGCTGCGAACGGTATTTATACCGAAGAAGACAGACAACAGATCCAAGTGGAAGTTTCCCAGTTGGTCGATGAGATCGACCGGATCGCTTCTCAAGCCGAATTCAACAAAATGAAACTCCTTACCGGAGCTTTCGCAAGGTTGAATCCGACTGCGAGTATGTGGTTTCACATGGGTGCAAACATGCACCAGAGAGAAAGAGTTTACATTGAAACGATGAATACGGCGGCATTGGGTCTTAGAAACCCGACCGTTTTGACGTTTATTTCTCTTTCTACTGCCGGCAAGGCTAACTCGGTGATCGGATTGGCTGACGATGCGCTTCGTTCCATCTCTAAACAGAGAGCGGACTTAGGTGCGTATTACAACCGTCTGGAACACGCCGCTAAGGGTCTCATGAACGCTTATGAGAATATCCAAGCTGCGGAATCCAGAATCCGTGACACCGATATGGCTGAGCAAATGACCAGCTTTACGCGTTACCAGATCCTAACTCAGGCTGCTACCGCAATGCTGGCTCAGGCCAATATGAAACCGCAAACGGTTCTCCAGCTTCTGAAGTAACCGTTCCTTCCGGCTGAAAGACCTTAATTTCAGCCGGAAGAGTTAAGCAATCGCCGGAAAAGAACGATATCTAAAATGGATTTATAATTCCCGTTATAAATCGCCGTACGACTCTGAAGCCCGGGTGTTCGATAAGAATCTCCGGGCTTTTTTTCTTTCCATTTCCTTTTTTTCGAAGTCCAATAGGCAAGATGGTAACGATTCGTAGATGGAGCGGGGGACTTTTCCTTTTTGGAATCGCATTCAATCTTATCTGCGCGTCTTGGATGAATTTTTCCGGAGCCTGTCCGGCGAAAATTCTAAATTCTCGGCAAACGACTTCCCAACAGTCGCCGCCGGCTTGTCACGAAAAAACTTCCGATCACGATTCTTCCGAATCTCCGTCTCCTTGTTGTTCGACCGATATCGTAAAAACCGATTCTTCCTTAGAGTTTCGTTTGGATATTCAGAAATTCTTACAATCGAACGTAATTTTCGTTTTGTATTTGTTTTCTTCCGACCAGATTTTCAATCCTAACGATTCCTTCTTAAAGACCGATCGAAGTCAAAGTTTATCCGTCCTCGAGTTCAAACCGGTCCTTTCTCTAATTCAAGTTTTTAGAATCTAATCCGACTCATTCTTCTTCTTTTTTAAAATTAGGAGGAACCTATGAGTTCTCTACGGACATATCTTATTATTCTTATATTCTATTTTTCTTTACCGATCGCTGGAGAAGAAAAAGACGTGCAGACGGTTTTAGAACTGATTGCAAAAGAACACCCCGAAGCGAAATCGCTCGGACACTTGACTCACGCGCATCAATCTCATACGGAAGCGACCGGGATTCTTCCGGATCCGAAGATCGGTATCGCCTATCGCAACTTTCCCACTCGAAACGGTTATTCACTCAACGATCGTCCTTTGGATACGCCGACGATGACCGGCGTGGAATTTTCGATTTCCCAAGAATTTCCGTTTCCGGGAAAATTAGGAACTGAACAAAAAATTTCGAAATATATGGAGAAAGAGGCGGGTTTCAGTTATCTTTCGGGAATCAATCGGCTTCTGGGAGAATTTTTATCTAAACTCAATCGTTATCAAAGAATTCGAAACAAAAAAGATTTGAATTCCAAGATGATTCAAATTCTTTCCTCGCAAAAAAATATTTCTCAGAGTTACTATTCTTCCGGAAACATATCCCTCGCCGAAAGCATCAAAGCTACGATCGCAAAGACGGAATCCTTTGAAAAGGAGACGGAATATGACACAACTCTAAAGGACCTTTCCTCTCAATTGGATTATTTCAAAATCGAGGAACGACTTTCCTTCGCCGATTTTTCTTCTTTGAATTTGGATAAATACTTTCAAGAAAATGAATATGCCATTCTCGGATTAAACGATTCGTTAGAGGAAGTTGCCGGCGTAAATCCGGATTACAAATCCTTTATCACGGGAGAAAAAAGGCTCAAGGAATCTGCAAAGCTGAGCAGACTTTCACTTCTTCCCCAGACTGAGGTTTTTGTTTCCTATATGGATCGGAGAAATCAGAACTTTGCGATCGATCGTGGTCCTCTCGATTATCGTTTGATGGACACGACCGAATACAGAGGCGATCTCTTTAGCTTCGGGGTAAATTTGAAAATTCCGGTCTGGTCCGCGCTCAAGTGGGAGAGTATTACGGGTCAATATGAAAGGGAAGCCGACGCGGGAAAAGAATCCGCCAAAAAAGTCAAAATGCAGGTGGTTTCGGAATTAAACCGGAACGTGAAACTTGTTCGAGGTTACGAAAAACAAATCGAGATTATCGAAAAAAAATTAATTCCGGAGCTGGAAAGAGCGCGTCGCGCTAACGTTTCCCTTTATCTTCCCGGGAAGTCAAATCCGCTTGAGATTCTCAACAATGAAGTGGAAAAGATCAACGCTCAGATTCGCAAAGAAGATCTGATCGAAAGGAAAAACGAATCGATCCTGTACGTGCTTCGAATATTGAGCCGAATTCATACCGATCCGAGTAAAAACTTACATTCAACGCACGGGAACGAGGGGGATCGTCTATGAAATGCTTACTTCGTTTTTCGATCCCGATTCTTTTGCTTTCGGCTTTTACGGCGAACTGCGTCAAGGAGAAAGAAATTTATTATTGTCCGATGCACCCGACTTATATATCGGATCGACCGGGAACTTGCCCGATTTGTAATATGGATCTTGTAAAGAAGTCGAAGGGAGATCACGAGGATCATAACTCGACTTCCTCGTCCGGATCGAATGCGCTGAATGCTTCGGATATCGCTCGAAACGATTTTAGCGAAGAAAAAGGCGACTCTTCCGAATCAAAAAAAAATGATTCCACTTCGAACCGCGAACTTTCCCTTTCCTTGGAAAAACAACGGTCCATCGGAATTAAAACGGAACTCGTAACGCGAAGAGATCTTACAAAAAAAATCTCAGCGTATTCGACTGTCGCGTACGATCCGGAATTGTACACGGCTTTGACCGAGTATAAGGAAATGATTCGGTCTCGCGAATTTCTTTCGGATGCCGGTTCGTCCTTCGAAGGAAAGAATTTTCAGATTCGCCTGCGTCAATTGGGACTTTCGCCGGATCAGATTCGGCTTTGGACTTCGGGAAAGCGGGATCCTTCCGAACTCATACTCGGAGGAAGTTTCGGAAGGGCCCATATCTATTCGCAAATTTACGAGTCCGATTTTTCTTCGGTGCGTGTCGGTTTAAAAATTTCGTTTAAAACGAACGTCTATCCGGATTTGAATTTTCCGGGAACGATTCGGAGCGTCGATACGATCCTCGACAAAAACAGTCGCACCATACGTTTGCGAAGCGAAGTGGAGGACAAAAAACAAATACTAAGACCTCAGATGTTCGGAGATCTGGAGATCCAGATTCCTCTAAAACAAATTTTGAGCGTTCCGACTTCTTCAATTTTAGATACCGGAGTTCATAAGATCGTTTACGTTCAAACGGAATCGGATCGATTTTTCGCAACACAGGTAAAGACGGGTTTGAGCGTCGGGGATTGGACGGAGATCAAAGAAGGTCTGAAGGAAGGCGACAAAGTCGTCTCCGAATCCGCGTTCCTGATCGATTCGGAAGCAAGAATCCGTTTCGGCTCCGCTCTTCACAATCATTGAGGTTGCCATGATTCAAAATATCATTCGTTTTTCAGTAAATCATAAATTTCTAATATTTTTAATCACGGTCGGTTTACTTTTGGGATCTCTTGTTTCGCTCAGGAACATTCCCCTGGACGCTATTCCGGATCTTTCCGATACGCAGGTGATCGTCTATTCGCGGTGGGATCGGAGTCCGGATATCTTAGAAGACCAGGTAACGTATCCTATCATCACGTCTCTTTTGGGCGCCCCTAAAATCAAGGCAGTGCGGGGATTCTCAGATTTCGGATTCTCTTACGTCTATGTGATCTTTCAAGACGGAACCGATATCTACTGGGCGCGATCTCGCGTATCGGAATATCTTACGCGGATTCAATCCAACCTTCCATCTGGTGTGAAGGTAGAATTGGGTCCGGACGCAAGTTCCGTGGGTTGGGTCTATCAATATGCTCTGACGGATCCAAACGGGCTTTCCTCGCTTTCCGAATTGAGAACGTATCAGGATTTCAAACTCAGATATCAATTGAACGCGGTTCCGGGAGTTTCGGAGGTTGCTTCCATCGGCGGTTTTAAAAAACAATACCAGATCACTCTTCAACCAAACGCTTTACGTTCCTATAATATAGACTTTGAAACCTTGGTGCGAAAAATAAGGGAAAGCAACCAGGAAACGGGAGGCAGACTCGTCGAACTTTCGGGAGCAGAGTTTATGGTTCGAGGGCGGGGTTATCTTTCCTCTTTGGAAGATATCGAGAACATATCTCTGGGGACCGACCTCAACGGAACTCCGATTCTCGTGAAAAACGTGGCAACGGTTTCCTTTGGACCCGATATCAGGCGAGGGATTTCTGATTTAAACGGAAAAGGCGACGCAGTCGGCGGAACGATTGTTATGCGACACGGAGAAAACGCGTTAAACGTCATCGATCGCGTCAAAATAAAAATAGAATCGATCCGCAAGAATCTGCCTTCCGGAGTAGATTTAGTAACGACCTATGACCGATCGGAACTCATCGAACGCGCGATTTCAACTCTTCGCTGGAAGCTGTTCGAAGAGATGTTGATCGTCTCCGCCGTGATTCTTTTGTTTCTCTGGCATTTTCCTTCCGCGATCATTCCGATTCTTACGATTCCGATCAGTGTTTTGATCACGTTCATCCCGATGTATTTATTGGATATCAACGCCAATCTCATGTCTCTTTCCGGAATGGCGATCTCCATCGGAGTTCTCGTGGACGGCGCCATCGTGGAAGTAGAAAACGCGTATAAAAAATTGGAAGAATGGGAAATTTCCGGTAGAATCGGCGACTATCACCAAGTTCGACTCGAAGCCCTTCTGGAAGTCGGCCCGTCCGTATTCTTTTCGTTGCTCGTAATCGCCGTTGCTTTTTTTCCGATATTCGCTCTCGTAGATCAGGAAGGAAGGTTGTTTAAACCTTTGGCATATTCCAAAAACATTGCAATGGCCGTAGCAGCTTTTCTAGCGATCACTTTGGATCCGGCGTTTCGAATGCTCTTTACAAGAATGGATCCGTTCGTTTTCAAAAGCCCGCTTCTTTCTAAGATTGCAACGGCGCTTTTAGTTGGAAAATACTACCCGGAAGAAAAACATCCGGTCAGTAAAATTCTTTTCCGTTTTTACGGCCCTGCTTGTCGCTGGGTTTTGCACAACCCGAAGATTACGATTTTCGCAGGATTGATTTCGGTCACTCTTACGATCCCTTTGTATTTCCAGTTGGGTTCCGAATTTATGCCACCCTTGGACGAGGAATCCCTGTTGTATATGCCGACCACGTTACCCGGCATCGGAGTCGCAGAAGCGGAAAAACTTATGACCGCGATGGATAAAAAACTAAAAACGATTCCGGAAGTCAAAAGTGTGTTCGGAAAGTCGGGGCGATCGGATACCGCGACCGACTCGGCTCCATTTTCCATGATGGAAACGATCATTCTATTGCACCCGAAAACGGAATGGAGAAAGGCCGATCGTTTTTATTCTTCCTGGCCTCGAATTCTGCAATTGCCGTTCCTTCCTTTCAAGTCGGAAAGAATCACCAAGGAAGAATTGATCTCGATTTTAAATCAGGAGATGCAGTTTCCGGGAGCGACTAACGCGTGGACTATGCCGATCAAAGCAAGGATCGATATGTTGAGCACCGGGATGCGAACTCCGATAGGAATCAAAGTATTGGGAACGTCTCTGGAAGAGATAGAAAGGATCGGCGTTTCCATCGAATCCGTTCTCAAGTCGATCCCTGAAACAAGGAGCGTTTTCGCGGAAAGAACTGCCGGAGGTTATTATCTAGACCTAGAATTAAAAAGATATAATTTAGCAAGATATAATATAACCGTGGACGCGGCTCAGCAGATCGTAGTATCCGCCATCGGCGGAGAATCCATCACTCAAACAGTGGAGGGGAGGGAACGGTTTTCGGTGAATCTTCGTTATCCGCGAGAGCTGAGAGATTCCGTCGAAAAGATGAAATCGATTTTGGTGCCTACCGCCACCTTTGGGCACATTCCGTTAAGCGAAATAGCGGACATTCGGGTCAAAGCCGGCCCTTCTATGATCCGCGACGAAAGCGGGTTTTTAGCCGGTTACGTCTATGTTGATCCTTCCACGACCGATATAGGAGGTTATGTCGATCGAGCCAAAAAAATCGTTTCAGAGAGAATATCCTTACCGAGCGGATACTCCCTCGAATGGAGCGGTCAATACGAAAACATGATACGAGTTCGAGAAAGGATGAAATACGTTCTCCCACTTACGATTTTTATTATATTCTTATTGTTGTATGCGAATACGAAATCCTATGCAAAAACTCTTATCATTCTTCTCGCAGTTCCTTTCTCGCTGATCGGCGCGGTCGGATTATTATATATCCTCGACTATCACGTATCTGTCGCGGTCTGGGTCGGGATGATCGCGCTCATGGGTTTGGACGCGGAGACGGGGGTTTTTATGCTTCTTTACTTGGATTTATCGTACGAAGACGCAAAGAAAAAGGGAAAACTCCGCAACCGTGAAGAATGGATCGACGCGGTCTTACACGGCGCCGTTCACAGAGTACGTCCGAAGATCATGACCGTTCTTGCCGCGATGATGGGGCTTTTGCCGATCCTTTGGTCTCAGAGCACCGGCTCCGATATAATGAAACGAATCGCGGCGCCGATGGTTGGAGGACTCGTTACGAGTTTTATTTTAGAATTGCTTGTTTATCCTCCGATCTACCTTCTGTGGAAACAGGGAACACTTTCCTCTCTTTTTAAATTTGGGAATCCGATGAAACAAAACGACTTGCAGCTCAAATTCTATTTCCCGGAAGCGGAAAAGATATTTCAAAAAGGGGAAGAAATGTCGGATTCAAATACGGAAAATCTTATTAGCGAAAATAGAACTCGGAAGAAAAAACAGACAAAGAAGGAAAAACTATGATTCAAAAGACGATTCAAATTCTTATCTTAATCGGATTCTTGTCTGCGGCCGCATTGTCCGCGCACGAAGGCGGTCACAAAGATTCTATGGATAAACACCACGAGCACGGAAAAGACGGGGATCATTCCAAGCACAAAGAGTCGAAAAAAGGAAAAGAGACGAATTCTGGAAAGGAACACGATCATTCAAAGATGAAAGAATCGAAAGGGAAGAAGTAAGAAATCGATTCTGCGCAAAGAAGATCAGTTTCTTAAAGAGCGTTTTTCTAAATAAAAAGCCGCCCGAAGGGCGGCTTTGAAACAAGATTAAAAGTGAAATCTTTCAACCAAATCGGTCGCTTAACAATTTCACGACTTGATCAGGCCTCATGTTCGCCTGAGCGAGCATTGCTGAGCCGCTTTTTGTAAGAATTTGGTTTCTCGTATAATCTACGATCTGCTCCGCCATATCCGCGTCCCTCACACGGCTTTCAGCGGCGACCATATTTACATAGCTGGATTGCAATCCTTGAGAAGTAATTTCTAAACGATTGTAATAAGCTCCGAGATCTGCTCTTTGCTGATTCACCTTAGAAATTGCGGTGTCTAAGATTCCGATCATCGCGTTCGCGCTGGCGGGAGAGGAGAGGGCTTGTTTTTTGCCGTTTGCCATCAATTGCAAACCGGTCGCATTCATAGAATCTATAAAGATATCCAGCTTTTCATTTTGATTTGGACCAACCTGAAGCTGAATCGGTTTATTCGACTGTTTAGAATGATCTCCAGAAAGAGGTTTGATACGATTGAACTCCGCCGACTTGCCGATTCGATCGACTTCTTCGATCAATTGGTCGACTTCCAATTGAACCAGTTTCCGATCTTCGTTCGAATAGACTCCGTTTGAAGTTTGGATGGAGAGTTCTCGAAGCCTTTGCAGAATGTTGTTGACCTGTTCTAGAGTTCCTTCCGTAACCTGAATGAAGGAAACCCCGTCCATCACGTTTCGTTCCGCTTGGGCGAGACCGCGAATCTGAGTCCGCATCTTTTCGGACATGGCAAAACCGAGAGCATCGTCGCCGGCGCGATTGATCCGCTGTCCGGTGGAGAGCTTCTCCATGGTCTTATCCAATTCTTTATTTACGCTCTTCAGTACATTATTCGTACGGAGCGCGCTTATGTTGTGATTGATGATCATTGTCACAACCTCCCTGTATCGTGTTGCCCGGATCCGTCCGGGCCGAAGTTTTGGGGCAGCTGACTGCCTTTGTTTATCCACTGCGAACTTCCACTCTGTTTGGAACGGAGGGGAAAGTTTTTATATTTTTTTCCTAAAGTTTTATCCGGAGGGAGCCGAACTTAAGTTTAGGGAAGTTTTGTCAAAATATTAACCACGCCTCCGCTTAAAATCAACTCTTTTCCTTTACCCACCAAAAAAATCCTTTCCTTTCATCCTGTTTTCCGAATGTTTTGATCGTATTTTGTCTCTTTTTAAGAGGGAGAATTTCAGGAACGAAATTAGGAATCATGAAAATTTATACAAAGAAGGGAGACTTCGGGCAGACGTCCCTAGCGACAGGAACCAAAGTTCTCAAATCGGATCGACGAGTAGAATTGTACGGCACTGCGGATGAACTCAACTCCACGATCGGAGTGGTGAAAGCGTTTTTGCCCAAGGAAAGTATGCTTCATTCTCCCTTGGAAACGATACAAAACTTATTGTTTGAGCTCGGTTCGGAGTTGGCAGGTTTTCGGCCAAAGGAAGAATCCTGCATTTTGGAAATAGACGTCGCTTTTCTGGAACAGGAAATCGACCAGATGCAGGAGAAGTTAACTCCCTTAAAAAAATTCATTCTTCCGGGGGGAACAAAGGCATCCTCATTTTTACACATTTCGAGAACGGTTTCGAGACGGTTGGAAAGAGAAATGGTTCGTTATAAAGAAGAGGGATTGGATATCCTTTCCCCGCCGATGATTTTTATGAATCGGCTTTCGGATTATTTTTTTGTCGCCGCGCGTTATGCGAACTTAGAGGAAAATATTCAGGAACCTACATGGACGTCGAGAGCAAAAGTTTAAATTCTCATCCTAAAGCGCTTTCAATTCTTTTTCTTACCGAAACATGGGAACGTTTTAGTTTTTATGGGATGAGAGCTTTACTCGTTTTGTTTCTGACTAAGGTATTTCATTATTCGGATGAAGTAGCTCAGAATATCTACGGTTATTATATCGGGCTCGTTTATCTTACTCCTTTGATCGGGGGTTATCTCGCCGATCGATACCTCGGCTTTAAGGTATCGATCTACATCGGAACAACACTGATAATGTTCGGTCATTTGAGTCTTGCGTTTGAAACAAAACCGTTTTTCTTTTTAGGACTTGCGTTACTCATCATCGGGGTTGGTTTTTTTAAACCGACCGTTTCGACGGTTATGGGAAGAATTTACGCTGAAGAAAATAAAAATCAGATGAAGGATTCCGGTTTTACGATCTTCTATATGGGAATCAATCTCGGAGGTTTTCTCGGACCGATTTTTTGCGGTTATTTTAGCGCGGCTTTCGGTTGGGGGTACGGTTTTGGAGTGGCGGCCTTCGGAGTTTTTTTCGGAATTCTAATTTTTCTTTTTGGGCAGAAAATAATTCCTGAAAGCGTATTCGAACCAGGAAAGAAGGATCACCTCAATCAATCGACTACGGCGACGCCTTTGACCAAGGAAGAAAGGGAGAGAGTCGTCGTCATTTTTATCTTTGCAACTTTTATGATCATTTTCTGGGGAGTTTTTGAACAGATCGGTTCTTCCGTGAATCTTTTTATCGATCGCCACGTGGATCGCAATCTATTCGGATATGAAATTCCGACACCTTTGTTCCAATCCTTAAATCCTCTTTTGATTCTTCTTTTTGCCCCCTTAGTTGCTTCGTTTTGGACTTTCCTTTCCAAAAAAAATCTGAAACCCGACACATCCACAAGATTCGCCTACGGCTTTGTAATATTAGGACTTGGTTATATGGCTCTGATCGGAGCTACGTATGATTTCCATCCCGAGAGTAAAGTTTCCGTTCTCTGGATTCTTCTTATGGTCGCGCTCATTACGATCGGAGAATTGTTTACTTCTCCGGTAGGATTATCGCTCGTAACAAAATTGGCTCCGAATCATCTCGGAGGTTTTCTCATGGGAATCTGGTTTATCTCGAGTTTTTTCGGTGGAATTCTTACCGGAAAATTGGGAGGTCTTATGAGCACCGATAGTTTTCCTTCCTTTTTCGGAATGTTTGCAGGGCTTGCGCTTGCGGGAAGTTTTGTTCTTTATTTGGCGAGGAAGAAGTTTCAAATCTGGATGCACGGCGGAGATTTGTAAACATCGTTCAGTGATTTATTTTTTTAATATATTAGGAGATCATTGTGTATAGAATTTTATTTTTACTTTCATTTCTTTTTCTATCTCAGACTCAAGTCTTCGCGGACCCATTTTCCGATCTCCTCAAAGAGGATTTTGAAACCGGTCAAACTCTTCTTATAAAGAATTCCGTATTTCAAAGACTTGGCGGGAGATCCAACGATCCGAAGGTGATTGAAATCACGAAAAATACGATTCCTTGGGCGATCATGGAAGGCCTTGCACCGGACGCGGTCGCGGACTTAATCGTAAATCAATACTACGTTTCGCTTTCCGGGATGCGTTTTACCGAGTCTGAAGACGCAATTCCAGCGCTCGCAAAACAAAAACTTTCGGAAAAGGATTTTGTTCTTGTTTCCCTTTTTGTGAAAGAAACCGATCAGGCCGGAGTCAGAGAGGAAATTCGAAACGTATTTCTTTCCACGGCTCTCAAATCACGTTGGGACGGCTTTTCTATTTTGGCTGGAGGAAGAGCTTTGATCGCGGGAAAGTATGTCGGAATTCCGGAAAACAGGCTCGCTTCTCGAATTTTAAGTCTGTTTCCGTCGAAGGGGGGAACTTCTTCCTTTGAAAAGACGGATTCTGCGTTTAGACAAGCGATTTTTTTTAGTCCAACAAACGATCGTTATACGCTTGCCTCCGATCTTCTTTCCCAACTGAAAACTCTCCACTCAGGCACAAAAAGCAAATCTTTGGATTCTTGGACGGCTTCCATTGCGACGGCGCGAACATTGGACAGTGGATTGGATTCCGCTGGAGAAATCGTAATCGGAGATAGGCCGAAGTTCGGCTTTGAAGAAAATATTCCGGAACCTCCTCTGGTTCCGGAAGTAGAACCGGACGCTCCGATCCCTCCCGGTAAATCGGAATGGGAAACTTTACGTTCTTCTAATCTATTTGCCGTAATAAAAGAGTGGCAAGGAACTCCTTATTATTGGGGAGGAACTTCGAAAAAAGGAGTAGATTGTTCCGGTTTTACATTTAGCTCGTTAACGGATTCTCGTGTGGGAGTGCCGGCAAAAATAGTTCCCCGTTTGGGAAGAGATCAGGCGAAGTCGGGGAGTTATATTTCCCATGAAGGTCTTCGCGCGGGCGATCTTATTTTCTTTTCAGCCTCTCCCAATCAAAGTAAAATAACGCATGTCGGGCTGGTCATCTCTGACAAGGAATTTTCGCATGCGTCTTCTACGAGAGGGGTCGTCATCGATAAGATTTCTATGAAATGGTGGATCGATCGTTATGTTACTTCCCGAAGAGTTTTTAAGAAAGTGATTCCTTGACCGGCTGCGGTCGATATTTTCCGAATTCTCAAACTTTTGATTCAGTTTAGGAATTTTGCATAAATTCTTATATGAATTTTATCTTTGAAGATTCGTTTTTTATAACTGAACATGAAACGATTTCTTGGGACGGCCGTTGTTAAAAAACGGAATATCTTTTTGAAAGTGAGCCGGCTTTCTGATTTGGAATTTCTGAAATCAGTCGTTCTTTTAGGACGTATACCAGTCTCTATAATCTAAAACGGAAAAAAGATGAGATGGTTCGCATTCCAGGCTTCGAACGAGCGTATTTTCTAAGAAATCGAGGTGCAGGATATATCTGTAACTCCTGTGAAATGTGGGAGCTCCCTCATTCATAGAATACACGATAGAACTTCCCACTCCCACCTCATCCAACCACAAAAGGTAATTAAAGAGGTAACAGCGGGACACACCATGAGCCTGCGCAAGAACACCTAACAGGCTCCAGCTTGCAGTCCCCAACCGAACATTCATCCGCTTCATTTTCGAATTTTCCATACTGGGTTGATACAAGGTTCTTCCTGCTTTTTTTCCCAAACGTCCTACGGAAGTTAAATATTTCCCATATCTCATCAAAAGAATCGGAACTTTCCGCGGGAGCAATGTCCTTTCTCTTTCCTCATAGCGCGCTAAAGTGGAATCGGGAATAAGCAAAGTCACCACTTCGGTTTTATTGTCGTTCAAAATGGAACGAATTTGCTGTTCAGAATTTAATAACAATGGATAACGTCCTAAAATTTTCGCAGATTTAAGAATGAATGAGAAGGCTCTCCTTGCCGATTGAGTTTGTAGCGAT
>NZ_NPDU01000055.1 GCF_002811985.1 Leptospira adleri
TTTCCGTTTGAATCGCTGACAAGATAAGGAATCGTATTTTGATAAAGAGTATTCAAGATCGCGCTCTTCCAATTTGTTAGGACGCCCGAACCTACGGATTTAGTGTCTATCACCGTAAGAATATAAAGTTTTCTTAATCTTTCTCTGCTGCCGACCGTTCTCGCGAAATCGAAAACCAAATTCGGATCCCCGATATCCCTCTTCGAACTCAACTCGGACATAAGGGTGTGCTTTTCCACAAGAAAGCGGCAGAGATCGCGGTCTTCTTCGCTTAACCCGAGCCGATCTCCCACCGAGGAAACGAGTTCAGCTCCGTATTGAGAATGATCTCCTTCCTTAACTTTGCCCGCGTCGTGTAACAAAATTGCTAATGCGAGAAGTTCGATCTTAGAACATTCTTTATAAGCCTTTTGTACTTGCAGATCCGGAAATTCTCCCTTGTCCAAGAGATCCAACTCGTGTAGAATCAAAAGAGTATGCTCGTCGACCGTAAACTCGTGATGATAGCTGAAAAGAGGAAAGTTCGTACAGGCACCGAATTCCGGAAGAATCGCGCCCAAAACTCCGGATTCGTGCATAAGCTTCAACACTCTTCCCCTTTGAGAAGGGGTTCGTAGAATTTTCAAAAATTCCTCGTTTACCTCCGGAGAATATTTGAAGTCGTCGTCCAAAAAATTGGAAGCGAAACGGAATTCGTTGAGAAGCGTTCCCGAAACTTGAAGATCCTTTTCTTGGATCATTCGAAAAGAAATCATCACATCTCTGTAGATCGTATGCGGGTTTGAAAAGAGCGTTCCTATCACCGGAGGAAAAACGGTCCTTCCTATTTTGAAAAAGTGAAGGTCCTCGTAAGGAAAACTTTCCCCTTCCGAACTCTTTCTCTTTTCAATGATCGAATCCAGATAGATGCGGATGATAAAATAAATATTCTTCTGATGTCCGTATAAAACATACATAAACTTTTCCACGGAGGAAAGTTCGGTCTTTTTACCGAAGCCCAAATATTCCGCGACTTCCTGTTGGAGATTGAGATCGAGTCGATCCGTTTTTCTTGCGGTGATAACGTGCATAGCAATTCGAGCTCTTAGAAGAAAGTCGTATGCTTCCTGCAAAAGTTGAATTTCTCCTCTTTGAAAGACGGGAAGAATGGAAAGTCCTCCCAAGGAAGGAAGATTGCGAACCGATTTTTCCATCCAAAACATATATTGAATGTCTCGAAGACCACAGAGATCGGTTTTGAGATTCGGTTCGCTTAACAAAATCGGGCGTTCTTCTTTTAGAAAACGCGAGGAAAGAATCTCTTCTTTTGCCTCATTATAATTTTTAGTCCTTTTCTCCGGAAGTTTCTCCAAAAACTCTGTCTTAAACTTTTCGAAGAGCGCACGAGAACCCGCAAGGAAACGAGCGTCCAAAAACGCGTGATAAGAAGACATGTCGTCGAGATATTGAAAGCATTCCTTGATCGTTCTACAGGAATGTCCGACTTCTTTTCCGGAATCGTAGAGATATGTGTTGATTTTTGAGATAAGAGCGGCGAGTCGTTCTTCTTTGATTCCGTTGTGGAGATATAAAAGATCGATATCGGAATGAGGGGCCATCTCCATTCTTCCGTAACCGCCCATCGCTACCAGACAGATTTCGTCGCCCGACTTAAATTCAACGCCGGAAGTTTCAAACTTGGAAAGGATAAAAGAATCCACGATATGAGTGAGTTGTCGAGAAACCAAACGACCGCCGACATTCTTACTTTTTTCCAAAAGTCTTTGAAAACTGTAGGAGATATCTAATTGTAAAGGCATCTAAATTCCTAAAAATAAATTCAACTTCGAAGGTTTGATCTTAAACCCGATTCTTAAAAGGAATCGGTTCCATTTCGTAAATCTTTTTTTCGGAGCCTATAAACTTGGTCCGACAAAGTTATTCGCTAAAAAATTGCTTGTCTCCGAATTTCAACCAGTCCCCAAGAAAAACGATAACCTCAAACGAAACAAATTCAATCTCGAAAAAAACCTGTCGTAACAACGACGCAACCGTGAAAAACGCGCGCCCCACCCTGACTTTGGGTGGAGGGGTGAGGTGGTGGGAAAATTCTGAAGATTTTTCCCTATCAGAAAATCAGAATTTTGCAAGTAAAAAGCCTTCATTCTTCGTATGTGGGAATTCCCACAGAACTTCGGAAAACGACTCCTTTCTTCCTAAGCTATTCTTCCGGAGTTGATGAGAATATCCAAATCGCAAGAATATTTGCAAAACGATCCTGAATTCATCTTTTTTAGAAAATTAGAATCAGCTTCTTCAAAATTCCGTAAGCCGAACTTCTCGTAAAGGTAAGCGAAGCTCTTCTTAACTCGAATCTGACTTGAACACACCCCATTCGAGAAACGAATTGTAAAACGGCCGCATTCTCCTCGACTCGTCTCCGCAAAAATTATTATTTTTCCAGTTCTCTTTGAACGGTTCCTCGGTTCTTATTTCAACTTATCGCCGGGCTTTGCGTCCTTGTGAGGAACGAACAAACTCAAAGATTCTCCTTCGCCGGAAGCGAGGAGCATCGCTTCAGAAATTCCGAATTTCATCTTTCTCGGTTTGAGATTTGCGACCACCACAACTTTCAAACCTTTCAGATCCTCCGGTTGATAAGCGACTTTGATTCCCGCAAAGACGTTTTTGATTCCGAGTTCTCCTAAATCCACTTTCACGTTCACGAGTTTGTCCGCGCCTTCTACCGGACCCGCTTCTACAATTTGGCCGACTCGAAGTTCGACCTTTGCGAGATCGTCGATCGAAATCTCAAGTCTTTCGCCGGCGGGAGCCGCATTGGCCGCCTTCGTTTCTTCTTCTTTTTTGGAATGTTCGGACACTGATTGTTTGTTTTCTTCTAACATTGCGTTGATCGCCTTTTCATCCACACGTTTTGTGATCATCTCGTAGGGAGCTACTTTCGTTTTTTCTAATGCTTTAAATTCTTCTAAATCTTTAAACTTCGGAGATTCTTTCAATCCGAGCAACGAGTAGATTTTTTCGGAAACTTTCGGAACGACCGGATACAAATACACCGCAAGAATTCGGCTCGCGTTCAAAACCGTGGTCACGACTTCTCTGGTTTTTTCCGGATTCTCCTTGATCAATTTCCAAGGAGCGTTGTCGTTTACGTAACGATTGACCGTATCGCCGAGACGAGTAATTTCTCTCATCACCCTCGCGTAGTTTTTTTGTTCGTATGCGATTTTTATAATATCCAGAATATCGGATTCGCCGGTGCCGTGTTTGATCTTCTGACGGATCAATTCGTTTAACAATTCCTTTCCTTCTTGAGGAAGAACTCCGAGCGTTCGATCGAGTTGGTCCAGAATGCTCGTGGAAATTCTCGAAACAAGATTGACCAGGTTGCCGACAAGATCGGAATTCACACGAGCGGCGTAGTCGTCAAAGGAAAGATCCAGATCGTCCATTCCGGGACTCAACTTTCCCGCGAGATAAAACCGAAGATGTTCGGGATCGAGATGTTTCGCGTACGTGCTCGCGTTGATGAAAGTTCCGCGCGACTTGGACATCTTCTCGCCGTTGACGGTGATAAATCCGTGAACGTGAACGTTCTTCGGAGTTTGATAACCGCTCCCGTGCAACATCGCGGGCCAAAACAAAGCATGAAAGTATAATATATCTTTTCCGATAAAATGGACGATCTCCGCATTCTTATCCTTCCAATAAGAATCGAACTTCCCCCAATCACCTTGAAAGAATTTTAGAGAAGAAGCCATGTAACCGATCGGAGCGTCGAGCCAAACGTAAAAGTATTTGTTTTTCTCCTCCGGAATTTCAAAACCGAAGTAAGGTCCGTCCCGAGATATATCCCACTGTTGCAACCCGGCTTCGAACCATTCTCTCAATTTTTTTTGCACGCCTTCTGTTACGTGATTACCCGCGTCGATCCATTCTTTTAAGAATTCTTGGAAGTCTTCCAATTTAAAAAAGATATGATCCGAATTCTTTAGAACCGGAGCCGTTCCGCAAAGCGCACAATGAGAATCGATCAAATCTTTCGGACTATAAGTTTTACCGCAGACCTCGCAGTTGTCCCCGTATTGATCCTTGGATTTACAATTGGGACAAGTGCCTTTGATAAAACGATCGGGAAGAAACATCTGATCGTGTTCGCAATAGGATTGTTCGATCCCTCTTCGAGCGATATGACCGTTCTTTTTGAGTTGTAAATAAATTTTTTCCGAAATAACTTTATTCTCTTCGGAGTTCGTGGAATAATAATTATCGTATTCGATTCCGAAGGCGCTCAGGTCGCGGAAATGCTCCTTTTGAACTCTCTCGATCAGTTGTTCCGGAGTGATTCCTTCCTTCCGAGCCGCGAGCATTACCGGAGTGCCGTGCGTATCGTCGGCACAGAAAAAATGACATTCGTTTCCATCAGCTTTTTGAAAACGAACCCAGATATCCGTTTGAATGCCTTCCAACACGTGCCCTAAATGGATCGGACCGTTCGCGTAAGGAAGCGCCGATGTTACCAAGATCTTTCTTGGGTTTTCTTTAAGAGAAGAGTTCACAAAAGTCAGGTTCTTAAAATTTAGGTCAAAATCAACGTCTTTCTTTTCAGATTTTCATTGCAAATCCAATGGTTAGGATAGAATTTTCTGAAAACCTGGAGGAACTCCCGATGCCAATGGAGAATCTTTCATCCCTTGCAAGCAAAGTCCTGCCGGGGCATGAATTCTATGAAAAGTTCAGAGAAGAATTGGACCCCGAACAAGAAATCTTTCAACTGAAGATGAATTATGCCAAAGTCCTCGTCAGCGTTTGGTCTTATTCGTGCATGGCGGACGGAATCTTTCATCAAAAAGAAGGAAGCCTCGTCGGTCAGATGGTGAAAGCCCTTTTCGAAGAGGGTTGTATCTTCTTCGATCACCAAGGCGAAAAAACTTCCATCATCAGCGAACTTTCCGACGTCTTTGAAAATCCCCTTCCCGTAAAAACGATCAGAAACTTCTCGGAAGGAAATCCGATCATGGCCGCAGGTTTTTACGAAGACGCGTGTGTGATCGTTTCGATGGACGGAGCGCTTACCAAAAAAGAAAGAGAATTTTTAGACGATCTCGCGAAGGAACTCGAGATATCTTCCATGGATAAGAAGAATATCGAAAATCGAATTCTTGAGAAGAAGAAGTAAATCCGCCTTTTGAAACAGAATCGTTTCCCACGGATCTTAACCTTTTTTCCGGGAACATCGTTATGATCGGCTGGGTTTGGGAAACGTTAGTCTATCTTTTCATCTTTTACGCCGGGCTTCAATTTTTGATGTCCGGTCCTATGATACAACTTCTAGTTAATTTTTTTTCCTTTCGGCATTTCAAATTCAAATGGGTCTCTTCGGGAATTCTTCTTCCGTTCTTTTACGTCATATCCAAAAACTGCACGATCGAATTCCCCGGAATTCTTAAAACCGATCAGGTTTACACGAGAATCTCTTCTCTTAATTTTCAGATCGATTTTTTTTCCTTATTCAAAGGCAAGTTGAGAATTCCGTCCTCTTACTTCGGAAACTTCCACATGGATTATACGAATATCGTCAGCCCTCACAAAAAGATCGGCCTGATGCCCAAACGAGGAAGAATCATATTCCAAAATATGAAAATAGAAAACGGATCGATCTCGATCGTCGATAAAACCCTGACTCCGACGTATTCGATTCAACTCAGAGACATCGCGATCGAAGGCGGATATATGGACTCGGGTTCTCCCTTGGAACTTCTTTTCAGAACCAAAAGCGGTTCCTGTAGACTCGGAAGAAGAGGAAATCTGAGAATCGGCGTTTTGGCCGGAGAAACGAGGGGTTTCCTATCGTTAAGCGACATCACCTGGTCCGAGCTTGCGGGTCTTCAAGTGATCCCTCTTCCATTCCTCAAAAATAGGGTTCAGATCTATGTGGAATTTAAACATATAAACGGAGATCAAACCGCAGTGGAAGGAACTCTGATTCATTTCGCTCCGAACGCGGACGATAAACCGGAACAAAGTTATCCGTTTCAATTCGTGATCGATTGGAAAAATTACAATCTTCCTTTCGACCTCGCGCTTCGGGAATTGATCTTAGAATTATTTTTAAAAATCAAACTCAAAGGTGTGATGACAAGAACGATTCAGAGTGTTGCAAAAGGACTTTACGCGATCATCGGAAGAAATCGAAAACGTTAGACGAAATCTAAATCAAGGCGCGAAATGAACGGCGGGGATTCCTACCCTTAGAATCGAAGAATTCCGCAAAGACCAAACGTTTTTCCGACAAACGGAATCTTACCGAAAGAAGCTTGTAAACGGACTTCAAGTCCGTCCGATTTAAAATTCGGATACATCGTCTTCTTAAATCGGTTTTTCAATCGCGCCAAGTATTTTAGAATCAATTCTGTTCCTTAATTTTTCGAAAAATTTTTTGATATGACCGTCCTTAGATCAAAGACAAAATTTCATCCTCACCTTGAGAACCTCTTCCAAAACCTGAAACTGTGGGAACTCACACAGGTCCTGAATCACGGATAAGACCGTAATCGCAGAAAAGTCCAATGAGACAAAATTTGTGGGAACTCACACAAAGGATTAGAATTTATGAAACGAGCTTTTTTCCGTTACGAAGGTTTCGGGAAGACCGGAATCAATACTCGAAAAGAGTTAAAATTAAGATCCGCTATCGATCCGCGGTCGGTTTGATTCTTTTCGACCTAAAAATATTTTTAAGAAAATAAAACCCGATTCTTACGGCCCAAAACGAGCTTACTTTACGAAAAGTTTAGTCTTTTCAGAAAGTCATCGCTCAATACAAAGCGAACGTTTGAATCCGGTTGTGCAAGGAATGAGTGTCGACCCGTCTCCCGCTAAACCATTGCCCGTAGCGTTATCGGTCCAATCGCTGCAATTCACGTTGACCGTCCAATTCGTATTGAAGCCGGACCAGAAGTCACTAGCCGGATTCCCGGTGCTCGTATAAAGAGTGTTATAAGCGATCAAACCGTTGTTATCCGAAGTTGCGATGAAGGCGTTGTTGTCCGCGCGGTAATATTTCGTATTCTTCGCGATCGGCCAATCCGCGTTCCCCGGAACTCGCGCCGCAACGCCTGCAAGAATCTTAGAAGAAAAACCAACATCCGCGCTGCAAGCGGAATCGCCTCCGTTAATGCCAAGGTTGAGCGCGCCATATTGCATGTTTCCCGCCGAAACTCTTGTAATCGTTCCGATTCTTTTATCGTTGTTGATAATCTTTAGCGTAAAAGAAACCGCAAGATTGGAAGGCGTAACGGCGACGTTTAACGCATAGGTTTGATCAAAATAGTCCGACGATCCGGCCGGAGTCAAATCGGTAGCCGTTACGGAAACGGAATCCGGATTCGCAAAGTTCATATCGTAACTTTCAGGGCCGGGACTAAAATGGTTGATGGCCGCCGTCGTGGAAAGAGCGACGTGAGCCACAGGATCGTTTGGACCGGTCGGACCGCTCAGAGAAATATCGAAGTTCAAAGCGGTTCCGTCTTCTTTTACGCTGACCGTATCACCGGGAATCTTTCCGTTGATGACCACGGTTGAACAATAGACGATCAGATTGGAAACGTCGGACGTCGCGTTTCCGGAAGGATTTTCAGTAGTATCGGAAAAAATCTTACAGGAATGATTGGGAGCGGAAGTCTTCACGCTCAATTGATAGGCTTGATTTTTAGGAATTCGATTTGCGAATTGAAATCCGCTGTTACCGGAAAGCGCCAAAACCTCGCTGTTCAATTGAACCTCGACGGTTCCGGAAACTAAACCTTGCAAAACTCCGCCAAACTGAAAACCGGTGTTTGCTGAGGACGAGGAAGAAGCCGCAGTCTCCGCAACTTCTTGAACGATGGTGATCAAAGCTCCGCTTGGACCATCCAAAGAAAAACGTTCCGCCTGCGCGCAAGAAATCAAAGAGCTCAGAAAGAAGACATACGCGGAAAAAATATAAAAAGAAATTCGCTTCATTGCATACAATCTATTTTATCTATCGATTTGCTTCTAATTTATAGACAAATCGATCCGATAATTTTGTGACTTTTTTCATTTTCGAAATTTCATTCCAAACAGGATATAAGAATTTTGAGAGTCACATTCTTTCCCTATTTTTTTCAGAGAGAATTTTCGGCAAAATTCTTCTCTGAAAAAAATAGACTTGAGAATCGTGGAAATCGATAGGCTACATAACTCCCTTGATCCGAAAAATCAAAGGAGAATATGAATCTTCTTTTTAGATAGAATGAGAGTATCTTGAATCCAGATCTCCCATTTCATCTTCGTTGTTTTTATAATTCGTTAGATTCTCTTCTCGAAACGCTTTCGGAGATTTTTTTGTCTCTTTTAAAAATGCTCTGTGAAAAGCGGAAGAGGAACTGAATCCTACGGCCATTCCGATCGAAAGAATCGATCGATCCGGCTCTTCGAGAAGCATAACTTTCGCTTCCTTAACTCTGTGATGATTTATAAACGAATTAAAGTTCATCCCCATGTGTTCGTTCAAAAACGCGGACAAATGGTGCACGGAAAGTCCCATTTCGGAAGCCAAAGAAGGAAGTCTCAGCTCTTCATCCAAATGAATCTTTTCGTTTTGCATCAATTCATTGAGTTTGCTCTCGACTTTTTCTATATTCAAATCTTCTAATAGAGACCGTTTTTCTAAATTTTGATCCCTCTGTTCCAGATTCTTATCCGATGCAAACTCCCGCGAAGCCGAATTCCCTCTTGAAAAGTCTTCGTTGGAACGTTGCAGTTCCGCGACGACCGGGATAAATTCGCTCAAAATGATCGGGGAAAGAATCAGAAAGTAATAATTGATCGTGCTCATCGGCTCGATGATCTTGGCGCCCTCGAAGTATCGAATCACTTCCGTAAGTTTGATCACGAGCAAAACGCTGATCGCAGGAAGAATTTTCACTAAATTTCCCCGGTTTTCGGAAGAACGCAGCGGGACCAACACTTGAAAGAGAAGATATGCGAAGAATAAGAAACTTCCTAAGGAAATCACTTCCGATAGGTTTGGAATCTTAAATTCATCCAATAAATCCCAAATTACCACGATCGCCGCAGTGGCCGCAAAACTACGAAGTAGCAATTTTCTAAGAGAGGAAAAATCGCCTTCGTTGATCTGAGAACTTCCGGTCTTTGCGGAAACGGTTAGATTCATAAAAAAGAAAATCACCGTTACCGAAAAGAATGCGTAAAAATACTGAGCGAGCTTCTTTGCAAGAGCATATTCAGTGATAAAAATAGTGGCCGTAAATGACCAAAACAGAGAGGCCATCAAAAAAAACAGCACTGACGCACCGAACCTCTTGTTACGATCTCTCTTAAACAGTCCAAATACCGCGATGATAAAATAGAGCATCGCAGCTAAAGAGTAGTATTTAACCTCTTCCACATCCGAATCCTTAAGTAGTTATTTATTTGTATTTTTACCAGATATTTTGGTAACAAGGGCATTCTGAGCTTTTGCTCATTTTTTTTATTTCTTGAGAATTTATAAATCGTCACTTCTCAAAAATAAAATAAATTCTCTCGTTCCAGTCGAATGAATACGTTTTTGAAACCAAAGGATGCCTAAAAAAACGACCTGGGTCGGGAAAAAAGTGATACTTACTGATTTATAGGAAAAGTTATTGATTAATAACACAAGAAACTTGCAAAAAAATTTGGGAACCGAGCCTCTTTTGGGAACGATCGGCCTGAAAACGGAAACGTTAGGAAATCATTTCCTAACGTAGAAAAAACTCTCATTTTAAAAATGAAAACTCGCAATTAAAAAAACACAGTTTCCACACACCCTTGCTATGGAACTACGAACTTTTTCAACACTAATGCCTCCGTTCTGCGATTCATAAAGTTCTATTGAACCCTCTTTCTCTAACTTATAAGCAAAGAATTCCTCAATTATAGGCGGTGACGTATTACTGAAAAAAAAGAAGTAAATTAATTTCACATCACTCAAATTTTGCGGATGGAAATGTTGTGGAGGATCTTCCCATGATCGAACAAAGAAAGAAACAACATGTGAAAATAAAAACTCGCGCTTTATATATTCTTATTCTTGGAATCGGTTTGTTCTCCGTTTTTCTCAATTGTCTGCCGGGAGAAGGTAAGAAAGGAATGAATTTTTTCTTTCTCCCCAGCTCAAGCCTTTCTTTTCCGGGCGGAGATTCTTCAACCGGCACCTCTGCCGCACCGGCGCTCACGCCCGTCGCTCCTACGGGAACTCTTACGTATTCTTCCGCTACAACCTTTTATGTGAGCGGGGCGGCCGGCGGCACTCCCCATTACGATATCTCTTGGTCTTCCGATATGAACGGAACATATGAACTTCGGCTCGTAGCGACCAACTGCACCGACGGTACGGTTAGCTCGAACGCAACCATTACCGCCTCTACCGCAAATTCGAATCGAATTACGGCCGCTTCTTTAGGCGCGGGCTCCAACGCAGTCAAACTCTGTCTCAAAAGTCCGGACGGAACCAGCGTCTGGGATATGAAAAGTATCAACGCAGTCCGTGACGATGGCGCCCCTACACCGGGATTCTCACTAGCCGCCGGAACCTACGGATTGCTGATCCCCAATATCAGCCTTTCTTGCACCGATACCGGTTCGGCCGGTTGTCTTGCAACGGCTTACACAACGGATGGATCTACGCCTGATATCAATGCCGATGGGACCGTTCCTTCGGGTTCTACTCTTTTTTCCGCTGCATTTGCTATTCCCAATAACGCTACCACCGACGTTAAAGCCATTTCGATCGATAAGGCGGGCAACAAAAGCGCCGTCTCCACAAATCAATACATCGTTGCGGTCGGAAATCCTACGATTACGATCAATTCCGTTTCTAAAAATTACCTTCGAAGCACTGCTACACCCGACGATACGAGCGTGATCAAATGGCAATCGGATATTGCAGGCAATTACGAGTTCCGGGTAGGCGGTTCCAATTGCAGCGCGGGAACGAACGGAACGGCCCTTTCACCGGCTATTACCGGAAGCGCCGCAGCCGCTACTCAAATCACCAGTACAATCCCAGGTTCTTCTTTAGCGGTGGGAGCCAATACGGTTCGAATTTGCTTTACCACTTCCGGTAGCAACGTAGGATTTAACTCTTCCACTCTGAACATCGACAACACCGCGCCGACAGTAAGTTCCGCGACACCTTCCAACAACACTCTCAATTTAAGCGTGGACCAAAATACTTTCGCGCTGGTTTTTAGCGAACCCATGGACACGAGCGTGACTCCACTTCCCCAACATCGTGATAGCGGCGTGAGCGGATTTCCACAAATCTCTTGGCCCACGATGACAGGATCTTGGTCCGCGGACGGGTTAACATATACTTTAAGCCTAAACAGTAAATTGCCGGAATGGCACAACTTCTATCTTCAATTCAACGATTCCGACTTTAAGGATAGGGCGGGAAATGTGGTCGTAGGAGGCTTCGTCGCATCAAATTTAATCAAACTCAACTATCGCACTTTTGTGGAAACGAACCCTACCATCATATCACGAACTTTGCAAAGCACTTGTTATGATGTTTCCGGAAATGCAACCGCTTGTGCTTCTTCCGGACAAGATACGGAATTCAATTCGGCTTCTCCTTACGGACTTGGAACGCCGACAACCTTACCGGGTTATCCCAACGACAGGGTTACACAAGACACCTTGAACGGTAAGTTTTGGAAAACTTGTCCACCTACCTATATTTGGTCCGGAGGTACTTGTGTTCAAGACCTTACAAGCGCGTATAACTTAGCCTTGATCGCATTGAATGGACCTCCGAGCCTTCCGAGCGGGCCCAGTAATTATCTAGATTTAACCTGGAGTGATTCCCTCACTTATTGTCTGCAATTAAATCTGGACAACGCAGGTGCCGGCTTTGCAGGTAAAAAAACTTGGAGACTTCCGACCTTGAGCGAACAGATGGGAATCCTCATCTACGAAGGAAGCGTGGGAAATGAAACGATCCCCGCGTCTAGCTTCCCGGGATTTATCAGAAACAACTATCAAAGATACTGGACTTCCACGAATGCGGTGAATGCGATTTCCACAAATGGTGTCGCGGATGGAAGCACTCCCCCGATCCAAAACCAGCAACTATCCGTTGGCACCTCTTCTTGGGGGGCTTGGCAAATCTCAGTTTTTGGCGGAGGAGCCCATTTTAACAATAAAGGAAAAGCATATTCCTGGGGTAACTACTGGATGAACAAATACGGCGCATTAGCGATGTGCATCGCGGATTAAAGGGAGATATTATATGAACAAGTTCAAAGTATTATTAGCGCTCTGCCTCTTACTCGGAATTGCCAACGGGATCGCGGGAATTGGGGGTCCTTACACGGATCCGAACGATGGAACAATCAACGATACCGCGAACCGCCTCCTTTGGAGAAAATGTACGATGGGCAGAGGCTCGGCGGGAATGAATTATACGGATTGTGGAAACGTCACAGGGGGGCAAACGAGCAACTGGACAACTGCTTTAAGTTACTGCAGAAACTTAGGAACCTTGCTTGGAGACGGAAGACAGTGGAGATTGCCGTCCGTAAAAGAACTGATCTCGATCGTCGACTACAGAGTGACCACCTTGCCGATCATTAACTCTACGTTATTCCCAAATACGAACGGGGGAAAACACTGGACCTCCACCAATTCGTTCGCGATGGGAAATAGCCCGACAATTTCATCGAACGGCAATAATGAGAACGATCCAAAACAGTATGTTGCTTCCGTAGAAAACGTCGAACAACACTATAAAATCCCGGAAGGAACGAGTTATCGATCGATGGCCTACATTGTGGATTTTGCGGTAGGCGGAGTTGTCGAATATCCAAAGTCGAACACGAACGGATATGTACGCTGCGTAACTAGTTATTAATCAAAGAAGAATTTTACGGCTCCGCAAAACATCTGTCCATGCGGAGCCAGCATTTCATTACTCTAATATACTCTCACTGTAAAGTAAAACAAGCATTCAGCATAAATTCGATATTCTCTTTAGAGATTAAGTCCAAACGCTCGTTCCACTTTGCAACGGGAAGACTTTTATCCTCCTTCTCGAGATAACTCATCTGCGGAACCAAGGTGTAGGTATGATTTGCATCGTGTATGCTCGAATCGGAAAAAGAAATAAAGTTATGAATGACAGGAACACAAGTTGTTTGTGTTGGATCGCAGTATTCCACTCTCTGCTGAACGTGTCTAACGTGGATCTCGGCTTCTTTTCCGATCAACATCTTCTTCTTTGGAAAAACCTTTTTTAGGGCGAGCACCAATTCCAAAGCCTTGGTAAGATTTTTCTCCTTCGGGGAAGGCAAATAAATTCTTCCCAAAAGTTCTTCCTGTCTCTTTCGCATACAGAGATCGTCATCCGGATTTAAGGATTCGGGATCCGGAATTTTGGAACAAATTTCGCGAACAGTATCTACGGAAAAAGATTCGACGACGAGAGTTTTCGCAGTTTGTATTTTTTCAATTTTATTGTGATTTTCCGGCTCTTGGGTTTGCGCGGAAGAACAAGAAAGCAAACACAAAGCCAAAATGTAAAGGGAAATTCGGACTATCATATCTTTCGAAACAATGGTTCTTTCCGTTTTTTGAATACATTTTTGAAAGAAGGCTTCCGTTTTTTGCCCGATCCTCATCGTTTCTTTGAAAAATTTTTGACTTTCATTCCCGTCAAAGCGAAATATCCGTTTAACACGATTTAAAAGACAATAATAAGAAGCCTTTTCACAAATTCGATCGATCGGTTTTATTTTTTGAATCCGTTTTTCCTTGAATACGGTTCTATCGAAAAGGAAAGTTAGCCGAAATCGAATGAATCAAAGAACTTGATCTGAAATCATTCTTAGGAGGCCCGTTCGGGATACCGGATTCAAAATTTATCAAAGGTTCAAGATATTATAATATGGGAATTCGGGACTCCCAATATAAGTCAAAAATAATTTACGACGTTGTTTAAGAATAAAATATAGCTGGAGCATATGATGAAATTTTTTGGAGTTCTTTTAAAAAGAACCATTCTTACGATCATTTTGATTATTATAGGCGGTTTGAGTTTTCTTTATATAAAATATCCGGACATCGGAAAAAAAGAAGAAATCAAAATCGCGCATACTCCTGAACAGATCAAAAGAGGCGAATACTTAGTAAATAACGTCGCCGCTTGTATGGGCTGTCACACCGGAGACAGAGATCCGCAAAAACTTTTTTATCCATTCGATAAAAATTTGGGCGCTGGCGGTTTAAAGTTCGGAGAAGAGATGGGTTTGCCAGGAACGTTTTATTCCAGAAACATCACTCCTGCAGCGACCGGTTTGAAAAATTGGACCGATACCGATATCTTTTACGCGATGACTGCGGGAGTCTCTAAAGACGGAAGCCCTCTCTTCCCGTTGATGCCTTATGAAAATTATGCGAAGATGGACAAGGAAGATATTTATTCCATCATAGCTTATATCAGAACGATTCCAGCGGTCGAGAATCAAGTGGAAAAACCGAACGCAAAATTTCCGATGAACTTGATCATGAGAACCATACCGAAAGCGCCTGAATTTTCAAAAAGACCGGAACCAAAAGATACAATCGCTTACGGAAAATATCTTTTCACTGTCGCGGCTTGCAATGATTGCCATACTCAAAAAATAAAAGGGAAACCCGTTGAGGGGATGGAACACGCGGGGGGTTTTGAATTCGCCTTAGTTTCCGGCGGAAAATCAAGAAGCGCAAACATCACGCCCGATGTTGAAACCGGAATCGGCTCATGGACGCGGGAAAGTTTTATCGCGAGATTCAAAGCAAATGTTGCAAGAGTAAAAGCGAATCCGAATACTAAGCCGGGAGAGTTCAATAGTTTAATGCCTTGGTTGGAATACGCGGGTATGAGCGACCAAGATCTCGGAGCGATCTTTGCTTATCTCATGAGTTCAAAGCCAGTTTCTAACAAAGTACAGGTTTTCGAGAAATAGTCAATTTATAGTACGCACAGGTATATTTCTGTGCGTACTCGCAAAATGAGCAGAAAAAATATTTTTAAAATAAGGTATTTCCGTTTAAAAAATTTGGCGAAATATTTAGAGGCCGCCATAAAGATTCTGAATCTGAAATTCTAAAAACTTAGTTTGATAACTTTTTTGGCCTAAAAGTAATGCTTTTATAACAAACCCTTTCAAAATAAATGATTAAACCACTGTTAATAGCTCTATATATCTGACGATTGTCGTTTTATAATAAACGATGCTAATATCGGAAAATATCCGTATACTGATATTAGCCATGAAACGATCACTGAGACTCCAGATAATTTCTATCTATTCCTTACTGACAGTGATCAATCTCACTTTTGTCGCCGTTATGATTTTTGAAAATCAGACGGATTTATTAATCGATAACTTTACATTGGAATCGGATCAAATCGCGAGAAAGATTCTAAAAAAGATCGAAGGTTTAGAAACTCAAAACTACGAAGATAAAGAACAATTAGCGGATATAGAGAGCAAACTACTAAGCATTGGGATCGAAAATTTTTCAATCGTTTCCGTTGAAGATCGATCCGTTGAAAAATTTAAAATCAATCTGGAACACGGAACGCCTACATCCATTGATTATCTCAAAAGTAAACTGGCGACGATTATCAACGCGAAAGAAGCGATCAATAGTTCTTACGATATCGAACTCGATTCCGAAAACTTCATCGTTAGTCTTATCTTTTATCTTACGGAAAAAACTTTTTTAGTCTCTCAAGTCCGCGTAAAAGAGATCTTGGATCGTCTGAATTCCTTGTATATTCAACTTGGTTTACTGCTCCTTTGGGGCGTGATCTTTCACATTCTTTTCGGAATTTTTCTCTATCGAAAGATCTTCGTGCGTCTATTCATCCTTAAAGAAGTCAGTGAAACCATGTCGACCGGCGATTTAACCGCGAGAGCGCAATGGAATTTTTCCTCAAAGGACGAGTTGGACCTCCTCGGGACCACATTCAACGGAATGGTGGAGAGGATTTCCTCACAAGTCGAAAGTTTAGAATATAAGAACAACCAAATTCAAACCGAATTAGAGATCGGTAAAAACGTTCAAGAATGTCTTCTACCCGGTAAAAGAAGAAAATTCAATCTGATCACATTAGATATTTTTTATAAACCAATGCGTGAAGTCAGCGGAGATATCTACGACGTAATCGAGATCAACGAAGATAGAACCGTATTCTTTCTCGCGGATGCGACCGGACACGGAGTTTCCGCCGCTCTCATCACTTCGATCATTCATTATAATATCGAAAACATCATGAAGGAAACCGTAAATCCTTCCTTTATCTTTACGCGTTTGAGTGAAAGACTTTTCGATACTTTACAAGGTTCTTTCTTTGCCACGGGCATCTTTGTTCTCTTTGATAAGGAAGGTTACGCATACTTCTGCAGCGCAGGTCACAACCCGATCTACTTTTTTAGAAAAAATAAAGATAAAATCGTAACCCTCGATTCGACGGGTCATATCCTTGGAATCGGTATCCCGGAAGAATATCAAGTTCTGAAAATAAAAACGGAACCCGGCGATAAAATTTTAGTTTATACGGACGGAATTCTCGATGCGACCGCTCTTACGGGCGAACAATTCGGTGACGATCGTCTCCTTCAAATTTTTCAATCTAACGTACATCTGGATGCAAAAGAAATCACGTCGGTTATCAAAAAGGAAGTCGATAATTTCGCGGAACATTTTCCCGACGATGTCACATTCGGAATTATCGAAATTCAATAACTATGAAGAAGAGCATCGCCATATCCATCATAGGATTCTTATTGATTCTTCCCCTCGGATTTATCGTCTTAGAGACGAAACTTTTCGAGCTTAGAATCATATTAGAAAGACGTAAAATTCTAAACTTTTCCTTTTCAAGCGAGATCCTGCGTTCCAAGTTCGAAGGAATCATTTCGAACAAGGAAAACATCAAGGCGGAAATGAAATTAAACCATCTCCAGAGTTCGATGATCAATAACTCAAGAGATTCCGTTTCCTTGGAACCGTCCTTTCTGCACGAAATTGGAGCGACGTTGATCAATTCCGTCCGTTCCCTTTCTTTGAAGGCAGGCATCAATCTTCATCTTAATTCTTCCAAGATCCGTCTTTTGGAGCACGCGTTCGCGTTGGAACGGAATCAGTTTTATAAGGAAGCCTACAGAACTTACGAAGAATCGTTCGATCAATTCGGGAAAGAATCTGAAGAAGGCGGTTTTATACAACTTCACCAAGGATTTTGTCTCGCGGTCCAAGGAGAATTCGACACGGCTCTTAAACCGCTCTATGAAGTTAAGGCAAATCATCCGGGGACCTTACTTTCAAGCGACGCTGAAATTCTTATCTCGTTGATACTTAGGGCGAAACAGAGTGAAAAAGAAATCGAATCAAGCGAAGACGATCCGGAAAAAAGGGCGCGCGCTTATTTCGCTAAAGGGAATTACGCTAAGGCTCTGGAAGAAATCGAAAGGGCGAATATCAATTCTCCCGAAATGAATTACATCAAAGGTTATTCTTTGGAAAAAACGGGACACCAACCGGAAGCGATCAAAGAATACGCAAGCCTCGCGTTCTCGGATAAGAACAAAGAAATTGCGATCAAGGCGAATCGTCGACTTTTGATGTTAGGTTATTATTATAACGCTGGTTCCGAAATCGCAAGCCTTTCCGATAAGAACGCGGAACGACTCGGAGATTCATCCGAAGCGAAAGAAATCAAAACTTCCTCCGAAAAATTAAAACAACCGAATCGATCGTCGGACGGAGAAGATAGACAAGATTCGAAATTGGACGTAGATATTTCCAAAAAGAACCAAGCGGTCTTGGACGAAGTTCTTCAGAAATCGACTCAGTTCTTGAAAAAAGTGGAAGCTCAAGCTCCGCCGAAGGCTCTTATCAAGATCGTCGTTTCGGACGCCGACCCGGTTTACGCAAACAGGATCGTGATCAACGGAGATCAAACGAAATTGTTTTCAACTCACTTTCCGATCACACTTCCAACTTATACGATCGAATCCATTTCGATGGATAAAAATGCCACAAAGGATTCCAAACTAGTAATGACAAAAGACAGCAATAAACAATCATTCTTAAGGGCTTCCTTTGAGGACGATACGATAACGGTAAGCGATAAATCTTCGAAAAAAAAGGTCCCTATCGATTCCGCGATCAAAATCGAGGTGGTCCAATGAGCAGAATTCTTCTCATAATTGCGATTTTCATTTTTTCCCTCGAGATTTCGGCGCACAGAATTCTTTTAAAAAGCGGCGAAGAGATTTCGGGTAACGTTACGGAAAACGATCCCTCATTGGAAGAAATCACGATTCAAACCGACGACGGAGAAAGAAAAATCAAAAAGAGCGACATTTCCGAAATGCGTTTCGAAGAAGCCGGAAATTTTCTATGTTTGGAATTGGACGAGGATCCTAAACGGACTTGTACTTACAAGATTACCAAAATCAATCCGCAGACCCTCTATTACGTGACCGAAGAAGGAGAATATCTCAGAGTCGCCCTGGAAAGAGTCAAGTTCGCGCAAATAAAAGAACCTTCCGCGAGAATTTTACAACAACTCTCAAAGACAAATTTGAAGTTCACGGTTTCCTCCGAGACCGACGACGATATTCTTTCCAAAATCTCCATCCTCAACGACGAATCGATCATGGTCACCCGCGGAGAAACGGAAGCTCCTATAATATTAGAAAATAAGAATATTACAAAATTGGTCTTAAAACCGGAAGACCTAACTCCTAAAAATCCGGAAACCGCCATCGGTCTCTGGGATTATCTGATTCCGGGTTATTATCTGAAGAGAAAAAATTACACGAAGTCCGGATATGCGATGATGGGACTTACCGGCTTTTTTATCGTCGGAGCCGCCTACGAATACTACGCAGGTATCAACGTAAAGGAAAAACAACCTTTGTTGCTTCCTCAGGACAACGGGACTTTTCTTTTGTTCGATCAGAGCAACGCGGAGTATTCCAGACACAAACAATTGAATCACCTTTTTTTGATCTCGTTATCAATTAATTATTTATTAAACACGGCCTTAATTTCGTTCCCCGCGGTTTTTTCGATTGCGGCGACCGAAAGAAGTCTTCCCTACGCGATGACGAAGGAAAGAAACATAGAATTTAAAATGACGTATACTTTTTAGGAGACAAGAAACTTATGCAAAACACAAACTCAGCTGGAGTGGCCTCTAAAGACGAACTTCAAGTTCAGGAAATTACCGATTCGCACGTTGCGGGAGTCCTCAAAAAGAACATGGCGATCCTGAAAACGACCGGAGAGATCAGTCTCTTCTCGGCGAAAAAGTTCAAAGAAGCGATGACCGATAGAATCGAAAACGGGGTAAACATTTTCCTGGTGGATCTATCTACTACGACTCATATCGATTCGTCCGGCTTGGCGGCTTTTATCAGCACACAAGCGAGACTTTTTAAGGAAGCACAGGGGAAGATCATCATCTTTAACGTTCCGACTCATCTTCAGAAGATCTTCGAACTTACAAGACTTGACAAATTGATCGGAATCACACTCGACTTAGACGCGGCGATGGACAAGGCGATTTCCTAATTTTTAGGAACGATTGCCTCCGGAATCGGAAACTCCGATTTCAAAATGAGTTGCAATGAGTGGAATGCTTCCTAAGCTTTCCTGCGATGGCAGGAAAGCTTTTTCTTATCGGTTCAAACGTACTTTTGACGGGAGTTCCGATCCTGAACGAGTTGCACGAGCACTACAGCGCTTCTCTGATTTTAAGCAAAGACAAACCCTTTCGATTCAAAGCCGGATCCAGCGACTGGATGGAATCCCGATCCATCTTCGTACGTCCGAACGTCGAACAACAGTTAGACGCTCAGAGCGAAGACGTATTCATATTTCATTTTGATCCGGACAACATCCGCGTCCACGGCGCGTTCTTCCGATTCTCGTCCGATTTTCTGGAACTGGATCCACATCTTTATGCAAGAATCTTAAAATTCTTAAAAGCTCCCGATTCGGAAGAGGATGCAATCCGTCTCTGGAAACAAATATTAAGCGAACTCAAAAAAGACACGAGCCGATCCGAGGAAAGGGATCCAAGAATCGATAACGTGGTTCGAAAATTGAACGAGTCCGTTCCTGAAATCGTTTCTCTGGAAGAATTGACCAAGTCCACCGGTTTGTCCGAAAGCAGATTGATGCATCTGTTCAAAGACGAGGTCGGAATTCCGATGAGAAAATACATTCAGTGGTTGAGAATCAAAGCCTGCGTCCTTTCGTTGTCCCGCGGCAATTCGCTTACGGTCGCTTCTCATGAAGCAGGATTTGCGGATCAGGCCCACATGAGCAGAACTTTTCGGGAGATGTTCGGTCTCAAACCCTCACTTTTTTTAAAAAATAGCAGTTCCGTTCAAGTAATCTTCTGCGATTTCGAGGATGATATCCAACTCTAAAAGAAGCCGACTCATCCGTGTTCGACGGACCGGATCGAAGAATAGCTTTTAACAACGATGAAGGGAGTTGAAAATGAAACCAATCGAACAGTGGCTGACGGAATACGCTGATAGCCATCAAAATAAAATCAACAAAAGAATCCATTGGATCATGGTACCGACGATCATGTTCACGTTACTCGGCATGTTATGGTCCATTCCTTCCGGATCCATACAAAGTTTTCTTCCGGAATCCTTGGGACAAGCTCGTCTTTTTTTAAACTGGGCGACAATCTTCGCTTTGGTAACCGGAATCTTTTATCTAAGGCTTTCCATTCCGATGTTTATCGGAATGATGCTCATGGTAGTCGTGATGTTGTCCGGAATCTACTACATCGCACTTTCCGGAGTTTCCACTTTGATCAGTCTTTCTGTAGGAGTTTTTATCGTAGCTTGGGTTTTTCAATTTATCGGTCATAAAATCGAAGGAAAAAAACCTTCTTTCTTCAAAGACCTTCAATTTTTACTGATCGGCCCCGCTTGGTGTCTGAGCTATTTCTACAAAAAAATCGGAATCTCCTACTAAGACTTCGTTTAAGCAAAACGATAAAAAGACATCGGCTTTCCGATTCGAATCAAGGCGGGACTTTTTAGTCCCGTTTTTTTATGATTATAAGAATCGAATCCGATCTAAAATCAAGACGGTCCCCGCAAAACGTTTGACTGCGCGGAAAACCGGACTAAAACTTTCGTCCTTAAGGAGCATCCGATTTGAAAACACGACTTGAGACTCGATCTTTCACAAGAAAAGAATTCTTACAGACTTCGACAAAACTTTTCGTTTTGATGGGAACTGCGGGCGCGATTCTTCCCGTCGCTACCAATTGTTCGTCGGCTCCGGAAGGAATACAAAACAAAGGACTCGGTTTTGATTCCCTATCCGAAGCTCTGAAATATTTGGATACATTAGAAAAATCGAATTCTATTTCCGGTTACGGAACCTGGGACGCGGGAAAGGTAATGCTTCACTGCGCTCAATCGATTGAATATTCGATCCAGGGATATCCGGAAAATAAAAGCGCTCTTTTTCAAAATACGATCGGCAAACTCGTCTTCCTAAAATTCTCCCTTTCTAAAAAGATGTCACACGACTTGGAAGCGCCGATTCCCGGAGCAACCGCAATCCAATCCGATTTAGAATGGAGAAAAAGTCTCGGCGTTCTAAGAAACACAATTCTAAATTTTCAATCCTACTCCGGGGAACTCAAACCGCATTTCGCATACGGAAATTTATCCAAAGAAGAATACGACCAAGCCCATGCGATGCACATAGCCAATCACTTCAGCTTTCTGACGGTTACGAATTCTTAGCGGAATAAAAAGGCTGATTCGGATTATTTCTAGTTTGTCAAAATTTTTCTGAAAGAATTTTGTTCGTTCGTAGTCTCGAACTGGAATGTAAAAAACGGAAATTCGAAAAAGACAAAAAAATAGACTTCGGAATTCCAAAGAATTCCGAAGTCCGAGAGCAAGTGTTTCGGATGGATACGTAAGTGAAAAAAATGTAAGATTACAAAGCGGCGAGTTTCGCTTCCGCGAGTTCGTATCCGCCCATCTGATCCGGATGAAAATCCCTTCTGAAATACTTTAGAAATCCTTTATACAATGGCGGAACGGAAATTCCCATCTGTTCGCGCGCGTATTTCCGATCGTGTTTGAATTTTTTCCAGGAAACTTCCTTATCGGCGAGTAAGAACCAATACTGGAATAAAATCGCGTACGACCAGAGCATCACCGATGCGATCGCGTATCCGGCGATTCTTAAAAAATAACTCGGAGCGACTTCCTGCAGAACGTCGTAAACGACCGATTTGTGTTCGATTTCTTCGCACGCGTGCCATACGAGCAGTTTTTTCATATCGCCCTGAACGTCTTTTGCAAGATCGTGTTCCAAAGATATTTCTCCGAGCGTAGCAGTATAGTGTTCCAGCGCGGCGGTGATCGAAAGGTTGAGTTTGGGTCCGAATAGAAAACCCAACAGATTAAAGATGATCTTGTAGCAGGTAAAATGATAAAACTTTGCGATTCGATCCAAAGGTAATCCGAAATTCCGAATCGAAGTCCAAACCCTCTCGTGTTCCTTTCCGTGCTGCACTTCCTGACCGATAAAAGCTTTGATCCGGTTCTTCAAAGATTCGTTTTGAATCCGGTCTTGAAACGGCTTCACGCTTCTGATAAAAAATCTCTCTCCTTCCGGAAAGATCACGTGAAAGCTATTCACAGCGTGGGTCATGATTGCGTTGTCATTGAAATAGTATCTCGGAACATTCTCCAGAGCTTCAAAATCCATCTTTCGGACGGAAGGAGAGTTCCCATCGATCGTTCTTATAAACGGTTTTTTCATTTCCAACCTCTTCATTCGAAAATCATTTTTCCAACGCAGGATAAGAATACCCGATCTTCGGGATTGGTTCTGCGCGAATCCCAAAAGCGCTGATGGATTTCAAAATCGGCTAGTATTTTTGAAGAGAGAATCCGGATTCTTCCTTCAAAAAAGATTCTGAGGAAGTCTGAACTTAGGAATCTTCTTTACGAATTATGCGGGATGCAAATTCTGGAACGCAAGGTAAGGGGGATTAGCTCAGCTGGTTAGAGCGCTACCTTGACATGGTAGAGGTCACTGGTTCGATCCCAGTATCTCCCACCACCCTTCCTTCGAAAACGCTTCGAGTTTGTTTTTAGCGTCGGGAATTTTCCTTTAAGATTCTCAATATGCCCGATCCACGCAATAAGATCATCACACAAACGATACTTGTTCTTTCCTTGGTGAGTCTTCTGACGGACGTCGCTTCGGAGATGCTCTATCCGATTCTTCCCATCTATTTAAAGGAAATCGGTTTTTCGATTTTTCTCATCGGAATTTTGGAAGGAGTCGCGGAAGCCACCGCGGGTTTTAGCAAAGGTTCCTTCGGAAGAATGTCCGATCTTTCCGGAAAACGATTGCCCTTCGTTCGCTGGGGTTATCTTCTCAGCGCGATTTCGAAACCTCTCATGACTTCTTTCGCTTCTCCGATTTGGGTTTTTCTCGTCCGCACGACGGATCGTCTAGGAAAAGGAATTCGAACTTCCGCGAGGGACGCGCTCCTTTCGGATGAAACTACGATCGTGAACAAAGGAATGGTTTTCGGTTTTCATCGATCGATGGATACGTTCGGCGCCGTTTTGGGTCCGGTCTGCGCGCTCGTCTTTCTTTACTTTTACCCCGGACATTACAAAGAATTATTCTTATTCGCGTTCGTTCCCGGAATTCTTGCGATCGGATTTACGTTTTTGATCCGTGAAAAATACAGGGAACCCACTCCGAAAAAGGACGGCGAGAATTCCCATTCAATATTGCTTTTCTTTCAATATTGGAAAACGTCTCCATCGTCTTACAGAAATCTCTGCAAGGGAATTCTTCTTTTTTCCCTTTTCAACGGGTCCGACGTTTTTCTTCTTTTGCGGTTGAAAGAATTCGGACTGAGCGATTCGGCTTCGATCGGAGCTTATATCTTTTACAATCTCGTCTACGCCGGCGCGGCGTATCCTCTCGGGATCTTAGGAGATAAGATCGGATTGAAAAGTCTTTTTATATTCGGACTGGCTTGTTTCTCCTGCGTATATTTTGGAATGGGATTCGGAACTTCCTCCTGGATTCTCTGGGTTTCGTTTTCGATCTACGGAATTTTTGCCGCTTCCACGGAAGGAATTTCAAGAGCGTGGATCACCAATCTCGTACCTCGAACCGAAACGGCAACTGCATTAGGAACTTTTAATGCGTTTCAGAGTCTTTGTATGATTCTCGCGAGTTCGATCACCGGATTTCTTTGGACACAGTGGAATTCCACCGTCGCGTTAAGCGCTTCCGGAATTGTCGCGCTCGTTGCGGGGGCTTATCTTTTTTTCTCGGAAGCCCCAAAAAAACAAAAAAGCTCCTGAAGTCAGGAGCTTTCATACACCGGTTTGGTTTGATTTTTTATTTAACGATCGAGTTTAGAATTTCGACTCTTCCCTTATTCCACCGATATTACGGAAATGGATGGAAGTTTAAATCCGAGAACGGTTCCTAAATCTTTTCGGATTTGATCGCGGACGCTTTGTTTATCTTCGACAAGAAGCGCCTGACGCAGATAAAACTCGGCCGCTTTCAAATCCACTTCTCCGAGCGCCATGGAAACGCGGTAACGAACCATAGGACTTTCGCTCTTGAGCATGTCGCAGAGAACGTAAAAATTCTTATCGGCTACTTTTAGAATTCTTACGATAGAATTGAGAATCGCCGCCCGCGTGAAGTCGTTCTTTTCCTTTTCCAAAGTGGAAACGAGAAAGTTTACGGTTTCTCTGCGGTTCATATATTTTAATCCGTCCGCGGCCGACGCGCGGATATAATAATTCGAATGGCTGAGCGCGTTTACGAGAACGTCTTCGGATTCCTTCGCGTACGGATAACTTCCGATCGTTCTCAGGATTTCTCCGGCCGCGATGACCATCGTATAATCGTCCTTATTCGTAAAATACGGTTCGTCCTTTTCGGTGATGGTAGGCTCGATCTTTTTGTATTCTTCGATCGTAGGTTTGATCGCGGACTCTTGGTCCATCACGGAAAGAGCTTGGGCGATCGTATATTTCAGATAAGGATGATTTTCCAAAGACTTGGGAACTTTCGGATTTCCTTTGAGAGCGTTTAAAAGAGGACGAACCGCGAGTTTATTGCTTACGAATTTGAGATAATCGGCGGCGTCCACTTTCTCTTCGTAAGAACCGGATTCTAACTTTCGGATCTGATCGTAGTAGGCTCTATCCGCGTATTCCATCGCCTTATCGGAAGAAAATAAAGACGCGGTGCAGATAGAAAACAGAAAGATAGAGATCGAAATATTCTTAAACATGGAATTCCCTCTCTTGTAATATCGGTTTTTGGAATCTCGGGTTAAAGTTTCAGGCTTCCTTTTCTTTTACACTTTCCGCAATTTTACGGATTTTTTCCGAGAGATCTTCCAATGGTAAATCGGATTCGGTGGATTCTTCCAGCTCTTTTCCGATTTTTTTGAGGTCCTCTTGGATTCGAAGTTTGTTCTCGGAGGCTCGCGTCGCCATGTGAGTGAGGAGATCGTCCCTGTATTCTGTCGCCATCTCGAGTTTGAGTTCCCCGAGGGATATCATCGACTGGAGAATTTTTTCGAGTCTTTCTCTGGTTAGATAACTGGCTCCGATACCGCCCAAGACCAATCTACCGAAAAGAGAACTGATATCCTTGCCAGTTTCTCGAATCAAAGCGGAAAGCATAAAGTTGGAGAATTCCTCGTTTCTTTGTCCCAGAGAAACTTTGAGAAACGTTTGTCCGAGAATCTTAGGAGTGATGTCCGAACCCGACATATTATCGATAACACGAATTTCTTCTCCGTTGATGATCATCTCGGCAACGTCCTCGAGAGTAATGGTCTTACTCGTCTCGGGATCGTAGAGTCTTCGGTTCGCGTATCGTTTGAGGAGCTTCATTTTAATTGGTTGCGTCTTTTACGCATCGCACAATTCTAGAATCCGTCGCAAAACCCTTCGGTCAAGCAAAATACCCATGCCAAGCCTATTGTTCGATTGTCTCTTTCTGAACGGACTCACAAAAAAAGAGGAAAAACTTCTGCTCTCTCTTCTTGATTGGAAAGAAATTTCCTTTTTGGAATGGGCGAGCGCGGGAAGATTTCCGGAAACAAAGTCCGGAGAAATCGTAATCCGTAAATCGATCGAAACGGATTCTTTGTCAACGGCGTTGGATTGGTCTAAACAACCTCTCTTAATCGGAAGAATCGATTCCAAACTTTTGAAAGATCTTTTCGATCACGGTTTGAATTACTTTTTGAATTTAGAATCTTCCAAGATCGTAGATATTCCTTTGGAAGAAATTCCGCAGAAGAAGGGATTGAATTCCATGGTAGTCGGCCCCGATCCTCTTTTGTATCAGAGGATCCGCGCGCATCTGAGGGCGATGGGATGGGAGGCATATCCGTGTAAGGAACTTTCGATTCTCAGAGATCGTTATAAGGAATACGAACCCGGAATTCTGTTTTTAGATTGGGAACGGCTCAACGTCAAGGAGGCCGTGGAACAACTCAGGAATCTTCCGCAGAGATCGACCTTTCCTCCGGTGATAGGAATCAGGGACGTAAAAAGGGAAAATTTGTTTCAAGATCTTTCGATGGGGATCCGCGATTATTGTCCGGAACTATATTCCGAAAAAGAAATATTAGAAATTCTGAATCAATCTTTATACGAAGCGGAAAGGGAAAATATCGGCGCCGAAAATCAGAAAAGAATCGTTTTCGAGTTTAGAACCGGGATACAACCCACCGGAATTCGGATCGAAAGAATCGCGCCGACCCAGTTTTCAACGGATCGGCTGGAAAAAATCAAACTCAGGAACTTGTTGAGTTGGATGCGGAATTTTCTCTGATTGATTGTTCGGACAAGCCGAATCCCGCCGAAAATTTCTTGAAGTCGGACTTCAAGCCCGTCTTAGAGTAAAATCCGCTTGTAAAAAACTCCGTTTTGTACGTTTCTTTTTTCGCTTTTAAAATCACGACTCGAACCCATTTTGGAATCATGAATTCCATCCAAATCAAATCGATCGAAAGTCCGGAGGAAATTCTTTCCACCTTTCCCGTGATGAATCAGCTGAGACCCGATCTAAAAAAAGAGGAATATCTGGCGCTCGTTTCTTCGATGATGAAAGAAGGTTATCTTATGGCAGCCGCTTTGGAAAATTCCGAAGTCTGCTCCGTTGCGGGTTATCGTTTCGGCACGATGCTCTCGCGCGGAAAATATTTGTACGTGGACGATCTTGTCACCGATAGCTCCAAACGTTCCCGAAATTTCGGGAAGTCGCTTTTTGACTGGCTCGTGACCGAAGCAAAAAAGAAAAACTGCGATCAATTTCATTTGGACAGCGGCGTTCAGAGATACGAAGCGCATCGATTTTATCTAAGAGAAAGAATGATCATTTCTTCCCATCATTTCGTCATGATGTTAAAGTAGAATTTAGAATGTTAGAAACACATTATATTTCTTCACCCGAAATCGAATCCGTCGGATACGATCCCGATATCAAGGAACTTCGCGTCCGAATGAGAAACGGAAAAGAGACCCTCCTTTCAAAAATCGAAAAGGAAACCTATACGGAACTCATGCAATCCGGGGCTAAAATGAAGTTCCTGCAAAAACTGATCGACACGGTTTGATTTCTTTTCCAATTTCCAATTATTGTTGAAGTAATTATTTCCGATGCAATGATTGGATCGAGGTAAAAACGATGCCACGTCCTAAAGAACAAAAAACTTCGCAGCTTGTCGATACCGCATTCGCGTATTATTTTCATAGAACGGATCGTCTTTTGAGACTTCATTTTACAAAACTCATGTCCGATTTCAAAGAGGATATTACGGTCGAACAGTGGATTCTTCTCAACCAACTATCGTCGACGGGGAGCGCCTCACAAACGGACCTTGTGGATAAAACCTTCAAAGACAGACCGAACGTCACTCGCCTTTTAGACGGATTGGAAAAAAAGGATTTAGTACAAAGAGAGGACGATCCGAACGATCGAAGAAAATTTCAAATAACGATCACGAAAAAAGGGAAAGCCCTCTTGGATAGAACGGTTCCGCTTATGCTGAAAGAAAGAAAGTTTGTCTACAAAGGTCTCAGCAATTCCGACTTACAGGTTCTAAAAAGAATTTCTGAAACGATAGAAAACAACGTTTTAGACGGAAGAATCTAATATGTTTTCCCGTTTCAGAATACAAAGCCCGTTCTAACGCGTCTCTTTTTTTGGAAACTCAGTTTAGATACGACTTGAGATCTTCTAACGGGATATGATCCGTAACCTTTTTCGAAAATTTTACGACTTCGATTCTTAGATCCGGTCCGATCAAAAATTCCGCCGGCATACGATCCATTTTCATACCCGGAACTTTTTTCATTTCAAAACCCAGGGCTTCCGCTTCTTTCATTTCTTTTTTTCCGGTAAGAATCGTACCGATTACGCCGAGCCAAGATCTGCCCACGTCATAAAGTTCATACAATCGGTTCGACGGATCCGCGATCAAGGAAAAAGGGATTTCCTTTTTTCCAACGCTGTTTCGAATACTTTCCTCGGTCGACTCAAAGACAGCCAATATCTGAAGGCCTTTCCGTTGAAGGTCCGGATACGCTTTCAAGAGTTGATGAACCCTCAAATTACAGAGCGCGCATTCCGCATTTCTAAAAAAAGCCAGAAGCGTATATTTTCCCTTTAAATCGGAAAGTCGGATCGTTTTTCCAAGATAATCTTTGACCGTAAATTCTTTCGCTTGGTCGCCGGTTTTTAGTTTCATAAAAATCTCCTTCGTTTTTGAGCTAAAGATTAGACGCATTTTGTTGCCTATGCAACAATTATTTAGGTATTATTTTTGACTTTTGAAGAATTTAGAAGGTTTTTTATCGCGCTTTTTCCCACTGAATTTTGCAATCCGATCAAATGCGGAGGAGATTTATCTACGGCCAAAAATCCTTGACTTTTCATTTTAAAACCTTACATTCCTGAAACGATGAAACGCATTCTATCCCTGACTTTGGTCTTTTTAATTTTGGTTTTGATCGCCCTTCCCTTTGTTTCGGACGGAGAAACCGAAATCCTCGATTCCAAAATTCGATCCGAAAGCGGAGGAACGTTTATCGAAACTCCGGACGGTTTTGTTCATTACAAATTTCAAGGCCCGGAAAACGGAGAAGTTGTAGTCTTGGTTCCCGGATTTTCGAATCCGTTATTGATCTATGAACCTTTGTCCAAAATTCTCCAAAAGAAAGGTTATCGGGTTCTTACGATGGATCTTTTCGGAAGAGGACTTTCAGACAGACCGGATACGGTCTACGATCCGGAACTTTTTGAAAGAGAATTGCTTCATTTATTCTATTCTTTGAATATTCAAAAACCTGTAAATTTGATTGGAACTTCCATGGGAGGAATCATAGTTGGTCAATTCACTCTCAAACATCCCGAAAAAGTAAAAAAGCTCGGATTGATCGCGCCTGCGGGATTTCCTATGGAACTTCCCCTGATCGGTAAACTGACAAGACTTCCCTGGATCGGAGATTATCTTTCGAAAACTTTCGGAGATCGAGCAATCCTCGCGGGCTCCAAGCGCAACTTCTTCGCACCTGAAAAATTTCCGGATTTCAATTCGATTTATAAAGAGCAGATGAAATACATCGGGTTCAAAAAAGCTATTCTTTCGAGTCTCAGAAACATGCCTTTAGAATCTTTTCAGAAAAATTATGAAAAGTTAAATGGGAACCCGATTCCTAAATTATTGATCTGGGGAAAAGACGACAAAGTGGTTCCCTTCAAAAATAGCGAAGTTGCGCT
>NZ_NPDU01000056.1 GCF_002811985.1 Leptospira adleri
GGTTCCCGATGTAGATCTGAATCTATTCAGCCTGGAGACGGGAAGTATATTCCATTCTTCTAAAACGGGATCGGACGGAACGTTCTTATACAAAGGAAATACTCCGGTTAAAACATTGATCTTGGCAAAAAAAGGCGGAGAATATGCGGTCTCCGATCCCGAATTCTACTCAAGTTCTTTTTATGGAGAAGGCGGGGCAAAGGCTTACATTTATACGGAGCGTCCCGTTTATAGGCCGGGGGATACGGTTTACTTCAAAGGTGTGGTTCGAAATTTTAATCGAGACGATTACAAAGTGGCTTCTGGCGCCGCCACGGTTTCCATTCACTCCGAAGACGGAGAAAGCCCGTTGCCGGTCATTCCCGTTTCCATCTCGGGAGATCAGGGAACCTTTTCCGGAGAATTTCAAATTCCGAACGACGATTCGATCAAACTCGGCAACTTCACTCTGGTTTTAAATTTTCAGGATAAAACGTTTCAGACGGAATTTTCGGTGGAGGCTTACATCAAGCCGACGTTTCTTGTTTCGGTTAACGTGCCGAAATCGACTTTTCTTCAAAAAGAAGAAGTGAACGCGACGGTAAAAGCGAGATATTATTACGGTCAACCCTTAGCCGGCAAGGAAGTTCAGTTTCGCGTTTTCAGAAGACCCAAATTCGATTTTTCTCCTGTGGGAAAAATGAATTTCGACGCCAGCGCGGATTATCTGGAACAAGCGGGGCAGAGCGACAAACAAGAGTTAGTTCATAGCGGAACCGGTTCTTTGGATAAAAAGGGGACGTATTCCCTAAAATTCAAACCGAACAAAGTGGACGCCGACTTCATTTATACGGTTATAGCTTCGGTTCAATCCGAAGATCTCACGTTGGACGGAGCCGCTTCGTTTTCCGTAAACAGAAGCGCTTTTTTTCTAAAGATGGAAAAAGATCAGGCCGTCTACGAACCTGGAAAGGAAACCAAACTTACTATCAAATTGATTCCATACGACAAAACGTTAAGCGAAGAATCTCGAAAAAAAGAGATTCAAGGGCGTAAGGTCGAGCTCGTTCTTTACAATCGGGAAATCCAACATTCCTCCGAGGGAGGACGTTCTAAAATTTCGAAAACCTCCGCGACTACGAATGCGTCCGGAACCGCGGAAGTTTCGTTTCAAATCCCGAAACGGGGACAATACATCGTCACCGCGGAGACAGAGGACGGAGACGGAAACGAAACTCAAAGTGAAACTTTCTTTTGGGCTTCGGCGGTGTCGGATTCAATCGATATTCCTTTCAAAGATATCAATCTCAAACCGAATAAGGATTTGTATTCCGTGGGAGAGAATGCGGAGATTCTCGTTCTGAGCCCGATCTCCAACGGCCACGTCGTTCTCACGGTGGAAGGAAATCGTATTTTTAAAAGCCAAGTCGTAAAGATGAACGGGAACGCTTTGAAGTATTCCGTGAAAATCCTTCCGGAGATGAGTCCCAACTTTACGTTATCCGCCGTTCAATTTTCCGGAAGCGACGTTTATAAAAGTCAGGTTCGGATCGTTGCTCCTCCGGAAGAAAAATTCATCAAAGTGGATCTCCTTCCGACGAATAAAGTCTATCGCCCCGGCGACAAGGCAGAGATCAAATTGAAAACGACCGGACTCGGGGGAAAGGCCGTCCCCGCGGAGATTTCGGTCGCAGTCGTAGACGAAGCGATCTACCAAATCAAAGAGGAAAAAATTCCGAACATCGGCACATTCTTCTATCATCCGAGAAGGAATAACGTGCAAACAACATTAGCTTCTTCTTATAAGTTTTTCGGCTACTCGGAAGAGAGACGTCTAAAACTCGCTTTGGGGAAAAAGGGAGAATCCGGTTACTCCGCGATAAAAAACGAAGAGCAGAATCGAGATCGATTTAAGGATACGAGTTTTTGGAACGCAAAAGTCAAAACTTCTTCGGACGGAACGGCGGTCGTTAGTTTCGTTTTACCGGATAATTTAACTTCTTGGAGAGTCACCGCGATCGCGATCACTTCGGATACAAAAGTCGGCCGCGGACAAACGAACTTTCTAACGAAAAAGGATCTGATGATTTTGGGCGGATTGCCTAGATATATTCTCAAAGGAGAATCCCAAAAGGTCAACGCTACGATTTCCAATCAGACGAATCGAAAACTTCCGGTCAGTGTTTCCATAAAAATGGAAGGCCTAAAAGCGATCGGTCCGGAAACCGCGACGATCAATTTGGAGCCTGGGCAGAATCAATCGGTTCAGTTTACCGTTCAAGCGGTCCAGGATCCGAAAATTAAATTAGCAAAATTGAATATTATTGCTTCGGGCGGCGGGGTTTCCGATTCCGTTCAATCCGAAATTCCGTTAAAAGTTTGGGGATCTCCTCGGGTGAGTTCGGATAGTCTCGGATTGAACAAAGGAACCGGTTCCGGCGTTTTAAAGTTAAACGTTACCAAAGAATTGGCCGATCCGCGTCTTGAAATCCGATTGAGTCCGGCGACGTTGCCGGCATTGAAACAATCCTTGGAATATTTGGCGGATTATCCGTACGGCTGCGTGGAACAGACTATGAGTCGTTTTTATCCACTTCTGTCAGCTCAAAAAGCCGGCTTTATCAATTCTCGAATCCAGAAAGAACTGCCGAAGATGATCGACGTAGGTTTAAAAAGAGTTCAAGCGCTTCAGAGAAGCGACGGAGGATTTGGTTGGTTCGAAGGAAATTCCGAAAGCGACGTTATGATGTCGGCGTATGTTCTCAAGGCCTTGGCGATCAGCCAAAAAAACGGAATTATCGTAACCGAAAGTACGATTTACCGAGCTCGAAATTTTCTCTATTCGATCTTGGAAAAAGGAGAAATTTCGGATAACGTAAAATCTCATGTTCTAAACGCGTTGAGTGAAACAGGATCCTTGGAGAATTCTCTGGTGGAAGGTCTTTACAAATCTGAATCCAAACTGAACTTTTATTCCAAGGCTTTATTGGGGATTACTCTGTTCAACCAAGGTAAAAGAACGGAAGCATCCAAGATGTTCAAGAAAGCGTTGGAGGAAAGCGGACTCGGGAAAACTCCGTTTTTGAAACTCGCTTTGTACGGTAGAAATCCGAATTGGGAGGAAGATAAAATAGAGGGTTTGTCCACTTTGTTGAGTCTTGGAGTTCGACTGAAGGAAAACGAAACCGTTCTCGAAAACTTAGCGTCCACGATTCTTACCAATCGAAACGGTTATGCTTGGAACAACTCCAGAGATACTTCCTTAGCGGTTGTGAGCTTGTCCGAATATTTGACGGTTCTCAGAGAAACCGATTCCAACGCGGAGATCGAAATCAAACTCAACGGAACCACCTTAAAAAGCGCGACCATTTCTCCTAAATCGGAGGACGGGGAACTTTTTAAGATCGTAGTCTCGAACGATCTCATCCATTCGGGGGAGAATCAGGTGGAAGTGATCAAGAAGGACGGCCCCGTGTTTTACGCGACCGCGTCCTTGTTTTATAAGGATCGATCCAAGAAAATTTCCTCTTACACGAACGGGATCCAAGTAAAAAGAAAGTATTTTAAAGTAAAACCGGGTTCGGACGGATCCGGTATCGAAGTCTCCGAATCGAAATCGTTTTCCACCGGAGATATCGTATTAGTAGAATTGAATGTTTCTAAGGAAGGAAATCCGGATTCTTACTTTATGATTGAGGACGTTCTCTTGCCGGGCTTTTCCTTTCTTCAAAGGGATTCGGAGTATCTTTCGGGTGATCGAAAAATGGAATATGATTCCCGCCAAATCTTCGACGATCGAGCGGTTTTTTTCGGCGCGGGACCTACGAAGGATTTTACCGTTCGTTATTTTCTCAGAGCGGAGGTTGGAGGCAAATACAAGGCGATTCCTGCAAGAGCGTATCTTATGTATTACCCGGAAGTAACAGGAGCGAGTTCCGATGATGAAATCAAAGTGGATTAGCGCGATTCTGCCGATTCTATTCTTTTCCAATTCCGTCTGGGCTCAAAAGATACGGATCGAATCTCCCAAAGGAGGATTTACGACGGAAAGAATCTTGAATGTTTCCGGAACCGTGAGCGGGGTAGATGTTCAGAAAATTACGGTTGTGATCAACGGGATTCCGCAGTGGATTCCTCTTACCGGCGAAAAATTTTCTTTTTCCACCGTGAATTCCCCGGGAGAAAACATCGTGGAAGTCCGAGCGGGTCGAATCTCGGAAAAGACTTCGTTCTACGCTAAAATTCCCAAAAGAGATATTAAGGTTTTATTAACTTGGGATACGCCGAGTTTTACGGATCTTTGGGTTATCGATCCGACCGGAGAAAAGTGTTACTGGTCCCATACATCCACGAAATCCGGAGGGAATCTAGTTTACGACGATTCCACCTACGCTCCTCAAACTTTTACGATGGCAAGGGCGTTACCCGGTTCTTATTCGATTCAAGCTCAGTATTATGCGCCCTTTGACGCTCAGATTACGAGGGCGAACGTTTTTGTGGTTCTTTATGAAGGAACTCCGAATGAAAAAAGAATGCGTTATGAGTTCATTTTAACTCGCGCTCAGCAAGTATATCATCTCGCAAATTTTAATATCGAACCGGAGATATGAATGAAATTAAAACAGTATAAATCCATCGGTTATTTCTCGCTTCTTTTTTTGATCTCGTTTACTTTTTCAGGTTTGTATTCTCAATCTTTGATAATCGAATCTCCGAACGGGGGATTTACCACCGAAAGAATTCAGAAAATTTCCGGATCGGTTTCCGGATTAAACGGAGACAGAATCACGATCGCGATCAACGGAATTCCGCAGACCGTTCCCGTAAGCGGAGGAAGATTTGCTATGAACGCCGTGGTTGCTCCCGGAAATAATTTGATCGAGATCAAAGCCGGAAAGGTTTCGGAAAAGATTTCCTTTTTTGCAAAGGTGCCTCCCAGAGATATCAAAGTGGTTTTGATCTGGGATACGCAGACCGACGTGGATCTTTGGGTCATAGATCCGAAAGGCGAGAAATGTTATTATTCGCATCCTTCCACTCAATCCGGAGGAAATTTGGACGTGGACGTAGTGGACGGCTTCGGTCCGGAAACTTTTACGATGGCAAAGGCGCTGCCCGGTAACTATTCGGTTCAAGTTCAATACTACGGTTCTTATGATAAACCCATTACACGGGTGAACGCGTATGTCGTTCTTTACGAAGGCAAGTCGAACGAAAAACGGATGCGATTTCAGTTTGTGATGACCAAGTCGCAACAAGTATATCATCTCGCAAATTTCGAAATAGAACCGGAGAATTGAATTTTGTTCCGATTCGGTTTTTATTCTTTGATACGATTCTTCCTGAAGTCGGGTTCGTTTTGGGTTTTAATCTTCATTCAATTTTCATTGTATTCTGAAACATCAAACGGTCTTAGATTCCAATATTTGGATTCTACAATTCGGGATTTTGAAAATGAAAACTCGAATTCAAAGTCCTCGGTTTTGATTCTGGAAGCGGAATCCGGAATCGTTCGTTACTTGTTTCGCCCGGAGATGGCGATTGAAAAAAAGTTCGGTCCGGGTTCTCTTTTAAAACCGTTTTCCGCGCTGATCTTTTTGAAAAACAAGAACGAACTCGGATTTTCGGCATCCGATAAGATCAACTGCGAAGGCCGGTTTTATCCGGAAGAAACGATGAAAATCACAAAAAGCGACTTATCACGATTTCATCTTCCGCAAGATCGAAACGGTAAGAAATACCTGCGGTGTTCTTTGAGAGAAGGGCACGGACGAGTCGATTTGCAGCAAGCATTGATTCAATCCTGTAACGTATATTTTTTAAAGAACGCAAGTAAGAATCCGGAGCTCTTCTATTCGAAATTGAGATCCGAATTGGAATTAACGAATTCCGCACAATCCAGACTCAAACCTTACGCGGAGACTCCTGGAAATTTCGAGGAATCTCCGACGAGCCTAAGAAAAGTCAGCGCTTCGATCGGAGAAGGTGGTTTTCTGCTGAGTCCTTTGAAAGTGTCTCAGTTATATGCTTCGTTATGGACGGCGGGGCCGAGGCTTTCTCCCACTTGGGAGGCGACCGGAACAAGAATCAAAGTGAGCGATAATCCGTTTTCAAATCGGGACATTCATTTTGTATTATCGGCTTTAGGCTCCGTTCCGAAAACGGGTACTCTCAAAGGTCTCAAAACTTTTAACGACCCTATGATAGAAATCATAGGAGCGAAAACCGGAACCGGAACGATCTATGCAAAAAAATATGAAACTCACGGTTGGATCACTTTGTATTTTAAGATGAAAAGAAAAAATTATCTGCTTACGGCCTTCGTAGGAAAAGGCTCCGGAAGTAAACAAGCGCAAAGTTTAGTTTTAAGAATTCTAAACGAGATCGGAAAACGGGATAACCTCTCTTGGAGAAAAGAATGAAGGAAAAAGTAAAAATCTGGATCGAAAAATCGAAAGCCTTCTGGAGTAAAACGAAGATAAAGACAAAAGAAAGCTGGCAGCGTTTTGTTCCGATCTTTCAAGAAAAAATTTGGAAGGATCCCAAAAGGCGTTATTCTTTTCTTTTTACTTTCGTATTTACTTTATCAATTCTCTCTTACCTGATCTTCCGGAACAAGTATTCGATCGATTCTTCCATCGATGATCCGGCCCTTTTGATTCCGGATAACGCGAGTTTGGCGATGGAAGTTTTTCGACCCGAAGAATTTATCGAGGATGTTGCAAAAACCGAAATCGGCAAAAAACTTTCCGAAGACGGTACGTTTCGAAGAACTCTAACTCTTCCTGAATTGAGGAAAGTCAGTTCCATTCTTTATTTATTGGAAACAAAGGCGGGAGTTTTGACCGAGCCGAGCCGATTGGCGAGTTTGTTTGACGGTCCGGTTGCTACGGCTTTGTTGCAAAAATCGGAATGGATCATCGTAGGAAAGGCGAGCGTTCAATCTAAGTTAGGCGTTAGTTTATTGACCTTGTTCCAAGGTGAGAAAATTGCAGGGAAGAAAATGGATCCCCCGAAACCGAAGCCGCGATCTGAACAAAACCCTTCTGTAGAAGGCGATTCCGAAGACGATTCCTCATCCGAAGAAGGGACTACGCAGACTCACAGTGCGGATGACTTTACCGATCAATTCACAGTTGGATCTGAGAAGTTTGGAAATCTGGAAATGTATCAGTACGATTTCGGAAACGAAAGCGTTTACATTACCGTGATCGGAAGTTTTATCCTGATTACAAACTCGAAGGAAACCTTGGATCTTTCTTTGGGTTTGGCTTCTTCCAAAAACAATTCTTCTCTTGGAAATCTAAAAGGCTTCGATCATTTGAGAAAATCAGCGCAAAGGAAAGAAAACAAACTTCTATTCTTTGCCGGAAAAAATTCTCCGTTCACTCCGCTTTTAAAACCCAGCTTTGGAAATTCGGGAATGGGACTTTTGATCGGGTGGAAAGAACGAGGTTTATTGGAAGGCGAGATTTACAGAATCGGAGGCGAGCAAACGGAAACGAGCGCTCAATCGATTGCGCCGAGTCTTTCCAAAGTTCTTCCGAAAGATTTAACGGCGGTATTTTATTCCGAAACGATCAAGCCGATCGAAGTTTGGAAGGCCTGGACGGATTTGGAAGGAGAATGGAAAAACTTTTCCAATGGTCTCAATCAATTCAGCGAAAGCGCCGGGCTTGATGCAGAAAATTATTTCCAAGAATCGCAGGGAATCGCTTTTTCCTTTCACGGACTCGATTCCGTAAACGGAATGATCTATCCTCGATTCGGAATCTCCCTCTCTTCCGCAATCAAAGACGATCGAATATTGAAATCGATTTTTAAAGTTGGTGCAAAATCCAAACAAAACTTTCAAAACGTGGAATTATCGACGTTTGCCTTAAAACGAGGCGGATACTATTCCCCTTCCTCCGTAAAATTGGGAGATTGGACTTTTTTCGGCTCAGATAGAAAAAGCGCCGAAGAAACGATATCGACCAAGAACGGAAACAAACCGAATCAAACGGATCGATTCTCTTCGGGTCTGATCGAAAGCCAAGGATCGTATCCGCATCATATTAGTATTCATATTCCAAATTTATTAAGTGATCTGAGGAAGTTCTATTTATACGGCGCAGCCGATTCCTCCGAATATACTTCGAAGACCATAGAGAGAGACATTCAACCCATATTCGACAAATTGAAACCGTATTCTCATTTTTCCATGTCTTTCGGAAGCGGTAAATCCGGAGAAGTCTGGGGAAAAGCGAAAGTCGGCGCGGATTAGCTTTATTGAGATATTAAGAATTTGGAATATAACATCTCCCATTCTTTTTCGGAAGATCGATCGTTGAGAAGATTTCGAAATCGGATTTCTCCCTGGTTTTTTAAAATCCAATTTCCCCAGGAGGAGAGGAGTTTGTATCTTCTAAGTTCGACTTCCTTTTTTGAGGATTTATCCGAGTTGAACTTTTTGAATTTCTCCCAAGACTCCGGAAAAACCAGAAATTTTCTAAGGATGATCGGATTGGTCGGGTATAAGGCTTCGCAATAGGATTCTTCCAGCCAGCTTAATTCCTTCGAATGAGGAGAAAAATAGTGGCAGATCTCGTGTCGAACGGATGCGAGAAATATATTCCTTTTTTTCAATATATCTGGATTCTGAAAATGGAATTGTTCCGATTCGGGAAAAAAACGTGCGGCTACAAACGAAGGTTGCCCCGTTGTTTGGGAAAAAATTTTCGGGTTTTCGGAGATGAATACGGATATGCTGGAAGGCTTTTTAAGATTGAGTCGTTCTGCTTCTTTATCGAATTCTAATATGAATTGTTCCGCAAAGTCCGATATCATTTCCGTCGGTGGAATTCTGGAGGAAAGGTTTTGATCTTTTAGAAAATAAAATTCGTAACCGTCCACTTTATAACGGATCGGTTCGGATAAAAGCGGAATGGAAACGAACACAAAGAATAAACTAAGAACAAGTCGTTTCAAAGTTTTTCCAACCGAGCCTTTGGAAAATAAAATTTTAGAATCTCGGAAGATTTGGCGCCTTGAAACGCCATTTCTCTCGCTCCGTACTGACAAAGTCCGATCCCATGTCCGAAACCTTTTCCTCGAAAGAGAAATCGATTCCTGGCATTCTCGATATCAAAATCGTTGCTTTTGATTTGATTCCATCCCAATCGTTTTCCGATTTTGGAAAGAAACAAAGCGATCGGAACCGAAGAACTCCCGTTTTCGGTTTCTACCAAAACTTCCGTAACCCTGGATTCTTTTAGAATGGGTTGTAAACGAATGATTTTTTTTAGGTCCAAAGATTCTTCGAGATCAGATCGACTGAGGACGCTTTCCCAGTGGGCGTGCGGAGAAGATTCGCAAAGGATCTGATTTTTTTTCCAAATATCTTTTCCGGAACGGAACGTGTTTGCTTCCTTTTTATAATTCTTCCACAAGACGGAAGGCTCGGAAAGATTTCCGCCGCAAGTCGAATGAAAAAACGATTCTAGAATCTTATCGTTCGTATCCTTTAAAACGAAATGCGAAGAAGAATCGTTTTGTGTTTTTGTTTTCCATTCGGTTCGACCCGAGTATTGAAGACAATGCGTCAAATCACATAGATCGTATCCTTCCGATTTATGACGGTTCGTATTTGCGAGCGCGTACGAAAGCACCACGGTTTCGGCGACAGACAAAAATTCTTTTTTCCATTCTTGAGCCGCTCCGTTTTGCGGACTTGTACGAAGCAAGGTTCCGAATTCGGATTCCGTTGCGATTTGAGCATATTCATTTTTTGGAATGGACAATATAAGGCGTAATTTTCCGTGAACGGAGGTGATTTCCAAATCGCCGGAATAATGAAAGATGTCTTTCCGATTCGGAAATCGAATTTCGTATTTTCCGCCCGAAAGGCCGATGAACTCTTCGGAAAATTTTTGAGATTCGAAACGGACGTCGATTCGACTCGATTCCGATTTTAATCGTAATGTAGATCGGGTTTTTCCGATGGAATGTTTTCCCGCAAAAATCTTCGCATCAAAATAGGAGATTTCGATTTCGTTCGGAGAATATTTGGATAAGATTCCGACTCGAATTTTAGAAGGAAACGATTCGCCAAAGACCGAATCCGTTGAAAGCAAAAATCCGAAAAGAAGACAGGAAGAAAAGATTCTTAAAATCATAAAATTATTGGATACGAATCGCTCTCGGAAAGGTGGGACAAGAGGAAACACATTGACCACAGCCCGTACAGGCTTTTGAAAAAGAAGGTTTTGTTCCTTTAAAACTTACCACACCTTCCACGGGACAACTGTCTTTACAATTCGAACAAGTCGCTTCACCCGTTTTGTGATTGAGACAAAACTCGTAAATTCCCTTGGCTTGTCCGAATTTGGGGGTTTCCGTTAAAGGCAATAGAGCTTCGTCTTTACACGCATTGATACAAGGCCAGTCTTTGCAGAGCATACACGCGTTTAAGTTTACATCCATTCTTGGAACGTGTTTTTCAGTAGTTTCATCGAATACCGGAAACAAAACGCTGTAAGGACACGCGTATATACAATCTCCGCAGCCTGTGCATTTTTTTAAGAATTCAGTTTCGTCTAACGCACCAGGCGGGGCTTGCACGTTCCTAATCTTTTTCTTTCGATTCGTTTTGATTTGATGAGGAAGCAGAAAGGACGTTTCCTTTTCGGCATTCTTCTTTGTCTTTTTTTTGGGGGATGGTTTTGCAGGAGTCGGATCCGATGTGATTTCTTTAAAGCCGGAGGCGATATCCGCCGCGCTTTCCTGCGCGAGGTCCAACATTCTTGCCAGACCTTTTTTAAAAAAATCCTTTCGGTTCAATCTTCTCTTACTCGTTCGATTCTCGCGCCGAGCGCTCTGAGACGTGTGTCGATGTTTTCAAATCCGCGATCGATCTGTCCGATATTGTGAATGTAACTAGTTCCCTCCGCGCACAAAGCGGCGATGATCATCGCCATACCGGCGCGAATATCTGGGCTTGCTACCTTTTGTCCGTAAAGTCTCGAATGTCCGATAACGATGGCTCTGTGAGGATCACAGAGGATGATCTGCGCTCCCATAGCGATGATATTGTCCACAAAGAAGAGTCTGGATTCGAACATCTTCTCGTGGATCAAAACGGTTCCCTTACATTGCGTCGCAGTAACCAAAGCAACCGAAGTCATATCCGCGGGAAATCCGGGCCAGGGAGAATCGTCTATCTTGGGTGTGGCTCCGTGATAATCGGGAATGATTTCCATCTTTTGATCCGCCGGAACCAAGATCCCGTTTTCGTGGGGACGCACTTCGATTCCGAGACGGGAATAAACCATTCTAATCATACGAATGTCTTCGAGTTCGACGTCGCGGATCATGATTTCGCCGCCGGTCACCGCGGCTAAGCTGATAAAGGAGCCGACTTCCAAATAATCCGAACCGATCTTGTGATCTTTTTGGGGAGCTTTTAAAGAAGTAACGCCTTCGATCGTAAGAATGTTGGAGCCGATTCCGGAAATCTTTGCTCCCGCAGAATTTAAAAATTCGCAGAGTCTTTGTACGTGAGGCTCGCTTGCGGCGTGTCTCAGAATCGTCGTTCCTTCCGCGAAGACGGCGGCCATCACCGCATTCTCCGTACCGGTTACGGAAGCCTCGTCCATAAGAATGTCCGTTCCTCTCAGTCGATCCGCTTTGATTTCGTATCCGTCCGGAAAAACTTCGATGTTAGCACCTAACGCTTGTAATGCGAGAAGATGAGTATCCAGTCTTCTTCTCCCGATTTTGTCTCCACCCGGTTTAGGAAGGAAAACACGACCGGTCATCGCAAGGATCGGACCCGCTAACGTCACGGCGCCCCGGATCCGGGAACAGAGTTCTTCGGGAAGTTGGTTTTTTAGATTGCCGTCGTGTTTGAATAAAAAAGTTCCCGGTTCTTCTTCCGTAATCTCCATCCCAAGATGACGGAGGACTTCCATGAGCATAAGAACGTCTGAGATCATCGGAATATTGGTGATTCGAACGGTTCCGGGAACCATACAAACCGCTCCCAGTAAAGGGAGGGCCTCGTTTTTATTTCCCTGTGGAACCACGGTTCCATGAAGAGGGGTCTTTCCAATGATCTTAAAATACGAAGAACTCATAATGATAAATTGTAGAATCAGGTCTTTCTGGCAATCGAATTGTAGCCCGCCGTTATTTTTGAATCGACTCGGTTTAACGGAGCGCAACTTCGAACGGACGCGTTTGAAACAAACTTTTCCATGATACGCCGATCGCCGATTCAAGATGAATTCTGTTGACTTCCCGTCCCAAAAAGGAGATGAACGTTTTATCCATGGATAATTTTCACCATCGTTTTCAGCAATTTCAGAAGACAGTCTGGTTTAACCTTTTCTGTTATTTCTGGACCGGTCTTTTTTCATTCTTAGCGTTTGCTCCGATTTCTTTAAGCCATTTTGTTTGGATTGCACCCTTCGGTCTTTTTTGGCTGAGTCTGAAATATCAAGGCAAATACAAAAAATTATTCTATCAGGGATTGATCATAGGGGTCGTTTTTTATGCGATTTCCTTTCATTGGATCATCCACATGGCGATTACGTTCGGAAACTTTCCTTACGTCGTCGCATTGCTCATACTTTTATTCGCCGGACTTATGTTCAGCTTAAAGTTCCCGCTTTTTATGATGAGTTTTTCCTTTCTATCGGGAAAGATCGGTCGTCATTCGGTTTGGGTTGCGGGCTTTTGCGGACTTCTTTCCGAACTTCTCGGACCTCAGTTATTTCCGTGGTATTGGGGGAACTTAGCGGCTGGAAATATCTTCCTCGCTCAAAATGTGGAGATCACGGGCGTTTACGGATTGAGCTTTCTCGTCTTTGTGGTGTCCTACACTCTCTTTCAATCCAATCCTTGGCACTGGAAAGAAATTCTTAACTCAAAAGAGAAAAGAAACCAATATCTGCGTTTTGTCGCGTTACCCGCGCTCTTACTTTTGAGTTTTGTAATTTCGGGTGCGGTTCTTTATAAAAAATGGGAAAGCGTTAAACCTTCTAAATCCGTAAAAGTGCTCGTGATTCAACCGGACGCGCCTTTGAGTTTCCGGGACGGAAGGGAAGTGAAAGAATCCATCGAGGCGCTCATGGCTCGAATCGAAAAACTTGCGGACGAAGGAGTCGCAAGAATGGGAAGTAAACCGGATCTCATCGTTCTTCCGGAAGCCGGCGTTCCGTTTTTCTCCGCTCACAATACTCCGGTGACTACTGTCGCACGAAGATTGTATTGGCATCGTTTTGATTCCTTGATGTTTCTCCTTGCGAACAAGTACAAGGCCAACGTGTTTTTCAACGAGATCGACGCGGGTTACAAAGGAATTCCCGGAGCAAAAAATCTAAGGTATTACAACAACAACGTTCTTTATGATCCGAACGGAGACAGAAGGGATTCGTATCAGAAAAAATTTCTTCTTATGTTCGGAGAATATATGCCGTTCGATTTTCTCTACGAGTTGAGCCAGCAGACTGGAAGGTTCGAACCCGGTTTAAATCATAACCTCATTCGTTATTATACTCCCGCGGAAAAGGAGAAATCTCCGAAAGGTCTTCATCTCGGTTGGTTGGATACGGAGAATCTAAATCACGAAGCGGTGCGTTCTTATTACGAGTCCGCGAAGACGGACGTCCAGGAAGCCGGAAAATTTCTTCCGTTGATTTGTTACGAAGTGATTCTTCCTGAGTTTGTGAGAGAATTTAGAACCGCCGGAAACCCGGAGTTTATAGTCAATCTTACGAATGACAAATGGTACGGAACTACGACCGAAAGCGATCAGCACATGGAGTTGGGAAGACTTCGTTCCATCGAACTCAGAAGATGGATGGTGCGATCCACAAATTCCGGAATCTCGGCGAACATCGATCATCTCGGTCGATTCGTGGGCGGTAAAAAGACGGGACTCATGACTGCTGAATCTCTTTCGGAAACGATCGACGTGATCGATTCTCCTCCGACGTTTTATACGCAGTACGGAAATCTGATTCCTTGGCTGATGCTCTTTCTTACCGGGATTTATTATTTGAACCTTTTGATCGGAATTCGAAAAGGTAAGAAGGCATAACGACGTTGTTTGAAAATTTTTCCTGATTTTCAAACTAATACAAGGATGTGATGAAGCAGAGACTGATATACGTAGGTTTTCTATTCTTCTTTTTAAGTCTCTGTTTTATCATCGTCCGATTCTTTGATTCCAATCGTTTGATACGCGGTTTTCTGGGCGATTTGGTCATCGTGATGGTTCTCTATAGTTTTTTTAAATCCATCGCGGACTTTGATTCCGTAAAACTGTCGATCTTTATAATTTCCTTTTCATTCCTTTTAGAAACGCTTCAATATTTTAAGATCATTCTACTTTTAGGATTTAAGGAAAATTATCTGACCAAAATTATTTTCGGATCCGTTTTTGATCCGTTTGATTTGCTGGCATATCTGATCGGCGTATTTTTAATTTTTTCCATCGATACACGGATCATTCTAAAATTATTAAGGAAACAAACTCCAACGCGAGTTACGGATTGATCAGATAATACGATAAAATGCCGTGAAAGGTTTCGTGAAAACCCGGTTGCAAATTTTTTCCCGGACAATGCAAATGTAAATCCGCCAGAGAATAGATTTGATAAGGTTTTGCAAAAAACAAACGGATAAAAAAACGAAGGACGGAAGAGATATTGGAAAGAACGTTGATGCTTCCTACGGACTGTTTTCTTTCGATTTCTGCGGAACATCCTTCTTCGAAATATATTTTCTCACGAAGCGGAAGCTCGTATCCGGAAAACGCCTCTTTCTCCGTTTCCAAAACTTCAAACTTGGTGATTTTTCCGGAAATAAGATTTTTACCTTCCGGATTCAGAAGAGCTACGGTTCTGAAGTAACCTCCTGGAAAAGAATCGTTTCCTAAAAAACCGCCCGTATAAAAACGAAATTCATTTGCGTTGATCGAACGAAAAAGTTCCCACCTTTTGCTGTATTTATATACTTCGTAATTGGTAAGAAGGTGTTCCAAACCGCCGGTTCCTAGAAGTTCTTTTTTCTTTCCATCCCGAATCAAATATCCCCAAGCGGACTGAAAAGAATAAGCGATATCCGCTTGCACGAATCCATTCGGATCTTTCACGGGATGTTTTCCTCCGGAAAGAGAAACTCCTTGTTTGAGACTCGATTTAAAAGATAAGAATAATTTAATGTTATCGGTTTCTTGTTGGATTTCGATTCCTTCCGAATTCAATTCCATGCGATTGTTTTCAATCTTTAGATCGAACTTTCCTTTTTCGGCGGTTAATTCTTTGGATGAAAACTCTTTCGTGATAAATTGAGTTCCTTCTCCGAGGGTATGAACTACCAAGCTGATTCCGCAGTTTTTTGTTCCCGGTCCGAGATTACTCACCAAAAATGTGGCGTAGATGAACGTCTTATCGTCGGTAAAGGAATAATTCCACGCTTCGAAATAACCTTCCTGTCCGTACGGTTGAAAAGAATAATCTTTGAGGCCGGCTTTTTTTAGAAAGACGGTCTCTTCCGCTTTCGGTGGTTCGATAAAAAGAACGGAACTTGTAAAGAGAAGGAACGCGATCAACTTACGACGAGACAGAATTCTTATAAAACTTTTTCCCAGGCGAGGCGGCTTCGACATGCGGAAGATCCTTGACCCTGGGAAAAAATTGATCAAGCAGAAACTTATTCGGAAAAGGGTTTCGTTTCCTCGTCATCGGCTAAAACGCAATCTTTTTCGAAAAGATCGGAGATGCAGACGATTTCAAAAACCGGATGATCTTTCTTCCCTTCGATCGTGAAACGATCTCTTTCCTCCTGAATCCCGTCGATATGAATCCAAGATTCGTACTTTCCGTCGGCTTTTAGATAAATCAGAAAATCGTGTTCTCCTAATTTTTTTAAGAATGCTTCGAAATCCTTGAACCCTTCCTTTTCCAATTGAATCCTCAGTTTTTGAGAGTTGCTGAGTTTTGAGTAGGGAGTTTTTGCAACGTAGAATTGATTTAATACGGAGACGATGTTTGTGAACTCGTCTTTTCTACTTACCAACTTCTTCCATTCTCCCTGATCTACATCGACTGTTTCTTTCATGTTTTTTACCCCTTCGTAGGAAGCGGTTCCCCGAACTTTTGGAACGGAGTTTTAAATCGGATTTTTTTTTAAATTTTATGAAAAAGCGGGATCGAAAGGATCCGAAAAGAGAATACAATGGAATCCTCGGGGGAATTTTGAGGAACGGCTTTAGGAAGTTGTCTTTTTAATAAATCTTGCTAAAAAAGCGAAAATCAAAATAGTATCATTCAGAACTATGGAATCCGATCTACTGGGAATATTTTGGACAGAAAAAATCAAACTGACTCAATATATTATCCAGACCACGAAACATTACAGTTCCAACCAGCTTGATTTCTCAGTGACTCCGAGGGAATCCGTCCGTTCCTTCCTGCAGGCGATGGTCGCCGGCGACTTTTTTTTAAGAGTTTCTCTTCCCATTTCCATCGGTATCAGTTCCATTCTTCCCATCTCCAGACAATCCGAGGAAGAAATCGAAAAAGATCTGGTTCGTTTTCGGGATCAGTTCGGATCTCCGGCGCTTCCGATTCATCTCAAAGACATCATTACTCAAAGCGCAGAGGAACTTTTTTTCGAGGACTGTAATCCGGAACTGAAGCCTCTCTTTTTACGCTGGAAAAGAATTTTGGTCCGTCTGGAAAAAACGATTCAAGGACTGAGCATGAAAGACAGTCTGAAGTATCGTTATTTTTCTGTTATAGGGATCGTCTCCCTTCCCGTTGCGATCAATTATTTTGAAATGCAGAACCTCACTTGGCTTCGAAACGGGATCATGAAAATCGCGGAAAATCCAAAATTTCCTTCTCAGTAGAACTTTAAAACAAAATCATATTCTACTATCGTATCATCGCAAAATTTTAAAGGAGAATTCAATGGCAAAGATCAAGGTAAAAACCCCGCTCGTAGAACTGGACGGGGACGAGATGACTCGGATCATCTGGAAAGAAATCAAGGATAGATTCATTCATCCTTATCTCGATATCGAACTGGACTATTATGACTTAGGCGTGGAATACAGGGATAAAACGGAAGACAAGGTCACCGTGGATTCCGCTCACGCGATTCAAAAATACGGAGTCGGAGTTAAGTGCGCTACCATTACTCCGAACCAAGACCGTGTCAAAGAATACAATCTCAAACAAGAATGGAAATCTCCGAATGGAACGATTCGTTCTATTCTGGACGGAACCGTTTTCCGTAAGCCGATCATCGTAAACAATATTCCCCCGGCGGTTCGTTCTTGGAAAAAGCCGATCACGGTAGGTCGTCACGCTTTCGGAGATCTTTATAAGGATACCGAACTCTATATTCCGGAAGCCGGAAAAGTGGAATTAGTTTATACCGGAAAAGACGGAAAGGAAAAACAAAGAGCTGTGATCCACGACTTCGACGGAGCCGGTGTGATCATGGGACAGTTTAACTTGGATAAGTCGATTCTAAGTTTTGCTCAGGCTTGTTTTAACTACGCGATCTCCGAAAAGATCGATCTTTGGTTCGCGACAAAAGATACCATTTCTAAAAAATATCACGCAAGATTCCGCGCGATTTTTGACGAACTCGCAAAGGCAAAAGAAGGCGATCTCAAAAAAGCCGGCATTGAATATTCTTATTATCTCATCGACGATGCGGTTGCGCAGATCATGAAAAACGAAGGTGGAATGCTCTGGGCTCTGATGAACTACGACGGAGACGTTATGAGCGACATGGTTGCTTCCGGTTTTGGATCCTTGGGTTTGATGACTTCCGTGTTGGTTTCTCCGGACGGAAAATTCGAATACGAAGCGGCTCACGGAACTGTGACCAGACACTATCGTAAATACCAACAAGGGGAAACCACTTCTACAAATTCCGTCGCCTCCATTTTTGCTTGGACCGGAGCTCTTATCAAAAGAGGGGAATTGGACGGAACTCCGGATGTAGTGGCTTTCGGACAAAAACTGGAAAAAGCGGTAATCGATACGATTCAAGGCGGAGAGATGACAAAGGATCTTACTCTTCTCTGCACCGATCCAAATGCAAAGTCCTTGGATACTTTCCAGTTCATGGAAGCGATCCAGAAAAAACTTTAATTTGATTTGAATTGGAGTCTCCGACCGGATTTGGTCGGGGATTCTTATCAAGAATATGAAACTCAAAAGCCTTCTTCGAAAATCAAAAGAATTTCGCGGAGTGAAAGGGTTGGGAGTTTTGATTTTCTTTCTCTTTTCTTTTTCGCTCCTTCCTCAAAAAAATCCGAAAGAACCGATCTTACCTTCCGAACCGACGATCAATGGAGATTCCCGCAACTCGAGAGGTGAAAATGGAAAACCAATCGGAACCGGAGTGGATGAGAAAGGTGAAAAAAAAATCAAAGTAATCTTCTGCGACGGAAGAGAAGTCGAAGGTTATTGGAAAAGCGCACCGATCGAATTCAAGTTCAAACACAAAAAAAGCAATATCACTTATTCCAAGGCGCTTAAATTGGAAGAAGTTTCCAAAATCAAGATCGTTACCTGGAAGTTAAAGGCCTCGAATCCGAGAAAGGAGGGAACTCCCTATCGCGCCGAACCGTATCAGATTCAGATGTTTTCTTTTTCGGGAGAATCGTTTTTAAAAGAACCTATGGAAACGGGTGAGATTCAGCAGATTTCGTTTAACAATCAATTCGGCGACGCCACGCTCTTTTTGTATTGGAACGATCTTCTTTACGAGAACGGACAATGGTTTTCCGGTTTAAAATCTTTTTCGGGAGAGTTCAGATCGGACTGTCATCCCGACGTAATTCGAGAAATTCAGTTTCCTGCAACGAATTAGTTTTTTTGAATATATTCTAAGATGTTTCTTTCGGAATAGGGTTTATGAAGAATCTGAACGTTTTTCGGAAGTTCGGAAATATTGATCCCTTCATTTTCTTCCAAGCCGGTAATTACGGCGATGGGAATAGAATCAAAATGATTCTGTTTTCGCACTGCCTCTACAAATTCTTCTCCGGAAAGATCGGGCATAATCCAATCGGTAAAGATATGTGATACTTCAGCGTTCGCCGATAGAAGAAATTCTAGGGCTTTTTTCCCTTCCGTAAACGCATGCACCTGAAAGCCGTTCTTTTTGAGAATTTTTCCGAGCAGAAGTAGATTCAATTCGGAATCATCCACGATGACGATTTTTTTGTTTCTATCGTGTTCTGGATGATTTGTATTCGCTTGACCGTACGCAAGTTCGATGATCTCTTCGATGACAACTTTGAATTCTTCGATTCCGGAAGGTTTCGGAAAAATTCCGTCGAAACCGTATTCTTTCGCTTTGTTCCGATTGGATTCGATGTCGCCGGATGTGATCAAATATATTTTAGAATTCTTGCATGCGCTCGGTTTTTTATCCCGAAGACTTGTTCTAATGATTTTGCAAACCGTAAAACCGTCCGCATCCGGAAGAACCATTCCGATCGTGATAAGATCGAAGGTTTCTTGGAACGCTAGATCCAATCCTTCCTTTGCGGTCGCTGCCTCCACGATCTGAAAATCTTCCGATGGAAAAAAAGAAGATATAATTTTTCTAACCGTGGCTCCGGAATCTAAAACCAAAACTTTCAAATACGATTCTCTCTCGAATTGATTTCCGAAATTCCTTCTTCATACGTTTGAACGGATCGAATCAATTCATCTATGATTTGTTGAGAGTTTTCTATAAATTCTCCGTCAGGTTTTGTCCAAGCGAGCGAGTTCGAAGGGTTCGTATCCAAACTGAGATAATAGATCGGAGAAGTTGTCGAAGCGTGTTTTGCGGTCGAAGGTATCAAAGTAAAGGAACCGAATATGGAAAAGACGACCGAATATTTTTTTTCATGAAAGAATGTTTGATAAGCGCGCGGCCATTCTTCCGAGTCCGATTCCGGTTGGAGCGGGAATGATTCGTTTAAGAAGGAGATGAGCTCCTTCGTCTTTTCAATCCGTTTTTCGAATGAACTCCTTTCGTTCATGATTCTAATTCTTTGGCCTTGTCCCAGAGTTTGTCCATTTCTTGAAGATCGGAATCCGCAGGCGTCTTGCCTTGATTCTGCAGTTCATTTTCGATGTATTGGAATCTAGTTTTGAACTTTGCGTTCGTTCTTGTAAGAGCCGATTCGGCGGAGATTCCAAGATGTCTTCCTAAGTTGACGAGACTGAATAGGAGATCTCCGAATTCTTCTTCGATCCGAACCTGATTGGATCCGTCCGCTTTTGTATGTCCGTACTCGACTAAGAACTCTTCCATTTCCTCTCTGACTTTCCCTTCCACATCTGAAATATCTTTCCAGTCAAATCCGACCTTCGCGGCCTTCTTTTGATATTTCTCTGCTTTTAGGAGAGAGGAGAAATTTTCCGGTATGTTAGAAAAAATAGACGAGTAACTTGGTTTCTTCTTTTCTTTATCTTTGATTTTTTCCCAATTTTCAATCACTTCTTGAGAAGAAGAAAGTGTGAGTTCTTCCGGGCGAAAGACATGCGGATGTCTGAAAATTAACTTATCCGCAACACGTTCTGCGACGTCCGCTAAATCAAAGGCATTTCTTTCTTCCGCGAGTCTTGCGTGGAATACCACCTGAAATAAAAGGTCTCCCAATTCTTCCTTTAAAAGCTCATCGTCTTTTTTGAGAATCGCTTCGATTACTTCCTGGGATTCTTCGATCAGATAAGGCACCAAGGTTTGATGGTCTTGTTCCTTATCCCAAGGGCATCCGTTTTCGCCTCGAAGTGTGGCGGTGACGTCCCTTAGTTTGCTGATTTCTTCGTTAAGCGATTTGGTTGTCATATTGTCCCCTAAAATGACGGAAGGTGAATGGTCCCATTTTTTCGAAAGGATTGTAAATCGCACTCCTTTTCGGGAGGTTTTCGATCGGGATTGGATTGACGGGAGCCGCAAAAAACGAGTATAGTAACAAAAAATACTTTCTAGGCGCCCTATGATACGTTCAAAAAGTCTTATTGTTCTTTCTCTTATCCTGATCGCGGTTGCAAGTCGCTATTTTCCGCATCCGGCGAATTTTACGCCGATTCTCGCGATCTCTCTTTTTGCAGGAGCTCATTTTGCTTCCAAAAAACTTTCTCTGATTCTTCCCATTCTCGCGCTTTTGATCAGTGATGCGATCATCGGTTTTCACGATCTTATGCCGGTTGTTTACGGGACGTCTCTTTTGTTAGTCGTCATGGGATGGCAGTTGAGAACTTCTTCGTCCGTCGGTAGAATCGCATTTTCTTCCGTTATCGGATCGGTTGCGTTCTTTGCGGTAACGAACTTTTTCGTTTGGTTGACTTCGGGAATGTATACGCTGGATCTTAACGGGTTTGTTCAGTGTTATATTCTTGCAATTCCGTTCTTTCCAAACGGTTTGTTGGGAGATCTTTTTTACACCACCGTTCTTTTTGGAGCGTTCGCTCTTATCGAGAAAGCGGGTTGGCTAAAATTGGCTCCCGTTTCCGTGAAATAAATCCGGATTCTTTTTAGAATTTGAATTCAGTGCAGTTCGGAGTTCCGACCTCCCTGCACTGAAAATTCCTTCTTTTTAAAAATATTGGATCCTCTCATCTTCTATAAGATCAGAGAAACTCCCAAATAAAATCCATAATAAGAATCTACGACTTCCTTCTCTAAGGCAGGTCTTGTCGAAGTCAAATCGGCCGGTTTGGTGATCGTATTCAGAGCGGTCGCGCTGATCGCATCGGGAATCAAAAGGGAAGCGTTGTAGTTATATCCCGAGACGGAGGATCTCATTTCCGTATATTGAAAGCCGAAGGTAAACTTTAACCAGCTTGTTCTGGAGAAAGAAAGTCCGGTATCGAGTTGATACCCGGTTCTTTTCACAAGATTTTCCCCGGCGGAACCGGCCGTCTCCGTAACCAAAAAATTCTGAACCCCATTGTAGTTTGTCGTTCCATTGGTCTTCAGATGATATTTTCCCAATGTTTTGAAGTAGTCCGCACTTGCATGAAATTGAAAGTAAGAATTCAGCTTTTTTACGATTCGAAATCCGATCTGAGGTCCGATCCCTCCGGCTTTTTCCTCCATGTTTCCAAAGCCTAAACCCCCCGGAAGATTTCCGTATTCTTTAGAGTAAGTATCCAGATTTCGAATCCCTAAGGAAGGTCCGATTCTGGTTCCGGATCCGGTTTCAAAAAAGTAGAGAAGATTCAGTTGGATATCCGTCCTCCTAAGTTGAGGGCCGTAAGAACTGTAAGATTGATTCAAATTTCCAGGCGTCGGATTTACGTTGATGGAAGAATAAGACGGATTGATTCTAAAATCCAAGAACGTGGCTTCTACGCCGAATTTTTTGGATTCGGTTAAAAATAAAAAGCGGATGGGATATGCCGTTTTCGTATTTCCTTGAGGGCTGGAATAAAAACTTCCCGTATTGTTGATCAGGTGAGCGTCGAATCCGCCGGTTGCCGCAACGGAATTGATACTCCGATATGCGCCTGAAGTGTAAAGAAACGTATTGGTTTCGTTTGTAGAGACGTTTTGTCTTCTTGCTAAAGATTCGGGAACCCAAGTAGCTTGGTTAAAAAGAACTCCGATCTCAAAAGTGGCGCCTTTCGGAGTTTTGTTCAGCTCCTGTTCATGGAGAGCATTTCTCAGCTCGGCCGCTTCGGTTCTCTTTCTTTGGATATCCAAAATCAGCCTTTGCCTTGTTACCGGATCTTGCACTTTTCCGGCTTTGGCTTCGAGTTCATCCGCTTCTCTTTCGAGTTGATCCGGGTTTGGCTGCGGAGTTTTACTCTGGGAAAAAACTTCGGAGGAAAGGAACACGACTAGAATTAAAAAAAGTAGGGGAACTAACTTTTGAATTTGTTTCTTCATATAATTTTAAGAGTGAGATTTAAATAAGACGATAGAATTCGAAATTCAAACATTTTTTTCCTAAAAGCGGAAAAAGAAAAACATTACAGGATTCTCTCTTTAGAAAATAAAGAAATGAAATGAACTTAGAGACGGAAGCCGAGAACGAAAAACTCAAAGTGAAAAATCTGATTCTGAAAAAGAGGGCCTCGATTCTTGCGCTTCTGATTTCGGGAATTCTGCTCATTTTTAAATCGGGAGCCGGTTGGTGGACCGATTCCATCGCGGTCTGGGCATCCGCAACGGATAGCGGTCTTGACTTTCTGACTTCGCTTATCAACCTATTCGCGATCCTTGTCGCTTTTAAGCCCGCGGACGAAGACCATAGATACGGTCATGGAAAAGCGGAAGCGATCGCCGGCCTTCTTCAAAGTTTATTTATCTTTCTCTCCGGTTCCTTAATCTTTTACAAAGCGATTCATTCTTTTTTTGAGCCTCCGAAAGAAATACAGGATCTTCCCGGGATTCTCGCGATGGTTTTTTCTTTAGTACTTACCGTGTTTCTTGTAATCTATCAGCGATACGTTCTTAAAAAAACGGGTTCTCTCGTGATCTCTGCGGACAGCCTTCATTATTCTTCCGATATTTTGAGCAACAGCGCCGTGATTCTTTCCCTATGCGTCGTCAGAATTACGGGAACGGTCCAGATCGATTTTATCGTTGGATCGTTGATCGCTCTTTATGTGATTTGGAGCAGCGCGCAGATTTTTCGTTCGAGCGTGGACATCCTGATGGATAAGGATGTATCGCATTTTTATCATTCTTCGATCGTTCGGATCCTTCTGGATTTTCAACCTCAAGTTTTGGGGTTTCAAAAATTGAGAACGCGTTCCTTGGGGGAATTGCATATTTTAGAATTTCATCTTTTGATGCCGGGAAATTTGACTCTTCATAAAATCAAAAAAATTACCGATTCCGTGGAAGTAAGGTTAAAGTCGGAATTCCCTTCGATTGAAGTTTGGATTCATCCGATTCCGTCCAATGCGCGCGGAAGAAAAATAAAAAAAGGGAATTTGAATTCTTAAAAGTCTTATTGAATAGAACTAAAAAAGAGAGATTATGAATTTTACCAAGTCAGCAGTTTGTGTTTTTTGCGGTTCTCGAAACGGCAATAATCCCATCTATACAAAAGTGGCGCAGGATTTAGGGGCTTTGCTCGTAGAAAAGAATTTGGATCTTGTCTACGGAGGCGCTTCTTGCGGAATTATGGGAACGATCGCGGACGCGGTTATGGACAATGGCGGATCCGTTTCCGGAATTATTCCCGACTTTCTTACGCTCAAAGAGATTAAACACGATCGTGTTAAAGATCTTATGATCGTTTCTTCCATGCACGAAAGAAAGTTTAGAATGTATGAAAAATCCGCCGGTTTTATCGCGCTTCCCGGCGGAATCGGCACGTTAGACGAACTCGTCGAAATAACCACTTGGAACCAACTCAAACTTATCGCCAAACCTCTCGGTCTTTTGAATACGGACGGATATTTCGACCATCTTCTCAAACAACTGGATCGAATGGTGAAGGACGGATTTATGGATGCGACGACGAAAGAAGCGTTGATCGTTTCCGAAGACGCTTCGGAACTTTTGGATTTGTTGATCGGAAAGTTTTGAGTTTTAGATTTTTGAAAAAGAATTAGAAAACCTTAATTTTCCATTTCCGAAATTCTCGAAATAAAAGGGATATTCGAAATTCTATCTCAAACGAACTTCAAGAAAATTTGAGATAGAATTTTTAAATTGGATGTTTTGTCGGAACAAATCGAATTTTATTCTTTAGAGGTTCGATTTTGAAAACGAAAAGTAAGTTTATTCTTTTTCCGGTTCCGGTTCTAAAATCTGAATTATTTCTTGGTTTTCCGATTCTTTCGCCAGATCCAACGCCGATTTTCCATCCAAATTTTTTAAGAAAGGAGATGCGTTTTCGTTGAATAGAAGCCGGATGATGCCGATCTGTTCATGAATGACGGCGATATGAAGAGCGGTGTTTCCATCCAAATTGATCGAGTTCGGGGAAATTTCAAGTTTGAGAATCGTTTCACAAAGATCTTCCTCGCCGGATTTTGCAGCCTCGAACAACTTTTCTACAAGAACCTTCTTAAGAATTTTCGCCGTGTGATGATACTTTTGTCTTTCAGCTTCTTCCAACCCGGTTTTGCCGGAAGTGTTGATTTTCAAAGGATCGGCTCCGATCGTAAGAAGTCTTTCCAGACATTCTACGCTATCGTGAGAAGAGGCTAATAAAAGTGCGGTGTTTCCGTCGGCATCACGATTTTCTAAAATAGATTTACTTTCTTCTTTTTCCAAAAATAAATCCAATATTTCAAAGTCGTTGTGAAGAGAAGTAAGATGAAGAACGGTTCTTCCTTCCGAGTTCTTCTTTAAAAAATCTGCGTCTTGATCCAAAAGATATTCTACAATAGAAAGATGTCCCAGATCGACTGCGAGAAGAAGAGGAGTGTATCCTTCGCCGTTTCTTTCTTCCAGGTCCGGACGTGGATCTTCGTTTTCGTAAACGGATTCTACGATTTCCACGTTCCCCGTGCTGACGGCTTTTGTAAGCGCCGTGTTCCCGGCAAAATCCTTCTTACCGCAATTCGCCCCGGCTTCTAAAAACGTTCTTATCAAATCTTCGTTTCCGAGATCCAAGGAAGTCAGCAAAGGAGTTTCTCCGCGAGAATTGGTTTCATCCGGATCGGCGCCGGCTCCCAAAAGAAGTTCGATCGCCTCCAAATCCAAATTCTTTACCGCCCAAGAAAGAACCCCCGACCCGTAGTTGTCCCTATAGTCTTTCAACCAATCGGTTAGAATTTCTTCCCCTTCCATTTCGGAAAGGAGTCTTGTGATTTCTTCATTCTTTCCCGTTTTAACCGCAGAAAAAAGGTCGATCAGTAATTCAGAAAAATCGGTCAGAAAAAATTCTCCAAAAGAGTATAGAATAGAAATAACGTCGGAACAGAAAATAAAAGTCCGATCCCGGGGAATGCCGCCGAAAGGGAAGGCCTAAATCCCATCTGAAGAGAAACGATCGACGCGGTGATCATCGGCGCCATTCCAGCTTCTAAAACAGCAACCTTGATATGCTCCGGATTTACCTTCAGAAAGGTATAGCAAAGGAATATAATCAACGGCGCAAAAAGCAATTTATAAATCAGTCCTATTGCAAGCGCGCTTCCGAAGGAGGGTTCGGATTCTTTTTCTCTGAAATCTTTGTCAGGAAGCTGCAATTGAAAACCGACCGTAAATAGGGCAATTGGTACCAATGTTTCTCCCAAAATCTTAAACACGGAATGGATCTCTTCCGGGATTGTGAAAAGTCTTAGGGAAAACGAAAAAAGTAAAGCAAGAAACGGAGGGAAACGAAATAGCTTTCTTAAAATGGATTCGAAGAGTTTTTGATCCTTTTTATTTTCATTTTCAGGTAGATTACCAACCGCTAATAGAAAACCGGGAATCGCCAGACAAAGAAAAGTTCCGAGTTGGTCCGCTATCAGGACGGCGTTTGTAACTTCTTCGCCGTAAATCATTCGTAGAATCGGAAGTCCGACGAAGGAGGTATTTCCCAGTCCGCAGCAGAGAGTTACTGCGATCTTGGTTTCCCGATTCCAAACGAAGAATTTACCTGCAATGGAAAAAAGAATTACTGAAAACCCGAACACCAGCCAAGGCATCAATGCCAAATAAACAAACGAAAATTCGAAAAGCATCGATGGAACGTTCGCTAAGATGAGCGAAGGAAGGGAAACATAAATCACAAAACTTCCTAAAACCTGCGCCGAGTTTTCGGGTAGAATTCTCCCGCGTTTGAGTAGCCAACCGGCAAAAAGACAAACTGGAATTAAAATAAATTGCGACATCCGAGGGACAGAGTGAGGACGGGAAACAATAGGGCAAGAGTTTTAGAAATAGCCCGCTGCCGGAATTGAACCGGCGACCTTTTCATTACGAGGGAAATGCTCTACCCCTGAGCTAAGCGGGCGGTTTGATTCCATTCGGGAAGTAAAAAATCTTCGCTGCAATCTCCCGAACAACAAGGTTCGATGTTCGTTTTACAAAGACTGCATTGACCGTGTCCGTGGACATACACCACTTCGGAAGACATGTGACATACGGGACATTCCTTTTTAAGATCCATCTCTTCTCGACTTCTTGAATTCTTTTACCATCATTGCGGTGATGCTGTCAAGATGTTTCACCTGATCTTTGAGTTCCGGTTTTTCGTGACGGGAAGAAAAAGAATAACAGGAATTCTTAACACCTCTGTCTTTCATCCACCAATGACGTCCGATCTCTCTTCTTTCCCGGGCCGGAAGTTCTCCCTCATACATTTTATATTCGTCGAATTGTGCCGGAAAGTTTCTTTCCTTCAGATAAAAAGCGTAAGCCGAATGAAAGTTCATCGCAGCGTTTTGAATTAGCTCGTTGATATGAAGACAACCCAAGGTTTTGTCCGCGGGAAAACGGCTCATAAGTTTCGAGTAAGACATTTCTTCGCCGACCAAGTAGTCGTAATTTCGGATCGCGACCGGACAGGTTTCGTAAGGAACCCTTTTTTCTTCCACTCCGGATTTTATGATTTTCATCGTAGTCAGATCCACTTCCAGATAAAGAGTCATATCGTGATAGGGATCATACTGGTTCACTTCTATGATGCAAAAAGGTGGAGATTCTTCCGGAAACCAGTAGTATCGGCTTTCATAATTTCTCTGAAAATCGGTGTTTCTAAAACGGATTCTATCTTTGATTTCCTGTAACATATTCATCCAAACCTCGTCTAAAACGAACGAATCCTTTGCTAAAAGGATTCGCCGAATTCTTATAGGTTCATTTTTTTAGAACACTCGATTCTCTAAAGAATTTTTTACTCTTATTTTCAATTGCTTTTTTTGCCTTTATTGTTATGCTCAGTCCGGCTTAATTATGACATCGTTTTTTTTAGAGAAATCGTTTATGGTTACCGGCGCCAGTTCCGGAATTGGAAAGGCGCTCGTCTTGGAACTCAATAAGAAAGGAGCGATCGTTGGGGCTCTTGCTCGAAGAAAAGAGCTTTTAAAAGAATTGAAAAACGAGTCCGCTTATCCGGATAAAATCATCCCGCTTCCGGGCGACGTTTCCGATTCTTCTCAGCTCAAAAAAATTACGGAAGATTTTAGAAAGAAAGTCCGGCGAATCGACGGAATCATTCACAGCGCCGGTATTAGTATGAGGGCGCTTGCGAGAGAAACCGAAATGAAAGTTTATGAAAGTCTAATGGATGTTAACTTTTATCCGCTCGTAAATCTTTTTAGACTCTGTGAAGCTGAACTGAGACAGAACCAAGGTCATTTTGTGGCGGTATCTTCTCTACAAGGAAGATTCGCCACTCAGTACCGTTCCGGTTACGCCGCGAGTAAACACGCGGTGCAGGCGTTTATGGACAGCGTTCGACTTGAGACTTTCGACAGCGGAATGCACGTTATGACGGTTTCTCCAGGCTATGTGAAAACCGATATCTCTGTGAAGGCCTTGTCTTCGGACGGTTCCGCTTACGGAATCATGGACGAAGGAATTAAGAACGGACTTTCCACGGAAGTTGTCGCACATCGGATTTTAAAAGCGATCGAGTCGGGAAGAAGAGATTGTTATCCTTCGCAATTTAGAGAATTGTTCGCTTTTTGGATCAGCCGATTGTCTCCTTCCTTGTTGGATAAACTTTTGAGAAGAGCGAGAGTGACTTGATCTTATCTTCCCGGAAGGTCCCAGACCAAACGGATTCCCGCTCTTCGGTCGGTTTTTAAATTCGGAATTCCTCCGAAGGATCTGTGATACGCGGTTGATTCTTCTTTCGTGGATGCGAAAGAGCCTCCGCGAATCACCTTGTGCATTTTTCCGAATGCGTTTCTTTTAAGCGAATGACCTTTGTAAGGAAGATAATCCGAACTCGTCCATTCCGCTACGTTCCCGCACATCCCGATCACGCCGTAAGGACTCGCCGATTTTTTTGCGAGATCGTAAACGCCGATCGTATCCATTCTTTTACTTTCAACGGTGTTGCAAAGAACCGGGTCAAAGTCGTTTCCGAAAGGATATTCGAGAGGATTCGGATAAAAAGAATAAGACTCGTCCCGATTGATCATCCAAGTGATTCCTGTTCCTCTTGCGGCCTTTTCCCATTCCATTTCAGTGGGAAGACGTTTTCCGGACCAACGTGCATAAGATTCCGCTTCCCTGAAAGTCAAGCCGTTTACCGGATGATGTTCCTTTCCGGAAGGAATCGTTCCGTTCGGCCAATGAGGAGGAGGAGGGGTATTCGTTTCCTTTAAGAATTTTGAATATTCTTGATTTGTAACTTCGTACTTATCGATATAATAGGAAGAAATGTCTTGGAGATTTCCGCGGTCGGGTTTGAAGTAGAACGGATTATAGCTATCTTCGGAACTATCGTTTCCTTGTCCGTGTAAGAAAAATCCCATGGACTCGTAGAACAATTCTCCGTTTTGCTCGTATCCTCCGGAAACCAAGACCATTTCTTTCCCGTCCTTCGGATGTCGTAGTTGTTTCGCTGG
>NZ_NPDU01000057.1 GCF_002811985.1 Leptospira adleri
AAAAGTAGGAACTCCTTCGTTTTTGGGTTTTGCGGTGAGACTTTCAAAAAGTAGGAACTCCTTCGTTTTTGGGTTCTGCGGTGAGATTTTCAAAAGTAGGAACTCCTTCGTTTTTGGGTTCTGCGGTGAGACTTTCAAAAAGTAGGAACTCCTTGACAAAAGTCGATCCGACCGATATGACTTGGAAAATCCTTCTGAAAAGTTCCGAAAAACTTACGAGAAAACGAGGGGGCCTCTTGAAAGATACGAGGTCCGTATCGAGGGAAAAAAATGGCAATCAGTCACGAACAGATTCTTGAACTCCAGAAATACCAGAAGATGATTCATCAGCTGGAAAAGATTGCCAAAGGATCCAAAAACGACGAACAACGTTATCGCGTTTCCAGGGATCTCGAAAAATACAGAACCAAAATGAAGGACATTTCTCCGGAAGGAATTCCGGACAACCTCGACGTCGCGGCGGAACAGATCAAACGATTCAAGGAGAATCCGCACGAGGTCGGACGGATTCTCGCGAAATATCCGGTCATGAAAATATCACCCAACTCGAACGACGCGGAAGTCAATCAGATCGGAACCTGGATCAACGTCATGGATCGCGAATACCTTCCCGTCCTCAACGAGACGCACGTACGATTCGACTTTTCTCATACCAACGAGAAGGACGGGGTCGTAAAGTATATGGAGAACATCCGGAGAAACATCAAGGTTCTTACGGAAACGATAGAAGAATTTCATGCAGCAGAGAAGCAGGAATTCAGAGAACAGCTCAGCCGGATGAAAAACAAACAGACTCGGATTTTTATCGCCGAGGCCTTTGAGATGTTTCAGAAATTCAACGAATTCTTAAACAAGGTGATGAAGGAGGCGAAGGAAGTCGGCGGGGTTATCATGAACATCGAAGATTCCATTCACTTCAATCCAAGATTCGAAAGGGCGACGGAGCTGGAAGGGAAAAGTATCATGGACGCCCTCAAAGAATTTCAGGACTTCACTTCGGAGGCTTTGGAAAGGATCAACGTTCCGAATATCCGAAATTGACCGATTCTCCCGATCCGGCAATTTTCAAGCCCGGAGCTTGAAAAATTCTTTTCCCTCTGATGGGATCTGCATATTTAGTGAATTTAACTCCCTCCGGAAACCACATACAGGAAAAACAGGCGCATGGCACTCGTTAAAAATTCATCCGAAGTTACTAACTCCACCATCGGAGAAAATTCCTACTTCAGCGGAAAATTCTTTATCAACGGATCTCTTAAGATCGACGGAAAATTCGAAGGTAAATCTCTGCAAGCGGAACAGCTCTACATCGGTGTTACCGGAAAGGTAAAAACCAATATCACAGCGGCCAGCGTTATCATTGAAGGAATCGTAATCGGAAACATCACCGCCAGAAACCGAGTGATGCTTCTTCCCACTTCCAAAATTTTAGGAGATATCAGAACCCCGGAATTGATCATCCAAAACGGAGTGATTTTGGAAGGACGTTGTATGATCTCTAACGACCTCAAACATTCCGCGAAAGATCTGATCGATCTTGAATATTCCAAAGATTCTCTGAGCGTCGAAAAAATCTTCGGAAAACAATCCGGCGCAAAAGAATAATGAATCTGACTTTTGATACGAGTCTTTTCCTCGTATCAAAAGGAATTCTTCCAAAAAAGTGAACCGGATCCTGATAACAGAAGGCGATCCCTGCGGAATCAGTCCGGAACTCTTTCTCACCACATTCTCCTTTCTTAAAAAAATCTCTAAGACACGGCCGGTTCTCTACTTTCACTGCGGACGTTATCCTCTTCCTAAAGATTTTATTTCCGTTTCTTCTTCCTCGGAGGTTGAAACCAAGGGACTCTTCTCGATCGTTCCGAATTCCTTTTCGAAAAAAGAAATCGCTTCCTTTGTTCCGGGAAAACCTTCCGTCCTTTCCGGAAAGTCGGCGCTCGTTTCTCTTTCTTCCGCGGTCGAATTTCAAAAAGAAGGGGGCGGAGATCTGATCACACTTCCCCTTAGTAAAGAATGGGTCATCGCTTCGGGCGCTTCTTCCTTTCGAGGACATACGGAGTTTCTTGCAGAGGCTTATGAAAAGAAAACGTATATGCTCATGTCCGGGAAGGATCTTCAGGTTATGCCTCTCACGACTCACGTTCCTTTGGTGACGGTTCCGGAACATCTTCGGAGAATCGATCTTCCATCTCTCGCGGACGCGATTCTTTCTTGTGATCGAATCGATCGGAAAAAACCGGTAGCCTTTCTCGGACTCAATCCCCACGCGGGAGAAGGGGGAAAAGTAGGAAAGGAAGAATCGTCAATTTTGGAACCGATGATCCGATTCTTAAAAAAGAAAGGATTGATCGTGGAAGGTCCTCTTTCCGCCGATTCGATGTTTGGCGAACAGGAAAGAAAAAAATACGGTCTTTATCTCGCTTGTTATCACGATCAAGGTCTGATTCCTTTTAAGATGTGGGAAGGAAAGAAAGGAGTGAACGTTACTCTCGGACTTTCCTTTCTCAGGGTTTCTCCGGATCATGGAACCGCGTTTGATATTGCAGGGAAAGGGCTTGCAGATTCAACCAGCTTTGTAGAATGTCTGCACCGGGTTCTGGGAAATCCGGATTCGGTTTAAGAAACGAGGTAACATGCCGGGACTTTTAGAACAGATCGTTTTTCCCATCTTCCTCTTTTGGTTCTGCGGACTTACCCTCGTGCTTTTTCGTCCCGACTTTGAATTCGTCTGGAAGATCATTTTTGTTTTCGTTTTTATTTTTTACTTCTTTCAGTACTTTCCGGAATTAAAGGCGAGTTACGAACGTCTTACTGCGAGTTATCCGGTTGAGATTCTTTCCTGGATTTACGGGATGGGAAGGGGGACTTATTTTTTTCTTCTCTTTCTCTGGCCCGTGGCCTTAATAAGAATCTTTTATTCAGCTTCTCCGCAGGTGAGCAAATCTTTGGCAAAGGCGCTTGTGAGCGTGACTTTGCTTTATTGGGGAGGTTTTATTCTCTACAATAACTTTTCTCCCGAAGTGGACGCATTTTTAAACGGTACGTTTTTGAAATTCTTGAAGTTTTCCTCCAAATAAGGAAGGTCTAAGAATTAGAATGAATCCAATCTACTTAGAATCGTTCGGGGAATCGGAAGAAGCAAAGAAACATTTTTTGACCGCCTATGAGTATCAGACAAAAGGCAATTTAAAACTCGCTTCTTTACACTATAGAAAGTCTATTTCCGCGAAACCCACGGCGGAAGCCTGGACTTTTTTGGGATGGTCTTATTCTCTCGCCGGAAAATTAGATCGCGCCATTGAATTTTGTAAGAAGGCGATCGAAACCGATCCTAGTCTTGGAAATCCTTACAACGATATCGGAGTCTATCTTCTCCAGGAGAAACGTTTTGAGGAAGCGCTCCCTTGGTTTGAGAAAGCGAAGTTTGCTCCTCGGTATGAGGTTCCGGTTTATCCGTATTTCAACGCGGGTTCCTGTTTGGAAATTTTGGGTCATATCGAACTGGCCCGTCTTGAATATGAAAAAGCCGTTCAGATCCAACCGAATTATCCTCCAGCCAATCTCGCCCTCAAGAGAATCTACGTTCGCTATAACTAAGTGAATTTTTGGGGGCCTTCTAAAGTTTCGATGTATTAGAATTTTCTTTTTTTCTTATCTTTGAAGGATTTTTTGCGGCATTTTTGAAACGGAGCGGAAGCTGTGGAAAGTGAAGGTTTCTTCTTTTTTTCATGATAATTTTTCCGCCAGGGAAATTTTGTCGTAGCAAGTTTTGGAGTTCGTCTTGGGCACTTTTGTTTCTGAGAGATTGTTTTCTCTTTCAAGTGGGAACTCTCACAGTTTGGTTTTTTAGAATCTTGTCTTCTTCCCCTGGTTCCTTGTTTTGTCTTGGAATCAAAGTAGGAACTCCAATGTATCTCGGTGAGAGGCGGATAAGTTTCTCTCTTTGCAAGAATTTTCATTATAAAACTAAAGTAGGAACTCCATCATTTTCGAGAGAAGTCCACTTCTGAATCAAAAAAGTAGGAACTCCATCGTTTCAAAAGGAGACCAAGAAATCTGAAATACAAGGAATGGAAAGAGGAAGCGTTTCTGTGGGAACTCCTCACTCGTGATTTGAGCTGGGATAAACTAAACGCATTGTTTAATCTTAAAAACTAAAGTAGGAACTCCATCATTTTCGAGAGAAGTCCGCTTTTGAATCAAAAAAGTAGGAACTCCCACGGTTAAGAGCGGCGACTAAGTAATTTTTTTCTTCCGTTTGCCACTTGCTGCTTTGAGAGTTTTGGTTTTTTTCTCCAACGCATCGGGCCTTTCCTCAAAGTGGAAGTAAAAGTCGAACGGTTTTTTAAGAATATTAAAGATTCTCCAGAACTCGATTACGTCGAGCCTACGTTCTCCGGACTCAATTTTGGAAATATAAGATTGGGGTTCGCCTAAAAGATTCGCAATGTCCATCTGAGTCAGACCAGCGGCTTTTCTCGCGGCGATCAGATTCTTACAAAATATTTTGGCTTCCGGTGAATGCAGAGATTTGAACAAAACAGTTTCTATTCTACATTCTGAAATGGAATATGCCAAAATAGGATATTTTATAAGACGCAAAGATTCTAATTTGAGAATTCTTTAGAATTTGAAATTAAAAACTCGCCTTACCTCAAAAGCTACAGATTTCAGACTTTAAATTCTATAACTCGAAATTCAAGTTTTAAAAAGAAGAGCAAGTTAGAAACTGATTGGTAAATTATCTTTTTGGAATTCAATCGAAGATAAAAAATAGGATTGGGAAAGATTCTTTCCTGGGATTCTTTTCAAACAAAGGGTGAAATGCGATTCGAAAGAGAGAAGAGCCTGCTTTTCTACGCAAGAGCGGAGTTCATCTTTTGAGTGTTTCATAAACTTGAGTTTTCCAACCTTCAAACTCTTGAGAGAGCAAAGTAAACGCAAAGCCGGCCCGTTCCGAAATCTCGAAAGGCGAAGCGGATTTCGCATTATAAAATTCGAATGCTTTGTGTGAGTTCCTACAGATTACGTCTCCTCTTCCTTTTTGCGAGAATCCAATTCATTCTCTTCCTTTGCAAAAAGTATGAGTTCCCACATTTCGAATCTTAAGACAAACCTCGTCCTAAAAACTTTTGTCTTTTGCGGAGTCGCTTTTATAAAAAGCTCTTACGAATTCTGAAACGTTTTGACTTTTGAAAAGATAAAAAAATAGAGCGAAGCGTAGGTTGCCAAGGAAAACCAAAAGATAATACTACCCGGAATACTCACCTCTCTGTGAGTTCCAAAAAAGATCATCGCAGGTAAATTCGCAGCGGTGAAGCCAATCGAAACCCAACCTTTTCTTTCCGTCCTCACCGCGACGAGCTGGTAGAGATGTCTTCTGTGAGCTCTTAAAATATTCTCCTTATCCTTTAGGCGAAGGAGGATCGTGAGAATTCCATCCACGAAAAAAACAGGAAGCAAAAAGAAGGCCGAAGTGATTTCAAAGGAAGGCCAATTCTTCTCTTCGATAAAAAGGAGCGGTAAAACGGCGATCGCATAGCCGAGAGGAAGCGAACCCGCGTCGCCCATAAAAAGATGCGCCTTCGGAAGATTGAAAACGAGAAAACCGAAAACACCCGCGCAGATCCAAAGATAAATCGGAGGCAAGGAAGAATGGAACAAGAATGGAAACGCAAAAACCCCAAGTAAAAAGTGAGAAGCCAAAAAAGAATCCAAACCGTCCATGAAGTTGCAAACGTTCACAACAAACAACACGTAGACGATTGAGATCGCGGTAGAAGCCCCCGGAATTCCGTCCGGTTTCCAACCGAGAAAAGTAAAGTCCACTGGAACAAGCTGGAAGAAAAAAATCAAAAAAGCGATCTCTAAAAGCAAACGAATTCCGGCTCCCAGCGAAAGAAGATCGTCGGCGAGGCCGATCACAAAAAAGAAAACGAGTCCCGCAAAAAAGAGAAGTATCTTGTCATCGGCATTCTCAAAACCGCCGAACCAAACCAAGGCGACGGCGAAAACCGAAAGAAAAATCCAGATTCCTCCGGACTTTTTGGTCACTCCTATATGCATGCTTCTTTCGTTGGAAACGTCGGCGATCCCGAAAGTCTCGGAGCGAACGTAGATCCAGGAAAGGATTGCCGTTATCAGAAAAAGAAGTACGGAAAGAATTCCAGGATTCCAGAAATTTGCGATGGGGTCCACTGGCATTCCAGATTGGACGAAACGTTCTCCTCCGCAATCAGAAATCGAACCGTTTTTGATTGCCAAATCAGGCCAAACTTGGGAACGTCACTATATGTTCCAGGGCGTCTATACAGCGATTATCACACCATTCAAAAACGGAAAAATTGATTACGATAGCTATTTCAAACTTCTGGAAAAACAAATCAAGGCCGGGGTCAACGGAGTTGTTCCTTGTGGAACTACCGGAGAATCTCCGACCCTTTCTCACGCCGAACACGCGGAGCTGATTCGAGAAACCGTCAAGGCTGTGAAAAATAGAATCCAAGTCGTAGCGGGAACCGGTTCCAATTCCACACAAGAAGCGATCGAACTCACCGAGGCGGCGTGTAAGGACGGAGTCGACGGGATTCTTTCCGTAAATCCGTATTACAACAAACCTACGCAAGAAGGGCTCTTTCAACACTTCAAAGCGATCGCGGAACATTCCTCCGTTCCGGTAATGCTCTATAATATTCCGGGAAGAACTTCGGTGAATCTTCTTCCGGAAACCGTTCTTCGTCTGAGCGAAGTGAAACACATTCGTTCCATGAAGGAAGCGACGGGAGATCTCGGTCAGATGTCCAAGTTGATTTCTCTCGTGGGTCATAAGATGACCGTTCTTTCGGGAGACGACAATCTTACGCTTCCTCTTCTCGCAATCGGAGGAGTGGGGGTCGTTTCCGTTGTATCCAATTTATTTCCAAAAGCCTTAGTCCAACTCGTTGAGAATTTTCACGCGGGAAAGATCGCGGAAGCCCGTAAGATTCATTACGATTTTATAGAAGTCTTTGCACTTGCCTTTATGGAAACCAACCCGATTCCGATCAAGGCGGCGATGAGTTGGTTCGGACATTGTTCTTCGGAGATTCGTCTTCCGATGACCCCGCTCACGCAAAATGAAACGAGCGCAAAGTTTCGGAACGTCCTCGAAGGTCTGAAAGAAAAAGGATACGAGTGAGTATGTCCGAAAAGAAGTTTCAGATCGCCCTCATCGGAGGTTCTGGAAGAATGGGACGCGCCATCATCACCGTTCTTTCCACGTCTTCCAAATCGGAATTGTCCTCTTCGGTCGTCAGTTCCGGTTCCGTTTTTTTAGGAATGGATTCCGGTCTGCATTCCGGAATCAAACAAAACGGAGTTTCATTTACGTCTGACATTCACGCCGCAGTCCAAGGTGCGGACGTCGTGATCGATTTTAGCACGCATCAGAATTTGGATTTTACTCTTAAGGCTTGTGTCTCTTTAAAAAAACCTTTGGTGGTCGGAATCACGGGGCTTTCGGACTTACAAAAGGATTCTCTTCGAGTCGCTTCCAAAGAGATCGCGATCGTTTTTTCGCCGAACATGTCCATCGGTGTGAATCTCCTTTTTAAGTTAACCGAAATCGCTGCGAAGGTCATGGGAGAAATCTCCGACATCGAAATCCAAGACATTCATCATCGTCATAAAAAGGATGCTCCTTCCGGGACCGCGGAAAAATTGAAGAGCATTCTTTTGGAAACGTTAGGAAGAACGGAAAAGAATATCGTTCACGGAAGACACGGGATTCTCAAAGAAAGGGACCCGAAGGAAATCGGAATTCATACGCTTCGCGCGGGAGAAGTGATCGGAGATCATACGGTTTATTTTTTTACTCCCGAGGAAAGAATCGAAATCACCCACAAGGCCCAGGATCGTAAAACATTCGCGGTTGGATCCGTTCACGCCGCGGAATTTTTAGTCGGACGTAAGCCCGGATTGTACGATATGTTTGCGGTTTTAGGATTGTAAGGAGAAGGGGAAGTTTTGTTTTTTTTCAAGAACATATCCCTTTTCCCTCTCGGTAAAAATCCGTTTGTCATCGTTCTCGACGTCCTCATCGTCAGCGTTCTTATCTATCAATTTTACACCACGATTCGAAGAACCCGCGGAATCCAACTTCTTCTCGGAGTCGCGCTCATCTGGCTTTTGGGAATCTTTGCGAGTTACTTCGAACTCGAACTCCTCGACTGGATCATCGAAAATATCCGACCGGCTCTGGTTTTTGCGATCATCGTTCTTCTTCAACCCGAACTCAGAAAGATCACCGCCGATCTTTCCAAGATGAAAATCTTTCAGCCCTTTCTACTCAAACAGATGACGGATCTGGAGGAGATCACCGAGGCCGTAAAGATCATGGCGAAGAATAAGACCGGTTCCCTCATCGCGATCGTTCGAGAGAATAGTCTCAAAGAAATCATCGATCAGTCCGTGCAGTTGGACGCGATCATCTCGACCAGTTTGCTCTTAACGATTTTTAAAAAGAATTCGGCGCTTCACGACGGAGCCGTCATCATAGAACAAAACCGAATCGCCTGCGCGGGCGCCTTTCTTCCTATGGCTCAAAATCTGGACGACGCGAGAATGGGAGCGAGACACAGGGCCGCGCTCGGAATTTCGGAAGAATCGGATTCGATCGTGATCGTAACCTCCGAAGAGACCGGAGAAATTTCAGTTTGTTACGACGGAGAGATGACCCATCCGGTCAAACCTATAGAACTCAAAAATTTCGTGAATACGATCCTTCAAAAAAGAACCAGCGGTTCGGAAAAACACAGTCTCGCTTCCGACGATAAGACGGGTTAATCCAATATGCTGAAACGGATCTTCAACAACTGGCAGGCAAAACTCGGATCGATCCTTTTGGCGATCGTCTTTTACGTTAATTTACAAAATTCTAAAATACTCGTAAAAGAAATCAATATCCCGATCGAATATCCAAAGTTAGGCGGTTCTCTCACCGTTTCCAAGTCATCGGACAAAACCTTTCCCGTAAAAGTGGAAGGTGTACGCGAATACGTGAACTATTATTCCCAATTCTTAAAGGCGCACGTGAGCGCTTCCGATCTCAAACCCGGTGAAAACTCGGTTTCTTTGTATCGGATTTCGGGGGCACCGGCCGGACTTCGAATCACGAAGCTCAAAGACAAGGTCAAGGTGATCGTAGAATCGAACTCCGGAAAATTTCTTCCCATCGACGTGAAGTTTACCGGAGATCTTCCGCCTAACTATGTTAAGACGGGACAGTTTATTTCCCCTTCGGTCGTCCACGTCAGCGGTCCTCCGGGTGTTTTGGACGACCTCGGAAAAATCTCCTTTCCTCCGATTTCACTCAAAGACAAAACCGAATCGTTCACGATCAAACACAAACTTCCGGATTTTCCCGCGAGCGTGAAGGTAAGGGACAACGTAAAGGAAGTCACGATCCGAGTGAACATCTTTGCAAGCGCGTCTAACGCGGGTGAGACTCTTCTTCTCGGGATTCCGATCAAATGTCAGAGTCTGGATAAGAATCTGGAGGCCGAATTCTCCGAGCCGGAAGTTTCCGTAAAACTCCAGTCGAAAACTCCTCTGAAGAGCATCCAGGTCATCAAAGGACTTTCTGCGAGCGTCGTCTGTTCTCATAAATACGATTCGAAGACGAAAAAAATTCTCCCGGACAATAAGCCGGTTTTCGCGAAGATCAAGTTGACCAAGTCTCCTTCTTTGAAAGCGGTCGATATCCTCGGCGTATTTCCGGATCGAATTTCGATTCTTTACAAGGTCAAACCCGATAAGGACAAGTCCGGCGGGGAAGACGGGGACAACGGGGAAGAAGAGAACACGATCGAACCCGATTCCAATCCGGAGCTCCTCGAAGAAGAATGAAAATTTCCGTCGGCAACGATATCGTCGAAAATCAAAGGATCCGAGAACTTTTGGAAAGACACGGAGACCGTTTTTTAAAACGGGTCTTTTCCGAGTCCGAAAGGGAATACTGTACGAATCGTAAAGATCCGATTCCTCATCTTAGCGGAAGGTTTTGTGTGAAGGAAGCCTTCATCAAGGCGATCGAACCGGGCGACAAGGTGATCCTCGATATGAGGGAAATCGAACTTTTCGGAAAGGAATTCGGAAAAAAAGAATTGGTACTCCACGGAAAATCCAAAGAATTGTTTCTTACCAAAGGTTACAGCGGATGTTCGGTTTCGATCAGTCACGCTGAGAATTATTCCACCGCTGTCGTGGTGCTTTACAGGGAGTAAAAGATGATCTCTGAAACGATGAAACAAACCATTCAATTTTACAACGAAGGTTTGAGCTTATACAAGACTCGAAAGTTCGCGGAAGCCCTTGAAAAGTTTAAGAAGGCGACCGAACTTTCTCCCGAAGACGGTCCTTCTAAAAAGTACATCGGCCGCTGCCAGGCATTTATCGCAACTCCTCCTCCAGACGACTGGGATGGAGTTTTTGAAATGAAAACAAAATAAGAGAATCCATGTCCAAGAAACCCGCAACCAGAACCGCTCGTCCGATCACGGAATACGGAGCGATTTCCACAATTCTCGGAAAAGAAACATCCTTTTCCGGGATTCTTAACTTCCAAAAACCTCTCGAAATCTCGGGCGAGTTCCAAGGTGAGATCGAATCCGAAGGGTTTCTTCTCGTGAGCGAAGGCGCCAAAGTGCGCGCGAACATCAAAGCGGGAACCGTGATCGTCGGAGGCGAGATCACTGGAAACGTAATCGCGACTCAAAAACTCGAAATGTTATCCACGGGCAAGGTAAACGGGAACATCAAAACTTCCAAACTTCAAATCGCAGACGGAGTGATCTTTGACGGGAACTGTGAGATGATCCAGCCCAATAAAGATTGACCCACTCTCTAACCAGTAAAAAGTGGTATCTGCTAACCCGAAAAAGCCTACGGACAGGGCTGAGATAGGCAAAATCGCCCTCATTCTGCTCCTTGGATTTTTCGCAGGAGCCGTGACGGGAGTCATTCTCGATCGCCTAACGGGCGTTTCTTTTTTCTCTTCCTACCTGCTCCGAGAAGCAATCAAATTTGAACTCTACGTAATCAAGGTTGAGATACAATTTACCCCTGCTAGTCTGATAGGACTCGTAGCGACGTTGTATTTCATACTAAAAAAGGGGTAAAACATGTCAGTGATTTCAATGAAAAACCTTCTGGAAACCGGAGTACACTTCGGACACCAGACTCGCAAATGGAATCCCAAAATGGCGCCGTACGTTTTTACGGCTAGAAACGGGATTCACATCATCGATCTTCAAAAGACCGTTCAGAAAGCAAAAGAGGCTTACGACGCTCTGAAAAAACAAACTTCAGACGGTAAAAAAGTTCTTTTTGTGGGAACGAAGAAACAAGCGAGAGGCGCGATCGAAAGAGAAGCCATCCGCTCCAATATGTTCTTTATCAATAACCGCTGGCCGGGCGGACTTTTAACCAACTGGAATACGGTTAAGAAAAGTATCGCTCGTCTCAAAAAACTCGAAGGAATGGAAGCGGACAACAGCTTCGAGAAAGAAGTAAAAACAAAAAAAGAAATTCTTACCTTAAGAAGAGAGTTGGATAAACTCCGCAAAACTCTCGGTGGAATCAAAGACATGGCGACCATTCCGGAAATCATGTTCGTGATCGATCCGAAAAAAGAAGAGATCGCCGTAAAAGAAGCGAGAAAACTCGGTCTTACGATCTTCGCGGTCGTTGATACGAACTGTGATCCTGAACTCATCGACTATCCGATTCCGGGCAACGACGACGCGATCCGTGCGATCTCCCTTTTCCTTGAAACGATGGCGAACGCCGTGATCGAAGGAACGGGCGGAGTCGTAGAACAACCTCGTTTCAGCGAGGATTTGGATTCCGAAGCTCTGGCTCTGGAATACCAAGGTGAATACGATGAAAGCGGAAAGTTCATCATGGACGAAGACGCGGAATCTAAAAAATCCAAAGCCGCTGCCGCAGCTGCAGCATCGGAAGAATCTGCGACTACTACGATCGAAGTAGACAAGAACGAGTAAGGAATTCTACGAAATGGCAGTATCTACAGATTTAATCAGAGAACTCAGAGAGAGAACCAGCGCAGGAATGATGGACTGCAAAAAGGCTCTCGAAGAAAACAACGCAGATATCGAAAAAGCGATCACTTGGCTCCGTGAGAAAGGAATCGCGAAGGCCGCTAAAAAAGCCGGAAGAGAAACAAAAGAAGGCCGAGTCGTTTCTTACATCCACGGCAACGGAAAAATCGGAGTTCTGGTAGAACTGAACTCCGAAACCGACTTCGTTTCCAAAAACGAAGACTTCGAAATTCTCGGAAAGGAAATCTGCATGCAGATCGCGGCGATGAATCCTCTTTATCTGAACGAAGAATCCATTCCCGCCGAAGATCTGGAAAAAGAAAAAGGAATCATGAGAGCTCAGCTGGAAGCCGAAGGCAAAAAAGCGGAGCAGATCGATAAGATTCTTCCGGGAAAGATTAAGAAATATATTTCCGAAGCTTGTCTCGTAAACCAAGCGTTCTTCAAAGACGATTCTAAAACGATAGACGACCTAGTGAAGGAAGCGATTTCAAAATTCGGCGAGAATATTCTGATCGCTCGTTTTGTCCGCTTTCAGGTAGGTGGACTCTAAGTTTTGGCAGCAGAAGCGAAGTATAAAAGAATTCTGATCAAACTCTCCGGAGAGGCTCTCGCCGGGGAGGGTGAATTCGGGATCGATACGAACAAAGCTCATTCTCTCGCTGAAGAAATCAAAGAAGTTCACGATCTCGGCGTTGAGATCGCCCTTGTCGTCGGCGGCGGCAATATCATCCGAGGAACCAATCTCGCAAAAGCGGGAATCGATCGAGCTACCGCGGATTATATGGGAATGCTCGCGACCATCCAGAACGCTCTCGCGCTCCAGGACGCTTGCGAAAAGAAAGGACTCTACACAAGAGTTCAATCCGCGATCGAAATCAATTCCATCGCTGAAAGTTATATTCGCCGTCGCGCGGTTCGCCACTTGGAAAAAGCAAGAATCGTAATCTTCGCGGGTGGAACCGGGAATCCTTATTTCACAACGGATACGACCGCGAGTCTTCGCGCCGTGGAAGTCGGCTGCGACGTGATTCTTAAGGCAACGAAGGTCGACGGAGTTTATACCGCGGATCCGAAAAAGGACAACACCGCAAAACGTTATTCTCAAATTTCCTTTATGGAATCGATCAATCGCCGTTTGAAGGTGATGGATTCCACCGCTCTCAGTTTGTGTATGGAAAACAATATGTCCATTATCGTTTTCGATATTTTCAAAAGAGGAAATCTCAAAGACCTTATTACCGGAACGAACATCGGAACCCTGATCTCTAATTCGGAGGACATAAAAATCGATGGCCAGTGAAGAAATCATCTCAGGAATGAAAACGAAAATGGATAAAACCATTGACCTCGTAAAAAAGGACTTTGGCACCATTCGCACCGGAAGAGCGAACCCTTCTCTCGTGGAAGACATTCGAGTCGATTATTATGGAACTCAAACTCCGATCAATCAGCTCGGAAACATCTCCGTTCCCGAACCGAGAAGTCTTGTGATTTCCCCTTACGATAAGGGAATTATGAAAGATATCGAAAAAGCGATCCAAACTTCCGGATTAGGGCTTCAGCCTTCGAACGACGGAGTCGTAATTCGTATCAACATTCCCGAACTAACGGGTGAAAGACGGAAAGAACTCGCTAAGGTTGTAAAGGCGAAGTCAGAGGAAAAAAAAGTAGCCATCCGAAATATCCGAAGAGATGCGATGGAAGATCTGAAAAAACACACCGAAGGAATGTCTCAAGACGAGATCAAAACCGTTCAGGATCAGATTCAAAAAATCACCGATTCTTATATCGAGAAAATTTCCGCTCTGACCGTAGAGAAGGAAAAGGAAATCACGACGATCTGACGTGGGCTTCCTCAAGTCCAATCTCCCGAAACATATCGCCGTCATCATGGACGGCAACGGTCGTTGGGCCACCGCTCGGGGAAAGTCGAGATCGGATGGGCATCGGGAAGGCGCACAAGCGATCGATCGTTTGATGGACGCAAGTCTTGAACTCGGTCTACAAAACATTTCTCTCTACGCGTTTTCTACGGAGAATTGGAAACGTCCGATCACCGAAATTCGCTCCATCTTCAATCTTCTCATCGAATTTATTGAAACCCGTTTGGATACGATCCACGCCAGAGGAATCAAAATCCACCATTCCGGAAGCAGGAAACGCCTGACTCGCGGAGTTTTGGACAAGATCGACTTCGCGATCGATAAAACGAAAAAGAACAAGAATCTAACCGTAAACTTCTGTCTCAATTACGGATCCAGGGACGAACTTTTGAGAGCGGCCCAAGAGGTTTTTTTAGAAAGAAAACGCGCAAAAGTTTCCTTTGAAAAGCCTTTGAAAGAAAAAGAACTCGAAAAATTTTTATATACGTCCACCCTTCCTCCCGTAGATTTACTGATCAGAACGGCCGGGGAACAAAGACTTTCTAATTTTCTACTTTGGCAGTCCGCATACGCGGAACTGTATTTCACCGATACTCTCTGGCCCGACTTTGACAAAAATTCTCTGGTAGATTCCTTAAAATGGTATGAAACCAGAACCCGGAAATTCGGAGGATTGGAGAATGGGTGAAACTTCCAAAAGAATCGCGTCTGCCGCGGTATTAGTAGTATTTTATCTTTTTATGATATTCTATGCGGATTTTTATTATCTGCAGTCGTATCTGATTCTTCTTTTGGGCGGTTTTATAGGAATCAAAGAATTCTACAATTTGGCCGATCGCGGAGACGAGGGAAGGCCGTTTCGCGGAACGGGAACGTTCTTTATGTTCGTCATTCTTACGTTTTATTATTTCCGTTTTATCGCTTCCCAGAACAAGTTCGAACCTCCGATCTTCTTTCTTCAATATATCAAATTTTTCGTTCCTCCTTTCGATCCGGTTCCGGTCGCGTTTCTCCTTTTGTTCATCGTCATTTTTACTCTTCAAATCACCAGACGCCCGTTAGACGGTGCGATCTTCTCGGTTTCCTCCACGTTTCTCGGAGTGTTTTATACGGCGGTTCCTCTCGGACATCTCCTTCTTCTTTTGGGAATGGGGCAGGGAATTTATTACATCATACTCGTTTCGGTCATCACGTTTTTGACGGACGCGGGCGCATACTTCGGAGGAAGATGGTTCGGAAGACATCCGGCAGGGCTTGCGATTTCTCCTAAAAAAACCTGGGAAGGTTACGCGACCGGGATCGTGACCGCGATCGTTTCCGTTTTTATCTTCAACGCGATCTGGGAGAATTCCACAGGAAGCCGTTCTCCGATTTCCGGTGTGGAAGTGTTTTTGATTTCGGTGATCATTTCTCTCGTCAGCGTGATCGGGGACTTGCTTGAGTCCGCGATGAAACGAGACGCAAAGATCAAGGATTCGGGTTCCTTGATTCCGGGGCACGGCGGAGTTTTGGATTTGGCGGATGCGCTTCTGATCACGATTCCAGTGTTGTATTATTATCTCCAGATCAAGGGGAATCTTGGTTTCCAAGTCTAATCGGATATGGCAACCTCCGTCTGTCTTCTGGGCGCTTCGGGTTCGGTAGGAGAATCCACTCTCAAGGTTCTGCGCGCTTACCCGGAAGAATTCAGGCTTCATTCTTTCAGCGTTCATTCCAATCTAAAGAAGGCTCTGGAGATTCAGAAAGAATTTTCCCCTCTTGCGATTTGCGTAAGTTCGGCTACCGCGGATCGTTCGGTTCTCGGAAACAAAATCGGCAATACTGAAATCCTTTATGGAGAATCCGCTCTTTCCGAGCTCGTAAAAGATTCTTCCGTTGAAATCGTGATCACGGCGATCGTCGGTTCAGTGGGGTTACGTCCTACGATCTCGGCGATCACATCCGGTAAAAGACTCGGAATCGCTAACAAGGAAACGTTAGTCACATCGGGGCCCCTGATCAATTCGCTCATTCGAAAACACAACACAAAAGTGGTTCCCGTCGATTCCGAACACAACGCTCTCTTTCAACTTTTGGAATCCCTAAAACCCGAAGCCGTGGACAAGATCATTCTCACCGCCTCGGGAGGTTCGTTCCGGGATTTATCCTTAGATCAGTTTTCCTCCATAACAAAAGAACAGGCGCTTCACCATCCGACTTGGAGCATGGGTCCGAAGATCACGATCGATTCCAACGGAATGATCAACAAGGGGCTCGAAGTCATCGAAGCTCATTTTCTTTTCGGCTTTCCTTACGAAAAGATCGGAGTCGTCATTCATCCTCAGAGTATCGCGCACGGAATCGTGGAATTGAAAGACGGGGCTTCCTTTGTATATGCTTCTTATCCGGATATGATCTTTCCGATCGCACATTCTCTCTTTCATCCGGAACCCGTGCCTAAGCTTTTGCGGTCTCATTCTTCGCAAGATTGGGGAAAATTGGAATTTAGAGAACCGGATCTAAAACGTTATCCGGGTTTGGCCCTCGCGTTCGCGGCGGGGAAAGCGGGAGGCACGGCTCCTTCCATTTTTAACGCGGCCAACGAGGCCGCCGTGGAATTATTTTTAAAAGACGAGATCCGTTTTGTGGATATTCCCCGATACATCTCTGCTGCGTTAGACGAAATTCCAATCACGTATCCTGATACCCTGGAAGGTTACGAAGACGCCGATCGAATTGCCAGGGGAACCGTCGGAAATCTGAAATCAAGGAAGGTCGTATCCGCATGTTGATCATGGTATTAGGCGCCGTATTTATGCTGGCGATTTCTATTTTTATCCACGAGTTGGGACATCTTCTCTGTGGAATGCTCGTCGGAGTGAAGGCGAGAATCTTTTCCATCGGTTACGGAAGGGGAATCTGGAAGAAGAAGGTCGGGGAAACCACCTACCAAATCACCGCGATCCCTGTCGGCGGATACGTTCTTTTCAAAGGCGACGACTACGGCGGAGAAATTAAGGGGGAACCCGGAGAATTGTTGTCCACTCCTCCTCTCAAAAGAATGATTCCCGTGTTAGGCGGACCACTCTTCAATTTATTTCTTGGTTTCGGTTTATTACTGATTTTGAATTTTCTCGGACACAACCCTCCGGGAAATCGGATCTTCATTGATCCAGCGGATCAGGAATTTTCAGCGGCGTTTCAATCGGGCCTCCGAACGGGAGATCGGATTCTTAGCATCAACGGAAACAAAACCGAAAAGTTCGAGGACATCGTAACGGGAGTCGGACTTTCTTCGGGAGAAGCATTGAAGCTCGAAGGAGAAAGGGAAGGGAAGAAGTTGGAGTGGATCGTGACTCCTCGAATCGTCTACAATCCGAAACGAGCTTCCGGAATTCCGACCATCGGAGTCGAGCCCTTCGGCGAAAGAAGAGTCGTCGCGACGTTCAGTTATTCGGAACAATTCCAACACTGGCTTTCCTCCAAGTTGGACAAAACACACGAAGCCGAAAACTACTACCAAGAGCGCCTGAAAAAAGCGGTGGAAGGAAGAGATATTCCCGCGGAAGTTCTTTTGGAAAAGGAGAAGGAAGAAAAGGAAAACCTTCTTCGTTCCCGCGCGCTGACCTACTTGAACGACGGGGACGTGATCCAGACGATCAACGGAAGAACCGTTTCCACCGTCGGCGAACTCCAGAAAATTCTCGGCGAATATCAAAATCAAACCGTAAAGATCGTAGTCGATCGTAAGACGTATCCTCTGGTCAACCCTTGGTCCACCGAAACCGCGAACGTCGACGTTCCCGTCCTCGGCGCAAACATATTAGAATTTAAGAATCTAAGAGACAAAAAATTTCCCGAACTCGGACTCGAATCGTATCAGTTTGCGAGTTATGATCCGGAGCTTGGTCAAAAACTTTTAAACCTGGCCGTGGACGGAAAAACTTTTCCGAGTTTTGAAGAACTTCTCGAGTATGTGAAGAATAAAAACGGAGAATCCGTCACCGTAGACATGGGAAATCTGAGACTCGAGGCCGAACCCAAGGTGAGACCGATCGGGCTTTTGGGTTTTAGACCGAATATGAAATTCAACCCGGAACCGATGGCGAGAGAACTCGGATTCTTCGAATCCTTCGCCGTTGCCGGAACCGACGTCTATGAGAACGTGGAAACCACTCTCAAAGGAATCGGGATGTTGTTTTCGGGAATTCTTTCCGTGAAGGATAGTCTTTCAGGACCGGTGGGAATCGTATCTTATGCCGGGATCAGTTTGGAAATCGGTTGGGAGACTTACTTGGAGTTTGTCGCGAGGATCTCGATCGCTCTGATGATAATGAATTTACTTCCCATTCCGATGGCTGACGGTGGACATATCGTATTGTACGCGTATGAAGCGATCACCGGAAGACCTCTTCCGGGAAAAGTGATCGAGTCCATCTTTAGAATCGGATTCTTATTCTTATTGGGGCTCGGACTCTACGTCACCTTCAACGATGTAACGCGATTTTTCTAAAACGCATGAAAGCATCGAAATATATTTTACCCACAGAAAAAGAAAATCCTGCGGACGCGGTCGTCGCGTCCCACCGTCTTATGATCCGCGCCGGCTTGGTAAGAAAGTCATCCGCAGGCCTTTATTTTTATCTTCCCCTCGGACTTAAGATTCTTCAAAAGATCAAAGAGATCGTAAGAGAAGAGATGAACGCAACCGGCGCCTTGGAATTCGATCTTCCGATCTTAACTCCGTCCGAACTCTGGGAACAGAGCGGAAGATGGAGCGCAATGGGAAAGGAAATGTTTCGGATCCAAGATCGACACGATCTAAAATATGCGCTCGGACCCACTCACGAAGAATCTTTTAGTTATCTCGTAAAACCTCTCTTGAAATCGTATAAGGATCTTCCGATCAACGTCTATCAGATCCAAACGAAGTTTCGGGACGAAATCCGTCCCCGTTTCGGCGTGATCCGTTCGAGAGAGTTTATTATGAAAGATGCATATTCTTTTCACATTGACGAGGCATCTCTCGACGAGACCTATCAGGCAATGAGAATCGCTTATAGAAAGATGTTCGATCGCTGCGGACTCAAGACAATTCCCGTGCTCGCAGATTCCGGAAGTATGGGCGGTTCCGCCTCGGAAGAATTTATGGTCGTATCCCCGATCGGAGAAGAGACGTTGCTTCTTTGTACAAAATGCGATTACAGCTCCAACAGCGAAAAAACTCCGCTCGTATTAGAAAAAGAGAATATACTTTCTCCTCCTCCCGAAAAAAAAGAAGTCGCGACCCCCGGTAAAAAAACGATCGAAGAAGTAAGTCAATTCCTGGGACTTTCCCCGAAGGAAACGATCAAAGCGGTCGCTCTGAAATCCGAGAAAAAGAAGATTCTCGTATATCTTCGGGGAGACTTAGAACTCAATCTTCACAAGCTCCATTCCCTTTTGAGAATCGTTGATACGGAGCCGATGAGCGATTCCGAAATCAGAGAACTCGAACTCGTTCCCGGTTTTATTCAGCCGATCGCACCGAACGAAAAAGTGAAAGTTTTATACGATCGTTCCTTGCAGAAAAGCTTTCCGTACGTCGTCGGAGCAGGAAAAGAGGATCTTCATATCCAAGGTTTTATCCTGGAAAAGGAAATCTCCAATCTTCCCGAATTTGCGGATGTCGCTTTAGCAAGAGAAGGGGATCTTTGTCCGAATTGTAATTCTCCGCTAAAAGCGGAAAAAGGAATCGAAGTCGGACATATCTTCAAACTCGGCGACAAATATACTAAGGCCTTCGGAATTCAAGTCCTTGATCAAAACGGAAAGGCGAGAACTCTTACGATGGGATGTTACGGAATCGGTGTGAACAGAACTCTCGCGACCGTCATCGAACAATGCAACGACGAAAAGGGGATTTTCTGGCCGATCAGCATCGCTCCTTTTGAAGTGACCCTCGTGAGCATCACCAAAGGCGAGGAACAATACGCGAAAGCGGAAGAATTTTATAATATTCTAAAGAACGAAGGTGTTGAAGTTTTTTGGGACGATCGCGACCTTGGACCGGGATTTAAACTGAAGGATTCCGAACTGATCGGTTTTCCGATACGAGTTACGATCGGAAAAAAATTCTTCGAAAACGGAGAAGTTTCTATCTACGATCGTAAGAAGGACAAAGAAGAATCTTTTGTTTTTACCGATTTCGACGATTTCACGAGTCGGGTGGAATCGCTTCGTCAAGAACTCTTTGCCGAGCTGGGGTAGATATGGGAAAAGAATCAAAACATTCCGAAAAGGAAGGATACTTCGGTGAGTTCGGAGGACGTTATTCTCCCGAAATTCTTCACGATGCTCTTGTGGAACTGGAAAGCACGTACAAGAAGTTAAAGAAAAACAAACACTTTAAAAAAGAACTCGAATACTATCGTAAGAATTATATCGGAAGACCTTCCCCTCTGACTTACGCGGAACGTCTCACCAAGGCCTGGGGCGGCGCGAGGATCTGGCTCAAAAGAGAAGACCTCAATCATACCGGCGCTCATAAGATCAACAATACGATCGGGCAGGTTTTAATCGCAAAGGCAATGGGTAAAACAAGAATTATCGCCGAAACCGGAGCGGGTCAACACGGAGTCGCGACCGCGACAGTCGGCGCTATGTTTCAGTTGGAAACCGTCGTTTATATGGGCGATGAAGATCTGCGCCGTCAGGAACTCAACGCAATCCGTATGCGGATGATGGGCGCAAAGGTTATCGGTGTTTCCGCCGGAACCGCCACTCTCAAAGACGCAACCAGTGAAGCTATGAGAGACTGGGCATTAAACGTTTCTAATACACATTATATCGTGGGTTCCTCGATCGGACCGCATCCTTTCCCTTCGATCGTGAGAGATTTTCAATCCGTCATCGGAATCGAATCCAGAAAGCAGTTCAAAAAAGAGAACGGAAAACTTCCGGACGCCGTCATCGCTTGTGTTGGCGGAGGTTCGAACGCGATCGGAATGTTCTACGGTTTTATCAAAGATAAAAAGGTAAAACTCTTCGGAGTGGAAGCCGGCGGTTATTCTTCTTCGCCCGGTTCTAATTCCGCGACAATGGCTTTCGGAAAAACCGGATTCTTACATGGAACCAAAACACTCGTGATCCAAGACGAATTCGGTCAAATCGTTCCGGCGCATTCTGTTTCCGCGGGGCTTGATTATCCAGGAGTCGGTCCTGAACACGCATTCTTAAACAAGAGCGGAAGAGTAACTTACGCGAATGTAAACGACGAAGGCGCGTTAGACGCCTTTTTAGAAGTCTGTCGCGTAGAAGGAATCATTCCCGCCTTGGAAACGGCGCATGCGTTTCAATACGCGAAATCTCTCGCGAACGAGATGGGAAAAAAAGAGGACATTTTGATTTGTTTGTCCGGAAGAGGCGATAAGGACGTCGCCGAAGTGGCAAGATTGAGAAAAGGAGAATTTTCTTGAGCGCGATATCCGCCGTTTTCTCGGATGAGAAAAGTGTTTTTATCCCCTATATCTCGTTAGGCGATCCTGATTACGATTCTTCCGTCGTCTGGGCCGATGCGCTCATTCGAGGCGGCGCCGGCATTTTAGAATTGGGAATTCCCTTCACCGATCCTGTAGCGGACGGTCCCGTGATTCAGAAGGCTTTTAAAAGAGCCTTGGCTCATCCCTTTTCGATGAAGAAAATTTTGGATGTAACCGCGGAGATTCATAAACTTCATCCTGAAATTCCGCTCGTTTATCTGACATACTTCAACCCTTTGTATTCGATGGGTTTGGAATCGTTTACGGAGATGGCGAAGAATTCCGGAATCCAAGGTCTGATCATTCCTGATCTTCCGTACGATACCCCGGAAGCGGAAGAATTCTTCTCTCTGCTTGAAAAGAGAAAGATAGACTTCATTCATCTCGTGACTCCGGCTACGACCGAAGAAAGAATTCGTTCGATGAAGTCGCTCGCTTCGGGCTTTATCTACTATGTTACTTCTTACGGAGTTACCGGGGAAAGAAGAGCTCTTGCGGAAGGTTTGGAAGATAGAATTAAGTTTGTGAAAAAAGTTGTTTCGCTTCCCGTTTGCGCCGGTTTTGGTATTTCAACTGCGGATCAGTCTAAGGAGATTTCGAGATACGCGGACGGTGTGATCATCGGTTCGGCTGTTCAGAGAATCATCGAGGAGAACGGGAAGGATCGAGTGAGTTGTGCGGATAAGTTGTTTGCTTATGCGGTTGAGATTCGTTCTTCGATGAGATAGGCAATGGAAGTTCTGCTCCTTTTTTTGAGGAGTCGGGATTTGACGGGGATTAGGTTTTGGATTGGGGTTTTCTACGATGGATGCGCGCGGGATTTGCGGATTTGGCTGTGTATCTCTTTTTTTAAGAAGATTAACTTTCTTGTGATAGAAAGATTTGTTGGAACTCCAGTCGATTTGGTATTACGGTGATTCATTGGTTCACTATCCAATTCCAAAAGGATAGAAAATAGGAGGCAACGGGAAACGCCTAATCCCCAAGCCAAAATCCCCAACTTAACCCAGTCCTCTTCGAAAGGACGAAAATTCATCTTCTTCAAGTCCAAATTTTCTTCCTGATATCTCGCATAAACCAGTCTCTTTCCTAAGAACTTCTTTCGAATTAAAACCTCGTCAAACCGGAGCAAAAGGTCCCTCAGAGAGGATCTCAACAGCTTCGCCTCCAAGCCTCTAAAATCCACGAAGCGCATCGGAATCAAAAGTGTGCAAAGATGTCCTTTTCTCCGAATTTCACAAGAAGAAACTCCAGACCGTAAAGAAGAAGTCCTCATACCGGGAACGGTTCTCGGAAAAGAATGCCGGAGACAAAAACCGTCAAAAAAATGACAAACGGGAAACGGGGAACCGAAAAAACGAAACAAAAATCGAAAACACACCCAGAGGGGGGAACGAGCAAAGCCGGAAAATATTGACGAAACTCAGACCAATAGGATACTGATCCCCGATCTCTTCCCGGAGGAAATAATGAGCGAAGCAAAATTCAAGATCACACCCATACAGATAATCTTCAACATCTTAGGAATTTTAGGAATTCTCCTCATCAGCTTTACTGCATTCTTCCCGAATTATTCCCAGAACACGGAATTTCTCTTAGGCGGATTTGCGGCGCTCATTTTGTCTGCTTATCCGATCTACAAGTTCATAGCGGAGAATACGCCGGACAAACAGAGATCGGGGAGTATCTGGCTTGCGGTCGTCGTATCGCTCGTGATGTTCTTCCTCTATCAGATTTTCACGCCGCTTTCCGAGTTGGAAGAATCTTCCGTATCCTGGAGATTCACCCTGTTAAGAGCGGGAGTCAACAAGAGCGAAAAAGAATCGGAAGAGGGGACGATCGAATACACGCGATACAATCCGCCTCCCGGAGCGAGACAGGATATTCAGATCATCGGAATCACGACGACGTCGCTTGAAAAATTGCAGGGAAGATGGCCTCTTCCTTGGAAATATTACGCAAATATAATAGATACATTCAAGAACACATCGAATCACCTCATGTTCGATATTTTCTTCGTGGATTACAAACCGGGACAGACGGAAGAGATGGCGGAAGCATTGGCCAAAAATCCGCAGGTCATGTTTGACTACCCGATGGAAACGAGTTTGGAATCCAAGAGTTCGATTCTCAATTTGGAGAATCGGATCGACGTTTTGAGAAAATTTAAATTGGAGAATGTGGAGGATCCGGGAGATCTCGGAAGATCCTGGTTAAAATTCCCGCAACCGCCGATCGAACCGGTCGCGGAAAAAGCGTCTGGATTAGGATTTGCGAATATTAAAAAAGACGAAAGCGGACTCAACAGAAGAATGCCTCTGGTCGCGAAACTTCTGAACGCGGGGCCGCTTCGAGAAACCGAATATTATCCATCCATCGACTTGATGATTGCCTGCAATTATCTCGGGGTCGACGTGAAAAAAGACGTAGAAGTAGTGATGGGAAAGTATGTGAAGATCAAAAACATACCGCAGAAGACGCTTACGAGTTTCAACAGAAAGTCGTTGAAGATGGAGACAAAGGACATCATGAATCGTCCGAACGAGAAGAGGGAGATCAAAATCCCGATCGACGAAGACGGACAGATGCAGATCAACTTTCCCGGCGGACTCTATTCTTTCCGAGCGCATGAGATTTTTGAAGCGTCCACGGAATGGAACGAAGAGACCGCATCTCAGTTTCAGAACACGATTTTTCTAGTGGCGATGTATTATGCAACCGGAGCGGGAGCTGCAAAGGATACGCATTTATCTCCGTTCGGAGACATGTCCGGAATCGAGCACCACGCCGCCGCGATCAATACGATCCTCAATCAGGATTTTCTCTTTGAATTGCCTCTCTGGGGAGAATTCTTAATTCTAATCATAGTCGGGATTTTGGCGGGGATTATCCAACCGAGGCTTAAGACTTGGCTTGCGTTTATCTTTTTCTTAGCGACGGCGTTCTTGTATTCTGTTGTGACTCTTGTCAACTTCTCGGAACTCAATCTTGTGCATCTTTATCCGACGGTAATTCTTGAGCAGTTGTTTATCTTCATCGGATTGATCGGATTTAGAATTTTAACGGAAGAAGAGAACGTAAAATACATCCGGAGCACGTTTTCCAAATTCGTATCCAAGGACGTAGTGGACGAATTACTTAAGAATCCTGAGAACCTCAACTTAGGAGGATCCAAACGAGACATTACGATATTCTTCTCCGATATCCGAGGATTTACGACAATGTCCGAAAAAATGGGACCGGAAGAACTCGTTCAATTCTTGAACCAATACTTATCGGAGATGACCGAGATCATCATTGAATTCAAGGGAACGATTGATAAATACATGGGGGATGCGATCATGGCATTTTGGGGGGCGCCCGTGCCTCTGGAAGACCATGCTTACTACGGATGTGCGGCGGGACTGGCTCAGATGAGAAGGCTCGCAACGCTCAAGGAAGAATGGAAAGCCCGGGATCTGCCTCAAATGGATATAGGAATCGGACTCAATTCGGGGCCAGCGGTCGTAGGAAACATGGGGAGTTCCCACAGGATGGATTATACCTGTATGGGAGACACCATCAACCTTGGATCGAGATTGGAAGGAACGAATAAGGAGTACGGAACCCATATCATCATCTCTGAGTACACCTACGAAAAGGTAAAGGACCGGATCATCGCAAGAGAACTGGACTTGATTAAAGTGAAGGGAAAGACTCAGCCGGTTCGGATCTATGAACTTCTGGATTTGGTAAACGAGGAAGACCTAAAACTATTAAGAAAACCCTTGCAGGCGAGCTGAGAATTTTATAAAATTAGAATAGAAAGTTTTCATGCAACAGGAACCATCTCTGCTGGATAGAATCAACTACCCGGCCGATCTCAGAAGTGTGCCGCTGGAAAAATTGCCGGCGGTATGCGAAGAGGTTCGAAATTACATCATCGACACTCTTTCGGGAGTGGGCGGACACTTCGCAAGCAATCTGGGAGTTGTAGAACTCACAGTAGCTCTTCACTACGTATTTGATACTCCGAAAGACCGGCTTGTATGGGACGTAGGACATCAGACTTACCCGCATAAAATACTGACCGGAAGAAAGGACCGACTTAACACGGTTCGAAAATTCAACGGACTTTCCGGATTTCCCAAAAGGGAAGAATCTCCTTACGATCTCTACAACACGGGGCACGCAGGAACTTCCATCTCCCAGGCGCTTGGGGAAGCGGCGGCGCGAGATTTGACCGGAGGAGATTATAACGTAGTCGCCATCATCGGAGACGCGTCTATCGCAACCGGAATGGCTCTCGAGGCGATGAATCACGCGGGACATTTGAAAAAAGACATGATCGTCATTCTGAACGATAACTACATGTCCATTTCCAAAAACGTAGGATCGATATCCAATTATCTCAATAACATCATAACGTCTCATTTTTACAACCACTGGAAGAAGATCTTTTATACGTTTCTAAAATGGCTTCCGATCATAGGACCGGCGACTGAGCGATTTTTTAAGAAGGTGGAGAAGGGATTCAAGGACGTATTAACTCCCGGAGGGCTCTTCGAAGATTTAGGATTCGGATACATCGGACCGGAAGACGGGCACGACGTGATACGGCTTGTGAAGATGCTCGAAAAAGTAAAGAAGATGAAGGGACCGATTCTTCTGCATTTGATCACGCAGAAAGGAAAGGGATACGATCCAGCGGAAAGGGATCCGATCAAGTATCACGGAGTAACGCCGTTTAGAAAAGAAGACGGGGCAATGGAGAGCGGAGATTCTTCTAAGATCGCGTATAGCAAGATTGTAGGAAAGATGCTCACGATTCTTACCGATCAAAACCCGAAGATCGCGGCGATCACGCCTGCGATGATAGAAGGAAGCGGGCTCAAAGAATACGCCGAGAAATATCCGGAACATCTTTTCGACGTAGGAATCGCGGAACAACATTCGGTTGCATTTGCGGGAGCGATGACGAACGGAAACGTGATTCCTTATATGTGCATTTATTCCACGTTTTTGACGAGAGGATTGGATCAGCTCGTAGAAGACGTATCGTTGATGAATCTTCCGGTGCGTTTCGTGATCGATCGTGCGGGATGCGTGGGGCCGGACGGAGAAACGCACCAAGGACTCTTCGATCTGAGTTATCTCTTGGGATTGCCTCACATGGACGTTTTCGTGCCTTCGAACGGACAAGACTTGATCGATTCTCTAAGATTGATGGAGCACTACGATCGGGAACCGATCGCGATTCGATTTCCGAAGGCGAGTGTGGATGTGAAGAGCCTCGATTTTCATAGAAAACCGGAGCTGGTCCCGGGGACTTTTCGGGTTCTAAAAAAGGGAACCGATGTCGCATTATTATCGATTGGTTCTATGTTGGACGAGGCAAAGAAAGCCTCGGAAATCTTGGAAGCCTCCGGATTGAGTGTAACCCTGATCGATCTCGTCTGGCTGAGGCCTCTTGGGACGGAAGCGTTGAACGAAGAACTTTCGAACGTGAGACATTTCGCGATCTTAGACGAGAGTTATGTCGACGCAGGAGCTTCCGGATATCTTCTCAATCGAATCTCGCCGGAGCAATTGTCGAAATACATCAAAACCTTCGGATTTCCACCGGAACCGATTCATCACGGAGAAAGAAAGGAAATCTTCGAAGCGTACGGATTGGATGCTCCGTCGATCGCGGAAACGGTAGCGGAAGCGTTGAAAAAAAACTTAATCAAGCCTTAGTGATTCCAAACCGAAAATCAAAGTAAAAACGGGTTATGGAATTGGAAAACTTTACTCCCTCTGATTTTCTGGAAGCGGCAAAATATTTTTACAAAACGGGCGACTCTGATAGAGCCGAGTATTTGTTCAAACTCACTCTGGAAGAAGAGGATCATCACGAGGCATATTTCTTTTTAGGTCTCATGGAAAATCAAAAGGGCAATCACGAAAGAGGGTTGCTTCACTTCTATAAATCCGTCGAAGTCAATCAGAACTACGGAAATCCCTGCAATGAGATCGGAATCATACTTTTGAGAGCAGGAAAAGAAACCGAAGCGGTCTATTGGTTGAAAAAATCCTTACGTTGCGATCTCAACGACGCGCCGCACATTTCGCTCTATAACTTGGCAACTCTCTATAAAATCTGGAATCGGCCGGAGCGTTCCTTGCAATATCTGCACCGAGCGATACAAATCAAACCCGACTTCGAAGAAGCAAGAAAACTCAAAGAAGAACTGGGATCGGCGATCTAAATATTCCTATTCGGGCGTGCCTCTGCTGACGCAGAGTCGCGCTCTCGCTCCAATCTGCAAAGCGCCACCGAGGCGACTCGAAAAATTCAAATCGAATCCAAGAAATGGCGCATTGCAGTATTTCCGCTTGATCGCTCACGCAAAGAAGAACGTTATTTGAATCTTCATGACCGAAATCTGGATCGAAGATCCACTAATAGAAATGTTCTTTTGTAAAATTGCAATCTGTGTGTGAGTTCCTACGAGTTACGTCGCATCTGACTTTTTTTGAGGTCCTCAATCGTTCTCTAAAAATTAAAAACGTGTGAGTTCCTACGAATTGCGTCGTGTCGACCTTTGTCGAAGTTCTTGATAACGTCCTAAAATTTTCGCAGATTTAAGAATGAATGAGAAGGCTCTCCTTGCCGATTGAGTTTGTAGCGATCAAATTCAAAAAAAGGAGAACCCCCCAATGAGGGCAGAAGAAGAAAAAGCGCACCTGAAAGTAATTCAAGTGGATGAGACCCAGCTCAAGAAAGACTTGAGCGAACTCGTAAGAGGCTCAGTGGAAGAAACGCTGAACGCTCTCTTAGATGAGGAAGCGGATAAACTCTGCAAAGCCTCAAGGTATGAGAGAAACCCGGATCGAGTAGATACAAGAGCGGGTTCGTATAATAGAAACTTCGAAACAAAAGCCGGAAAAGTAAAGTTAAAAGTTCCGAAACTTAGAACAATTCCGTTTGAGTCGGCGATCATCGATCGATACAAACGAAGGGAGAGTTCGGTAGAAGAAGCTCTCATGGAGATGTATCTCGCTGGAGTTTCTGTTCGGAGAGTCGAGGATATCACCGAGAGCC
>NZ_NPDU01000058.1 GCF_002811985.1 Leptospira adleri
AAAGAAGAGGTGGAGAATTGATCGTTTCCGATTTGAGGGATTCCGTAAAAAAAGTTTTTTCTATCACTCGTTTGGAAAGTCACATCCGCGTAGCAGACACGGAAGAAGCGGCGCGTTTGATCGTAAACGACGTCATTCAGGAAAGAAGTCTCTAAATCACGCCGGTTTAAATTTTAATTGCCTTTGACTTCGCTTTCCGCTTCGATCACGGCTTCGCGGATTTCATCGTAGAGTTCGGGAGGAATCGCGATTCCTTTTTGTGTGGGTTTCTTTTCGCCGTCTTTGTCAGTGTACCAAACGCGGAGATTGAGATACTTTGTTCCTTTGTACTCGGATACTTCCACACGAATGACTTCTCCTCGTCCTTTGTCTACGTCACGGATAACGCCCATTTCCATTTCTCCCGGTGAAATTTTAGACCAATATAAAGTAAGAATGGAAATTCAATCCATTCGTTTTTTGTGATATGCGATTGAATTCTAAAATAAAAAAGCCGAAAGAAACATTTGCTTCCTTCGGCTTTTCGTTTTTAAAAAATGAAGTCGAATCAATAAGTTTCGACAAATAGTTGATGCGCGCCTTCGAGATGATGTTTGAAATCTTCGTAAGTCCCTGCGTCTCCGGCGATTTTTTGAATTTCTTCAATCACGCCTTTTTCCATTCCTTTCGGTCCGCCGCAGATATAAAAACGCCCGCCACCGTTCAGAATTTTTTTAACCGCGTCCGCTTGTTCTCTCACTCTGTGAGAGATATACATTCTTCCGCCGTCGAAAGGATTTTTTTCTTCTCTGGAGATTGCGGTAACAAGTTTAAAATTCTTAAACTTAGTTTCTAAACCTCTAAGATAATCCATCATTACTAATTCGTCAGAATAAGGAGCTCCGTAAACAAGAGTGATGTTTCCGGTAAAGTTAACGAGCTTGTGTTCCAGCAATTCTTCGCTCATACCGATGAAAGGAGCGATTCCGGTTCCGGTTGCAAGAAACATAATGTCTCCGCTGAAATCGGTTGTAGGCAGAAGGAATTTTTTTCCGGAAGGCCCGGTCATAACTACTTCTTCGCCGGGTTTCAAATCGCAGATATAATTGGAGCAGACACCTTTGTGCTGAATGTTTCCGTTCTCGTCGTAGACGTTATCTCTTTTGATGATGAATTCTATCGTGTCTTCCTTCATACCGAAAGAATAACTTGGAGAAGCGATAGAATACAATCTTACGGTATAAGCCGCATCTGCGAGACCTTTGGCTTTTTTTTCAGGATCTTCTCCGGGAGGAATGACTCCGCCGCTTTGTCCGATAACGTAGGGATAAGCGGAATGATCGATCGCTAAGATGATTCTATGAACCAAAGATTCCCCTTCTTTTTTTGGTCTTTTTCCCGCTCCGGGTTCCGGGGTCAGTAGAGTATTGCTGATAACCTTAGCTTTGTAAGGGTTTGATTTTTTGAATAGATTGATCTGAGGTTCTCTAATCGGTTTCATGAGCGGTAACAATTCCTAAAAATGAAGAATTTTTCAAATTTTCCTACATGGTTTTAAGCGAAGGCATTTCGTCAAACGGGATATTTGATACGATTTCGGAAGTGTCGAATAATTCTTATAAAACGAAAGATCCGAATTCCGAGTCCGCATTTTTTTGAGTGACTACTCAGCTCCTTTGATTCTCCGTGTATCAACCAATATAAAACGAGGGAATCATGCCCCAATTCACACTTTCCGATCTTGCAAAGAAAATAAGCGGATCTAAGATTGCAAATTCCGAAAAACCGGAAACGATTTTGATCGAAAAAGTTTCTCCGTTAACGCCGGGTGTTAAGAATTCAATCAGCTTTCTTTCCAATAAAAAGATGTTATCCGAAGTAAAAAATTCTCTTTCGAGCGTCATCTTGACTACGGAAGAATTTTCTAAGGATATCAATCTTCCTTGTCTAATCGTCTCGAATCCTGAATTGAGTCTTGTCGAACTTTTGGATTCTATTTATCCTCCTTATGTCCCGTCCGGAAAAGTTTCTTCGTCGGCTCTGGTTCATCCGACTGCAATGATAGGGGAAGGCGTAACCGTAGGCGAGTTCGTAGTGATCGGTGAAAACTCGGTGATCGGCGCCAATACTTACTTGGAAGACGGAGTTAAGATTTCTAGAAACGTAACGATCGGAGAGAATTCTCACATAGGTCCGAATAGTTCGATTCAACACGGAGTCATTATTGGAAAACGATTTATCTGTTCCGGTAATTGTTCGATCGGCGGAGATGGATATAAGTTTGTCACCGTGAACGGAAAACATCATAAAATTCCTCACGTAGGAACTGTTAGAATCGGAGACGATGTTGAGATAGGCTCGCTTTGCACGATAGATAGAGGCGGACTGGAAGATACGATCATCGGAGACGGATGCAAGTTTGATAATATGGTTCACGTTGCGCACAATTGCGTCTTAGGTAAGAATATAATCATAGCCGGTCAGAGCGGTGTCGCCGGAAGTACGATCGTGGAAGACGACGTGATTATCGGAGGAGCCTGCGCGGTTTCGGATCATCTCCACGTTCCTAAGGGAACGATCTTGGGAGGAGGTTCTTCCTTAAGGACTTCACCGAAGAAAAAAGAAATCTTTGTGGGTTGGGACTACGGTCTTACCTTTGCGGAGTTTCAAAAAGTCAGAGTGAACATTCACAATCTCGTGAATTTCCAAAAATGGGCAAAGAGAATTAAAACTCTGGAAAAACTTTCCGGAATTCAAATCGAAGAGTAGGATTGAGCTTGACGGGTTCGAAAACCGAACCCAGTCTTTCTCCTACACCCTTTTGGAGGATTCTTGTGCATTCCCGAGCGAACGAAGATAACCCGGCTAAAGAACCGGACAGAATCTCCCGTAAGCCGGACCTTTCCCAAAGTAAAAAGATTGGAAGGTTGTTGGAGAACCTCGCCGATAGCATTTTAGAAAACGATTCTACAAATATAGTTTTCTTAAATGAGATTCAAAATAGTCGATCAGAGAATTCTATTCAAAAATAGAATTCTATCAAACACCTGAATCGGTTCCTTGAGGAACCGATTTCTTGTCTTAGCAAAAATCAAAAACGCTCTCTATAAATTTCGTCGTTCAATCGAATCGATGTCAAAAATTTTGCCGCCGGATATTCAAAAGGGACTTTAAGACCGAATTCAATTCAAATTTGATCGAATCACTTTGTCGGAACAATTGATTCAAGTGCAAAAGAATCTTGACTTCAATCGAATGACTTAAAAGACAAATCGAATTCTTAAATAAAGTCGGTAAGAGATCATTGGTCGGGTTTCTTCCCGGACGAAATCTCGAATGAGAATATCCAGTACCGAGATCAAAACTTACCCAGCCCTTCCTTGATTTTGAATATAACTTCAAAACGTTCGCGAATGAAATAAGATCATCCTACGGAGATTCGAAGTTTGGGTTCGAGTCAGTGATAAAATAAGTTGGAGTATTATAGAGGAAAGAATGATTATGCGGGCAGAGGGACTCGAACCCTCACTGGAAGCTTGGAAGGCTACAGTGCTAGCCATTACACCATGCCCGCAAATCGTGCAAAAATCATTTTTTTGCGGTTAGGGTGCTTGTCAATCTAAAAGAAGATTTTTTATTATCCACTGAGATGAAAGAATACGAGCACCTGTTTACCGATTCTATTCGCGGAGAATTAAAAACATTCGCGGAATACAGAGCCGCTTATAGGGAAATTTGGACCTTAAGAAATATTCTCAGCGTACTTCACTGGGATTCTGAAATCACCCTTCCCGAAGAAGGACGAATGGAAAGAGGGGATCAGATCGGACTTCTTTCTGGCTTAATCCATTCCAAATACGCCGGAGAGAAATTTTATGCCCTTGCGGAAAAGGCGAGAGATGAGAATGAAAAGAAAAATCTGCCCGGTCAGGAGGAAAGAAGAATCGAACTCAAGATTCTTTTTAAAGACCTCAATCGTTCTCGTTGTCTTTCTCAAGAACTTGTCGAGGAATTTTCCGTTATTACAAGTAAAGCGCACTCCGTTTGGGCGAAAGCAAGAAAGGAGAATCGGTTTTCGGATTTTGCTCCGATTTTAAACAAGATCGTCGAACTTTGTAAAAGGCAAACGGAGTGTTACGGTTATGAGACCGAAGCCTACGACGCCTTGTTGGAAGGTTATGAACCCGGTGAACGCGCCGCCAATTTAGAAAATCTTTTTTTCAATCTTAAGAATTCTCTCAAGCCTTTAGTCGCGCGCGGAAGACAAATCAATAATCCGTTTCCGAGAGAAATTCAGATTTCGCTTCAGAGAAGACTTGGAGAGAATCTTCCTTCCATTCTCGGACTTTCCTCGAAAATTTCCCGTCTCGATGCGAGCGAACATCCTTTTTCGACTTCTCTCGGAGGTAGAGATAAAAGAATTACGACTCGTTACGATCTAAAAGATCCTCTTTCTTCTATATTCAGTATTTTGCATGAAACAGGACATTCTCTTTATGAGGCGGGAATTTCCGAAATTATCGGCGGCCCTTCTCCGTTGCACGATTCGGTTTCTCTCGGTGTTCACGAATCTCAGAGTAGACTTTGGGAAAATCAAGTCGGACGATCCCGCGAGTTTTGGGAAATGTATTATCCGATTCTTATGAACTCGTTGGATTTGAAGGAATCCGAGTTGGGCTTTTCACAGCTTTTTTCTTATATCAATCAATCCTCGCCTTCGCTCATTCGCGTAGAAGCGGATCAAATCACATACAATCTTCATATCATTCTTCGTTTTGAGATCGAAAGAGAGTTGATCAACGGAAAAATTCAAATCTCCGAACTTCCCGAACTTTGGAATTCTAAAATGAAAGACCTTTTAGGAATCGACGTTCCTTCCGATAAAGAAGGTGTTCTTCAAGACGTTCATTGGAGCGGCGGAGCGTTCGGATATTTTCCCACATATACGCTTGGAAATATTTATTCCGCTCAGCTTTTCCAAGCCTTCTCTAAAGAAAGCCCGGATTTTTCACCACAAGTCGTCAAAGAAAAAAACTTTTCCTCTCTTTTAGTGTGGTTAAGGAAGAATGTTCACTGGAAAGGAAAGTTTCATTCAGCGGAAGCCTTGATTCGTTCAGCAACGGGCGCGGATCCGGATTCTTCTTACTTAGTTGCTTATCTCGAAAATAAACTCACCGAATTGGAATCGATCGACCATGGATGATAAAGAGGAACTTACGGTAAAATCATTTGAAGAACTGTCTTACTTTGACAATTTAGCGCTCTATTATCTTTGCAACGAAACTCCGCCGCAGACCCTCGCTCTCGCTTTTTTGATCGGAGATAAAAAAGTCTGCGGTTCGATGCTGGGCGTTCTGGAAGGAAAACGCAGAGAATATGTACACCAATTGATGGCCGAACAACAAGACAGTGAAGCTGCGAAAAAACAAGCCGCAGTTCAAGGATTGCTCATCATAGCGAAAGGTCTAATCACTCGTAAGCTGATCGAAAAAAAGGGCCAGTTCTACTTCGGAACTCAACGTTAGACGCTCTTTTTGCGGATCGCGGACAAACCGAGGAGCGCCCAAGCAAGAAGAAAGCAAATTCCGCCGATCGGAGTAATTGCGCCTAAAATTTTAATTCCAGTGACCGCGAGTAGATAAAGAGATCCGGAAAATATAAGCACTCCGAAGAGAAATAAGATCGCAGACAACCACGCGGATTTGGACGTATGAACGTACCCGGTCAGAGATAAGATCAAAGGCGGAATACTATGAATCAGATGATATTTATTGCCGGTTTCGTAGATAGCGAGCATTTCAGGACTTAAAAAAGGTTTTAGAGCGTGGGCTCCGAAGGCGCCGATCGCTACTCCTAAAAAACCGGAAATAGAGGAAAGAATCAGAATTGTTTTTTGTTTTCCCGTCATAATCTAAATGAAATTTATTTAGAATTCCTGAATAGCATAACTTTTAAATCGAATACATCTTTTCTGAACAAGCCAAAATAGAAAGGAAGTTTGCTCTATGTCCAACTTGGAATCGAAAAGAGCTTTGATTTTATTCTTCTCCATTTCCTGTTTGAGCTCGTCATAAAAACTTGTTTTACCGAAGACGAAAGACACGGGGACCAGAGATTGTTGTTCTCCCTGACGTAACGGTAAAATCAACGTTACTCCTCTTTGACATCCCTGGCTTTGCCCTTCAAATCTGATAATTCTGTGTTTCGACCAATCCCAGTCGTCAAGAGATCCGTGAAACATGTCTTTGTGCGGAAGAGAGGACGTGGAATGAATGAACCCGTCAAAGCCGATCAGCTTCAATCTAGTGGAGGCGTTTCCGTAGTGAACCGAAGGGTCTCGAAAATAAGTCCCCGCTACGGAAACCCGATTTTCCGGCGATAGAAACGAATCCGTCGGATACGGCATCGGGTTTCGTTTAACAAGCGTTCGTCGATTTCCGATCGGTAGAGCGCAATCGATCATACAAATCGATCCGGTAAGTAGAAGTAGAATATAAAAAATCGCTCGCATCGTTAATCTTTTTTCAACAATCTATGAGGGAGTTTTACGCCGATCCCGGAAACCCTCGTGCATTTATAAAAGTAAAGATTAAAGAGAAGCGATTTTACGTAATAATCCGTTTGAACGTCGAAAAGGAGATCGGCCTTATCTTGAATCGCGTTTTGTACGGCCGCTTCATAGCTTTCATCGCCGGTATAAACGAGCCACAACCAGCCTTCTCCGCAGGATTGTCCTGAAAGTTTGCCAACCGGTTCCATTCCTCGGACGTCTGTATAACTCTGAGAGTAAAACCAGCCCGGCGTTTTTACATTTGTGTAAAGACAATTTCCAATTGTAATAAATGTAATTAAAAAAATGAAACAAATTTTGACGACTGAAGACTTCATCGAGTTTTCCTAATAATTAAATTCTTTCCAAAAGGATCGTTCTCAAAAATGAAAAGTCAAGGTAAAAGAATAAAATTTCCTTGTGTGAAGCGAATCCGATTCTTCAATAGGGAGTATGTCGCTCGTTCAAAATTCGTCTTACTACATTCAGTTGGAAAAAAAATTCGGAGCTTCCAATTACGAACCTCTGCCCGTCGTTTTGGATCGAGGGGAGAGAATTTATCTTTTCGACGTGGAAGGAAAACGTTATTTCGATTTCCTTTCCGCATATTCCGCAGTTAACCAAGGCCATTGCCATCCTAAGCTGATTCAAACTTTGGTGGAACAATCGCAAAAGCTCACTTTGACTTCAAGAGCCTTCTACAATTCCAAGTTAGGCGAATACGAAGAATACATGACGAAACTTTTAGGTTATCAAAGAATTCTTCCCATGAATACGGGAGTGGAGGCCGCTGAAACCGCGGTGAAACTTTGTAGAAAGTGGGGATATCAAGTCAAAGGAATTCCAGAAAACCAAGCCAAAATCATTTTCGCTTCCGGGAATTTTTGGGGAAGAAGTCTCGGAGCGATTTCCGCGTCCACGGATCCTTTGAGTAGACGAGAGTTCGGGCCTTACGTTCCCGGTTTTGAAATCATTCCTTTTAACGATACGGAAGCATTGGAGAATTCTCTTCAAGATCCGAACGTTGCGGGTTTTATGGTAGAACCGATTCAAGGAGAGGCGGGTGTGATCGTACCGAATGAAGGCTATCTTGCTTCTTGTAGAAAACTTTGCAAAGAGGCCGGAGTCCTTCTTATTTTCGACGAAGTGCAAACCGGGTTGGGAAGAACCGGTAAACTTCTTGCGGGAGATTTTGAATCGGTGAAACCGGATATCTTGGTTCTTGGTAAAGCGCTCTCCGGAGGAATTTTACCAGTCTCCGCGGTTCTTTCCAATGACGAAGTGATGCTTACTTTAAAACCGGGTGAACACGGTTCTACATACGGAGGAAATCCTCTTGCCTGCGCCGTCGCGAAACGCGCCGTTGAAATTTTGGTCGAAGAAAAGATGACTGAAAATTCTTACAAGATGGGCGAACTTTTTAGAGAAAGGATGAATATTCTAAAATCTAAATATGACGTTTTACTGGACGTTCGCGGAAAAGGTCTGCTGAACGCGATTGAATTTAACGGAAAGAACGGGAAGTCCATAGCGAAAGAAGTTTGTAAAAAGACGATGGAACTGGGATTACTTGCAAAGACGACGCACGATCATACGGTTCGTTATGCCCCTCCTTTAGTGATTCAACCGCAAGAGATGGAAGAGGCTTGCGAGATTATTGAGAAAGCGGTAAAGTTTTGTCTTGACTCAATGTAGAATTTTGATTATCCAAAAGACAAATGCAGGCTGATGATAAAAAATACATTCGAGTTTGGAAGAAGTTAAGCGTTTCCGAAGTTTCATCCCAACTGATGTTGATCGATGATCTTTACGGCACCTGTGGGAACTGCAAACACCTGGGCTTAAATTATACGAAAGACAAGCTTTGTCCCGAGTGTAAAACCCAGTTTCGATATTTAGCGACAAACTCTAAATCGTCTGCGGACATTGCAAAGATACTCGTCAGGCTCGAAAAAGAAGGTTTGGATTTGATTCTTATCGATCGAGAGGATTTTAATCAATCCAAAGCGAAAGACGCGGTCAAAGATTTATTCAAACCGGTCGAATGATTATTATTTTTTGGAATCGAGAACGTTCTTCAATCCCTGAAGCGTCCGCTCCAATTCTTCGATTTGTTCCTTTAGAGAATCCGGATCGTCCAAAGTTTGAGAATCTGAAGCGTAAAGTTTTGAATAACCGTTTGCCATAAGATTCTGAAATGATTTTTGCAGGTTCGCAAGGGCGTTATCCAGGTCCTTCGGGCGAATCGAATTCTTCCTTCGATATAATTTTTTTAAAAACACAAAACTGAACCGAAGCAAAAAGAAAAAATAAGCAGGGATCAAAAGATAGAAAGCGGTCAGAAATACGGGGCCGAGGTTCCAGGTTTGTGAAATCGACTGATGAAAAAAGGCGCGGAGAATGGAAACGATCAGGATTCCCAGAGTATAATTAAAACGGCTCGTGCTTGGAGAAATCGTATTGAATAAAAACACTAAGACTAGTGAAAAGATCAAGACTAAGAAGAGATCTAAGGGAACGATCGAGAAAACAATTTTTAAAAAAGAAGTGATTACTCCGACCGTTTCCAGAAATGATTGGATGGACTGAGATAGGCTGTCAAAACTCGTTTTCAGATCTGAAAAAAATCCGGTAATCTGACTCATGAAATTACTCCAAAAAATTCCTGGCTGGAAGAAAGTCCAAACTGTTCGCTCTAAACTGCAAGAACTTTCCTTTCTAAGAAAGCTCTTCCTCGTATATTCCATAGTCGGAATTTCTTTTCTTTTTTTACACGAAAGTCATCTCCCGATCTTATTTATATTCATCCTAGTTTTAGGCGCTTATATCGTCGCGACGGGAATATTTTTTTTGATCTCATTCGCCTTCGGAAAGTTATTAAAAGAAGAATCGATCAAACAATATCAGATAGGACCGGACTCTGCAAAGACGATCGACGCGACCCGTATCGTTCTGAATCCCATCGTGGAAGTCGCCGTTTTCGTGGCCTGTATTCTGCTCTTATTGTTAACCGACTTCTATTCCAATCGATCCGGAATCTTTTTTATCGCAGTTTATTCGTGCGTGGGTTTGACGTTTCGGTTTTTAGAGAGCACGGTATTTTATAGAATTTTTCTTTTAGGATTGATGGTTTTAACCGGAGGGTTACTGAGTTTCAAATCCCTGCAAAAGGCGGAAATTCTGATTTCATACATTCTTTTTAAACCGAACTGGGAACAAAAAGAACTTACAAATTGGAATTATGATTCCGAATCGAGAGTCGTTAGAAACGAGGATATCAAGGTTCAGTTGACTTTGCCCGAGGATTTTTACTTTCACAATCCGAAAAATTTGACTTTGAAAGATCAAACAGGCACCGGTCAAATCGCAGGAATCGTTTCTTCGAGTGAGACGGATCCAAATCGATATCCTTCCATTCGAATTTTTTACTTTCCGGAACCGTTTTTGGAAATAGATAAGATCAAACCGGAATTTCAAAAATTCTTAGATCTCGCAATCAATCAGGGAGAGATGGTCGAAGTACACGAGTTAGGTGAAGAAAACTTTGAGAAAAAAATGGACGGAGTTTTTTGGACTTACTACGATAACTTAAGACCGAGATACGCAAAGACGGGCTTTTTTATTTCTTCCGGAGATAAACTTCCGGATTCTTTCCTATTCCATATTTCCGAAAGTCTTGTCAAGGCTAGACAACACGAGGAATCGGTGGAAAAAATTCTTCAGAGTGTTAAGAGAGAATAGTTTTTAGGGTTTGAAAATTCTATTCGATTGTTTGGAGAAAATCCGATTTCGGTTTAATTTTTTTCTATTCGAAAAGTTTCTGACCGAGAACGGACCTTGGATCAACTAAGGTTCCCTTGACTCGCATTCCTAAATGCAAATGGGGACCCGTCGACATACCTGTAGTACCAACTTTGCCGATTGGATCTCCTTTTTTTACCTTATCGCCGACTTTTACGCTCAGTTCGGATTGATGCATGTAAAGGGAATAAACTTCGAGACCGTGATCGATCACGGTAAAATTTCCTTCGTAATACATCGGTCTGGATAGAATTACTGTCCCGTCGTTGATCGCATAGATTTGGGTTCCGATCGATCCTTTGAAATCGACTCCTCCATGAGCCTTTCCTTTCGTTTTATTATAGACTCTCCGCTTATAGAAAGGACTCGTGAAGTGAACTTCTTGCACCGGAAATACAAAGTCGGAATCGATCTGAAGATCGGTCTTTGTCTGAAACGCTTCCGCTTTCGCTTTCGAACATTCTGCTATAAAATCCAAAGTTTCGCGGGGAAGTTCTTCGGAAGTATATTTTTTATCCATTGTCAGAGAGGAAACCTTAGTTTCGGAAAAATTTGTTTTCTGAACAGGAATCTCGTATTCCTTAAAGTCGTTTTTTCTAAACAAATTCTTATCTTGAATTTCTAATATTCCACTTTTCTTATCAAACTCGGGGGATAGGGGAATCCAGGCGTAAAAGGCGGATTCTTTTTTAGAATAGGAGATTTCTTTCTTTTCCCATAAAATTTTGATTCTATCCAATTTGGAAAGAATCGTTTTTTCCGGTGTGAGTTTCAAAAGCAGAAGTTCCCCTTGAGCGAATTTTCTGCCTCGGATCGAAAAGGCAAAAAGCGCTTCCTTTTTATTTACGATTTCAAATTCACGAGTTTCCTTTTTAGAAGTTTTTTTTGTCTTTACCTTGGACTCGGATTCTTCTTTCGGATTCGCGGAAGCCGCCGAAACGACCTTCGTTTCTTTTTCCTTGGATAAAGGTTTATCTTTGGCAAAATATGGATCGTTCGTGAATGGAAAAGTAAAGAGCGCAGCTATTAAAAAGATTCTAAGATTATTTTGCATCGGATCCTGCTATTGTCAAAAATACATAAAAGAAAAATTCAATTCATTTGGAAATAAATTATGGAAACAAGAACGTTTATAATTCGATAACAAGGCAATCTTTATGAATCAGACCGTTTTTTTGTTCGAATCCTTTCTTTGTAAAAATTCATGGATTGCGGGATTGAGAATTTCCGGGACCTCATGATGAAGCCAATGTGTCGCGTAAAATCCCTGATATTCTCCATTCTCTAAAAACGATAAGGATTTTCTGCCCATTTCCTTTTTTAAGAAAGGATCTCTTTCTCCCCAAAAAATTTTTATCGGATGATCTATTCTCAGGTCCTTAGGTAGCTTCGGAGGAATGAGAATCGCGGCTCGATACCAATTCACCATGGATCGTACCCTCCTAAAACCGGACCAAGCATTTTTATAAAGCTCGAAGTCTTCTGGTGAAAAACTTCCTTTGTTTGAAGTTTTGATAAGCGAATTCCAAAGCATTTCAAAATTTTTTCGAATCAATAGATATTCAGGAAGAAAAGGTATGAGAAAGGAAAAGATATAAGAAGTTTTTTTCCTTTGAATTTTATCGGTAAGAATCGAATTTCTGAATGTTTCTAAGTGCGGCATATTCAAAATACAAAGTTTTCGAAACCGATCCGGATTACGGTATAAAGAATTCCAGATAACGGCGCCGCCCCAGTCGTGCGCGATACAATCCGTATTTTCGATTTGTAAGCCGTCAAGAATGGCGACGATATCGTTTGAAAGTAATGAAAGTCTGTAAGAATAAAAAAAACAAGGTCTTCCTGATTCTCCATAACCGCGTTGATCGGGAAGAATCAGAAAGTAGTTTCGATCGAGAAAGTATTGGATTTGGTTCTTCCAAGCGTACCAAAATTCCGGGAAGCCGTGTAAAAAAAGCAAAGGAGAATTTTTAGGATCACCCGCCGTTACTACGTGAAGTTTTTGATTTCCCGATCGGATGAATTGATGCCGAAAGATCTTATTCTCCACGTTCATTTATTTCTTTTCGGTTTAATTCTCACTTTTCTCAGTCCTTTCTTACGCTTCCATTCTCGAATTCTTCTGAGAACGTTTCAAAATTATGTCCTATCAATAATCTCAAAAAGGCGGATCGAGAATCTTCTTTTTCTCTGAAAATTACCTAAGCAAATTTCCGATTTTACCGATTCTTCATAGCAGGGATCGGATAAAACAGATGAAACAAGAGGAATGGTTGGAGCAGCTTACGAAACTTTTTCAGGAAGAGATCAATCTCTACTCGAACGTCCTGGAACTGGAAACTCAGAAGTCCGCCGCCGTGGTTCAAGCGGATGGAAAATCTCTCGAAATAATTACCAAAAAAACTTACGAACTTCTTGTGATGGCTTCGGAAATCGAAAGGGTTCGCATGAAATCCATCGAGGAAGTTTACCGTTCTAAGAATTTTGCTCTTCCGGAAAACGGAGCTCCGACCTTATCCGACTTCTTGAATCAGCTGGATCGCGAATCTAATTTCAGATTAAAAGAATTCGGTTCTTCACTGAAAGCGATCCTTCATCGTTTGAAAGAAAAGATCAAATCGAACGAAAAACTCATCATAACTCGTCAGGAAATTCTTACCCGTACGATCGAAGCCGTTAAAGAAAAGGCTTCCGAATCCGGTTTAAGTACTTACGGTCCCGGAAAAAATCCGGAAAGAAAACAAGCTAAGAGACCTGCTCTTATGCTGAACGCTTCGGCGTAGTCGACAGATATTTTCGAATTAGGAGGAAGTCATGGGATCCACATTTTCAGGTCTTGAAATCGGAAAGAGAGGTTTAACCGCTCACCAACAAGCGCTTCAGACGACCGGTCATAACATTTCAAACGCGGATAACAAGCAGTATGCGAGACAGAGAGTCACGATGACAGCGATGGATCCTTTGTATGATCCTTCCCTCAATCGTTCCAATCTTCCCGGACAAATCGGTCAAGGCGTTGAAATCGCTTCGATTGAAAGAATCAGAGACAACTTCGTAGACGATCGAATTATCGAAACTTCGGGAAACAAAGACTACTGGGCCGCTCGCAACGAATATCTTTATCAACTGGAGACGGTTTTTAACGAACCGAACGGTACCACCCTTCGAACTCTTATGGATAAATTTTGGTCTTCTTGGGAAGATCTAGCGAACTACCCCGAGGACAACGCGCATCGCTCCGTAGTTTTAGAAAGAGCAAACGGTCTAGGTAGTAGAACGGAAGACGTCTATCGGAAACTCGCTCAGTTAAAGGATCAAGCGAACCGAGAGATCGAAACCAAAGCGTATCACATGAATACGATCGCCGAAAATATCCGCACCTTAAACGATAGAATCGGAAAGTCCGAAGCGTTAGGCGACAGGCCGAATGACCTTTATGACAAACGGGATGCCCTTCTTCAGGAACTTTCCTCTCTTGTGGACGTTACGATCGGTCGTTCGGATGAAGACGAGCTGATGGTTTTTATCGGACAACAAATTTTGGTTCAAGGAAACAAAGCGAACAAGATCGATATTCTCGGTAACCCTTCAAAAGACGGTCTTTTGGATCTTTATTGGTCCTCGACCGGAGATCCGGTACTTCTGAGAAAAGGAAGACTTCAAGGTTTAATAGAGGTTCGTGATAAGATTATTCGTGAGAAAATCGATCAGGTGGATTCCCTTTCCATCAACGTGATGGATGCGGTGAATGAAATTCACAAAGACGGTTTCGGAATCAACGGGAATACGAACCAAGCGTTTTTTAACATTCGATCTTTGTCCATCAATACCTTTGGAGAATACGATTCCAACGGGGACGGACAAAACGACGTTACCGCGATCTTTCGCGTTAGCGGTAGAAATACGATCGATCCGGATCGTCCGATCGGCATCAACGGAACGATCAGCTTTAATCAGTCCGACGCCAAGGAGGCGCCGGTATTGATTCCCTATTCTTCCAATGATACGATGAACGGGATCATTAAGAAAATCAACGCTTCACGTTCCGGCGTTGTGGCTTATATGAACCACGACAATCAACTCGCTCTGAAAGCTACCGTCGCCGACGACCATCCCAATAAGAATTTTATCTTAAGACATATAGAAGATTCCGGAGATCTTCTCGTCGGAATGACCGGAATCTTGATGGCATCGGGACCCTCCGGCGCCTACGACTACAAACGTCTCGGAGAAATCAATAAACTTCAATCTCGACCGGAAGACATTACTCTTACTCCGCACTTTCATCCTTCTTCCCATTTTAGAATTGCGGATTCAATCGCGAATAACGTGGCGAACATAGCGGCAGCCCGAGGTAAGGATGTCGGCGGAACCGGGGACTATAATTCCCCGGGAGGACATAAGGATGGTCGTAACGCGCTGATGGTTGCTTCCGCTTTGCGAAACAATCCGGTGATGGTGGATTATTCCAAAACGACCGACGATTTCTACAATACTCTGATTTCTAAACTGGGAACCGAAGCAAGAGAAGCAAAGCAAGAATTCGGTATTCAAAACGATCTCATGTCCGAACTGGAAAACATGAGACAATCCGTAATGGGGGTCAATCTCGATGAAGAAATGGCCAACATGGTTCAATTCCAGCATTCTTACAATGCCTCGGCGAAGATGATCAATACTATGAACGAGATTCTAGATACGATCATTAATCGTCTCGGTGCGTAGGCTCACAAAAACTCGGTGAGTAAGGAGAAAATTTTATGATGCGCATAACGAACATGATGCAGAACAACAGTCTGGTCAAAAATTTAAACAGACATCAGCTACAAATGGACGAAACGCAGAACCAACTCGCGACCGGACAAAGGATTCGTCTTCCTTCAGATGAACCCGGTCGTGCTACAAATCAGATGTTTTTTCGTTCTAGGTTGAACGAGTTAGATACCTTTCAAAGAAATATCGACGACGGAAATTCCCGTCTTCAGCAGATCGACGGAGAACTGGATCGTATCGGTTCCCTTTTTCAAAGAGCCAGGGTTCTCGCTGTCCAAGCGTCGAACGGTATCTACCAAGGAGATAAGGGGTTTGAACTCGAGGTTGCGATCGGGAAGGAGATCGATGAAATCTTAAGAGCACTCGTAGATATTGCGAATACAAGAGACGCAACCGGTCGTCCGTTATTCGGCGGGCACGTGATTGAAAGACCTCCTTTTGAACCGATCGAATCCAAGATCAAAGGTCTTCAGGGCATCGAACTCAAAAATCAATTTATCGGAGTGGAATATCGAGGAGATATCGGAGAACAACTTCGTGAAATCGAAAAAGGCGAATACATTCCCGTAACGATTCCAGGGAACAAAGTTTTCTGGGGAACGAACATGAGTATCACCAGCAAGGTGGATAACTCGGGATATATCGCGACGTCCGATCAAAAATTTAAAATCGACGGAGTGGAAATTCATATTTCAGCCGGAGATACGATCGACGATATCATCGATAAGATCAACAATTCTCCTTTGGAGGTAAAGGCTAACAAACTCGCGCAGGATAATATCAGTTTGAGTTCGACGGCCCCTCATCAAATCTGGATGGAAGATACCGAAGGCGGAACGATTCTTAGGGACATCGGACTTGTGGATTCTGCGACCTCAGAACCGCCTAACAACTATTCTAAGTCGGCAACAGTAACCGGACTTTCAGTTTTCGATGTGATGATTCAATTCAGGAACGACTTGATTCAAAAAGATCAGGAAAGAATCTCGGGCCGCGATCTTCAAGACTTGGATTTGGCGATGGAAAATATTCTGCGTTACCGCGCGGTCGTGGGCGCTAGAATGAATCGAATGGAAGAACACGCACAACGAGTGGACTTCGATAAATCTTACATCACCGAACTTCTTGCTAAAAACGAAGGAGTAGATTTTCCGGAGACGATCATGAATATGAAATGGTTGGAAACGGTTCATCAATATGCGCTCAACGTCGGATCGAAAATTATTAAACCGACATTGATGGATTTTTTGAGATAAAAAATAGATAGAATGTTCTGAATGGAAAGGTCCGGGGTAAGAATTTAAAATGGGAATCGAGATTCAAACAAAGCCGTTTGGAAAGATACAAATATCGGAGAAACAAATCCTTTCATTTCCGGAAGGTCTTCTCGGATTTGAGGATTATAAAAATTTTGCCTTGATAGAAGAGGAGGAAGAATCCGTTTTTAAATGGCTGCAATCGACGGAAGAAGTGGATTTAGCTTTTGTTGTAATTCCGCCGTCGCTTTTTAAAAAGGAATACAAACCGTTGATTCCGGAACAAGAACTTCAATTGATAGGGATCGATGAGATCAAAGAAAGTCTAACGCTTGTCATAGTGACGATTCCCGGAGAAGATCCAGCGTTGATGACTGCTAATATGCAGGGACCGATTCTTATCAACAAAGGAAGTCTAATAGGAAAACAATTTATTTCTAGAAACGAATCCCACTCGGTCCGCGAAAAAATTTTAGAAACCGCCGCCGTGGAGATGAGTTAAGTGCTGGTTCTTGCGAGACGAACAAACGAGTCGATTATGATCGGCGATGATATCGAAATCGTAATCGTCGATATCAAAGGAGATCAGGTGAAGATCGGCGTCAAGGCTCCTAGAAACGTTTCGGTTCATAGAGCCGAAGTGTATAAGGATATTCAGGAAGAAAACAAAAAAGCCGCGGGAACAAAAATCAAACCTGAAGATCTCGGAAAGATCGGAAACATTCTTAAAAAGAAAGATTCGGAGAAAAAAGAATAATTCTCTTCGATCGATTTTAATTTCAGAAGAGAGTATCTTCGCCCTTTTTATGAATCGCCTTCTCGTAATCCTAATTACATTCGTTTTTTTTTCCTGTTTCGCCGGGATTCGTAAAGAACTCAACTATTCCTCGGATTCCATCGCTTTCTATTCTTTCGCAAAGGGTTCCGAGTTCCCGACTTGGATAGATATAAACGCGAAGTATCCGGCAAGTATAGATTCCGAAACTTTCAAAAAACTTTTGGAAGAATCCTTGTTTCAACTGGGAAACAAAAACGAATCTCTGGTGAACGATGCCGCGTTACGCATCTTTTCAAAAGAATTGAGCAAGGAAATCGCGGACCGTTCCTTACAAAAATTCGCGCAATCCCCCGATCAATGCTATCAACTTTGGATTCTAAAAAAAGAAGATACGATCAATCCGGGAAGGAGAATCCGAAGAACTGTTTTTCTTTTGTATCCGGCGTCGGAAGCGATTCACTTTGTTTTTTTCGAATTGAATCAGTTCATCGATTTTCAGACCCCTTATTCGTTTCAAGATTGGTCAAATTTCTCCATTTCGGAATCGAATCTAAAACCTTCGCTGGAAGTCTTTATTCCCGATTCAGCGATCGGAAAACTAGTTTATTTTAAAGACGACTCAAAGAATGAATCCAAAAAATACCATGTTATCGCCCCTTTTCAAATTCAGTCTCCGACAACTCCTGAGCAAATAAATTCCAGTAAAAAAATGAACATCAGTGATTCGGAGAAAAGAATGATCGAACTGAAAGCTTTGTTCGATAAAAAATTGATTTCGGAAGAAGAATACAGAAAGAAACGTGAAGAGATATTAAAATCTCTCTAAAAAATCAGATTCCAATTCGTCTGCATTCAAATAATAACGCTTATTTGCAATGGGATATCATCCTCCGGATTTGTCTTCGGCGGATTTTCCGGAAATAACGCCTAACGCGACTAAAAAGAGAATCAAATTCTTCTAAAAATTTAAATTTGAAAAATGATTTGAACTAATTCCGTATTTTATAAAAAGACACTGATTTCAAGGATCGAATTATCACCGCAAAAAATCGGAGCGGCTCGACGAAGAGCCACTCCGGAGAGAATAGTGAAGAGAATTGGATTTTCCCGATTTGAACTCTATGGGAAGTTCAAAGCGGAAAAGTTTCCTATATTGAACATATCCGGTAGGCTGGATCTAAAAGACAGAGAAAAATCAGCTTGAGATCATATTTTTAGATAAAGAAAAAGCTAAGAAATAATCGAAGAATAATTTATTGAGTAACTTGCGTTCGATTTGACGCTTTTTTTGTCAAATCGTTCATTTCGAGGCAATCGAAACGAATCTACATTTAAGTACCGGTCTTTCCCTCTTTTTCAAGTCGATCGGCTTCGAACGCAGCCTCTAACTGGCGGATCGAGTTTTTAGAAAATTGTATGAATTCTTTTTCATTGTGTCTCACTTGGTACTGTCCTTTGAGAGTCAATTCGTCGTGAGCGCGAAACTTCTTAATCTTCTGCTCGACTTCGGAATCCATAAAACCGAGATGACTCAAAGTTTCGCCCGCCAATTCAAGAGCGGAAGCAAAGGTGTCTCTTCTGATGATTTTTACGCCGAGCTCCAATAATTTAAAAACATGTTCTCGATTTCGTGCGCGTGCAATGATCGTAAGGTTCGGAAAATGTTTTTTTACCATTTCGGCAACTTTTACGGAAACATCTATATCTTGAACCGCTAATATAAAAAGATCCGCTTGCCCGGCTCCAGCGGAACGGAGAAGACTCAATTTGCTCGCGTCTCCGTAATAAATCTTATAACCGAATCTTCTCGCGACATTTACTTGATCGGGGTTGTGTTCCAGCGCGGTAAATCCGATTCTGTGAACGAATAACATCCTTGCTATGATCTGACCGAATCTTCCGAAGCCCGCAATGATAACTCTGTTTTGTTCTTCGATATTATCCGCTTCTTGTTCTTCGGTATTTTTAAAAAATATCTCTACAACCTTGTCTTTTACCAGGCCAAGGATCGGGGTTAAACCCATGGATAACGTTACTACGGCAATGACTAGATCTGCTCTTTCTCTCGGAAGGATGGAAAGCGAAACTCCGACTCCTAAGATCACAAAAGCAAATTCTCCGCCTTGGGAAATTGTTACCGCAAGATTGAGAGAGGTTTCCTCATTTTGTTTCGTGACTCTTCCCAAAAAGTAAAGAACTATCGCTTTGACCGCCATGAGGCCTAACGCAAAAAGAATCACAAGAATCGGATCTTTTAAAACTTCACCCAAATTTATGGACATTCCCACCGCTAAAAAGAAAAGACCTAAGAGCAGACCTTTGAAAGGTTCAAGATTCGATTCTAACTCATGTCTGTATTCGGAATCTGCAAGAATCACGCCGCCCAAAAAAGAACCGAGTGCCATTGAAAGCCCTACTTGATCCATCAACAAGGACACACCAACGACGATTAAAAGTGAAAGTGCGGTGAAAATTTCATGATTTCCGGAAGAAGCGACGAGTCGAAACAAAGGCCTCGCTAAAAATCTTCCGGCGAGTATTACCGCAAGCACCATTCCGATCGCAGTCAAAATGTGCATGAGTGTATTTTGTGTCGCCGTTTCGCCCGTGGATTCCCCTAAAAAGGGAAGAATCGCCATAACCGGAATCACTGCGAGATCTTGGAAAAGAAGAATAGCAAACGAACTTCTTCCGTGGGCGGTGTTCAACTCATTCTTCTCTCCTAAAACCTGAAGAGCGAACGCGGTAGAAGATAATGAAATACTAATACTGATGACGATCGCTTGCGCTTTGTTTAATCCGAAAAACGATAGAATTGCGAAAAAGATAATAGAGGTAAGAATGACTTGAAGACCGCCCAAGCCGAAAACGGGTCTTCTCAAAACCCAGAGCCTTTGCGGTTTCAATTCTAGGCCGATGAGAAATAAAAGCAAAATTACTCCGAACTCCGAAAGATGGAGAATGCTCTCCACATCGGTGATCAATCCGATACCCCAGGGTCCGATGATCGTTCCTCCGATAAGATATCCGACTACGGAACCCAATCCTATCTTTTTAAATAAAGGAACCGAAATTACGGCCGCGGAAAGAAAGACAATGAGAGTTATCAGTAAGCTATGATCTTGCATTCTATTTCCTGAATATTTTAGACTGTGAAACTTCTTACTTTGAGAAAGTTAAAATAACTTCATAAAAGAATTTACGAATGAATACGCGTCGCCCGGCCATCGGGAAGAAACGTAATTTCCGTCGGTCAGTGAATGTCCCCTTTTGATTTTTTTATGACTGTCTCTGAAAATCGGCTTTGGCCCGAGATGAAAATCCTTCGGATCCTTTAAGTTTTCTTTCACTTCGTCTTCTACGGATTGAGAATAAGTTCTGTAATAATCGCCTAACCATAATCTGGTTAAATTCCAAGCAGCCATCTCTTGCGATTTTAAAAGTGCGGTCGTTTTTTTTCCAAAAAGAATCGAACGATCCGTTCCGGGAAATTTACTTCGAGCCGCTAAAACTACGCCGTGACAAATCGCGCCAAGAGGTTTGCCGGTCGCAAAAAAAGCTCCTACAAAGTTTTGAAGAATTTCTGATTCTAGATATTCTTTCATTCCAGGCGCGTGACCTCCGGGAAGAATCATTCCGGAAAAATCTTCCGGTTTTAGATCGCCGTAAGAGAATGGATGTAAAAAATTAGGATCCTCGATCATCTCCCGATACGCGGCTCTTGCATTCTTATGAGCGATGAGAATCGGTTTCCAAATGCCCAAGCCTTTTCCGGTCAACATTCTAAAGTCGGCTTCCGCCGGTTGTCCGCTCGGAGTGGCAAAGAAAACTTCGAAATCATTCTCTTTTAAGACCTTCCAGGGAATCGCAGCCTCTGACGGATCAAAGTCTTTCGAAGGAAGCGGTATTAGAATTTTATGCTTGGAACTCATAGGATTCATTCTAAGCGGTTCTATAAAAAATCAACCCCTTAGAAGCGTTTGGACAGAGTTTCCTAAAAAATAAAAAATTCTTCTTGACCGATTGGGTTTAAATCCATTTTGTAAAATTAAATTGTGCACAATCTAAATGGAGATTGAAATGAGCCAAACACTCTACGACCTCACGGCCACTCTGAACAGCGGCAAAGAACAGAAATTAGAGGATTATAAAGGGAAAGTCCTTTTAATCGTCAATACTGCCAGCGAATGCGCGTTTACTCCTCAGTATGCGGCTCTTCAAGAGCTTTATAAAAAATATAACTCGGAAGGATTGGAAGTATTAGGATTTCCCTGCGACCAATTTAAACACCAAGAACCGGGTTCCGATGAAGCGATCAAAAGTTTTTGTCAGAGAAATTACGGAGTTGAATTTCCTATTTTCAAAAAGATAGATGTGAACGGAGATAACGCTCATCCGGTATTTCGTTTTCTTAGAAGCGAAGCATCCGGTTTTTTTGGAAATTCGATCAAATGGAATTTTACGAAATTTTTGGTCGATAAAAACGGAAAAGTGATCAAACGTTATGCGCCGATCACAACCCCCGATAAGATTGAAAAAGAAATCAAAGACCTCTTAAAAAAATAAAGATAAAACCCGTTTTGGAAATTCAAGACGGGTAAATTTATGATCGCCAAAGAATTATTTTTAGAGAATCAAATCTGTTTTCCCTTATACGCCTGTTCTAGAGCGGTAACTTCCTTGTATCGACCCATCTTAGAGGAACTCGGCATCACATATCCTCAATATTTGGTCCTTTTGATTTTATGGAAGGAAGACGGGCGCAACGTCAAAGAAATCGGAAAAAAATTATATTTGGATTCCGGTACTTTAACCCCTCTGCTCAAACGTCTGGAAGAATCGGAACTCGTGCATAGAAAAAGATCCTCCGAAGACGAACGTTCCGTTCAGATTTTTCTATCATCCAAAGGTAAGAAACTAAAAGAAAAAGCGATCTGCGTACCCGACAAGCTGATGGAAAACCTGGACATCGATAAAAAAAGCCTAACGGACCTTAAAAACGACTTGGATCGTTTGCTGAAAATTCTTTCCGAAAGATCGGATTTTTAACCCGTCCTCTTTGTTTGAACGATCTCGCGAATTCCTGCATCGAACGGAGTTTTAAACTTAAATCCGAGTTCTTTTTGAATTCGAGAAGAATCAACAACGGATGTTTCCTGTATGTATTCGATGCCGATTTTTCCTCCGCCGATTTTGGAATAGAGTATATTAAAAAAATAAAATATTCCTAACATGAGTCCTTTGAATCGGATTCGAAAATAAAATTTACGCGGGAAAACGATTTGAAATACGTTTTCAAGCTCGGGAAAAGAAAACGTTTGCGGATGCGCGACGTTGTAAATTTTCCCCGAGGCTTTTTTCCATTTTTCTAAGACTACTAGGACGGCATCGATCACATCTGCGGAATAAACGATTGATTTTCTAAATTTCGGATTACCGGAACAAAGAAGAATTCCATATCGAAATATTCGCAGAATTTTATTTAGAAAACTTTTGCTCGTCGGGCCGTAAACCGAAGCGATCCGTAATACGACGAATTTGTTTTTCGAATTTTGGAAGAGAGATTCACATTCGATTTTGGAAAGCGCGTAATAGGTTTTTCCCAGTAACGGGGAATCTTCTGTGACGGGGTCATTCGAAAAACCGTAAACTGAAGTTGAACTGGAAAAGAGGATTCCTGCTTTCCTATGTTTTGACGCGAAGTTAAGAATTTTTTTTGTTCCTTCTTCGTTGCCTCTCTTATAATCCTCATAACTCGAACCGTCTCCGCTTACTTTACCGGCAAGATGAATGATAAACAAAGGTTCTTCGTTTATGTTAAGTTCTTTCGATCCTTCTAGATCGAATTCGTAAAAGACGAAGTTCGGATGGAATCGAATCGAGTCGGGAAAAGAAGATAGAGTCCGTCCGACGTTTACGACTCTGAATCTTTTCAGTAATTCGGGTAAAAGAATGAGTCCTAAGGAGCCGCTTCCGCCGGTTAAGAGAACGGTTTGAATCATATCTTCTCTTTCTTTCATGGAACCATTGTGATTCTTAAGCGGTGTTAAAGAAGAATTTTTTAAAATTTCATTCGATTTTTAATCTCGACAATCTTAAAATGCGGGTAACTATTGCAGTTCAAAATTCAAACTTAGAGAAGATTACGATGAAACAAATTTTTTCAGCGCTCATGATTCTATCATGTCTTTCCGTTCTTTCGTTTTGTAAATCGGAGGATAAGAAACAACCTCCTAAACAGGAATTCCAGCCCAACTCCGACATCAGAACGTTCGAAGTCGGAATGATCAAAGAAGGTGATAAACGTATTAAGGCTGAAGCCGTTTTAGGAACTCCCTCAGTGGAATTAAACACACAGGACGGAGCGGTTTTAGAGTGGTATCTCGTTTCTACCGAATACCAGAAAAATTCTTATAAAACATTGGCTGAAAAGCCCGCGAGTATCACGGAAGATACTAAGTTCATCAAGCTGACGATCGATAAAAAAGGCGTCATCAAAAAGATGGAATACAAACTCTAATCGGCGACATCGTCTTCCAATAAATCCAATCCCGCGAGTCCGAGTAAAAAGTCTACAAGCTCCGCGGGGTTGACTCCGATTCTTACGCCATAATAAATTCCCAAATATACTTCTATCTGAAATAGAAAACTTTTCGGATAACCTTCTTTCTTTTTGTTGAGCGCTTGCAGAGCGTTTTGAATCGAAGGATCGTTTCGATCAAAATTCTGCTCTTCGATAAATCTTCTATAGAATTCTTCTTTTTTTCTTTTTCTTCTTTCCGCAACCGGGATGTGATAAAAGGACAGATAACGCAGTTTTTGACTTTTGATATTATATCTTTCATTTAAAAATTCCGGAACTTTATCGCCGGGAATTTTCGTATTCTCCAAATTCTTAAGTTCCTCTTGAAGCTCGGGAGATATTTCTTCGTCTCCGGTATCCGCGGTTTGAGTTTCAACATTCAACGGAAAAAAAGTATCACTTCCTAAAATTCCGAAGATTAGTTGTTGAGATCGATACGTTCCGAAATGACCCCCTCTCAATCCGTAACCTTTTCCTAGATCTCTTTGTCCGGGAGAGGATTCTCCGCCTTGAAAAACAAAGCCCGCTGCGAGAGGGCCGATTCTTAAACCTGCTCCGTAACCCGGATTTTCAACGCCCGCAGTGAAAATGTCTTTAAAATCATTCTTTCGATTTTGAAGATAGGTCGAGCAATTGTTCGCAATCAGAACCGCGGATATGACAAAGAAATAAAAAAAGAATTCTTTGCGTTGATTTTTGGATCCGTTTAAAATCACAAACCCACGATCTTTTCTTTTACTACTTAGGCAACCCGGAAAAAGAAAACAAAAGGGAACGTTTTCTGATTGTTTCGGAAATTCTTAGGCTCCCAATAGCAATTAGAATGGAAGAAATAAAACCATCCGAAGAGATTTTAAAAAATATCGCCGTTTTGGGAGGAGGACCGATGGGAGTCTTTCTCTCCACTTATCTTTCTCCGAAGACTGAAAAAATGTTCCTTTGGTACGACGATCGTAAACGCGCGGAAAAAATTCAAAAAGAAAGAATTACTTCCTTATTGGAAGATTCGATTACTCTTCCCGAAAACGTTCAGATCACGAGTGAATTCGATTTTTTGAAAGTCGGTTCTTGGATCATTATCATAGCGGTTCCTTCCCGTCTTATGGAGGGGATTTTAGAAGAGTTGATTAAAGTCCTCGATAAGGATTTATCTCATTCGATCTTCACCTTTACGAAAGGAATATTGTCCGCATCCACGAGACGCAAGAATAAATGTATTACATATTCTGAATATATTGAAAAACTAGCATCCGACGCCGGCTTTTCGAACATAGAATATACCGCAGTTAACGGACCGAATCTTCTCGGAGAATTGAAAAGAGGACATCATAGTTTTTATTGTCTTTCCACATCGGGGCAGCGGTCCATTGAGATCTTCGACGCTCTTTTTAACGGTTCTCGAAATCATACGAAAACTTACGAAGATCTTGTCGGCCTGGAGATTTTCGGAGTCATGAAAAATCCGATCGCAATCGCTTGCGGAATCGCCTCCGGAATTCCTGAATGCGGAAGTAATTTTGAAGGAGAGTTGATCAGTCTCGGCTATTCCGAGATCACGACTCTTTTGAATGCGCTGGAAATCCCGACCAAACCTGTGCAAGAATACGGCCTTGCCGATTTGATTGCGTCTTGCACTTCCCGTTACAGTAGAAACAAAGCCTATGGTCACCGATTCGTTCGGAAGTTGATTTCCGGAGAGGATCAGCCGAATCTCATCGAGAGAATAGAATTGTTTTTTAATCCCGCCGAGTTCATTCAAAAAGAAGTAAGTCAAAGTGAGAGCCATGTGGAAGGGGCGTTCGCGCTGGCTTCGATCATCGCACTTGCGGAAGAAAAAAAGGTCGAAATTCCGCTCTACAACACGCTTTTTCAAATTCTTACAAGGCGAGTTTCTCCGACCGAACTGATCCGGTTCGTTTCCAAATCCACTTCGGACGAGGATAAACATATTTCCAAAACGGCAACCAAACGTTCCGGTTTGGGGATGGCGTCCGGTAAAAAATTTCAGGAAGCGCTCGGAAAGAACGTTCTTCGACATATAAATGGACAACCCGGGATGACGGATCGAATCATCAAGCAGTCTTCTTTGATAATTAAATCATTAGAAAAACGTTATAGAGAAGCGGAAGAATCGAACGATATTACCGACCTGCTTCAAATCCCTAAGGAGATACAACTCTGGAGGGAGATAGAATCGAGTTTTCATGAAAAAGGAAGCAAGGATCTATCAAGAATATTAGATTTTTATGTTTCTGAAATTGCGGACGATTATAAGCCGTTTTTAAGAGATACGCTGATTCATCTGATCGCGCCGACTCGTTACGTTTTGAGCGGTTTTAAACCGGGCGCCGGATTACCGAAGATCGGAGGTTGTGTGAAAGAGGTAAAAGCCCTCGCTTCCAGATACGATATTTTATATACGCCGACTCATCGATCTCATTTGGATTCCGTCGAAGTCGCTTTCGGTCTAAAATGGCTCGGCCTTCCCGTTCCTCGTTACGCCGCAGATAAAAAAGTAATGGCGACTCCGGGCCTTGCTAGCGTTTTGAAATCTCTGGGCGCTTACATGGTGGATCGTAAAAGAAATCGGAATATTCTTTATTTGGAATGTTTGACTCAGTATTCCACGATGATGCTTGAAGCCGGAATTCCGACTCTTGTATATCCGGAAGGAACTCGTTCCCGGACCGGCGGAATCATTCCGATCAAGACCGGAATTCTATCCACATCGGTTGAGGCCTATAAACACACCGGATCCGAAGTGATCGTGGTTCCGATTGCTCTTTCTTACGAAAACGTTCCGGAGGACGAAGAATTTTCGGGAAAGGATAAGAAGCCCGGCTTTCGGGATTTTTTTTATAAAAGAACCGAAGTGTATATGGATCTCTGTGAACCGATTCCCGTATCCAAATATATTCACGAAGAAGATCCAACGGGTTCGATCGGTTTTGAGATCACCCAAGGTTGGAAAAAGTATCGCAGGATTCTTCCGAATCAATTGGTCGCAAGAATGTTAATCGAAGCGGAAGCCGATATCGGATTGAATGAGCTGAAAAACTCGATCAAAGAAACCGTCCTTACGGAAAAACAGAATTATCTTACGCAAGATCCGGAAGAAATTTTACAGAAAGGATTGAAGGTCTTAAAGCAAAGAAAGATGATTTCCGTGGAGAACGGTATCGTGAAAGTATTGGACCCGCAACTGGTCCAATACTACGGAAATATGTGTTCCGATGAGATCTCCTAATCGATTTTAATCTTGGAAGCTAAGAGTGACGCACGTTTTCGAAGGGAGGAAATCTCTTCACCTTTATTAGAATAGGCGAGAGTTACGCCCATTCTTCGATAAGGTCGCGTGACGGGTTTTCCGAAAATTCTAAAATCGGATTCGGACATTCCGGAGGCGATGTCCAACCCGGTTACGGAAGGAACTTTTCCGTCTGAATTCGATAGGATAACGGCGCTCGCTCCTTTTCTTTCCAGAGTGATTTCGGAAATTGGAATTCCAAGAATTGCTCGAAGATGGAGTTCGAATTCGTTGAAGTTTTGCGTTCCGGCTAACGTAACCATTCCGGTGTCGTGAGGTCTTGGAGAAAGTTCTGAAAAATAAACCTGATCCTTCGTAAGAAAAAATTCAACTCCCCAGATTCCGGCCCCGGTCAGTTCTCTTGTAACTAAATCAGCCATCCTTTGCGCTTCTTTGAGTTGAGATTCAGAAATTTCGGTCGGTTGCCAACTTTCCTGATAATCTCCTCTTTCTTGTCTATGACCGATCGGCGGACAGAACAGAGTTTTTCCGCTTTTCTGCGTGACGGTCAACAAAGTGATCTCGGATTCAAAACGGATAAACTCTTCAACGATCACTTCTGCCGCGCCGGCGCGGCCTTTGGTTTGGGAAGCCTCCCAGGCTTTAGCAATATCGTCTTCGGATTTAATGACCGATTGTCCCTTACCGGAGGAGGACATGAGAGGCTTGATTACGCAAGGAAGTCCTAATTCTTTTATCGCCTTTCGAAGTTCTTCTTCCGAGGCCGCGTATAGATATTTTGCCGTGAGGACTTTCAAATCTTTCGCCGCCAAATCACGTATGGATTTTCGATTCATCGTAAAGTTAGCCGCCTTTGCGGAAGGAACGACTTGATACCCTTGTTTTTCGTACTCGTAAAAACGTTCGGTACGAATCGCTTCTATTTCGGGAACGATAAGATCCGGTTTGTGTTTTGCGACCACCTGATCCAAAAGATTTCCGTCGAGCATATTGATGATCTCTTTTTCGTGCGCTACTTGCATCGCCGGAGCGTTGTCATACGAATCTACCGCAATTACGCGTTGTCCCAATCTTTGAGCGGCGATTACAAATTCCTTGCCGAGTTCCCCGGAACCGAGGAGAAGAATTTTCTTTTTCATAGTCTTGCTGGCAGAATGAAAAATTTCTCGAAAAGATCAAAAAGAAAACCTGAGAATCGGACCGATTTTCGCGGGAATAAAAACCAAGGTTGGATCCGATTGAAT
>NZ_NPDU01000059.1 GCF_002811985.1 Leptospira adleri
CGCTTCCTCATCTAAGAGAGCGTTCAGCGTTTCTTCCACTGAGCCTCTTACGAGTTCGCTCAAGTCTTTCTTGAGCTGGGTCTCATCCACTTGAATTACTTTCAGGTGCGCTTTTTCTTCTTCTGCCCTCATTGGGGGGTTCTCCTTTTTTTGAATTTGATCGTTACAAACTCAATCGGCAAGGAGAGCCTTCTCATTCATTCTTAAATCTGCGAAATATTTTGGACGTTATCTATTAAGAATTTTCGCTTTTGATTTCATTGAATCGGATTTTCTCTCACAATGAATTTGGAAGCAATCCAAAAAAGAAAGTGGAGATTTTGTAAGAAGTTGGAGTTCCGAAAAAGCGGGTTCAGTTCGTTTTGGGTTTTCTATATCTAAGCGAAACTTTCTTGGAGAAAACTCAAAAAACGGGAGAAAGAACGGAGGGGACCGATTTTATTTTCATAATAATTAGAATTCAAGAAAGAATCCCGCGAAAGAATTAAGAGCCGCGGCGAAGCGTAGACTTCAGTTCAGCTTCTTTTCTTTTTCGAAAAATTTCTTATGAATGAGATCTTGGATTTCGTTTCTATGATCGTCGGCGATGTTAACGAAGATGCTGTTCGCTTTCTTTCCGGAAGATCGGATGATTTCCGCTTCGAGAGTCATGTCTTTGCCGTTGATTTTCGCGTGAAGGTGGATACGATCGCCTTCGAACATAGTCATTCTCGAGTCGAGCGCGACGCCTCCGGTTCCTATATCGAGAATGGTGACAGGATGTCTTTCCGACTTTCCTTTGATCGTCATTTCCGCGTCTAAAGTGATTTTAACGCGGGCATTCTTTCTCTTTTGAATCGCAGGATCTCTGTATTCAAAGGAATCGTCGAATAAGGACTTAGTGCCGGCCATATAAGTTCAATTATCCTGATGCCGAAAAATCCGTCAAAGTCAAATTAAGAACGGTCGGATCGGGTGATTCACAAGGTTGGCCGTCCTGGTACGTGACCGTCAACAACTTCTCCGTTAATACGACTTCAGTTTTTGAAACCGTATGCGCGTCCCTTCTGTGCATACAAGGGGAAAGAGCGCCTTTTTCGGGAAAATGAGAGGTAAGAAAATTTTTGGATAATAGCAAAAACTCGTTCGAGTCGGGAAGAGTTTTCGGAAGAAAATATTCTTTGAAGGTCGCTTCTCTGGAAACTTGGGCCTTCGGTCCTTGCGTGAAGGAGCTGCCCATAATTTGAAACGTATCGTCGTTCGTAGTTGCGCTCAAATTCTCGCCGTCCCAAACAAAGACATCGGTTTTTTCGAGAGTGATTCTTACCAATTTGAAAGGATAAAAATTTCGAAGATCGTCCTCTTTTAATTCGTCCGGATCTACTTCGCTTAACAAACAGGAACGAACGAGTAAACCTCGACTCGTCGGGTTTCGGAGAAGTTTTAGAGTCGCTTCGTAAAAGTTCAGAAGACAATAGATTTCTTGAGACGAGTTGACTCCGATCCAAGTTCCTCCATAGTCTCCGTCCAAAGGAGAAATGGCGTAAACGGGACCGTTTCCGATTTTTTGAGGAAGAGAGGAAGGTTTTCGTTTTACGGATTCGTCCCGGTTGAAACCCAGACCGAAAATTTTCTTTTCCTTATTTCTATAGATGATTGCAGTGCACATAACGTGTTCAAGGCGAAAGATAAAAATCGATTCTATGATTTTTATCCGCTTCGTATTTTCCGGAACCGGGAATCAAGGGAAGGGTTTCTCCGTAACCTCGATATCGGACTCTTCCGAACGGAGCCGATTTGGAAAAGAAATATTCGAACGCGGTTTTGGCCCGTTCCTCCGTAGTCACTTGGTTTACTTCTTCGTCTCCCTGATGGGAGGAATGGGATTGAACTTCTATTTTATATCCCGGGAATTCGTTTAACAAAGATCTGATCTTTCCGGGAAGAGTCCACCATCTCGCCTCCACCTGCGATTCGGGAATTGAAATTCGAAGAGAGTTATCCTCTTCGAGAACCAGAATTCCGGTTTTAAATTCTCCGCCCGTTCCGCCCGATTCTCTTCCCAGAACGTCCGTGAATTTCCATTCAAAATAGAAGTCACTTAACGAACCGACTCTGGCGCCGGTTTCGTCCAATCCCTCCCAGGGAATTTCTTCCGAAGGTGAACCGTTTCCGGACCAAGTTTTGATTTTTCTTTTTAAGTCAGTATCAGGCGGTGTTTCGTATAACGTAATTTCCCAGGATTGAAGAGGAACCCCTTGGGCTGAAAGAAAAATTCTTAAAAGGTCGTTTTTGCCGTCGTTGTCGGGCGTGAATTCTTTCGGAGATACGGCAAGGGAGAGATGAAAGGAGTCTTTCGTAACCTGAAAAAAAGAAGGAATGGACAGATAACGTTCGTATCGACTGTGAATCGTTAGGCGATAATAGTAGACGCCCTGGGAAATAAAATCGCCTGCTTGATTTCTAAGATCCCATCTCCATTCCGAAGAAGGTTCGCCGGTATCTCTGATACGATAGACGCTCTTCTCTTCGATTCCATTCTTCTGAAAAATTTCAATCTCGTAAGAATCGGTTTTTATTTTGGGCGAAACGAAGGAATGGAATCGAACGGAGTTCTTCAAACTTCCGGGTAGAAAGGAATACAATTTGGAATCGGAATACAAATCTACGCCGCCTGTTTCGCTTCGAATCGTTAAGTCGTTTAACAAAGTTGCGGATTCGTTTTTTCCCTTATCAAATCCGATCAAACGATAGGAATAAATTCCGCTCGGAAGCTGTTTGTTTGAAAAGTCGGATCCGTCCCAACTCAGATTGGAGGGAACTTCTTTGAGTTTCCATGAATAGGATTTTACGACCTTTCCGTCCGAATCCAAAAATTCACCGGTGAAGTTGTCTCCGAATTCTCCCGAGACTTTTTGCGAGATGTTGATCCTGGATGCGGAGCGGTCTCCTCCTAAAAAAAGAACTCTTGTTTTTGCGTTCAGTTCCGAACTCGGAGAATGAGAATCGAGAAGGATCGACTTCTCTTCCGAAAGAAGATTTTCTTTATTCTCCGTCACCAGTCTTAATCTGTATTTGTATTCTCCGTCCGGTAATAGAAAACCTTTCGAGTCTTCTCCGCTCCAGAGAATGGATTCGGGAATTACGATCTCCGACGGAGAAAGTTTATTCTCGTCCTGCAAAAACGGAAAGAGGGAGAATCCTTTTTTTCTTCTATGATCGGCTCGAAAGGTTTTTACGATATCGTCCCCCGCATTCTTTACGACTAGTTCCCAGTCGAACAAACGAGGAAGCGCGGATTTGGAGATTCTAAATTCTACTGTATCGTTTCTTCCGTCCCAATTCGGCGAGAACGACTCCGAACTCGTTTTGATAAAAGTGTCCGCGCTTATGGACTGGGAAAAAAATAAGAAGGAAGTCGCAATAAAAAGAATCCGGTTCCGCACGCAGTACACTCTAAATTGGTACGTTTTTTTTCCTATGTTTTTTTTAAGAATGGGATTCAACGTTCGATCAGGATTCTTTCGAAGGAGGATAGTTTCTCTTGCGAGTGCTTCCTAAATGAAAGGAGTTTTTATCCGGCGAATCCACGTATTGCCGGAGCGCGTAATAAACCGAAGTGAAAGCGAGTTCTTCCCAAGGGATTTCGTTTGTCGCAAAGAGTCTAACTTCTTCGGATTCCGAACTCTCGGAAAACTTACCGTCGACGAGATCTGCTAAAAAGAACATATAAATCTGACTGATATGAGGGATACTATAAACGCACTGCAATCCGACGATGTTGATCCGGGCATTCGCTTCCTCGTCGGTTTCTCGGATCGCTCCTTCTTCCACTGTTTCCCGATTCTCCAAAAAACCCGCGGGAAGAGTCCAGTAACCCTTTCTAGGTTCGATCGCTCGTTTGCAGAGAAGAATTTTGTCCTCCCAAATCGGAATACTTCCCACCACAACTTTCGGATTTTGATAGTGAATCGTTCCGCAGTTTTCGCAGATATACCGAGGTCGATTGTCTCCCTCGGGAATTTTTTGTAAAACGGAAGATCCGCAAGAACTACAGAATTTCATACTTTTCTAATGCGATTCCAAGTGAGAGTCGCTTCGACCAAAAGCCAAACCGTTAGGACGATCAGGGTTCCGCCGACTCCCGCGAGTAAGATGTTAGGAGAAGGTCCGAGTAAAAAATCGAAAAAGTTCCGAATCATCGCCCAAAGTGTCACCGTCAAAACGAACAACATCGGAAGAAATGCCACCTTGATTCTTTTCTTCGATTTGAGAAGGAAAACGGTTACAACCAAAAGTGCGAGTCCCGCAAGAAGTTGATTCGTGGTTCCGAAAAGTTTCCACAGCGCCAGTCCCGCCGGTTTTTTCTTTCCATCCTGTTCTATCTCCATAAAAGCGAAAAAGCCGATCGCGGCGCAGGCGATCAAACTGGAGACGTAACGATTTCCGACGAGATTCTGAATCCAAGAAATTCGAGTCGACTCCGCGATTTCCTCGATATTGTACCGGAGAAGTCTTGTGGCGGAATCCAAAGAAGTCAGTGCGAAACTGATGACGATGAGCGCGATAAAACCTTGTCCGAACGTTTCCGGAATTCCTATCTGGGCCAAAAATCTTCCGGTTCCGTAAATGTAAGCGCCGACCTGCGGAGCCAAACCTTGAATCCCGGACCAGGAACGATAGAAGCCGGACCATTCGGTCGCGGAACTGAATCCGATGGTGCAGGCGATGACCGCTGAAAGACCTAACAACGATTCGCCGATCATCCCTCCGTAACCGATCGGTCTCGCGTCGATTTCTCTGTCTAATTGTTTCGCCGTCGTACCCGAGCTGACTAACGCGTGAAAGCCGGAAACCGCGCCGCAGGCGATCGTGATAAAAACGAAAGGTATCAAATCTAAGCCGATCGAGTCCGTTCGAATCGCATCCGCGTTGAACGAAGGAAAGTTTTGCAAAACAGCGCCGGAGAAGAATCCAAGATAGATCAAAATGATTCCCAAATACAAAAGGAAAGAATTGATGTAGTCGCGACTTTGTAAGAGAAGCCAGATCGGAGTTACGGACGCCAAAAAAGCGTAGAACAACAGGATGTATTTCCAACTTCCGGTGGAAGGGGAAGTGTCGACGGACGCAAGTCCTGTAGCTTGCAGAACGGATTCTTGCATTCCCAAAACCATGGAAGCGAGAGTCGCGAGAACGCTGACGATCGTCAAAGGGGTGAGGCTCATTCCTTTTTTGTAATGTAGATATCCTACAATGATCGCAAGAATCATGATCGCCGCGGAAGGAATTACCGCCTCCGGAAAATGACTTCTTAGACGGATGGAAGGTTTTTCCTGGGTTCTGATTTCTCCTGGATGGTCGTGCGATTCTTTGGTTGGATCTTTTACGTCTGCGGTTGCGTTAGGCGGAATCTTTGTGGTTTCCGCCGCGACGGTCGGTTGGGAAGTTTGGATCGCTTTCGGATCCGCGGAAAACATTTCGGCGAGAACCAAAACGAACACCCCCATCGCAAGAGCCACTAAGAAGAAGATGATTGCATGGAACAGGCTTCTCGCACGATGACCGAGAAGGTCTTCCGCGACTTGGCCGATGCTCTTGCCCTGGTTGCGGACCGAGACGACCAAGGCTCCGAAATCGTGCACGCAACCCACAAAAATACTTCCAAATACCACCCAAATCATGGCCGGAAGCCAACCCCAAATGACCGCGACCGCAGGTCCAAGAATGGGAGCCAAACCCGCGATGGACGCGTAGTGATGACCGAATAAGACGATCGGTTTCGTGGGAAGGTAATCTACCCCGTCATTGAACTTATGAGCCGGAGTATCCGTCGTATTGTCTTTCAATTCGAAGATCGATCGAGAGATATAACCCGAATAAAATTTATATCCAAGGAAATAGACGAGGAAACAACCGAGGACCGCGATGAGTGGAAGCATATTAGGATGGATGGAGTTAAGAAAGGATCCGAGCAAACCTTTTTTCGAAGCCCGGGAAGAATTCCGTTTCGGATTCTTATGGAAGAATCTGAAAAAGAATTGATGAACGGATTTACTAGGGTTGAAAATCTGGAAGTAGAAGGGAATGCAGACTCGAAGTTTTGAACAGATTCGTTCCTCTTTGGAGGATATCATATTCGACATTCAATCCGGATGTACGAACTGCGAATGGTATATCTCCGTGGAAAAAATCATCTCCGCTTTGAACATCCGTAAGGAAGATTATTATAGAATTTTTTACGATCTTAGAAACGAGGTTCATTTTTCCTCAAGAGCGGCTTCCGGTTTTAACGAAACGCAGGCGGATTCTCTCATACAACTTCTTTCCAAAATTCTGAAGATAGAAGGAATCGGAGATGAATTTGCAAAAAACGGAATATACTTCGACGACAATTATCTTGCCGAACTTCAGATCAATCTGAAGGAAAATATCCAGAATCGTTTGGAAAGACACGAACTGGATAAAGAGCTGCTTCTTCTTTTGTCCTCGGCGACGATCGACTTCGACGACGCGTTCGATTCTTACTTCGACGATAAATTCAATTTCGAAAGAATCGTCGTAAACGGGATCTCCGATTTTATGGAATCGAAATCGATTCAAAACGACTACGGAGCGGACGTTTTTTTAAAAAATCATATCTTTTCCATTCTCAATACTAAGTTGTTTCATCTTAGGGAAATCACGAGAGAATACAGGGACCGCGCTTATTACGAATTGTTCGGGGCCTTCCGAAAAAAACCGAAAAAGAAAAAACCGGTTTCCGTGTTTCAGGAGATGGATCCGGAAACGCAAAGACATCTCGACGTCCTCGGTTTCGACGCGCCTTGTACTCTTGAGGAGTTGAAAAAAAGATTCAAAGAATTGATCAAAAAATATCATCCCGACATCAACAAGGACGGATTGGAAATGACTCAACGAATCATCGCCTCCTATAATTTTTTGATCATGAGGATGAGTTAGTTGTTCTTTTGGATTTCGCGCGGAGTTCCGGAGCCTTATATTCCTCCCGCGCGACCGGAGATCGTTCATCCCTTGCACGCGGTTCCGCCTTCGCCAGCTTCCAGAAAAATCGAAACCGAAGAAAAATCGACAAAGGAGAATTTATCCAAAGGTTTTTCCGAGGGAGCAAGCTCGGAATACAAAGCCAATTCTTCGCTCTCCGACGTTAAATCCAAGCAGGGAGAACTTTTGTCCTCCTTGACCGCGAGGGATTTGATGAGTTCGCACGTGGTCAGTTTTGAAGAGACGGATCTGATCGAAAGAGCGGAAGAGATATTTTTTCAAAAAAGATTCCGACACGTTCCCGTGATCAAAGACGAATCCACGTTATGCGGAATTCTTTCCGATCGGGATTGGATGAGATGGCAACTGACGAAAGGAAAGGATGTCGGATTAGCAAAAACGATAGGCGACATCATGAAGACGAAAGTGCTTTCCGTCCAGATTTATGCAGGAATCGGAGAAATTTCGAAAGTCCTTTTCGAGGAAAGAATCGGATGTCTACCGGTCGTGAACGAGCAGGCCCAGGTCATCGGAATGATCACTCGAAGCGACGTCCTTCGCGCGATTTTGAAGGTCAACGAAAGGGAATTTCTCGCTTGAGTCGGGAATGAATTCTTTTAACTTAGAGCGAAAATAAAGAGGATAATATTGAATCCATCGATCATCATCCGACCCGCCGAAGCCAAGGACGTAGATACAATCGTTCCTTTGATTTATTCTTCAGGCCCTGCCGCTTGGGATTACGTGTTCACCCAAGGATCCAAAACGCCCTTTGATTTTCTCCGCACTTCGTTTATCAAACGAGGAAACACGATCTCATATAAGAATCATTACGTGGCGGAATCGGACGGAGAAGTCGTCGGTTCGATCATGAGTTATAGACAACCTTCCTTTCTTTTGTTAAACGGAGGGACCGCCTTGAGAATCGTTTCCGTGTACGGGTTCGCGGCTCCGAAGGTAATGGCGCGGGGACTCGTGACCGAGGGAATGATTCGTCCGCCTAAATCCGGAAGACTTTATCTCGGACACATAGCGGTTTCCGAAAAATACAGAGGAAAAGGAATCGGAAAAAATCTCATCCGTTTTATGGCTAATGAATTTCCACGGTTTCAAACCTTGTCCTTGGATGTTTCGCAAAAGAACGACGCAGCGATTCGACTCTACAACGGGCTCGGATTTCAGACGGTGGAAACGAGAAGTTTCAGCGGGCCGGCCGGGAAAGTGCCGGATCATTTTTACATGGAAGTGGAAAGAAGTATATTAAAGTAATCGAATGGAAAATTTAAAAACACCGCACCAGAGTTCCGTGGAAACCAGACATATCGTAATGCCCGATCAAGCAAACCACTACGGAACTTTGTTCGGCGGAACTCTAATGTATTGGATCGATATGATCGCGGTCATGGTCGCGCAAAGGCATTGCGGAAAGGAAGCCGTTACCGCGAGCGTGGATCGTCTCAACTTTATAGCTCCGATTGCGGTAGGCGATCACGTAATTTTAAAGGCGAGCGTCAATTATACCGGAAGAACTTCGATGGAAGTCGGCGTTCAGGTCTCGAAGGAAAATCCGTACACGGGGACCATCGTAAGGGCGACGACCGCGTATCTCACCTTCGTGGCGTTAGACGAATCTAAAAAACCCTGTCCTGTTCCGCAGATCAAACCCGAAACCGAAGACGAGACGAGAAGATTTAAGAATGCGGTGCTAAGACAGGAATCCAATCGGGAGCTGGTAAAAAAGATCCGAGAGTCGAAATGAGAATTTTGTTTTCGCAATGTGAATTGGATCTGGCGCCTTGGATCGGTTGTTATTGGAGTTGGGAATCCGATTCTTCCGCGGCTTTGACGGAATTGCCGAAAGTATTCCCTTCCGTAGAAAATGAGATTCATATTTCTTATCGGGATCCGATTTTAATCGGCACGTTTCAAAATGGAAAAGAAGAATGGAATTCTTCCCGGGGACATATCGTCGGAAATCATCTTTCTCCCTTTCGGATTTCTCCCGAGGGGAAGGTCGGATTTTTTAACGTCAGGATGATTCCCGGAGCGTTTTCTGAATTTTTTAAAATTCCCGGAAAAGAAATCAAAAGTCATTTCGGCGATCTGCAAACTCCGAACAACGTGGAATATTCCGATTTTATTAACCGAATTCGGGACGCGGATTCTTTTCAAGGCCGAGTGAGTCTATCGAACGAGTATTTTAGAAAATTATTGAATTCTAAAAAAGAAACCGATCCGGTCGTAGCCGAGGCAGTAAGAAGGATCGTTTCGAGCCAAGGCAAAATTCCTATTTCAAAGTTGACTCAGGATTTGGGAGTGATCAAAAAAACTTTGGAGCGAAAGTTTCAGGAAAAAATCGGATACAATCCGAAAGAATTCGCGCGGGTCGTACGTTTTCAAAACGCCGCGTGGATGAAACTGGAAAATCAAAATCTAAGCGAACTGGCCTTGAACGCGGGGTATTACGATCAATCTCATTTGACCAAGGAGTTCGTCGCGCTTTCAGGATATTCTCCTTTGATTTGGTACGGGCTGAGAGATAGAATTTTGTCCCTTTTTTACAATACAAGACCCGGTTCTTTTTAGTATAATTCGGTGATACGGAGAATGGATCGAAGACAAAATCCATTCGAGAGCGGGGTTCTATGACTCGGGACAAACTTAAAGAAGATTCGAATCAGGAAAGTAAGATTTCATTTTGGAAAAGATTCCTTTTTTTTAGAGCGATTAAAAAGGGAAACACATCCCGTTTGAGAAGTCTTTTGACGGACGGGTTGAATCCGAACGCGTCGCGCTATCACGGAATGGGTCCGGTTTCACTCGCGGTTAAGTATCAGAATCCGAGAGCCGTTGAAATTCTCATGGAATTTTTAGCCGATCCGAATCTATCGGATGAGATTACCGGAATGACTCCGTTGATCCATTCTATTTTGGAAGATTCTTCCCAGGATCTTTTATCTCTGCTTGTTTTTTTCGGAGCCGATCTCGATCAAAAAGACAACAACGGGATGAGTCCGCTCCATCACTGCGTGAACGAAGGAAAACTTTTTCCTTTTCAATTTCTTCTGGAGAAGGGAGCGGATCCTAACGTCCAGGATTTTGACGGAGTGACTTGTATGAACTTGGCGAAGTCTTCTCACGGGATGTCCGAGTTTGCCGAGCTCCTTCTGAAACACGGAGCCGATCCTACGATCCAGGACAAACACGGAAAAATCTATCTGATGTAAGCGGCATTGAAGATCGAATTCAATTGACAGAGAGGATAGAATCGAAAGCCTGAAAGGAGAATGAAACCTCCCGCAAGTCAATCCTGTCAACACTACCCGGAGTGCGCCGGTTGCGATCGATTGCATATCGGTTACGAAAAACAACTTCAACTGAAACAGGAAGAGATCGAAAAACAATTCGGAGGTTTTAAGGGATTGGACATTCGGACGATCGTAAAAAGTCCGAAGGATCAGATGTATCGTCATAAGGTTCAGCTTCCGTTCGGACATAGGAAGATCGGCAAAAAGACGGTTCTTACCCTCGGGCTGCACAACAAAGAAAATACTTTTATCATCGATCAGAAAGAATGTAGAATTCAGGACGCGGATCTTACCGTCGTGGCCTCTGCGATAAGACACTGGGCAAGAACCGAAAATCTAAGTCCCTACTTTGAAAAAAACGGAAACGGACTTCTGAGACATATCGTTTTGAGAAAGGCGCGCGCTTCGCAGGAAATTCTCGTGGGAATCGTGACCAACGCGAACGAAATTCCGGGAAGAAAGAATATCACGAACAGCTTACATTCGTATATTAAACAATTCTTAAGTCAGGAAAAGTCCAAGGCGGAAGTCGTCGGAATTTTGCAGAACGTAAACCAGAGAAATACGAAAGTGGTTCTCGGTGAAAAGGAGACGACTTGGTATGGGAGGCATTTTGTAAAGGAGAAGATCGGCGAACTTAACTTTCAGATCGGCCTTTCCACATTCTTTCAAGTCAATCCGTTTCAAATCGAAAACCTTTACAATCTTGTTTTAGACGACCTCCCTTCGGGTTCCGTCGTAGTGGACGCTTATTGCGGGATCGGCACGATTACTCTCTACGCGGCTTCCAAATCCAAGAAGGTGATCGGTCTTGAAGAGAATCCGAATTCCATCCGATCCGCGATCGGGGCCGCGAAGGCGAATCAAGTGGAAAACGCAGTCTTCACGAAAGGTAAAGTTCTTCAGACGTTACAAGCCGCTTTGAACGAAAAGCCGGACGTCGTAATCGTCGATCCGCCGAGGGAAGGATTGGATCCGGAGACTAAAAAGATATTACTCAATTCTAAAGTGGAAAGGGTCCTTTACGTTTCCTGCAATCCGGAAACGTTGAGAAGAGACGCCTTGGATCTTACAAAATCCTTTCGATACGAAAAATTGACTCCGGTGGATTTATTTCCGCATACGAGTCATCTGGAAAGTGTCGCCGTTTTTACAAGATAGAATTATGATACGTTCGAAGATCCGTTTCCGTTTTGGAAGTTTTTATCTTTGATAGAAACCTTTCAATTTGTCGGAGTTCCTAAAAAACATTTTTTTTATTAAGAGCGTTTGAAAGCGGACTTCAAGTCAGCCCCAAGTAGAACCGCTGTGAAACCGAAGTTTTCAAATTCCGTCGACGAGGAAGAGGATTTTATTTTCGGTAAAATTTAAAACGAAAGGCGCATAACGTTTCCCGCGAAGGGAATCGGAATCGAGCCGGGATCCGGCTCGATAAAATGAAATCAAAGTTCTGGGAAAGGAGAATCTAAGATAACCTTGTCTTCTTTCAGAGAACATTTGGATTGAAGTACAATCGTAAGGGGAGCGCCGATGAGATAACCGCTCAAACCCTTGATCTCGGCGATACAATCGTCGACTTCGGTTTTCACGTATTTGCCGTCCGATTTGATGCCGGCTAATTGGTCCGATAAAAGCGAAAGAATCGAAACAGAAGCGCGGCCATTTAAAATGGTCGAGTTGATCAAATCGGTGACGATCGCCGCGTCTCTGATTTCGCCCGCCGCTTCGGAACCTTTGATTCTTCCCGGAGCGATTCCGAGAGTATCAAATAACAGACAGTTATAAACTTGGGAAAGAAAAAATAGGATGAGAATTCTTTTAGATAGAGTTTTCAACTTTGACCTCTGATAAAATATTTAAGAAAGGCTATCTCTCGCCGACGTAAGGTCAATCAGAAATAAATTTCATAGATAAAAATGAGATCGATTCCTTGTTTTGCGAATGAATCGTAAAACGAGGAAAGTCCGGAATATTCAAAAAGGTTACTTATCTTTTATTTCGTTTTGGAAAATGGAATTTAAGAATCTTTGCATATAACGGATTCTTCCTTTAGAATGAACTCCCCGAAAGGTCCGATTCAAATCTCACTCAAGGGGGATTTTTTTGGCGTCCCGAAAAGTTTTTAAGATCGTCTCGGAAAGTTCTTCTTGTTTTGTAAAAAAGCAAATTTGATAATCCGTTTCTTCTTGAAAAACTTTGAGATAAGAAAGCGCGGATTGAATTCTTACCGGATCCAGATGGACGAAGGGTTCGTCTAACAGAAGAATTCCGTTTTTCGGGACCGTTTTGCGAGCCAATAATAACTTGAAGATCAAGTAAAACGTAGCGAGCGTTCCGCCGGAAAGGTGCTCGATAGAGCGGAGTTGACCGGTCGCGTCTTCCATCTTGATCAGTTCTTTTTTATCGAGCGCTTCGAAGGAAACTTCCCTTTTTGGAAGAAGAAGATCGAGGTCCTTTCGAATTTCGGAAGCGATCGAAACAAATTGAAAGGATTGGTCTTTGGAAATATCCTCGACGATTTCCTGAGCGATCTTCGCCGATCTTCGTCTCGATTCCAATCTCGATAATTCTTTTTCTTTCTCGGAGAGAATCTGCAAAGTGAAAATGAGATCCTTTTCTTTTTCGGGAAGAGAATCCTGAATTCTCGAATCTTCCACTTTGATTACGGTATTGAGTTCGTTTAATCTTTTTTCAAGGGAATGAAATTCGGTCTCCAATTCTTTCTTTTGAGCGTTTTTGGAGATTCTTTCGGATTCGGAAAGGCCTTGCGTCGGAATTTCGTCTAACGTTGAAATTTCGGTTTTCCATAGGATTTCCAATTCCTCCGGACTTTTTCCCGCGTTTGCGGATCTGAGTTTTTGCGAGGACTCTGCGAAAATTTTGGACTGGGATTGAAACTCCGCTATTTGTTTGTGATAGTCTTGAACGGAGACGACCCTTTTTTCGCCAAGCCAAGAATTTCTTTTGGTCTGAAGTTCGGAAAGTTTTTCCTTTTCGAGTTTGCTCTTGGATCGGATCGTTTCCAGGGTTTCGTATAACCTTTCGAGTTCTTTCTCCGAAGTTTCCGCCTGTTCCGATCTACTTTCAAAATTTTGAATCTGTTTGGATAAGAATTGTCTAAGAACGTCCATTCTTTCGACGGAGGAGATTTGATTTTCCGGAAACGTTAGATTCCATTCGCTTAATCTTTTGGAAACCTCCTCTTTCTCCTTTGCGGAACTGTAACGAATCTCCAAAGATTCCTTTTTACGCGTGAACAGATAAAGCCCGATCCCGATGGCGCCCGCGCAAAGCAGAGATCCGATCAGAAGTCCGATGGGAGAAACGTTCGAAACTAAAAGAGAAATCAGGATCCCCGTTAAACCCAGAAAACCGAAACCCGCGATTCCGGCGCCGACGAGTTTTTGATTGGAATCGGAAAGATCGGTGCGGACTTCTTCGGTAAAACCTTCCTCTCTCAGAGTTTTGTCGATCTTTTCCATCGATTCTTCCGCTTTCGATTTCATCTTTTGTAAAAGCGGAAGTTGGTTTTTGAGGGAATCGAGTTCTTTCCTTTTGAGGTCGATCGCCTTTTGTTTGTCCTGAAGGAGCGCTTCCGAAGATGTGAGTGAAGATTGAACTTGATCGATTTCTTTCTGAAAATTTTCGTAGATCGAGGATTCGTCTTTGGAATAGAGAAAATTCTTTTTCAGAGTTTCCTCGAGAGTTTTCAATCTCTGGATTTTGGAAAGAGAATCTAAGAGTTGGATTTTTTTTTGGATCTTAGAATCCAATAAGAATTCCTTTTCAAGTTGCGTTAGTTTGTCTTTGATCTCGTTCGCCCTTTCCCGATCTTTGACGTGTTTTCCTTCCATTTCCACGTTGTTTTTATTTCTGGAATGAAGACTTTCGATTTCGGACGTAAGAAGAATTCTTTTGGATTTGAGATTTGTAATTTCTTTCTTGAGATTTTCAACGTGAGTCCAGTCTTTGCTGTTCGTTTTTGGAGAATGGATTTTTTTGAGATCGCTCGAAATTCCTTCCAAGTTCACTCCGTTGTTGAGAAGTTTGCTCCGTAAAAATTCCGGTTTGATGATCTTTTCGTTGTTAAACGCGAATTCCAATTCTCCTTCCCGAAGAGAAATACAATGAACGTACTGAGGAGCCGATTCTTTGGAAAGTTCCGGAATTTCTCCCACGACTTGATAACCTTCCAAGCTCTTGTCCCCGTATCGGGAAAGAATGCTTTTTTTCGGTTCCTGGCTCGCTGTGAGAAACTTACTTCCGATTCCGAGACGAAACGCGTCGAAGATCGTAGTTTTACCGGATTCGTTTTTTCCTTGAAAGATCGTAACGGAAGAGCCGAGTTCGAAGTCGGATTGATTGAACTTACCGAATTTGAGAAGTTTTAGTCTGGAGATCATCTTTCGTTTTTCCCCGCGTTTTCTTCGATTTGTTCCAGACCTAAGACCAAAATTTCGTTCCAATCGGGAGCGTCCGCTCCGGACCAGCTTCGTTGAAGGTCCATTAGCTTTTCGTAAAATAGTTTTGCGACCGGGTTATCGATGAGGGCCGAGGAGGTTTTGAGATCCGAGGTTTTGATTTCTATCTTTCTGCAACGGGCGGATTCGGTGAAACGATTCAAGGTTTCGGAGACGACGTGTTCGTCTTCCACGATTCCAGAGACGCGGATTCGAACCGTGTCCGTTTTCGAAAAAAGAGAGGCGGTCTTTTCGAGTTCCGGAATTTCACCCGAAAGAGTTACGGAAATGGAAAAGTCCTTAAATTCTCCGGCGGAGGAAACGATTCTTTCTTTCAAAACCGGAGTTCCGTTTTTACCCAGAGAAACTATGTTTACGGTCCGGACTCCCGATTCTCCCTGAGAAACGATACGAGGAGAACCGGGATACGCTTTGAGGAGGGAACCGGAAACTTCGTGACGTTTGGAATGGATATGACCTAACGCGAGATAGTCGAACTTCGCTTCTAAAAACGGTCCCGAGTCCAGGATGGAATCGGCTTCCTCCGGAGAAGGACCGAGGTATTCCACGAGTTTCGTTTCCGTTCCGTGAAGGAGCGCGATTCTATACTGAACCTTCTTTTCCTTAAATTGAATATTCGAATAATCTAAATTTCTGTTGAAGGGAAATCCGAAAAATTCCGCGGAAACTCCGTCGACTTCTTCCAGCCAGAGTTTTACGTTTTCCCCTTTTTGAGGATAGAGCATGGGGGAAAGATCCGCGGAGATCGGGTAAGTCCCTTCGGGGAGGCCGAGTTCCTCATGGTTGCCGGGGATATAAAAAATTCTTCCGGGAAAGGATTGGAGGATCGATCTGACTTCTTCTTTGAGCGCGGCGATGTCGCTGTTTCGGTCGAAGAGGTCGCCGCAAAAAAGGATATGAGTGCAGAGTTCTTCGGACGCGATCGAAACGATCTCTTTGAGAACGGAAAGGGAATAGTCCTTTTCCTTTTGGCTGAGGTGCAGATCGGCGCTGTGTAAAAAACGAATCATGGGCTAGGTCCTAATTTCTAAGAATAGGGTTTTCCCCGGACAAAAATTCAAGGGAATCCGTTTCTTTTTGAAATTTTTTTCGAGGCATTGGCGGGGCTTCCCGCCCTCGGAAGGGCGGTCGCGCTTCTTCCGCGCTCGCGGATTCCCGCTCGTTCTTTGTCTTCGACAAAGAACGCCTTCGGCGCGCTGCAGATCGCTAAGCCGGGGTTTAGTCCTGATCTAAAAAAGTGATCAGATGTTGTTCCACGTATTGAATTACTTTTTGGATTCGATCGGAGGCGTTCCACTTTTCGGAGATCATCCGAGGAGCGCCCCAGAGAAAGATCGCTTCGATGAAAATTTTGCGCGGATCGGGAAAGAAAGATTCGATTTTGATTTCGATTCCGTGATCTTCCGGATCCTGAGGATTGAGGGGAGGAAGTACAAAACGAAGTCCTCCTCCTAAGATCGGTCTTCCGAGTTGCTGCAGGCTATCCCTGTTTTGTTTGAGACGTTTTTCCCAGATCTCGCCGAACGCGTGTTCCGTGGAAGCGTCCGTGAGGAGACGAACGGTAAGATCGCTTTTCACCACATTCTTCCCTTGGATTTGCCAGACGTTATCGAAGGCTTCGATGACCCTTTCAAAATCCTCCTCGATGGATTCCAAGGAACCGTCCGGGTTTTCGGAAATGATCAAGAGCTGCGTGATATTCGGTCCCGCGTTGATCACTTGGATCGTAAGAACCGATTGAGAAAGTTGTCTTGTGAGAACGTTTTGATTCGGACCGTAGTTGGTTCCCGTGATTTCGATTCCCAATTCTTCCAATTTGGCTTGGAACTGAAGGATTTCGGATTTGGATCGTACGACGATCGGTAAAAATAAATCGCTGAGTCCGACGTGAATGATACTTCGATTTCGATTCATGGTTTGCGGTCTTTGAGATCCTTTCTGACAAAAGGATCTTTTTTGAATAGAAAAGAAATTCTTTCGAGATTCGATTAGCGATATTTGACCAAAAACAAATCCTGAGTTCCGTTAATGGAGATTCCGTTGATGGTTCCGTTTGCGGAACCCGTTGCGTAGAGTGCGCCTTCGGGATCGATGACCGCTGCGTAACCCATCAAGGTAGCGGCGGGGGTTCCTATCTGACGAAGCCACTGTTGTTGTCCTTGCGAGTTGTATTTTGTAAAAAATAAATCGTAATTGCCGATGGACGCGCTCGAGCCGGTCAGCAAATTTCCGGTCGTAAATCCGGTAGAAAAAACGTTTCCGACAAAATCCGTGGATAAGGACATAACCGTCGTTGACGATGATCCTAAATTTGCGCCGAATTGCTGAACCCATTGTTGAGTTCCGTTTGCGCCGAATTTAAAGATGGTTCCAGGGTAAGCGGCTCCGGTGTTTCCCGAACCGAAGTCGGCGTTGCTATTGGCTCCGACAAAAACGTTTCCGAAGCGATCGAAAGTGATCGATCCGGTAAGAACTTCCGTGCCAGTTTGACCTATGTGATTGAAGAGCTGTCTGTTTCCGCTCGAGTCGTATTTAAAAACGAAAAGATCGTTTCCGCCGATCCCGGGAACGGTTAACGCAGAATAATTCGCGCCTCCCCAACCCGCGACGAAAGCCGAGCCGGAAGCGGAATCGCAGGCGAGTCCACTTGCGGTTGTATTCGCGCCCGTAACGGAAAGCTGAGTCGCCCAGGATTGGTTTCCGGAAGAATCAAAACGAACCACGAACATGGTTCCGCCGACCGAGACCGGGCCGCCGAAAGGTCCGTTTGTGTCTCCTGCGACGAAGGAATTTCCGAGACTATCCACGCAGATGTCCGTCGGATTTAGAAAATAACTTCCTCCGGTCGGCCCGACTTGTTTGCTCCAGAGCGGAGTTCCGTCCAAAGAAAACTTGACCACAAAAAGATCCTGACCGCTCAGAAGAGGCCCCGCGAAAGCGGCGTTCGTATATCCGGCAACATAAGAATTTCCGAATTGATCCGTCGCGACTCCAACCACCGTAAGGAGCGCTCCGGACGCTCCCATTTGCCGAGCCCAGACGACGTCGCCTGTAGCGTTGTATTTGACGATGATTAAATCTTGGGATCCGATCACACTTCCGTTAAAAAGGGCGCCGTCGGTTTCACCGACTGCTACGACGTTCTGAGACGGATCCAAGACTGCGTCCTTGCCCCGGCTGCTTGCGCCCGATTTCCCTACAAGTTTTGTCCATTCCAAGGTTCCTGTATTTTCGCGAAAGATAATCGGATGAATTCCCGCGAGAATCCCGGCGAGAAATTGACTCACCCAGTATTCACTCGTCCTCGGATTTCCCGAGTTCATTTCATTGCCAGGAACGCAAGAATGAAGTAAAACCCAGAGAATCGGGATGGTAAGATAAGATCTCATTTTACACCTAAAAAAATTCTAAAATAGCATTCTTACGTATTTGAATAATCTATCAAAGATTGTGCATTCTTTCAAGAAGTAAGATTGGTAAAACTTGGAGAACTAATTATAATTTGGAAAGAAATTAACTGTCCGTAGGGGATATCAACCTATGATAAAACGAGATCTTGACCGGACGGAAAGATCTCGACTTCTCAAGGCGGGCTTGGTATCCGTACTCATTATCCTAAAAAGAGTTTTTCAGAGATGAACTTAGAGACAGAAATCAGACAAGAAACGAATCTTTGCGATAAATCCGGAAACCTGAATTTAAACGCGGTTGGTTGGTCCAAAAAGCCTTTGCATCGGTGCAATTTGAGCGGGCATTATCTTCGGAAAAAGAAATGGAATTATTGGTGCGTCTATGACGAAAACTTCTTGGCTTCGTTTACGATTTCGGACGTGGACTACGCTGGAGTCATTTTCGTATATTGGCTCAATCGCAAAACGGGAGATTTCGAAGAAGGAACCATTCTTACCCCATTCGGATCGGGAGTGAGTTTAGGGCAGCTTCTGGGAAGCAACGCGACTTATATCGGAAACAACGCGAGGCTTCAATTCTTTTGGGAAGAAGAAGGATATCGTCTATCCGTAAATTTTTCACCCAGAAACAAGATCCCGGTTCAAGCCGAACTTTTTATTCCCGTACCGGAGAATTGGGAAACGCTCAACGTAGTCGTTCCTTGGTCCAAGAGAAGATTTCAATTTACCGAAAAACTATTCGGAGTTGGCGCTAGCGGAACCGTTCGATACGGGGCGATGGAACACAAATTCGAACCGGAGAATTCCTTCGCTTGTTTGGATTATGGAAGAGGGGTTTGGCCTTATTCCACAAAATGGAACTGGGCGTCGATGGTGGCGGTTAACGCGGGCGAAAGGATCGGGATCAATCTCGGGGCCGGGTGGACGGACGAAACCGGAACGACTGAAAATGCGATCTTGGTAAACGGAAGAATCTACAAGATTCCGTCTAACGCAGTTTTTGAGATTGATAAGGAAAATTGGATGAAACCTTGGCGTCTTTATACGAAGGATTCCCAAGCGATCGATTTGCGGTTCGTTCCCGAATTTCACAGAAAGGCGACCACTAACACCGGAATTCTCGCTTCCTCCGTACATCAGATGATCGGAAAATTCGAAGGGATCATTCGTCTTGGAAAAAACGAATATAAGATCGCAAACGGTCAAGGTTGGGCCGAAGATCATATCGCAAGATGGTAGAATCTAATCCCCAGTATATCTACAATATCGCCTCTAAAAAAGACTACGAAGAAGCGCTCAAAACCGGTTCTTATATCACCGATTCTCTCGAGAAGGAAGGTTTTATCCATAGCTCAAAGAAGAATCAGGTGGAAGACACTGCAAATCGGATCTTTTCCGGCAGGAAGGATCTGGTTCTTCTCGTTGTGAATACGGGGAAATTAATTTCTGAATTGAAATTCGAAACGAGTGATTCTTCTAAATTTTCGAAGGAAGAAGGAAAGAATATTTTTCCTCATATTTTCGGACCTTTGAATACGGACGCGATAGAAAACGTTCACGAGATTACACCGGACGAGGATGGAAAATTTCGATTTCCATTCTTAGATTGAAGGTTCGTTCGAAAATTTTTAAAGTCAAAGAAGAAAAATGAAAGAAAAATCCGAGAAAACGCGATGCGCGTGGGCAAGCAAAGATCCGTTGTACGTACGCTACCACGATAAAGAATGGGGAATTCCGGTTCACGACGATCGAAAACTTTTCGAATTTTTGATTTTAGAAGGGGCGCAGGCCGGTCTTTCGTGGATCACGATCTTGAGAAAAAGGGAAACTTATAGGGAATCCTTCGACGGATTTGATCCTGAAAAAGTCGCGGCATACAAAGAAAAAAAGATTCAATCTCTTCTCAAAGACGAAGGAATCATCCGAAACGAATTGAAGATCCGATCGGCTGTCACAAACGCTAAAGAATTTTTGAATATTCAAAAAGAATACGGTTCCTTTGACAAATACATCTGGAGCTTTGTGAATCAAAAGACGATTTACAATTCTTGGAAAACGAACCGGGAAGTGCCGAGCGAAACCTCCGAATCTAAAGCGATGAGCAAGGACTTAAAGAAAAGAGGTTTCAAGTTCGTGGGATCTACGATTTGTTACGCGTTTATGCAAGCAACTGGGATGGTTATGGATCATACCACCGATTGTTTTTGTTTTGTGAAAAAGAAACCTTAATCCGTCCGAGTATTCGAGTCCGGTGATGCCATTTTTGATTTTTCTTTCCATTTCGATTTTAATCTTTTTTGTTTCAAAACTCGCTCTAAGAAACTTACGTAAAAAGCGAAAAATAGAATATTCAGAATTCTTAAAGGAATTCGAAGGAAGGAAATTCTTTTTTTACACTTCTCGGAGAAATAGCAAAGAAAAGATAGAGGCGGAGATTTTACCCTTTTTGAATCCAGAGATACTCGTCGTTTACATGAACGGAAGGAGACCGGAATCCAAGATCGAAAAAAATCGGATGCTCGCAAGAATGTTATATAAATTGAATGTGGTCGGATTTCCCGCCATCATTAAGATAGAGAATGGCAGAGCCGTCAAACATTCTCTTAAACAAAAAATATATTCCTCAATCAACGAAAATCGGAGTCTTGTCGAAATAATTTCTATTATCGAGAAATATTGAATGGATTTTTAGAAGTGATTTCGAAAATCGAAAAGGACTTTTTCATTATATTTTTCAAAAATCACACCTTTTGCGATTCTTTCCTCGAAACGTTATTTGTGCTTGTGGCAAACGATAGATATCTTTCCGAAGGGCGGCGAAAGCGTCCGCGGTAAAGCTTAAATCGGCGATCTATTTCAATTTTTTTACCGAGTCGTCTGTAGCGAAAGATGAATGTAACAGGTTCGTTTGCCGGATGAAGGTAGTTCGGGTAAAAAGTTCGGGAAACGGAAAATGAGAAAAATTAAAAATAAAAACAGCCGTTTCATGGTAGGAGCTAATCCTTCCGGGAAAAAACTGTCAGAAAAAATATGAGATTGTAAAGAATTTATTTTAGACTAATGTTTCTTATTAAAAAGGAAAATGTTAAGCGAAGAGTTCTTTTGGAGACGGTCAGTAAAAATAAGCGTATCAAAGGTAAAATCCGATTATTATAGTTCCACATTTCTAAGCGAAACTTGAGAATGTTTATGTTTTTATCATATTACAAAGGTAGATGACGATGCAACCAACGGAAGATATTCTCGGGAAAAAAGAAAAACGAGCGTTTCGAATCGGATATGTTCTCAGGATGATCATTGCGCTTCCTTTATTCCGCCCAGCCTGAATGTTTCACAAAGCGCCATGGAAAGAATCTGGATTCTCGTATTGTATGTGGGGGCTGCGTTTGCTTCAGCGGCGATGGTTTGGTTTTTATCGAAGGAAAGATTTTGTCTAAAGGACGACAATCGAATCGCGGGCTGGGCCGGAGTAAGCGTCGATCTCTTAATTCTTTCCATTCTTCCCTGGACCTGGTATGATTCGGTCGGAGGCGAGGCGATTCCGAAAACTTATCTTATGAAGACCGGTTTCATTCCGGTGGCAGCCGTGTTCATTTTATTGAGCGGCCTGTCTCTCAAACCGCTATATCCGATTTTAGTGTCTTTGGGATCTCTTGCGATTTCAGTTTGGATGTTTTTGTACGTGCGGAAAGATCCGAATGTGGAATGGACTTCCAGTCTTTCCGAAACTTTTTTATCACCCAAGGCAAATCCGGAATATTATTTTTCCATGACCGCCTTAGTATTGTTATACGGAGGAATCGTCTCTTTTATAGCTTTTACTGCCCGCACTCTATTGAAGGAATCTGCGCTTCTTGAAAGACAAAGTTCGCAGCTTGGAAGATACTTTTCTCCCGGAGTGATTCAAAGAATCACCGCAGAGGATAATCTTTTTGCGCCCGGAGGAAGAATTCAAAACATCGCGGTTTTATTTTGCGACATTCGAGACTTTACCTCGATATCCGAAAAACTTTCTCCGGCCGAAGTGATTTCTCTTTTGACGGAATATCATAAGGAAATGGTCAGAGTCGTATTTGAAAACGGAGGTTCCGTGGATAAGTTTATCGGCGATGGAATTTTGGTGACATTCGGAATACCGGAATCCACGGACGCGGATTGTCGCAATGCAATGACGGCCGGAATCGAGATGAAAAAGACATTAAAAAAACTGAATATTCAAAGAGAGAAAGAAGGTTTGCCGGAAATAAGACAAGGAATCGGAATTCATTTTGGAGAGGCGATTTGCGGAAATATAGGGACCGAAGAAAGATTAGAATTCACCGTGATCGGCGACGCTGTGAACGCGGCTTCTCGAATCGAATCTGCATGCAAAGAATTGAATGTGGAATTTTTAGTTTCTCAGGAAGTTCTGAACCGAGTCGGAAACGAATTTCAAACCGCCGCAATGGGGGAAGTGAAAGTAAAAGGAAAGGAAAAATTGTTAAGCCTTCATTCCGTAACTTTGTCTCCGGTTTGAAGTTGCGGTTCGATAGGAAATCGAGAACTTTACAGAATTCTTAAAAAATAAAATGGTAAAATTTATCCCTCCCGGCAGATATTCTGTCGAAAGGGATAAATCAAATCGGAAGAGAGAATTCTATCTTCCGTATTTTGCGGTGATTTTTGCCTCTCCGATTTTCAGCTGATTGATATAAAAGCCGATCAAAGCGCCGGAAGAATTCTGATCCGCTCCGATTTTATCCTTCAAAGCGTAAACGGTGAAGATATAACGGTGTGGTTTGTCTCCTTTGGGAGGACAAGGTCCGCCGTAACCGCCGGTTCCGAAGTCGGTTCTACTTTGGACGGCTTCTTTTGGCAGAAGATTTTTTTCTAAATTCCCCGCATTTGCAGGAAGAGAAGTTGACGTTGCAGGAAGATTGAAAACGATCCAGTGCCACCATCCGCTTCCCGTCGGCGCGTCCGGATCATAAACGGTGACTGCGATGCTTTTTGTGTCCTTTGGAAGTCCTGACCAGGAAAGAGAAGGGGAAACGTTTCCGCCGGTACATCCGAAACCGTTAAACACTTGTTCGTCGGCGATTAGTTTTCCCGCGCTGAGTTCCGGGCTTTTGAGTTGAAAAGGTTCCGCTTGTAGCACGGAAGCGGACAGTAAGAACGCTAGTGCAATTCCTTTGATTTTCATAAATCGAAATTCTCCTTTCTAAACGTAAATTATTCGATAAGAAATTAGACTTTTTGCAATTCTTGTTTTAAGAATTTTGAAAAATTCTTTTAAATCATTTTCCGATTCTCAGTGAAAAAATCATGAACGACTGATTTTTAGGAAGAAAGATGAGCCCGAATTTGAATCGGGCCTATCAAGAATTTCTAATTCAACCAGGCTTTTTTATTGTCGCCGGCATATTGATCGAAAGTGATCGGATCTTTACCGGTGATTTCCTTTACGGCGTTTGAGATCGGAGCAGCGTGTCCATCTTTGAGAGCACCCGCGATATAAACCAAAACGTTTGCATAATCTTCCGAGACTCCCGCGCTCACTAAACCATTTTTAAAATCTTCGGATGTTATGTCCGCGAAGATAATGTTCAGCCCTGTCGCCTTCGATAGCTTTTGAGCGACCTCGTCGTGGGTGATCGCCTCCTTACCGGTAAGAGTGAAACCCTTCCCGCTGGAAGAATCATCCAATAAGAGCGTTACTGCCGAAGAAGCGATGTCTCTTGCGTCGACAAAGCTGGCCTTAGCGTTTCCTCCGGGGAAGTAGATTTTTTTGTCCTTCAAAATTCCTGAAATCCAGAAAGTCTGAAAGTTCTGCATAAACCAATTGGGTCGAATGATATTGTATGCGAGCCCCGATTTTTCGAGCGAGATCTCTAACTTTCTAAACGGAAGATCTTCAGGAGAATGGTCTATGCCGATTGCCGTCATAAGTACAACTTTCTGTAATTTTTTAGACTTAGCCTTTTCTATCCAAGGGTTAAGGACCGAGAATTGATCCGTATAACCGGGGGGACAAAGAAAAAATGCCCGATCCACTTTGTCTAAAATTTCAAGTCCTAAATTTGGCTGAGAGGCATCCGTTTTTACCCAGTGAAGGTTTGACGCCTTTTTACCGGAATCCGGGTTTCTTGTGCTTGCGTAGACTTCATGACCTTTTGCTAATAGATTATCCACCACTAGGCCCGAGACGAGTCCGGTCCCTGCATATACAAATACTTTCATAGTTCGTTCTCCTAAAAAGATGTTAGCCTAAAATGAAAAATCTGGCTATGTCTCAGAATCCAAAAAGCATATCCAATCGTATAAATAGATCGACTTTTGGATATTTGGAGCTAAAATTGTATTATGGATCTACTTTCGGAAATTCTTACGGCCGCTGCTTGGAAGACGGATATTTTAGCGAGAAGGTCGATGTATCAAGCCTGGGGACTTCGTTTTCCGTGTGAACGGAGCGGAGGATTTCATCTGATTTCTCAGGGTTCCTGTTTTGTTCGTTTTCGAGGGAAGTGTATTCCCTTGGAAAAAGGTGATATACTCTTTATCGCAAAGGGATTCAATCACGAGCTGGTATCTTCTCCGAATCACAGAGCGATGGACATCGGAAAGTTCAACGAACTTCTAAAGAAAGAATCTAAATCCTTCGGAGCTCCGATCACGACCTTCGTTTCGGTTCGCTACGAAGTTCCGGAATCGACGCAACATCCTTTTTTTTTGGAGCTTCCCGATCATATTCTAATTCGTTCCGGAGAAATTCCTCCTCATCATCCGTTGCATACAACGTTAATTCTGATTTCTCAGGAAGTGGATTTGGAACTCGGATCGGATTTGATTCTTCAAAGATTAACCGACATTCTACTTTATTACGTTATTCGTCATTGGTTGGAGACTCATCCTTCCGCTTCGCCGGGTTGGAGGAGCGCGTTTAAGGACGAGAAGATTTTAGCGGCCTTAGAAGCCCTTCATAAAAAATCCGCACATCCCTGGACGTTGGAAAATCTAGCAAGAACGGTGGGAATTTCCAGAGCGTCCCTTGCCAATCGTTTTCGAGACGTTTTGGGATGCACACCTATGGATTATCTGTCGAGGCTACGAATTGAAAAGGGAAGAAGTTTGATTCAAGACCAGGGGGCAACTTTGGAAGAAGTGGCGAGGATCGTAGGATATTCTTCTGCGTTCGCATTCTCAAAAGCGTTTAAAAGAATTCACGGAGTTTCACCCAGAAAAGAAGAACCGCAAAAAGTTCGATACGTATCATGAAAAAATAGACGAGTTCGGCTAACGTTCTACAAATCGTTTCCTTTCAGGTGAAATTTTGCTTTTATAAGAATTTAAGAATATTTCGTAAAAGCAAGGACAATCTTACAAGCAAGAGACAAGCCCCCATAAAGAAGTCGTGGCATTATTTTCGTTAAACGACTAACATTAGTAAGCTGCAATTCGTTTGTCTTGTAACGTTACTATTAATATAGCAAATCCTATGATCGGTAATCAATCTGGGTAAGCGAACGAGGCGTCGAAATTCTTTCGGGTCTTTTCGTTTTTTACTTTGGAAATAAATAATTGTTTATAGTTTTTCAAATGTGTAAACTCTTGCCTGCAATTCCATCAAAGAATAAGGGAGAAAGAGTTACGTGAAAATGCAGTTTTTGGGGTTTTTGTTTCTTTTCCTATCCCTTCCTATCTTTGGGGAAAGAATCCCCTTAGAGAACGATCAAGTAAGATTAGGTCTTTATTCTCAAATTTTGGAAGATCCCGATTCTACGCAAACGATCGATTCCGTTCAAGAGCTTCCGTTTCAAAATTCAGATCAAGAAAGTCCTTCATTCGGATTTACAAAATCTTCTTATTGGTTGAAGTTCACCCTTTCTAATCCCGAGGATTCTGCTAAGGAAAAGATGATCGAGATTACATTTCCGCTGATCGATGAAATCGTTTTTTACGAACCGAGTGCGGATGGATTTAAGAAAACCGAAGTCGGAATCGCAAAACCTTTTGGGGAGAGGCCCGTAAAAAGTCATACTTTCGTTTTTCCGATTCGAGTGACGCCGGGAGAATCCACTTATTACTTTCGATTTAAGAATGATGACAGCATGCAAATGCCGTTGATACTATGGGAGCCGGCTGCGTTCTATAAGAATATTAGAGATATTCAATATATCAACGGGATCTATTTCGGGATCCTGATTGCAATGGCGGTTTACAACTTGTTTCTTCTTTTAACGGTGAGGGACAAGAGTTATTTCTATTACGTTTTTTATATTCTCTGCTTTGCGCTTTTCCTCATGTCGCAATACGGTTTTGCCTACGAATACTTTTGGCCGGATTTTTCCTGGGGAGCTCGAAGGATGAATCCATTTTTAGCCGGTCTTTTAGAATTGAGTATTCTTCTGTTTACAAGAGATTTTTTGGACACAAAAAATACATTTCCGGTCTTGCATAAATTCAATCGGATTTTGATCGTTCTTTGTGCGCTCGCTTCGATTTCCGCTTTTTTTGTCAGTCTGACACAAGCTGCTTTTCAAGTGGCGATCTTAGGATTGTTTACCGTATTTTCGATTCTCGGATTCGGCATAAAAGCATTGTTAAGCGGTTATAGACCAGCTCGTTATTTTATGATTGCATTCTCTGCTTTGCTTTTTGGCGGAGTATTCTACGCGCTCAAGACGATCGGATCGATTCCGGTAAACTTTATAACGGAATTCAGTATGCAAATCGGTTCCGGTTTGGAGGTTACTCTGCTTTCTTTGGGTCTAGGCGATCGAATCTCCTTACTGATCAAAGACAAACAGGACGCGCAAAAAGAGCTGATAAGAGAACAAAATCATTCGATTGAAAGGCAGGCGCGTTTGAACGAGTCCTTCGCCAGATTCGTTCCGTCGAAACTCATCAATCTATTGGGAAAGAATGAAGTGATTCAAGTTGCGTTAGGCGATCAGATTCAGAAGGAGATGACGGTATTGTTCTCCGATATTAGATCGTTTACGGAGCTTTCTGAGACGATGAGTCCTCAAGAGAATTTTAATTTCTTAAATTCTTACCTGGAGAGAATGACTCCTGCGGTCGAGAAACATTCCGGAACCATCGACAAGTTTATCGGGGATGCGATCATGGCGCTTTTCGAAACGAACGTTGACGACGGTTTGCTGGCCGCGATCGAAATGCAAAGGCAGTTAAAGGCGTATAACGTGGATAGAAGTCGCCAAGGTTATAAGCCGATCGAGACGGGAATCGCGGTTCACAAAGGTCCGGTGATGTTGGGAACGATCGGTTCAAAAAACAGGATGGAAGTTACCGTGATTTCGGATACCGTCAATACCGCTTCTCGAATCGAAGGTTTAACAAAAAATTACGGCGCAAAGATTCTTCTGAGCGAAACCGCTTTTTCTTCCCTAACGGATCCTTCGATTTTTCTCTATCGGTACTTAGGAAGAACTTTTGTGAAGGGAAAGAAGGAAGATCTTGCTGTTTTGGAATTTTGCGATACGGAGAGCGAAGACGCGGAGAAATTCTTCAAAACCAAGGCAAAATTTGAAAAGGGAGTCTTGAGTTTTTTTCAAAACGACTTTAAAAGTGCGGAAGAATTTTTCGCTGAAGTTTTGCAAGAATTTCCTACGGACTCGGCTTCTTTTTGGTATCGGAGCGCTTGCCGAAGTTCCGCAAAAGCTGTTTGAGCCGTCTCTTTGTCGTATTTGGCTTTGACTGTGGAACCACAATGAGACTTCTAAAAACGGATTCTATTGTGAATAAAACAAATTCCATAGAATCCGTTTTCATGATAGTGTCCTTAAAGTTTCGCACAAATGAGAACTTGAGAAGCGCTCTTCTCACACGATCAAGCCATGAGCTTTAAAGTTTTTAACTCTTTTAATTTCTCCATGTCAACATACTTTTTAGTTCC